>NZ_AP026978.1:6811901-7431165 GCF_027924405.1 Nocardia sputorum | reverse complement strand
TGACGCGCCGGTGGCGAAGTGGTTCGTCGGCGGCAAGCTCAACGTCGCCTACAACTGCGTGGACCGCCACGTCCTGGACGGACACGGCGACCAGGTCGCCATCCACTGGGAAGGCGAACCCGGCGACTCGCGCGCCATCACCTACGAACAGCTCCGGGACGAGGTCTGCCGGGCCGCCAACGCGCTCACCGAGCTGGGTCTGGTCGCGGGCGACCGGGTGGCGATCTACATGCCGATGGTGCCCGAAGCCATCGTCGCCATGCTCGCCTGCGCCCGCTTGGGCCTGACTCACTCCGTCGTCTTCGCCGGATTCTCCCCCACCGCCCTGCGCCAGCGCGTCGACGACGCCCGCGCCCGCCTGATCATCACCACCGACGGGCAGTGGCGGCGCGGCAAGGCCGCTCCCCTGAAGGAGGCCGTCGACGAGGCCCTCTACGCCCACGGCGACACCCCCTCCAGCGTCGAGCACGTGCTGGTCGTGCGCCGCACCGGCATCGAAGTCCCCTGGACCGAGGGCCGCGACCTGTGGTGGCACGACACCGTCGCCCACGCCTCCCCCACCCACCACGCCGAAGCCTTCGACGCCGAACACCCCCTGTTCATCCTCTACACCTCCGGCACCACCGGAAAACCCAAAGGCATCCTGCACACCACCGGCGGCTACCTCACCCAAACCGCCTACACCCACCACAACGTCTTCGACCACAAACCCGGACACGACGTCTACTGGTGCACCGCCGACATCGGCTGGGTCACCGGCCACAGCTACATCGTCTACGGCCCCCTGGCCAACCGCACCACCCAAGTCGTCTACGAAGGCACCCCCAACTTCCCCGACGAACACCGCCACTGGCAGATCATCGAGAAGTACGGCGTCACCATCTACTACACCGCCCCCACCTTGGTCCGCACCTTCATGAAATGGGGCAGGGAGATACCCGCCGCCCACGACCTGTCCAGCATCCGGGTGCTCGGTTCGGTCGGCGAGCCCATCAACCCGGAAGCCTGGCGCTGGTACCGGGAGGTCATCGGCGGAAACCGCACCCCGATCGTGGACACCTGGTGGCAGACCGAGACCGGCGCCATCATGATCTCCCCCCTGCCCGGCGTCACCACCGCCAAACCCGGCGCCGCCATGACCCCGCTGCCCGGTATCTCCGCCCAAGTCGTCGACGAAGAAGGCAAACCCGTACAACGCGGCGAAACCGAAGCCAACGGCTACCTCGTTCTCGACCAGCCCTGGCCGTCGATGCTGCGCGGCATCTGGGGCGACCCCGAACGCTACAAAGCCACCTACTGGGAACGCTTCGCCGAGCAAGGCTGGTACTTCGCCGGCGACGGCGCCAAACTCGACACCGACGGCGACCTGTGGGTCCTCGGCCGCGTCGACGACGTCATGAACGTCTCCGGCCACCGAATCTCCACCGCCGAAGTCGAATCCGCCCTCGTCGGACACCACACCGTCGCCGAAGCCGCCGTCGTCGGCGCCACCGACCCCACCACCGGCCAAGGCATCGTCGCCTTCGTCATCCTCACAGCCGAAGCACAAGACACCGGCACCACCCTCATCGACGAGCTCAAAGCCGAAGTCGCCCGCGAAATCAGCCCCATCGCCAAACCCCGCGAAATCCACATCGTCCCCGAACTCCCCAAAACCCGCAGCGGCAAAATCATGCGCCGCCTCCTGCGCGACGTCGCCGAAGGACGCGAACTCGGCGACACCTCCACCCTCGTCGACCCGAGCGTCTTCGAGGCGATCCGGGCGGGCAAGGGCTGACCCGCAGCGCCGGACGCGGCCGGTGACGGGCTCCGTCATCGGCCGCACCCGTTAAGATTGCGTGAGGTGTGCCGGGAAGTCTGGTCGGCGCGCGGCCGTGTACCCGTTGAGCCGGCTCCGGTGGGTGTGCCGCCGCAGTGCCCGCACGCCGCCCGAAAGGTTTCCCGTGATCACGCAAGTGCGCTCGGAACTGTCCCGCTACCTCCGCACGGAAACCGTCGGCGGCGCATTGCTTCTGATCGCGGCGGCGATCGCGTTGCTCTGGGTGAACTCGCCGTGGGGCGCGAGCTATCTGACGATGACCGAGACGGTCGTCGCCATCCCGCCGCTGCACCTGGAACTGACCCTGGCGGACTGGACCGCGGACGGTCTGCTCGCGGTGTTCTTCTTCGTCGCCGGTCTGGAACTCAAACGCGAGCTGGTGGTCGGCGAACTCGCCGATCGCAGACGCGCCACGTTGCCGGTCATCGCTGCGATCGGTGGCGTGGTAACCCCCGCGCTGATCGCGGCGATCGTCGGCTTCGGCCTGCCCGGCATGGAGCGCGGCTGGGCCATCCCCGTCGCCACCGACATCGCGTTCGCGCTCGCCGTGCTCGCCATGACCGGTTCGCGCATCCCCACGGGCGCGCGCGTCTTCCTGCTCAGTCTCGCCGTGGTCGACGACCTCATGGCGATCGTCCTGATCGCGGTGTTGTTCACGGCGGGGGTGTCGCTGCTGTGGTTGCTCGTAGCCGCGGCGTGCTTCGCCGGGTGGGCGCTGGGGCAACGCGCGCGCATCGGCACGCCGTTGCTGTACGTCCCGCTGGCGTTGCTGTCCTGGTACGCGCTGCACGAAGCAGGCATCCATCCCACCCTGGCCGGCGTCGCGCTCGGCTTGCTCACCCGGGTGCGCCCGGATCCCGGTGAGCGAGACGCGCCCGCCACCCGGCTCGAGCACCTTTTCCAGCCGGTCTCCGCCGGATTGTGCGTCCCGCTGTTCGCCCTGTTCGCCGCCGGAGTTCCGTTGAATCTCACAGTGTTCGGCGAGTTGGCCACCGACCGGCTCGCGCTCGCCGTGATTCTCGGCCTCCTGGTGGGCAAACCTCTCGGCATTTTCGGGATGAGCTGGGTGGCAATCCGGTTGGGCGTGGCGACGCGCCCGAGCGAACTCGGCTGGCGGGACATGTTCGCCCTGTCGGTGCTCGGCGCGATCGGCTTCACGGTTAGCCTTCTCGTGGCGGAACTCGCGCTCGCCGATGTCGCGGACGGGTCGGCCGTCGAGTTGGCGAAGGCCGCCGTGTTGGTCACATCAATGGCGGCGTCGCTCGCCGGTTCGGCGCTACTGTTGCGGCGTGGGCGTGTCCACCAGGCTCGGCGGGACGCCCGTGCGCTAGAACGTGAACAACATGGCGGCGCGAGCGATCCGCCCGGAGGCGGTAGCCTGCGTGACCACGGAGGGCACCGGGAGCGCCGCCGATCGAACGGGAGTTGAAGCAGTGCCGGGACAGGGAGAAGGGTCGACCAAGTGAGTTTCAACCACGGCGGTAACGGGAGCGACGCGGAGCGCGGTCGTACGGTCACCTCCATTCCCCTCACGGACGCCGATCCGCTCGGCTCGGCGAGCTTCGGGACCCTGGTCCGCGACGCCGCCGAGCAGATGTCCACCCTGGTCCGCGCCGAGGTCGAACTGGCCAAGGCCGAGGTCACCGGGGAGATCAAGAAGGGCCTGCAGGGCAGCGTCTACTTCATCCTCGCGCTCACCGTGCTGCTGTTCAGCACCTTCTTCTTTTTCTTCTTCCTCGGCGAACTGCTCGACGTGTGGCTGGCCCGCTGGGCCGCCTTCCTGATCGTCTTCCTGCTGATGGTCGTGGCCACCGCGGTGCTGGCGTTCCTCGGCTACCGGCGAGTGAAGAAACTGCGCGCGCCGGAGAAGACGATCGACTCGCTCAAGCAGGCGCGCACGGTACTGCCGCACGGCTTGGGCCCGGCCGCGCACGAGGACCGTCTCGCGCTGCAGAAGCCGGCTTCCTAGGCGCGCCTGCGCGCGCCGGTACGGCGGCTACTAGGCTCGATCGGCGTGTCGGCGAACTTGCTTCCGGATCCGTCCAGCGTCCGTTACGACGGACCGTGGACACATCGGGACGTGCACGCCAACGGCATTCGATTCCACGTCGTGGACGCGGCGCCGGAGCGGTCCGATGCGCCGCTGGTCGTGCTGCTGCACGGCTTCGCCGACTTCTGGTGGTCCTGGCGGCACCAACTGACCGGCCTGGCCGAACTCGGCTACCGCGCCGTGGCTGTCGACCTGCGCGGCTACGGCGACAGCGACAAGCCGCCGCGCGGTTACGACGGCTGGACGCTCGCCGGTGACGTCGCCGGGCTCATCCGGGCGCTCGGCTACACCGAGGCGACGCTGGCGGGGCACGCCGAAGGCGGACTGGTCTGCTGGACCACCGCGGTGCTGCATCCACGACTGGTTCGCTCGATCGCCCTGGTCGGCTCGCCGCATCCGTCGGCGCTGAAGAGTTCCGTGCTGCGCAACCGCCGCCAGCGCGCGGCCTGGCTGCCGAACTTCCTCCGCTACCAGCCCCCCTGGTACGGCGAGCACTTGCTGACTACCGCCGACGGCTTCGAAGTCGAACGGCTGTTGCGCCGGCGGGTGAGCGCGGGATGGGCGGGCACCGCCGAATTCGTCGACACCGCACAGCGGATGCGTTCGGCGATCCGGATCCCCGGCGCCGCGCATTGTGCGCTGGAGTACCAGCGCTGGGCCTTCCGCAGTCAGTGGCGCCCGGACGGTCGCCGGTTCATGGCGACCATGCGCGAACCCGTGCACATCCCGGTACTGGCCATGCGCGGCGAACTGGACCCCTACGTGCTGCCGGGGACCTTTCGCCGCGACCCGCATCTGTCGCCGGAACGGCGGCTGGCCGGCATCCCGGCGGCCGGGCACTTCGCACACCAGGAGAACCCGGACGCCGTGACGAAGGAACTGTCCAAGCTGCTCGCCTGAGTGCCCCGGCCACGCAGTCGCGTGACCGGGGCGTCGCGCTGTTCCCGACAAGCACGCGCCGGATCAGCTGAGTACGCACGCTCCTGTGGCCACCGGAGCGTCGGAACGCTGCGAGGCGGCGAGTTCGGAACGGACTTCGTTGAGCGTGAGGACATAACCGGTGTCGTTGTCGGTCACCGCCGCACCGAAGACCACTCCGAGTACCTGCCCCTGGGTATCCACCAGTGGCCCACCGGAATTGCCCGCTTGGACGAGCCCGCGCACCGTGTACACCTCACGCTTCACCGTGCCGTCACGATAGATGTTGGGTCCGGTCAGATCCAGGGTCTCGCGTATGCGAGCCGCGCTCGCGGTGTACCGGCCGCCCCCCGGGTAGCCGAGCACGATGGCGCTCTCACCGGTACGGGCAGGCGCCGGCGCCTGCGGAACGACCGGAGCGGTGAGTCCGGGCACCGCGAGCACCGCGACATCCGTGAACGGGTCGAAGAGCACCACCGAGGCAGGCAGCGAACCGCTGGCCGTGTCCACATCGACGCTCGTTGTGCCCGCGACGACGTGGGCGTTGGTCATCACGCGCTCCGGCGCGATCACGAAACCCGAGCCCTCCAGCGCACGCTGGCAACTCGGCGCGACACCGCGGATGCGCAGCACACTCTGTTGCAACGAGGCGGCGACCGGGCTGGCCAGCACGCTCGCATCCGGAGGCTCCACGGCCGCGATCGGCGCCCGCCCGAACGGCCCGATCACGTCCGGCAGGCCGGAGGTGTTCAGCAGTTTGGAGAACTCGTTGGGCAGCTTGCGTAGCCAGTTCGGCGCGACGTCGTTGACGTCGGCGAGCACCCGTGAGCCGTTGATCGCGGTCGCGATGGCCGGCTGCGAGGAGGTGGCCAGCGGCAGCGCCAGCAGCCACGCGGTGACCAGCACGGCGACCGCCTGCAACACCGCGCCCACCGCACTGTCCACACTCCGCGTGAACGGATGACGCATGCCGCTGCGGGCGGCGCGCCCCAGCACCATGCCCGCGACTTCGCCGACGATCACCAGCATCACGATGAGCAGCACGCCGGTGAGCACCCGGGTGCGGCCCTCGTCGACGTGCACCAGGATGTGCGGCGCGATCAGGATGCCCGCGACCGCGCCGAGCACCACGCCGAGGAAGGCCAGCGCGGAGGCCACCGCGCCCTGCCGCCACCCGGAGGAGGCGGCCAGCAGCGCCAGCAGCACGACGGCGATGTCGAGCCAGGCCGACGAGCTCATAACGTCATCCCCACGGCGGCGAGCGCGGTCTCCAGGTCACGGACGTCTTCGTGATCCCACTCGCGATCCCAGCCGGAGGCCTTGCTGATCCCGGCGAGAATGCCTGCGGTGAGGCCCCAGACCAACATCCCGTCCACTTGGAACGCCGGGCTCTGATACCCCAGGTGACTGCGGACCACGAAGCGGTTGGCCGGATCCAGCAGCTGCGCGAGCGGTACGCGCACGACCCGCTCGGTCTCGCTCTCGTCGACTACCCGCACCGCGCCGGGCGTGCGCCAGTACGCGAGAACCGGCGTCACGTCGAAACGGGACACCGGCACGAACATTTCCGGCAGCACCGCGAACGGTTCCACGCCGGAACGATCGAGGCCGGTCTCTTCGCACGCCTCCCGCAGCGCGGTATCGATCGGACCGGCGTCGCCCGGATCCATCGCGCCGCCGGGGAAAGCCACTTGGCCACGATGCTGGCGCATGGTGGAGGCACGCTGGGTCAGCAGCACCTCCGCGTCGGCGGGCAGTCCGCCGGGCGCAGCCGGATCCGGCTGAGGTGAGCCGCCGAACAGCACGAGCACCGCCGCTTGCCGCGGCTTGGAGGTCACGGTCATGGCGCGCCGCAACGCACGCGCCCTGGTCAGGGTGTCGGCGCTGTCGGTGGCCGGTTCGGCCGAGCGGGTCAGCCAACCCGGGATGTCGGGCGGCATCTCGATGGTCATCGCGCACCTCCCCCGCGCATTCGCCCACCGACCCGCGTGCACGCCCGCACCGTCACCTCCACCATCGAATCATCCACCCGCATTGTCACTCGGCCACTCCGAGCTTGCCCGCGACGGTATCCGCGATGTCATCCACCCCGTCGAATGCTCGCACCACGACATCGGCGATCGAGCCGTCGGCGCGCACCAGCACCGAGATCGGCAGCACCGCCGGGGCGCCGACCGCCGCGCGCACTCGCGCGTCGGCGTCGAGCACGCCGGGCAACCGCACATCCAGTCCACGCAGCCGGGACAGTGCTTTGGCTTCATCAGGGTCGCTGTGCACGGTCAGCACGGTAATCGCGTTCCCGGCGCGTTGGGCGTATTGCTGCAAATACGGCAACTCCTGGGCGCACGGTGCGCACCAGTAGGCCCACAGGTTCAGCAGGGCGGGTTTGCCCGCCAGCGCGGCGGCCAGATCCACCGAACGGCCGTTCGCCAGGCATTCCACGGTTATCCCGGCCAGCGGGCCGTTCCCGTTCGCGGCGCCGGCCGGGCAATCCGGCAAACGTGCGGCAGCGCGCAGGTCATCGGAAACACCGGAGGCGATGGGAGAAGACCGCGGCGCCTGCGGCTCGTCCTCCCCGCGCGGCCACACCGCGACGGCCAGCGCCACCACCACGATCAGACCGGCAAGCGCCCAGCGCCACGCATTTCCCGCACTCCTTCGGCCCGAGGGCTCCGAACTCACCGGCCCACCAGCTCGAGCAGGTGGTCCCGCTCCGGCCCCTTCACCAGCTTGGCCGCCGCCTCCGGATCGGTGGGCCCGATCCCGAACGACGGGCAGTCTTTGACCAGGACGCACGCGCCGCACGCGGGCTTGCGGGAATGGCAGACGCGCCGTCCGTGGAAGATCACCCGGTGCGAGAGCATCGTCCATTCCTTGCGCTCGATCAGCGCGCCGACGATGTGCTCGACCTTGACCGGGTCTTCCTCGTCGGTCCAGCCCCAGCGGCGCACCAGACGGCCGAAATGGGTGTCGACCGTGATGCCGGGCACGCCGAACGCGTTGCCGAGGATGACGTTGGCGGTCTTGCGCCCGATGCCGGGCAATTGCACGAGTTCGGTCAGGGTGTGAGGCAACTCACCGTCGTGACGTTCCAGCAACGCCTGGCCGAGCCCGATCAGCGAGGATGCTTTGTTCCGGAAGAAGCCGGTCGGCCGGATGTATTCCTCCAGCTCCGCGCGGTTTGCCTCGGCATAGGCACGGGCGTCCGGGTACCGGGCGAACAGAGCAGGCGTGGTGAGATTCACCCGCTCGTCGGTGCACTGCGCCGAAAGTATTGTCGCCACCGCCAATTCGAGCGGTGTGGTGAAATCCAGCTCACAGTGCGCGTCGGGGAAGGCGGTCGCCAACTCCCGGTTCATCCGGCGCGCACGGCGGACCAGCCCGAGCCGGGTTTCCGCCTGTCGCGCCCTGGTTTTCCGTTGCGGAGCCGCGGCGGCGGTCTGCGGCGTTTCGGAGGGCTCGGAGCCGGGCGGAAGCCCGTTCCCGGAGGCGGTAGAAGGGGAGACGCGCACGCGTCCACCATACGGAACCGGCAGACAACGTTGCCCTTCCAGTTCAGTTGCCGTGTTCCATCTGAGACCTCGACGGTGTTTACTGCTCGTCATGCAAGGACTCGCTGTGGTGCTCTTCCCAGTGGTGCTGATGCTGTTCGCACTGGGCATGGAGCGGGTCGAGAATCGGCTCCGCAAGCTTCTCGAACCCGACGAAGAGGTTCAGCAGTACCTGGACAAGGCAAGTAACGCCGAGGTGAAAGAGCTGACGAAGCTCGGTCTGCCCGCTGCCGTGGCCCGGATGCGCAGGCGCCGCTCTCGCGGCGAGGAGATGGACGTGGCCCGCGCGAGCTGACCCGGCGCGAGCGCCGCGCAATCCACCCGTTACGTGGTGTCCGTCACTACGCTGTAGTGACGCCGCGTAGACTGCGCTGTTGGCCGAGTCGCTTCGGTCCGGTACAGAGCCATTTCCCATAAGGAGCACATTCGTGGACGAGGCCCTCGCCAGAGCAGGCATCTTCCAGGGCGTCGAGCCCACTGCGGTGGCCGCCCTCGCCAAACAACTTCAGCCGGTGGATTTCCCGCGCGGTCACGTCATCTTCAACGAGGGTGAGCCGGGCGACCGGCTGTACATCATCACGTCCGGCAAGGTGAAGATCGGACGCCGCTCGCCCGACGGCCGCGAGAATCTGCTGACCATCATGGGCCCGTCCGACATGTTCGGCGAGCTGTCGATCTTCGACCCGGGTCCGCGCACCTCCACCGCCACCACGGTGACCGAGGTGCGTGCGGTGACGATGGACCGCGACGCCCTCAAGACCTGGATCGACCAGCGGCCCGAGATCGCCGAGCAGTTGCTGCGCGTTCTCGCCCGCCGCCTGCGCCGGACCAACAACAACCTGGCCGACCTGATCTTCACCGACGTGCCCGGCCGGGTCGCCAAGGCGCTGCTGCAGCTCGCCCAGCGCTTCGGCACCCAGGAGGCGGGCGCGCTGCGGGTCACCCACGACCTGACCCAGGAGGAGATCGCCCAGCTGGTCGGCGCCTCCCGCGAGACCGTGAACAAGGCGCTCGCCGACTTCGCGCATCGCGGCTGGCTGCGGCTGGAGGGCAAGAGCGTGCTCATCTCCGACTCCGAGCGCCTGGCCCGCCGCGCCCGGTAACGTCTCATACGGCAGAACGCCGGGTTCAGCGCTCCACTGAACCCGGCGTTCCGGCTAACCGTGCACGCGCAGATAGTCCAGCTGCGCCTGCACCGAACTGCGCGCCGCGGGCCACAGCCGCTTGTCCACATCGGCGTACACGCGGCGCACGACCGACATCGCGCCCGCGTCCGGGCCGAGCGCCCGCAACGCCTCGCGCACCTGATCGAGGCGCTCGTGCCGATGCGCGATGTAGTAACGGGCGACCGGCTCCAGATCCGGGTGATCCGGGCCGTGCGCGGGCAGCAGCGCCTTTCCCTTGCCGACCTCCACCAGCCGGTCCAGCGAGGAGAGGTAGTCGGCCAGCGTGCCGTCGCTGGAATCCAGCACAGTGGTGCCCGCACCGAGGATGGTGTCGCCGGTCAGCACCGCGTCGTCGAGGACGAAACTCAGCGAGTCACCGGTATGACCCGGCGTGTCCAGCACGGTGATCCGCAGGCCCGCAGCCTCGATCACCTCGCCGTCGGCCAGCGGGGCGTCCGCACCGCGCAGGAAGCCGGCCTCCTTGGCGCGCACCGGCGTCCCGGTCTGCTCGACCAGCCGATCGATGCCCCCGGTGTGATCGTGATGGCGGTGGGTGATCAAGGTGAGAGCGATCCGGCCGCCGGTGGCCTCGGCGATCGCGGCCGTATGCGCCTTGTCCTTCGGCCCCGGGTCCACCACCACACAGTCCGCTGCTCCCGGCGCGCGCAGGATCCAAGTGTTGGTTCCCTCCAAGGTCATCTGTCCCGGATTGTCGGCGAGCAGCACCGCCGCCGTCTCGGTGACCTGCCGGAGCTGCCCGTAGGCGGGGTGTGTCAACGTCATCGCAACCTCGGATAGAAACGGAGCCGACAGTTCCGGTCTAGCGCACCTCGGCGATCAGTTCGACTTCGACGGGCGTATTCCGGGGAAGCTCGGAGACGCCGACAGCCGAGCGCGCGTGCTTGCCCGCGTCACCGAAGACCCGGCCGAGGAACTCCGACGCGCCGTTGATCACCACCGGCTGATCACCGAATCCCGGTGCCGAGGCGACGAACCCGACCACCTTCACGATCCGCACCACCGCGTCGAGCCCGACCAGATCGTGCACCGCGGCCAGCGCGTTCAGCGCACACAGCCGGGCAGCCTCCTTGGCCTCCTCGACGGAGACCTCCGCGCCGACCTTGCCGACCGCGGACAACTCACCGTCCACGAACGGCAGCTGACCGGAGGTGTAGACGAACGACCCGGTGCGGATCGCGGGAACGTAGGCCGCGACCGGGGGCACGACCGGGGGCAGTGTGATTCCGAGCTCGGCGAGGTTCTTCTCCCACTGGGTCACTACGTCGCCCTCCTTCTACTTGCGCCGCTTGAGATAGGCGACGTGCTGCTCGCCGGTCGGGCCGGGCAGCACGGAGACCAGCTCCCAGCCGTCGGCTCCCCACTGGTCGAGAATCTGCTTCGTCGCGTGCGTCAGCAGCGGCACGGTGGCGTACTCCCACACGGTCGTATCACTCGTCTCACTCATGTGCGAGAGCGTAGCTGTGTTTAATTGCCGCGACTTCGTCGCGGCGTGTTCGCGGCTGTGTTGGTTTTCCAGCGCCTGCGGCGCTGGGTGTTCGCGGCCCCCTTGTGGCTCGCGTTTGCGTGGCCGCCGCTTGCTCCTTCGTCGCGTACGCGACGGCCACGCAAACGCGAGCCGGGCCGCGAACGGCGGATGCTCGGTCTCGCTTCGCTCGAAACTGGGGGTCGAGGTGCGCTGGGCGCGTGAGGTGCGTAGTCGCATCGGACGGGTGCGCCGTTGTTGCGGGCACGGCCGGAAAGGGCGCTCGCCTCGAACGCGACAGCCCGCACATTCGAACCACGTCGCCAACGGCGCAAGACAGCCTCCTCCCTCCAAAACCCGAGTTCAGATGCGCTCAGCACGCCGAGGGCGCAACCGCATCGGGTGGGGTGCGCCGTGGTTTCGCGCGGTGTGACGCGCATCCGTCTGGTACGGCCGGTGCCCCGGGATCGCGGACCAGTTATAGGCTCGCGAGCGTGGGAGTACCAACAGCAGTGCCGCTTTCGGCGGAGCCGGGATCGGACACAAGGTGGCCGAAGCGCGCTGAACAGGCCCGCTTGCACTATGTCTCCGGCAAGGGAGGCACCGGCAAGTCAACGGTCGCCGCGGCGCTGGCCCTCGCGCTCGCCGCGGGCGGGCGCCGGGTGCTGCTGGTCGAGGTGGAGAGCAGGCAATCGATCGCGCAGTTGTTCGACCTGCCGCCGCTGCCGCCGACCGAGACACGGATCGCCACGGCCGACGGCGGCGGCGAGGTGGTCGCGCTGGCGTTGGACATCGAGCACGCCTTCCTCGAATACCTCGACATGTTCTACAACCTCGGCTTCGCCGGCCGCGCGATGCGCAGGATGGGCGCCATCGAGTTCGTCACCACGATCGCGCCCGGTCTGCGCGACGTCATCCTCACCGGCAAGATCAAGGAATGCGCGGTTCGCGTGGACAAGTCCGGCAAGCGGGTCTATGACGAGATCGTGGTCGACGCACCGCCCACCGGCCGGATCGCCGGCTTCCTCGACGTCACCAAAGCGATGGCGGAGGTGGCCAAGGGCGGGCCGATCGCCTCGCAGGCCGAGGGTGTATCCCAGCTGCTGCACTCGGACCAGACCATGATCCATCTGGTCACGCTGCTGGAGGCGCTGCCGGTGCAGGAAACCGCCGACGCCGTCGCCGAGCTCACCGCCGCGGACCTGCGCATCGGCACCGTGATCGTGAACCGGGCGGCCGAAGGCCAGCTCCCGCCCGAACTGCGCGCCCGGGCCGCCACCGGTGATCTGGACGCCGACGCCATCCGCGCGGGCCTGGACTCCGCCGGGATCACGCTCCCCGACAGCGACTTCCAGGGCCTGCTCACCGAAACGATCGAACACTCGGCCACGCTGCAAGCACAGGACGACAGCGCCGAGGAATTGGCCAAGGTCGATATCTCGCGGCTCTACCTGCCCGCCCTCGCCGACGGAATGGACCTGGGCGGACTGTACGAACTAGCCGAACACCTCACCGCCCAGGGAGTCCGATGAGCACGCCGACCCACCCCGCGGCTGCCCCGCTGGACATATCGCGGATCATCGCCGACCAGTCCGCCCGCGTAGTGGTCTGCTGCGGCTCCGGCGGCGTCGGCAAGACGACCACCGCCGCCGCCATCGCGCTGCGCGCCGCCGAGCAGGGCCGCAAGGTCGTGGTGCTGACCATCGACCCCGCGCGCAGGCTGGCTCAGTCACTCGGCGTCGCCGACCTCGGCAACAATCCGCAGCGGGTGGCGCTGGGTCCCGAGGCCAAGGGCGAGCTGTACGCGATGATGCTCAATATGCGTCGCACGTTCGACGACATGGTGCTCGAGCACACCAGCGCGGAGAAAGCGCAGCAGATCTTCGCCAACCCCTTCTATCAGACGGTCGCCTCTTCCTTCGGCGGGACGCAGGAGTACATGGCGATGGAGAAGCTGGGCCAGCTGGCCCACCGGGGCGAGTGGGACCTCATCGTGGTCGATACCCCGCCTTCGCGCAATGCCCTCGACTTCCTCGACGCACCCAAGCGGCTGGGCAACTTCCTCAACGGCCGCATGATCCGCGTCATCATGGCGCCCGGCCGCGGCGTGACCCGGCTCGTGACCGGCGCGATGAGCCTGGCGGTACGCGGGGTGTCCACCGTCGTCGGAGGGCAGATGCTCAAGGACGCGTCGAATTTCCTGCAGTCCTTGGAGTCGCTGTTCGGCGGCTTCCAGGAGCGCGCCGAGCGAACCTTCGCGATGCTGTCCAAGCCGGGCACACACTTCCTGGTGGTGGCGGCGCCGGAACCGGACGCGCTGCGGGAAGCCTCGTTCTTCGTCGACCGCCTCTCCACCGAGCGCATGCCGCTGGCGGGGCTGGTGCTCAACCGCACCCATCCGGTGCTGAGCTCGCTGTCGGCCGATCACGCCCTCACCGCCGCCGACCAGGTGGCGGACTCCGATCCGCTGACCGCGGCGGTGTTGCGGGTGCACGCCCGCCGAGTCGCCACCGACAAACGGGAACAGCACCTGCTGCATCGGTTCACGGGCGCGCATCCGCGAGTGCCGATCGTCTCGGTCACCGCGCTGCCGTTCGAGGTGTCCGACCTCGACGCGCTGCGTGTCGTCGGCGATCAGCTCGCGGGCACGGTGCGCGCCACCGCCTGATACTTAGGCGTATCCGCTATCGCTCCGGACGGAAATATCCGTCCTGAAACGAAACTGAGCCCGCTTGCGCGGGCTCCGTTTCGATTTGGCGGGACTACATAGCCACTTGATGCTGACGCTGGGCCTGGAAGAAATCGGCCCACGAGGTCACTTCCGGATGCTGCTTCAACAAGGCGCGGCGCTGCCGTTCGGTCATGCCGCCCCACACACCGAACTCCACCCGGTTGTCGAGCGCGTCGGCGCCGCACTGCATGAGCACGGGACAGTGCCTGCAGATCGTCGCGGCTTTGCGCTGGGCCGCGCCGCGCACGAACAACTGATCGGGGTCCACTTCCTTGCATCGGGCCTGGGCTACCCAGGCGATCCTTGCTTCGGCCTGCTCCACGTCCAATCGAGCGATGGGGGTTGTCATGTGCATTTGGTGTGCCCCTTTGCAGTCCGAACACCGGTCAACGGCGCTCCAGAATCGCGTTGTCACCACGCAGCACCCAAACCCCGCTGCGAAGTGCACCACATTCCACTTTGAGTGTTAGCTCTATCACACTGGGTTCTCAATCTAGGTAAAGGTATGGCGCTTGCGCAAGACCACCTCGAGATTTTTTGGTACGTCCGTCCCTGCAAGTCCGGGCGCGCACTGGACGGGCAGGCAGATTGCGTGCGCGCCCTCCGGCGACACGCCGGGTGCGATCGCGCGACACGCCCATTCCGGTTCGCGAACAACCAGTTCCGGGCTCCGGACAAATGCCGCCAAGAAGGCTCGGATGGCACCCCGTAGTCTTGATTCGTGCCGATCACACATACGCTCGCGCGGCTGGCCGGCAGCTGCGTGCTGGCCTCCGTGCTCGTCGCCGGGTTGTTGTTCCCGCTCGCCGGCGGCTTCGGGTTCGTCTCCAACCGTGCCGCCGACGCCGTCGACAACGTCTCCGCGGAGCTGGTCGAGGGAACGGTCCCCGCGGTCTCGACCATGGTCGACGCGGCGGGCAATCCGATCGCCTGGCTGTACGAGCAGCGCCGATTCGAGGTGCCCAGCGACCGGATCTCCAACGACATGAAACTGGCGATCGTGTCCATCGAGGACCGTCGCTTCGCCGAGCACGAGGGCGTCGACTGGCAGGGCACGCTACGCGCGTTCCTCACCAACAGCGCCAGCGGCGAGGTCCAGCAGGGCGCGTCGACGCTGGACCAGCAGTACGTGAAGAACTTCCAGCTGCTGGTGGTCGCCAAGACCGACGCCGAGCGCCGCGCCGCCATCGAGACCACTCCCGCCCGCAAGATCCGGGAGATCCGGATGGCGCTGACGCTGGACCGGGAGCTCACCAAGGACGAGATCCTCACCAGGTACCTCAACCTCGTCCCGTTCGGTAACTCCTCCTACGGCATCCAGGACGCCGCGAAGACCTACTTCGGCGTCGACGCGGCCGAACTGAACGTCTCGCAGGCCGCGATGCTCGCGGGCATGGTGCAGAGCTCGTCCAAGCTGAACCCCTACACCAACCCCGACGGCGTGCTGGCCAGGCGCAACACGGTGCTGGACACCATGATCCAGAACATCCCCAGCCGCGCCGAGGAGTTCCGGGAGGCGAAGACCAAGCCGCTGGGCGTGCTGCCGGAACCCAAGGGCCTGCCGCGCGGCTGCATCGCCGCCAACGACCGCGGCTTCTTCTGCGACTACGCGCTGCAGTACCTGGCCAACGCGGGCATCAGCCGCGAACAGATCGAGAAGGGCGGCTACCTGATCCGGACCACCCTGGATCCGGCCGTGCAGGACTCGGTGAAACGCGCGGTGACCGAAGCGGCGAACCCGAACCTGGACAACATCGCGGAGGTCATGTCCGTCGTCGCGCCGGGGCAGGACACGCATCCGGTGCTCGCGATGGCCAGCAGCCGCACCTACGGCCTGAACCGGGACGCGAGCGAGACCGTGCAGCCGCAGCCGTACTCGATGGTCGGCGACGGCGCGGGCTCCATCTTCAAGGTCTTCACCACGGCCGCGGCCATGGAGAAAGGTCTCGGCATCAACGCCCAGCTCGACGTGCCAGGGCGGTTCGAGGCCAAAGGCATGGGTAACGGTGGCGCCCGCGGGTGCCCGGCCGCCACCTATTGCGTCGAGAACGCGGGCCGGTACAAATCACCCATGTCGGTGACGGAGGCGCTGGCCACCTCCCCGAACACCGCGTTCGTGAAGCTGATCCAGGCCGTCGGGGTCACCCCGACCGTCGACATGGCGGTTCGGCTCGGCATGCGCTCGTTCACCGAAGCGGGCACTTCGGGCCACGGCAACCAGAGCCTGGCCGACATGATCAAGGGGCAGAACCTCGGCTCGTTCACGCTGGGACCGGTGGCGATCAACCCGTTGGAGCTGTCCAACGTCGCGGCGACGCTGGCTTCGGGCGGCCGGTGGTGCCCGCCGAACCCGATCAAAGAGGTCATCGACCGCCAGGGCAAGCAGGTCCCGCTGACCCAGCAGGCTTGCGAGCAGGTCGTCGAGCCGGGCCTGGCCAACACCTTGGCCAACGCGATGAGCAAGGACGACACGGCGGGCACGGCGGCGGGCGCGGCCCAGTCGGCGGGCTGGAACCTCCCGATGTCGGGCAAGACCGGCACCACCGAGAGTCACCGCTCCTCGGCCTTCCTCGGCTTCACCAATGCGCTGGCCGCCGCGGTCTACGTCTACGGCGACAGCCCGACGCCCGGCGAGATCTGCTCGTTCCCGCTCCGCAACTGCGGCGACGGCAATCTGTTCGGTGGTAACGAGCCCGCGCGGACCTGGTTCAACGCGATCAAACCCGTGATACCGCTGTTCCCGCCGCCGGGCCTGCCCCCGCTGGACGACAAGTATGTGCGCGGCGCGAACAACGCCCAGGTACCCGACGTGGTCGGCATGCCCCAGGGCGAGGCGACCGCCAAGCTGGTAGCGGCGGGCTTCCAGGTGTCGCCGGTCACGGGCGCGGGCGATCGCCCCAAAGGCACCGTGATGGGCACAGCGCCGAACGGGTCGGCCATCCCCGGCTCAGTGATCACGCTGTACATCAGCGACGGCACCGTCCGGGCTGCGCCGCCGCCCGGCCCGGCCGCGCCGCCGCCGGGCATCCCGGGACTGCCGCCACCGCCGCTGCTGCCACCGATCCCTATCCCGATCCCGATCCCGCGCTGACAAGAGAAAGGGGCCGCGAACCACATGGTTCGCGGCCCCTTTCTCGTCGCTGCCCTACAACCGCGCCTTCACGGCCGCCGAGATGCGCGAGCCGTCGGCCTTGCCCGCGGCGAGTCCGGTGGCGATCTTCATGACCTGTCCCATCTGGCGCATCCCGGGACGCTCGCCGATCTCCTCGGCGACCTGCGCGATGGCGGTGTCGGCGAGATCGGCGACCTCGGCGTCGGTCAGCTGGGTCGGCAGGTACTCCTCGATGATGCGCGCCTCGGCGTGCTCGTTCGCCGCCAGTTCGCCGCGCCCGGCCTGCGTGTAGACCTCGGCGGATTCGTTGCGCTTCTTCGCTTCCTTCTGCAACACGGAGACGACCTCGGCGTCGGTGAGCTCACGGGCCTCCGAGCCGGCGACCTCCGCGGTCTGGATCGCCGACAGCAGCATCCGCACTGTGGAAAGGCGCAGCGTGTCCTTGGCTTTCATCGCGGCGGTGAGATCCGCGCGCAGCTGCGATTTGAGTTCCGACATGCCGCTCACGGTAGCCGCTGCGGCGCGGCGGTCCCACTACATTTGCCGCGCGGCCCGATTTCCCGCCGGAAAAACGGGCGCTTGTGCGGAAACACACTCGGCGCTCCTGCGCGAGGTCACCTATGCTGGGCAAATGCCCGTGATCTCGACCTCTGCTGTACGCACGACCGCGCTGGGAGCCGCCGGGGCCGCGGTGGCCGGAATCGGCTACGCCTCGCTGGTCGAACGCAACGCCTTCGTCCTACGGGAGGCGACCATGCCCGTGCTGGCGCCGGGGTCGTCGTCGCTGCGGGTGCTCCACCTCAGTGACCTGCACATGACGCCGGGGCAGAAGCTCAAGCAGCAGTGGCTGCGGGAACTGGACCGGCTGGAGCCCGACCTGGTGATCAACACCGGCGACAACCTCTCGCACCAGAAGTCGGTGCCCGCGGTGGTTCAGGCCCTCGGCGGATTGCTCTCCCGCCCGGGCCTTTTCGTTTTCGGCAGCAACGATTACTTCGCGCCGGTGGCGAAGAACCCGCTGAAGTACTTCAAGAAGGACCACCGCCGCACCTTCGGCGCTCCGCTGCCGTGGAAGGACCTGCGCGCGGCCTTCACCGAGCGCGGCTGGCTCGACCTGACGCACGTGCGCCGTGACCTCGAGGTCGCCGGGATCCGCATCGCCACCGCCGGTGTCGACGATCCGCACCTGCAACGCGACCGGTACGACACGGTCGCCGGCGCCCCGAACCCGCTGGCCGACCTGCGGCTCGGCCTCACCCACTCCCCCGAGCCCCGCGTGCTGGACCGCTTCGCCGAGGACGGGTACGACCTGGTGCTCGCCGGGCACACCCACGGCGGCCAGTTGTGCCTGCCCGGCTACGGCGCCCTGGTCACCAACTGCGGGATCGACCGGTCCCGGGTCAAGGGTCCGTCGAAGTGGGGCGAGCACACCCGCTTGCACGTCTCCGCGGGGGTCGGCACCTCTCCGTGGGCGCCGTACCGATTCTGCTGCCGTCCGGAGGCGACGCTGTTGACGCTGGTCGCCGCGCCGCCGAAGCGGCCCGCAGCCGACACGGGCCACGGAGTGTCGGCATCGGAGGCGATCGCCCGCTAAGGTCCCCTGCCGAGACGTGTGTCAGGTAGGGGACAACTGTGAGTGGATTCGACGACCGGCGCGACGACCCGACGATTCTGGGACGGCCCGCCGGGCCGCCGGTTCCTCGGCAACAGCCCACCCCCGCACCGCGTTCCGCGTTCCCTCCGGCAAGAGACGACTTCGCCGCTCGCCCGCCGGACGACGGAGCGCATCCGCCGCAATCCGGCGCACCGCAACAGCCGTCGCAGGGGCAGTCCGGCGGGTACGACCAACCAGTCCAGCCCGGTATCACGCCATGGCAGCGCGGCCGAGAACAATCCTCGGGTCATCCGGAGCAGTGGCAACCCAGCTCACAAGAACACGCCCCCACGTCTCCGTGGCAACCGGGAGCCGCACCGACCGACGGTGGCGGACCGCCGCACCCGTGGCCGGCCGACCCCGCCACCCATTGGCAGCCGGGTCAAGAGCCCGCACCCACACTCCAGTGGCAACCCGCCTGGCCGGGCGATCCCGCCTTGTCATGGGCGCCGGACACACCCGCGCAGGCCGATCCGACCATGCTCGCCCAGTCGCCGGGTGGCCCGCAGCCAGGAGGACAGGACCGAAACGATCCGACGATCCTGGCTCGACCCGCCGGGCAATGGCCGCCGCAGTCCGACCCGGATCCCGCCCACGGGCGCAACGATCCGACCATGCTCGGGCAACCACTCGGGGCGCTCGACCAGTCCGGCCCGGTCCGCAACCGAAGGCTCGCCGCCGTGCCCGACCTTGCCGACTCGACGCCGACCCAGCTCGGCTATCCGGTCGAGGTCGGCCACCCGGCACAAGGTGGGCATTGGCAACCCGCGGGCGGCCCCAGACCATACGGCACAACGCCCGATGGCCCGTATCAACCCGGCTACGGTCCGCAGGGCGGCTTCGGGGGACCGCCACCGAACGGTCCGAACGCCCGCGACCGGGGAATGCTCGTCCTGACGATCGGCTTGGCGGTGCTGCTCGTGGGCGGTCTGGTAGCCGGGGTAGTGGCCCTGACGAAGACCGACAAGGACAACGCCGCGCAGGATGCGACGCCGTCGATGGTGGACGCGCTCACCACGACCACCGAGCCCGCGCCCGCGCGGACCACCGCCACGTCCGCCCCCACGACAACCGCCCGGGGTTCCGGCGACAAGAACCCCGTCATCCCCGGGTTCCAAGTCGTCAGAGCGCCCGACAGCGGCGCGGCCTACGACGTACCCGCCGACTGGACGATCGCGCCGCAAGGCACCATCGGCGGCTTCGGCGAGCCACCGAACGCCGTCGCGGGTAAAGGCTTGGCCAGCGAGGGCAAGGGCTACTGCCCCGGTTCCACCCGGACCGTCGCTTTCCTCACCGGCTCGAACACCTCCGATCCGGGAAAGGCGGCCACCGAACTCGGCACGAGAACCGCCACGCTCGCCTACAAGGCGACGCCCGGCGGCACGCCCGGACTGCCCATGCCGTTGGCGTCGCTCGACGGTTCCCAGCACGGCATGTTCGTGGAGACCAAAGGCACCGTCGCCGACGCCAAGCCCGGCTGCGCGAAGGCGTACTCCGTCTACACCGCCGCGTTCCCCAACGACGAGGGAAACTTCGTCATGGTGATCGCCGCCGACACGGGCGTCCCGCACGCCCTCGACGCCGAGACCGCCAAGCGCATCTTCACCAGCATCCGCCCCCTCGCAGGGTGACTGACCTGCCGGTTTAACGTCTCGCGCCACCCTGTTGTAAGCTACTCCAGGTTCGCTTCACGGGGTGTGGCGCAGCTTGGTAGCGCGCTTCGTTCGGGACGAAGAGGTCGCAGGTTCAAATCCTGTCACCCCGACTCGTGGTTGAGACGACGGGAAGGCCCCTGACCGGTATACGGTCAGGGGCCTTCTCCGTTGCCCGGGACAGCCGGAGCGACGCCGATGCCGGTAAGCAGCATCAGCCCGGAATCAGCTCCCAATCCCCACCCGCCGGGAACAGCGGCAACGAATGCAGCCGCGCCGCTCCAGGCAGGATCAATGACGATCTCGTACTCAGTGCTGTCGAACGCGTCCAGCTGTACCACGGTGGTACCGCTCTCGTCGGTCGCGACGATCCGGCCGTCGATCATCTGATCCACACCGTCGGCGAACTGTTGGATTCCGTTCCAATCGAATGCCACTGCCCCAGTGGCCACCCTCTCCCGGAACTGGGCCCAGGTGATGCCAGTGGGTGATCGTCCGAAAACCCCGTCGAAGTCCTCCACCGTCCACCGCCAGTTGTTCGGCGGGAACAACTGAAGCACATCGCGTAGGGACACCAGCGTTCGCTGGGAGGTCCACATGGGAATCATTTCGGTGATCATTCGAGGTGTCCTCAGCGGTAAGTGCTGGTAGGCCTGTCGCATGGTGTCGGATCGGGCTGTGGCCGTGTGTCAGATCTCGATCCGCCGTTTCCACCATGGGAGATCGGGCGGGGCGAACGGATCGTTGACCGTCCGGGCGATGATGCGATCGTCGAGCGGTCCGAGCTCTCTCCGCAGTTCTCGTCGGGCCCGGGGCCGGAGAGACCAGGCGGTCCGCTCCAGCAGCGTCCTGACGTGGTAATCGCCGCTGCGCAGGTCCGAGTCGTCAGGTCCGTAGACGGGTGACGGGTCTCGAGGTGAACGTCGGCCCGTATAGGCCCATCGCCGGAAGGCGTGGGCGACGGACCCGGGGCGCAGGCCGTGGGCGCGTTCGAAATCAGCGATCTGGCGATTCGCACCGGCCGAGAGCCGTCGTATGACAGGAGGTCGCCGGTAGATAGCTGGAGGTCTGGCGCGTGCGGTGCGTAGCGGTAGCCGTGACCTGATCTCGCCCGGTGATCGACGAGGCATGGGAACTTCCAGGGGACAGGTACTGATGGGTTCCCCGCTGAACCTAGCAGCACGTAGCTGCTGGCCTCAATGGCACGCGGTCGCCGGATGAATGCCCCGTTTGGAGGGGTGGCAGCCCGTTCGAGCCGGGCCGAGTCCGAGGGGAGTCCACTCGATGTGGGCTCCCTTATGCCTCAGGGTTTACGACCATCTCGCCCGCTACGACAGGGAAGGCGCAGTGATGCGATGGGTAGCGACAAGGTAGCGACCGGAAGCGGGCGCGAATCCTCGCGGCGGTGGGGCCCGAACCGCCCCCGGTTCCACCGAACGCCGGTTAGCCTCGGAACAAGATCGACCGAATCCGAAGGGCAGCACCGGCTATGCACGGACCCACTTCCCCATCCGCGCCGAACGAGGGTCTGCTCGCGGGCAAGACCGCGGTGATCACCGGAGCCAGCCGTGGCATCGGCCTGGCGATCGCGATCAGGTTCGCGGCGGAGGGCGCGAACGTCGCCATGATCGCCCGCACCCAGGAGCCGCATCCCAAACTGCCCGGCACCATCCACACCGCGGCCGCTCGCGCCGAAGCCGCGGGCGGGGCGGTGCTGCCGCTGGTGGCGGACGTCCGCGACGACAGGGCGCTGGCCGACGCCGTCGAGCGGATCGTCGAGCGTTTCGGCGGCATCGACATCCTGGTCAACAATGCCGGATCGGTCGATCTCACCGGCGCGGAGCAGATCGGCATGCAGCGCTACGACCACATGCAGGCGGTCAACCTCCGCGCCCCGTTCCTGCTGTCCAAGCTGACGCTCCCGTACCTGCGCACCTCGGCCCGAGCCGGGCGCAATCCGCACATCCTCACGCTCTCCCCACCCCTCAACATGAACCCCGGGCAGGTCGGCAACGGCGTCGCCTACACCGTCTCCAAATACGGTGTCAGCATCGCCACGGTCGGTCTGGCGCACGAATTCCGGTCCTACGGCATCGCCGTGAATTCGCTGTGGCCGCGGACGAAGATCGACACCGCCGCGGTCCGCAACCTGCTCGGCGGTGCGGAAGCCGTCGCCGCGTCCCGCACCGCCGACATCTGCGCCGACGCCGCCCTGCTCGTGGTGACCAGCCCTGCCGCGACAAACACCGGTCGGCTGCTGCTCGACGAAGAAGTGCTCGCCGCCAACGGAATCACCGACCTGGACCGCTATCGCGTCGTTCCCGGTGACGGCGCGCTGGCCAACGACCTGTTCATCGACGCGTAATGAGACCGCTCGCGCACCGCGCGAATTCGCGGGTCTACCAGGCCCTTTCACGAACCAGGCCGATCATGGTCCATGGCCTCGGCATGTGCTTGCCCGTTACAGTGTGGCGATCGGGGTCGTCACCGGAGCGACGCGAGAGACCGCTTCTACGCGTGCGCGCGACCGGACTCGGGCATTTGTTCCACGCTGCCGGTTCCGCGGCCGCTGCGAACACTCGCCATCGCCGGTACACCCGACACGGGGCGGACGGCCGATTCTTCGTAGGTTGTTCCGGCCGGATGCGGGAATATCATCGCTGGAACCTTATTTCCGCAATCGACGAAAGGTCGGCAGATGAGCAAGCCCGTCGATAGCGTGCCCGCGGACAAACCGCTGTCCGGGAAGACCGCGCTGGTCACGGCGGCCTACACCGGGATCGGCAGGTCGATCGCGAAAACGCTTGGCGCGCATGGTGCACGGGTCGTGGTGCACCATCCGCACTTCCCCGAGCCCGCCGCCGACGTGGTAAAGGAGATCACCGAGGCCGGCGGCGCCGCGCTGGCGCTCGCGGCCGATATCGCCGATCGCGGCGAGTACGAGGAGCTGGTGCAGGCGCTGCTGGAGGAATGCGGCGGGTGGCATCTGCTGGTCAACACCGCGGCGGTGCCGGAATCCGAGCCGTTCCCGAAGCTCAGCTCCGAGGCGTTCGACAGCGCGTTCGCGGCGACGGTGAAGGGCGTCTTCCACGGCCTGCAACTGGCTTTGCAGCACTTGGCCGACGAGGGCCGGATCATCTCCGTCTGCGATCCCGCCGCCCCGGGCAGCGCGGTGCACGACGCGACGCGCGGCGCGGTCGAGCAGCTCGGCCAGGCCGTGGCGCCGGATTTCGTAGCGCGGCGGATCACGGTCAACACGGTCAGCTATGGCGTCGGCACGACGGACAACGCGGAACTCGAGACCGCCCTCGCCGCGATGCGGCCGACCGAGCCGAGCGCGGTGGTCGCCTATCTCGCCGGTGACGCCGCGAGCACGGTCAACGCACAGGTCATCCGGCTCGACGGCACAAGCGGCCGGTAACGGTGCGATTCCCGACCGGCGCGCCCGTCCCGCAACGGGCGCGCCGCCGGACGATCACGCGACGACCGTGCCGCCGTAGGAAGTGAATCCCCGGCCCAGCGCCTGACAGGTGAAGCTGCCGTGGAAGCCGACCTGGCACGACGCGCCCGCGTGCTCGACGATGGGACCCCACTGCCCCGAACCGGTCCGCACGTCGTAGATGCTGGGATTGCCGCCCGGCAGGGTGTAGGGCGTGGCCGGGTCGAAGGTGGGATGCGCGGGCAACCACGGCTGGTCGATCGCGATCTCGTTGACCGGCACCGGCACCGGGACGTAGGTGTCGCCGACGTAGTAGCTCAACCGCAGTGGAGCGGCGAAATCACATCCGAGCGAGCCGTCCGCGAAGATGGCGCAGTTCATGCTGCCCACCGAGAAGTAGACCGTGCCCGGGTCGGCCTGGGCGGAACCAGCCGCTAGGATCGGCGCCACCGCTACGGCGGCGACTGCTCCGGCGAACTTCGTGCTGCGCTTCATACCGTCTCCTTGATGCTCACTGATGGACAACCGACTCGATGAGTCTGTCGGCCCGGCGCGGGATTCCGTTTCGTCCCCGCTGTCGGACCGGTCGGCGGGGCACAGCGTCGCGACCGGCGCGGTGAGCAGACGCTAACGCGGCGATAACTTACGGACACTCCACCGAAATGGGAGGTCAATAGCGTATACAGGCATGTCGACACGGATAGCGACCCTGGCGGACGCGGCGGGCAAACCGCTGCGCGACGTGGTGTACGCGGCGCTGCGCAGCGAGCTCATGAACGGAGACATCAAGTTCGGCGAACGGCTGACCGAACCGAAACTCTCCGCGCGCTTCGGCATCTCGCGCACGCCGGTCCGCGAAGCGCTGACCGTCCTGTGCTCGGATGGATTGCTGCAACGCGAAGAATACGGCTTCAGCCCGGTACGGCCGAGCATCCCACTGATCCGTGACCTGTACGAGCTGCGAATCACGCTGGAGCTGGGCGGTTTACAGCGCGCGATGACCAATCCCGCCGTCACGCACGACCGGGAACTCCTCGAATGTGAGCGCGCCGCCTGGCTGGAGCTGCGCGCCGACCCGCCGGAACAAGAACCCGGTTTCGTGGTGCGCGACGAGGAATTCCACGTCACCCTGCTCACCGCGGCGGGCAACACGGAGATGGTGCGGGCACTGAAGGCGGTGAATTCTCGCATCCGCCACGTACGGATGTACGACTTCATGGTCAACAACCGGATCGAGACCACCATCGCCGAGCATCTCGGAATTCTCGACGCCGTGCTGGCCGACGACCTCCCGCTCGCGTATCGGCTGCTGCACACGCACATCGGTGAATCGCTGGACGTGGTGCTCGAACGAGTCACCCGCGCGATCGCGGCGATGTCGCTGGCTACGGATTAGCAGGGAGCGGTAGTGAGTCTGGAATTCGATACGGTGCTCGTCGCCAATCGCGGCGAGATCGCCTGCCGCATCGTGCGGACGGCCCGGGCACTGGGGCTGAAGACGGTCGCCGTGTACTCCGATGCCGATGTGAGCGCCGCGCACGTCGAGATGGCGGACGTCGCCGTGCGGCTGGGACCGGGCCCGGCGGCGGAGTCGTATCTGCGGGCCGACCTGGTGGTCGAGGCGGCGCTGACCGCCGGAGCCGGAGCCATTCATCCCGGCTACGGCTTTCTCTCGGAGAACGCCGATTTCGCCACCGCGGTCGAGCAGGCGGGCATCGCGTTCGTCGGGCCGACCCCCGAGCAGCTGCGCGTCTTCGGGGACAAGCACACCGCGCGCACAGCGGCGCGCGCGGTGGGCGTACCGCTCATCCCGGGCAGCGACCTGCTCGAATCGGCCGATCACGCGGTCGCGGAGGCGGAGCGGATCGGTTTTCCCGTGATGCTGAAGGCGGTCGGCGGCGGTGGCGGCATCGGCATGCAGGCATGCTTCGGCCCGGACAAGGTGCGCGCGGCCTACGAGCGGGTGCAGCGCATCGCGGCGGCGAACTTCGGGTCGGCGGGCGTCTTCCTGGAACGTTTCGTCGCGCGCGCCAGGCACGTCGAGGTGCAACTGTTCGGCGACGGCCACGGCCGCGTGGTCAGCCTCGGCACCAGAGACTGCTCGCTGCAACGCCGCAATCAGAAGGTGATCGAGGAGGCGCCCGCCCCGGGTCTCGGCGCGGAGCTGTCGGAGCGTCTGCTCGCCGCGTCCCGGGAGCTCGCCCGTTCGGTCGGATACCGCTCGGCCGGGACGGTGGAGTTCGTCTACGACGCCGACAGCGGCGCCGCGTCATTCCTGGAGATGAACACCCGGCTGCAGGTCGAGCATCCGGTCACCGAGGCGGTCACCGGCGTCGACCTGGTGGAATGGATGCTGCGCCTCGCCGGCGGCGACACCTCGATGGTCGATGAACAGCCCGAGCGGGGACCGGCGATCACCGGTCACGCGGTGGAGGCGCGGGTCTACGCGGAAGATCCCGGCCACGACTACCGCCCGAGCGCGGGTCTGATCACGGCCGCGCACTTCCCGGACGACGTCCGGGTGGACACGTGGGTCGCCACCGGCTCGGAGGTCAGCCCGTATTACGACCCGCTGCTGGCCAAGGTGATCAGCACCGGGGAGAGCCGAACGGACGCCTTCGCCGCACTGCGCACCGCACTCGCCGAGACCCGGATCTACGGCGTCCAGACGAATCTGCCGCAAGTCCGCCGAGCCGCGGCGGACGGCCGGGTGCTGCGCACCGAGCACACCACCACCACGCTGGCCGAGATCCGCCCGGTCGGCCGCCGCATCGACGTGCTGCGCGGCGGCACCATGACCACCGTGCAGGACTACCCCGGCCGGATCGGCCTGTGGGAGGTCGGCATTCCGCCGTCCGGCCCGATGGACGACCTCTCCTTCACCCTCGCCAACACCGCGGTCGGCAACCCGGTCGGCGTCCCCGCGCTCGAATGCACCTTGCAGGGCCCGCAATTGCGCTTCTCCGACACCACCGTCGTGTGCGTGACCGGCGCGCCCGCGCCGGTGACGGTGGACGGCCGTCCGGTGGCGATGTGGGAGCCGGTCACCGTGGCCGCGGGCGCGTTGCTGGACATCGGCGCACCCGCCGACACCGGCCTGCGCACCTATCTGGCGGTGCGCGGCGGCATCGATGCGCCGCTCTACCACGGCAGCGCGGCCACCTTCACCCTCGGCGGATTCGGCGGTGTGACCGGAAAGGCGGTGGCGACCGGCGACGTGCTCGGCATCGCCTCGGTGGACGCAGGCGCACTCGGCGCACCCGCCGCGGTGCCGGCGGGAGACCGGCCGACGTTCACCCACGACTGGCAGCTCGCGGTCGGCGTCGGTCCGCAGACCGCGCCCGCGTACTTCACCGACGCCGACATGACCCAGTTCTGCACACACCCGTGGCGGGTCGGCAGCCACGCCAACCGCACCGGCATCCGGCTGGAGGGCCCGAAACCTGCTTGGTCGCGCAGCGACGGCGGCGAGGCCGGGCTGCACCCGTCCAACCTGCACGACAACCCCTACAGCGTGGGCGCGTTGAACGTCTCCGGTGACACGCCCATCCTGCTCGGGCCCGACGGCCCCAGCCTCGGCGGCTTCGCCTGCCCGCTCACCGTGGTGTCCGCGCATCGCTGGCGGATGGGTCAGTTGCGTCCCGGCGACACCGTGCGGTTCGTGCCGGTCGACGACGACAAGGCGGCCGCGCTGCGCGCGTCCGACGGCAGCCGCGTGCCGGATCTGCCCACCGGTTCTCCCGCCGCGCTGCGGGATCGCGGCGTCCTCGGCGGAATCGAGGCGTCACCGGACCGGCCGCGGGTGCGATACCTGCGCGGCGGCGACGACAACGTCCTGGTCGAGTACGGCGAGATGGTGCTGGACCTCGGGCTGCGCATGCGGGTGCACGCGCTGTCCGAAGCCCTCGCGGGCGTCCGGCTGCCCGGCATCCTCGACGTCACCCCTGGCGTCCGCTCCCTGCACATCCACTTCGATCCCGAAGTGCTGCCGCACTATCGACTGCTCGGCACGCTGGCCGAACTCGAAGCCGAGCTGCCCGCCACGACCGATCTGGTGGTGCCGAGCCGCACCATCCGGTTGCCGCTGTCGTTCGACGACCCGTCCATCGCGGAAGCGATCGACCGTTACCGCAGCGGTGTGCGCGACACCGCGCCGTGGCTGCCGTCGAACACCGAGTTCATCCGCCGCATCAACGGGCTCGACAGCGTCGACGACGTGCGCGCCACGGTCTTCGACGCCGAGTATCTGGTACTGGGGCTCGGTGACGTGTATCTCGGTGCGCCGCTGGCGGTTCCGCTCGATCCGCGGCACCGCCTGGTCACCACCAAATACAACCCGGCGCGTACCTGGACCCCGTCGGATGCCGTCGGCATCGGAGGCAAGTACCTGTGCGTCTACGGGATGGCCTCGCCAGGCGGTTACCAGCTGATCGGCCGAACGGTGCCGATCTGGTCCAGCTATCGGCAGTCCGCGCCGTTCGAGGCGGGCACGCCCTGGCTGTTCCGGTTCTTCGATCGCATCGTCTGGGAACCGGTCGGCGCGGAGCAGTTGCTCGAATACCGCGCCGCGGCCGCCGCGGGCAGGTTCGACGCGGAGGTGAGCGAGGGCAGTTTCGCGCTCGCCGACCATCTGCGGTTGCTGCGCACCGAGGCAGGCGCGATCGCCGAGTTCGAAGCCAGGCAGGCCGCCGCGTTCGAGGCGGAGAAGGACGCGTGGCGGGCGGCGGGCGAGTTCGAACGCGGCGCCGTCGCGCCCGCCGCCGCACCCATCCACGACCCGCTGGCAGGGCTGCCCGCCGACGCGACCGTCGTCACCGCGCCGATGATCGGCAATGTCTGGCGGGTGGAAGTCGAGCCCGGGCAGCGGGTCACGGCGGGTGCGGCGGTGGCCGTCCTGGAGGCGATGAAGCTCGAACTACCTGTGCACAGCCCGGCCGCGGGCACCGTGCTGAAGGTCCTGACCACGTCCGGCGCCAAGGTGGAGCCGGGAACGCCCCTAGTAGTGATCGGAGCCGACTGAATGCCCCCAGGCGTCCTAGGCAACACCGCAGTCGACCCCATCGCACGCGTCGCGGCCGCCTATCGGCGAATCGCCGAAGTCGATCGGCCGGAGGTGTGGATCACCCTGCGACCCGAATCCGAGGTCGCCGCTGAAGCGGCCGCGCTCGCACGGCGGCTCGCCGCCGGAGAGGCCCTGCCGCTGGCCGGAGTGCTGGTGGCGGTGAAGGACAACATCGACGTGGCGGGCCTGCCGACCACCGCGGCCTGCCCGGAATTCGCCTATCAACCGGAGGCGACCGCGGCGGCGGTCGAGCGATTGCTCGCGGCGGGCGCGCTGGTGCTGGGCAAGACGAACCTCGACCAGTTCGCCACCGGGCTGGTCGGGACGCGCAGCCCGTACGGCGCGGTGCGCAACGCCCTCGATCCGGAGTTGGTGTCGGGCGGGTCGAGTTCCGGTTCCGCCGCGGCGGTGGCGCTCGGCATCGCGGATATCGGAATCGGCACCGACACAGCGGGTTCCGGTCGCGTGCCCGCGGCATTGCACGGGATCGTCGGCCTCAAAGCCACCTTGGGTGTGATCCCGGCGCACGGAACCGTGCCCGCCTGTGTGGATTACGACGCCGTGACGGTCTTCGCCGCCGACCTCGACTCGGCGGTCGCCGCGGCCGCTGTGATGGCGGGCCCGGAGCCGCGCGACCCGCGTAGCCGGACTTGGCCCGCCGACGTCCGGTTGGCCGCACCGCTCACGCCGCGCATCGCCGTGCCGCGTTCCGAGGATCTGGCCCCGCTCAGCGAGCCATATCGAGAGTCGTTCGCGCGCACCGTCGCCGCTGTCGCCGACACCGGCGCGAAAACCGAGGAAATCGACGTCTCCGTCCTCCTCGACGCCGCACTGCTGCTCTACGACGGCGCGATCGTCGCCGAACGCTATGCCGCGGTGGGCGCGTTCCTGGACACCGCTCCAGCGGGCGCCGACCCGACGGTCGCCGCCATCATCGGGGCGGCGCGGGAGAAGTCCGGCCCGGCGTTCGCCGCCGATCTCGACACGCTGACCCGCGCGAAGGCAGCGGCCGCCGACCTGCTGCGCGGTTTCGACGCACTGCTGCTGCCGACCACCACCGAACATCCGAGCATCGCCGCCGTACAAGCCGATCCGATCGGCATCAACCGGCGGATGGGCACCTACACCAACTTCTGCAACCTGCTGGACATGGCCGCCGTCGCCGTCCCGGGCGCACCCACCACCGATGGCGCTCCGTTCGGGGTCATGCTGGTCACCCCCGCCTTCGCCGATCAGGTGGCCGTCGACATCGCCGCCCGCCTGCTCGGCCTGGCGAGTGCGCCGCTGCTCGTCGACCAGGGTGTCGACCTGGCGGTCTTCGGAGCGCATCTGCGCGGGCAGCCGTTGCACTGGCAGCTGGAAAACCTCGGCGCCCGCTTCCTGGGCCCGGTGCGGACCACCGACGCCTACCGCTTGACCGCGCTCGACACCACTCCGCCCAAGCCGGGACTGGTGCGGCACGGACCGGGCCGCGGCGCTCCGATCGAGGGTGAGCTGTTCCGGGTCTCCGCGGCCGGATTGGGCGCCTTCCTCGCCGAGCTTCCCGCTCCTATGGCCCTGACCAGCATCGAACTCGCCGACGGGCGCGATGTCGTCGGATTCACCTGCACCCACGATGCCGCGGCGGCCGCCACCGACATCACCCATCACGCCAGCTGGCGGACGTACCTGCGGCATCGTTCCTAGCTCCTGCTTCGCACCGGTGGCCCATGGCCGCGAGTGTTCCTCGCCGCCATGGGCCATTTCTCATGCCAGCGCATTAGACATTTGTGCTAGACATCCGTGCCAGATTCGTGTTAGACATATGTCTAAGACATTTGGTCAACCCAGCGGGAGTCGAGGAAAGTCATGAACCCCAAGTCCGCAAGCAGCCAGCTCCGCGTGCTCGTCGCCGGCGGCGGCATCGGCGGCAATGCCGTTGCGCTGCAACTGCTCCGGTCCGGCATCCGGGCCACCGTGGTGGAGCGCGCGGCGGCGCCGCGACCCGGCGGGCAGGCCGTCGACCTGCGCGGACCCAGCCGCGAGGTGGCCGAGCGGATGGGCATGATGCCGGGCATCCGGCAATACCAGCTCGACGAGCGCGGCATGAAGTACGTCGACGACGCGGGCCGCGAAATCCTCCGCATGCCCGCCGAGCTCTTCGACGGCAAGGGCGCGGTCGCCGAAATCGAGATCACCCGGGGCGATCTCAACCAGGTGCTACTCGACCTGCTCGCCGCCGAGGGCGGCGTCGATTACCGGTACGGGGAATGGATCACCGACATTCGTCAGGACGACGCCGGCGTCGAGGTCACCTTCGCCTCCGGCGCGGCAGCGCGATTCGACCTGGTGATCGGCGCGGATGGTCTGCATTCCGCCACGCGCCGGATGGCGTTCGGCCCGGAGGAGCAGTTCGCGACGTATCTGGGCGGCTACATGTCGTTCTTCACGCTGGAGCGACCGGAAGACCTGGAGCCGCACTGGTTCACGATGCACTCGCTGGTCGGAGCGACCGGGCTGGGCATGCGTCCGGACGCGGACCCGGCCACCTGCAAGGCGCTCGTGGTGATCCGCGCGGCGGCGGATCCCGCGCTGCGCCGGGATGTCTCGGCGCAGCAGCAGTTCATCCGCGACCGGCTGGCCGGCGGCGGCTGGGAATCCGCCCGCATCGCGGCGGCGATGTCCGAGGCGCCGGACTTCTATTTCGACGAGCTGGCCCGGATCGACATGCCGAGCTGGGTCCAGGGCCGGGTGGTCCTGCTCGGCGACGCGGGGTACTGCGGTTCACCGCTCACCGGGCAGGGAACCGCGATGGCACTGGTGGGCGCGTACGTCCTCGCCGGTGAACTCGCCGCGCACGCCGACAACCCCGCAGCGGCCCTGACTCGTTACGAAGAGGTGCTGCGCCCCTTCGTGAAGACGGCCCAGCAGTTGCAGCCCGGCGGCCTGAGCGCCATGACGCCGAAGTCCCGCTTCGGCATTCGCGCGGGCCACGCCGTCAGCAAGGTGATGATGTCGAAGGCGATGCGACCGGTGATGATGCGGATGTTGAGCAAGACCGAGACCTATGACCTGCCCGACTACTCGACGGCGACCGTCTGAGCCGTGCGCCGTCGGCTCGCGCCTCGACCGGAGTTCCGCGCGGCTCCGGTCGACGGCGTGCCGTTGTCAGCCGATCACGGTTCGGTCGTCGAGCAGGAACGGAAGCACGAAGTCTCGCAGCATCGCTCGTTCCTCGTCTTCGCCGGCGCCGGGCAACGTCAGCAACGACACCATCGCCCGCACCACCCACCGACCGACGCGCTCGGCCGCGCGGGCGGGCAGTCCGGGGCGGAACCCGGCGACGAAGTCCGTGGCGAGCGCATCGACCACACCCGCCGAATTCGCCAGTTCGGCGACGATGCCCGCGTTGGACGGTTCGAACCAGACCGCCAGATGCGGCGTTTTCCGCACCTCCGCCAGCAGCGCGGTCAGCGTGTCGAGCAGCTGCTCCCCCGGCTCCGCGCTCGCGGGCGCCCCCCGATCCCGCCAGACGCGCTCGACCAGCTGCCTCGCCTCCCGTCCCGCGAAGGCCACGTAGAGCGCCTGCCGATTCTCGAAGTAGCGATACAGCGTCGCCCTGGAACAGCCCGCGGCGTCGGCGACTTCGGCCATGCCGACTCCGATGACGCCCTTGTCGATGAACAGCGCGCGCACCGCGTCGAGGATGCGCTCACCGGCCAGCTCGGCGCGACCGTCGGCCAGCCAATCGCCACTCATGCCCTGTCCTTTCCTACCGTGCCCCGCACCGCCCGACCCGGCCGCTCAGCCCCTGCACCGGAACGGCACAGTAGTCGGCCTGCGAACATACGGCCCGTTCGCGTACTCGACCGCGTCGATGTCGACCACATACTCGGGAAACCGATCGAGCAACTCCTCGAGCGCGACCCGGGCCTGCATCCGCGCGGCCGCCGCACCGAGACAGTGGTGCGGCCCGTGCCCGAAGGTCAGGATCCGCTGCGGATTTCGATCGATGTCCAGCTCGGCGGCGTCGGCGCCGAAAACCCGTTCGTCCCGATTGGCGGATCCGAACACCAGCAGCACCTTCCGCCCGGCGGGCACGGTCTTCCCGGCCAGTTCGACGTCGCGCGTCGCGGTCCGCGCCAATCCCTGCACCGGCGAGGTGAGGCGGGCGAACTCCTCCACCGCGACGCGGATCCGGTCCGGTTCCGCGGCGAGCGCGGCGCGCTGGTCCGGGTGCTGTTGCAGTAGTTGCACCGCGCCGCCCAGCAAGCCCGTCGTGGTGTCGTTGCCACCGGCGACCATGGTCCAGGTGTAGGCGAGAATCTGGATCAGCCCGCGCACGTCCGTGTCGTCGGCCGCCATGCCGGCCTGGACCAGCAGGGACACCGTGTCGTCGCCGGGATCGACGCGCCTGCGTTTGATCAAGTCCGCGAAGTACCCCATCATCTCCGCCGACGCCGCGTGCGCCTTGGCGTTCGTCCGATCGATGCTGCCCGCGACGACGGCGTCGGTCCAGCCGTCGAACCGAGCCCGGTCCTGCTCCGGAACCCCGAGGTAGTACGCCACCACCATGCTCGGCAGTGGTTTGAACAGCTGCTCGACGATGTCACCGCCGCCCTGGGCGGCGATGCCGTCGAGCCGGTCGCGCACGAACCGGCGGACCACCGGCTCCACGTCCTCGACTTGGCGCGGGGTGAACCCGCGCGCGACCAGCCTGCGAAAGTCGGTGTGCTGCGGGGGATCCTGCATCACCAGCGGGGGATTGTCGGTCAAGCCGAGTTCGTCGAGTTCGCCGTATTCCACCGTCAGCCCGTCGCGCGAGGAATACGTTTCACTGTCCCGCGCCGCGGCGTAGACGTGCTCGTGCCGGGTGAGCACCCAGTAGTCGTTCTCCGGACGGGCGTCCGGCACGACGTGCGCCACCGGATCGTGCTCGCGCAACGCCGCGTACATCTGCCACGGCGACGCCCAGGTGGGGCCGGAACGGAGTTGGAACACCGGAGCCGCCCGATACGCAACGTTCACCATGTATCGACGGTAAGACAAAACCATCCAACTGTCTAGAACCCGTTTCAGATAGATAGGTGGGCCGATCACCCACACGACCGGCCCAGCCGCACCCATCCTCTCGAACCTGGAGCCGCACCTGTCGGTTACCTTCGGCAGCGGCAACAACAACTGGTTGCCGGTCAGCGCCAGGAAGAGCCTGCGCGAGCGACCGCTCCGCGTTCCGCGTCCGCCGGGCCGGCCACCCCTCGTAGACCGGCCCGGCGGACACCACCCCCGAGGTCCGACCTGTCACCCCTCGAGACAGGTCGGTCCCCGGTTCGCACCTTCGGTGCTGGGCTTGTCCCTCCCTTGCGACAAACAATGCAGGCCCGGGCTTGGCGCGGACTTAAGAACACCTTGCAAGATCAAAAACGCAGGTGAGCGCGGCGTTACCGAGTGGTGCCCGGCGAGCTCCTACCGCCCGGCCGCGGATCGCGGGATGATGGTGGTGAGTGCGCCAACGAGATCGGGAGCGACGATGGAAACCGTGGTGGTCTGGATTCTGGCCAGCCTGCTCTATTGGTGGGGCCTGCTGTAGGTGTCCGAACCTGGCCGACCAACCGGCCAGGTCTACTACAGTTCGTCGTTCAGCCTTCGCGATCCCACGTATACGAACTGCGAGCGGACCCGCGCAACCATGAGCGCACGAGAATTCGCACGTGCCGATGGGCGCGTCCGGCTGCACTCAACTCGCCCCCTACGCGGTGGGCACCCGACTATCGCGGTGACGGAATCCGTCGTATCCACCGCATCGCGTATCGGATCCCGGCGTATCCCCCGGCAGCGCGGGCCATGCCCCGCCACGAGCTCGATACTCGATCCCGGTTGGTTCCGAGAAGGAGTGCAGATGCTTACTGTCCTGCCCATCAGGTACGTCGCCGATGTGGAAGCGTGCCGGACGTTCTATGCCGGGCTCGGGCTGGCGCTCGATCCGAATGCGAGTCTCGATGTGTGGGCGCAACTTTCGGCAGACGCGGGCGCGGTCGGGTTGCACGATTTCCGGGTGTCGAAGGGACGCCCGGCCGGAGCGGTCGAACTCGGGTTCGCGACCGACGAGAAGCTGGAAGTGGTCGCGGACCGGCTGCGCGAGCGCGGCTACGACTACGAGATCCATGACGAGGACTTCGGTCGCAGCTTGCGAGTCGTCGATCCGGACGGCGTGACACTCCAGATCCAGGAGATCGACATGACTGTCGCCAAGGCGTCCGAGTCCGCCTTGGGGTCACCGTAGACCGTTTACCGCCACCTTCGTCACTTCCGCCAGCAGGTCGTTGTTCGCCTCGGCGTCCGCGTCGGACTTGCGGGTCAGGATCGCGATCACCACCGGCGCCCGGCCGCCCTCCGGCCAGACGATCGCGACGTCGTTGGCGCAACCGTAGGAGCCGGTGCCCGTCTTGTCGCCGGTGACCCACTTCGCGGGCAATCCCGCGCGAATGCGTTTGTCACCGGTGGTATTGGCCTTCAGCCAGGCGACCAGCTGGTCGCGCTCGCGTGCGCCGAGCGCGTCGCCCAGCGCCGCGGCACGGTAGTCCGCGGCCAGCGCGGCCGCAGTGGTGGTGTCCCGTTCGTCACCGGGAATCGCGGTGTTGAGTTCCGTTTCCCAGCGGTCGAGCCTGCTGGTCGGATCGCCGAGCGTGCGCAGGAACGCCGTGAGTCCCTCGGGGCCGCCGATCTCGCGCAGCAACAGGTTGCCCGCGGTGTTGTCGCTTCGGGTGATCGCGGCCTCGGCCACTTGCGCCAGCGTCATCCCCTCGGCCACCGCGGCGCTGGTCACCGGGGAGTTCGCCACCAGATCCGCCTCGTGGAAGCGAACCACCCGATCGAAGTATCCCGTGTCGAGCGGACGCGAACGCAGCAGCGCGGCCGCCGCCAGGGTCTTGAAGGTGGACAGGAACGGGAAACGCTCGTCGGCGCGATGGGTGACCGTCCGGCCGGTGCCGGTGTCCACGGCGAACAACCCGACCTGGGCACCGTAGCGGACCTCCAGATCCACCACGCTCGCGTTCGCGGCGGGGCCCGCCTGCACGCTCGATGTGATCGAACCCGGCTGGGCCACCTCGGTTTCGGCACCGCAACCGGCCAGCAGCGCCAAGGCGGCGGCCAGCGCCACCCGATAGTCACGTGTCAGCCGAGGCATGCCAACACTCTGACACCCCCGGCACCTACCGGGCAAACAGGATCGGCCGGACACGCCGGAGGCAGCCGCGCGTCCTCGAACGCGCAGTTGCCTCCGGCGTGGATGTCAGCTCCGCGCGCCGCCGTCCAGCCCGGCGCGCACGCCCTCCTCGACCCGCTTGCCGAGGTCGGCGTCCACGTTCTTCCAGTACTCGAAGACCCTGCTCAGCACCGGTTCCCGCACACCGCCGAGCACGTGGCCGACGATGTTGCGCACCAAACGCTCGCGCTGCGCGTCGTCGAGCACCTCGCGCACCAGCGTGCCCGCCTGGGTGAAGTCACCGTCCTCGGCGTGCTGGATGTAGCCGGCCCGCACGATGGTCGGGTCGAAATCCCAGATGCCGCCGTCGGGGGCCTGCCGGGGGTCGGCGTGCGGGCCGCCGAACGAATTCGGCGCGTACACCGGCACATTCGGCTCGTTGTAGTGGTACCGCATGGCGCCCTCCTTGGAGTAGGAGTTCACCTCCGCGGCCCTCGCCTGGTTCGGCGGCAGCTGCGCGTAGTTGGTGCCGATGCGATAGCGGTGCGCGTCCGCGTAGGCGAAGACGCGGCCGAGCAGCATCTTGTCCGGCGAGAAACCGATGCCTGGAACGACATTCGACGGCTCGAACGCGGCCTGCTCGATGTCGACGAAGTAGTTGCGCGGGTTGCGGTTCAGCGTCCACTTGCCGACCTCGATCAGCGGGTAGTCCTTGTGCGACCACACTTTGGTCAGGTCGAACGGGTTGAACCGGTAACCCTCGGCCTCCGCGACCGGCATCACCTGCACATAGACCGTCCAGCTCGGGAACTCGCGGCGCTCGATCGCCTCCCACAGGTCCTTGCGGTGGTAGTCGGCGTCCTCGCCCGCGATCCGGTCGGCGTCGGCCTGGGTCAGGTATTCGATGCCCTGGTCGGTCTTGAAGTGGTACTTGACCCAGAAGCGCTCGCCCGCGGCGTTGATCCACTGGTAGGTGTGCGAACCGTAGCCGTTCATGTGCCGGTAGGTCTTCGGGATACCGCGATCGCCCATCAGCCAGGTCACCTGGTGCGCGGTCTCCGGACGCAGCGTCCAGAAATCCCACTGCATGTTGTGGTCGCGAAGACCGTTGCCGGGCAGGCGCTTCTGCGACCGGATGAAGTCCGGGAACTTGATCGGGTCCTTGATGAAGAAGATCGGCGTGTTGTTGCCGACCAGGTCGTAGTTGCCGTCCTCGGTGTAGAACTTCACCGCGAATCCGCGCGGGTCACGCCAGGTGTCCGGGCTGCCCTGCTCGCCGGCCACGGTGGAGAACCGCGCCAGCGACTCCGTGCGCGCACCGGGCTGGAACAGCTTCGCCTTGGTGTACTTGCTGACGTCGTGGGTCACGACCAGCTCACCGTAAGCGCCCGCGCCCTTGGCGTGCACGATGCGTTCCGGCACCCGTTCGCGGTTGAACTGGGCCAGCTTCTCGATGAGGTAGTGATCGTGCAGCAGGATCGGGCCCTGCGTGCCCGCGGTGAGCGATTCGTTGTCGCTTTCGACCGGGATACCGGTGTTCGTCGTTGTCGGCTTGGTCATAGGTGACTCCTCGGCTGGTGAACATCAGTCCCGGGAGGGGCTGCCCCGGGCGGCAAGGTGTGGACCGCTACTCGGAACGGCAGGACGAGCACATTCCCCAGAAGACGACCTCGGCTTCATCGACCACGAATCCGTGCGCATCCGAAGGGTCCAGACAGGGGGCATGGCCCACGGCGCAGTCGACGTCCGCGACCGCACCGCAGCTTCGGCACACCAGATGGTGGTGGTTGTCACCGATCCGGGTCTCGTACCGCGCGGACGAGCCGGCGGGCTCGATCCGCCGCAGGATCCCGGCGCGCACGCAGGCGTGCAGCACGTCGTAGACGGCCTGGGTGGACACCGAGCCCAGCGTTTCGCGGACCGCGGCGGCCACCGCGTCGGCATCCGAGTGCGGCCGCGCGGACACCGCGTCTAGCACCGCGAGCCGCGGGGCGGTGATCCGCAAACCCGCTGCTCGTAGCCACTCTCGTGGGGTGATGCCGTTGGTGTGCATGCTTCGATTCTGACCGTTTTCTGGAGTAAGTCAAGAAAATGATCTGGAATCAGTCAAGAAAACATGCGCGGCTGGCGCGTGCCGACCAGTCGCGACGCAAGGTTCTCGACCACCGGAGGGGGCCTGCGATAGACGTGGCGAGCGTCACGAATTCGTGGCGGAATAGCTTCCGAGGACACGTGGTTGAAACCCCTGTCGGCGTCCGGACAGCCCCGGGCCGCACCCTTCGTCGCTACGAGCGACCACCCGCCGCGAGGCGCTTGTGGGACGTCGACACCCCACCGTCGGCGTCCGGACAGCCCCGGGCCGCACCCTTCGTCGCTACGAGCGACCACCCGCCGAGAGGCGCTTGTGGGACGTCGACCACGGTCGGGACACCGCATGGTGTCCGAGCTCGCGGCGCCGCCGGGTTCCCCTCGAACCCGGCGGCGCTGTCGTTTGATATCGGACGTCCAGTTTCTCGCCACACGCCCGGTCTGTTGGGGCTCTGAACCGGCAGGGGGACGCTAGCCTTTTGCGTATGGGGCGTTTCGGTGGGTTTCTGGCGGGAATCGCGGCACTTTCCCTGGTGGCGGGCCATCTCTTCGCCGGGAGCGCGGCCGCCGCGCCAGGCGATCAGATGCGGTGCGCGGTCACCTCGGGGCGCGATCTGGAACGGGCGGCACCGGAACAGGTCGGATTGGACTCCGCGAAGCTGCGCGAAGCGCTGGCCTTCGCGGCCGGTCGGAACCGATTCAACGTGCAGGTGTTCCGGCACAACTGCCTCATCGGCGAGGGCCCGACGAACGAGCAGACCGGCAACGTGGCGTGGAACATCTGGAGCTCCACCAAGAGCGTCGTCTCCTTGCTCGCCGGAATCGCATGGGACCAGGGGAAATTGGATCTCGACGCGCCGATCGACCGCTACCTGCCCGCAGGGCTCGGTGATGCGGCGCACCGATCGATCACCGTGGAGAATCTGCTCACCGAGACCTCGGGCATGCGGGTGGGTGTGCTGACCGAGGGCGTCACCGGGGTGATCCCGGTCGATCCGGACAGCGCGGTGCAGGCGCTGGGTGTGCCGCTGGACAACCCGCCGGGCACCGTCTTCACCTACAGCCAGCGCAATGTCGACCTGCTGGCCTACGTGCTGGAGCTGGCCGTCGGCGAACCTCTGCAACGGTTCGCCCAGCGCGAGTTGTTCGATCCGCTCGGGATCCTGCGCAGCGACTACTACTGGGCTCGCGACCGCTCCGGGCACACGTACGGCTACGCGCACCTGATGATCCCGCCGAACGACTTCGCGAAGCTCGGACTGCTGGTGAGCAATGACGGGCGCTGGGGCGAACAGCAGCTGGTCTCCCTCGGCTACCTGCGCAAGGCGCGCACGCCCTCGCCGACGAACGCCTGCTACGGCTACTTGTTCTGGCTCGGGAGCGGGTGCGCCGAGATCGCCGACTTCCTGCCCGACGACGTGTACGCGATGGCGGGACTCGGGTTGCAGAACGTCTTCGTCATCCCGAGCCTCGACCTCACGGTGGTGTGGACCGGCGTCTTCGGCAACGTGAGCAGCCAGGGTGTGTCCGGGGTCGTGCAGAACACCCAGGAGTTGCCCTACGAGTTCTTCCGCAAGGTGTTCGATGCGTTCGACACCCGGCCGGTGCCCGACCCGGGCCCATACGTCGAGCCGCCGCTGCGACTGGACCCCCGCCGCTTCGTCGACACGGACATCCTGATCGCGGTGTTCGGGCTCGGCCCGGCCGCCTATCCGGGGTGCAACGTCTTCGCCTGCTTGAACCGCCCGCTGGACCCGCCGTTCGCGGACACCGCGCCGGGTTGCGCCATCCTGGCCTGCCTCGGACCCGACCCGCGCACCCCGGGCATCCGCTGAACGACCTCGCGATGGCTATCCGGCCGCGGACAGATCCGTGACCCAGCCGTGCACCTCATCGGTGCGCAAGGCCGCGTGGTGACGTTTGCGCAGGGTCTGGGAGATCGGGCCGGGAACGCCGTCGGCGACCAGGCGGCCGTCGACCTCCACGACCGGCGCCGCCCCGGACGACGTTCCGGTGACGAACACTTCGTCGGCGATGTACAGCTCGGTGAGATCGACGGTGCGTTCCACCACCGGGATGCCGTCTTCGGCCGCCAAGGTCAGCACGGTCCTGCGGTTGATGCCGTCGAGGATGTCGCAGGAGACGTCGGGCGTGATCAGGGTGCCGTTGCGGACCAGGAAGATATTCGCCGCGCTGAGTTCGCAGACGTGTCCGTTGCCGTCGAGGAAGACGCAGTCGTCGTACCCGCTGTCGATGGCGTCCTGCTTGGCCAGCACCGAATTCACATAGGCTCCGTTGACTTTCGCGCGAGACGGAATCGCGTTGTCCGGAATGCGCCGCCACGGGCTGGACTTCAGGCGCATGCCGTCCTGCGGGACGATCGGCACCGCGTCGTAGACGAACATGCTGACCTGAATCGCGCAGCCGCGCACCCTGGTGCCCGGAATCGACTCGACCACGTGCACTGTCGCGCGGACGAAAACATCTTCGCGCGGAGCGTTCGCGGCGATCAATTCCACGACGGTCGCCCGGAAACGCGCGAAATCCCATTCCGCCGCGAATCGATCGATGCCGATGATCTTGCAGGATTCCTCGAGCCGGCGGAAATGGTCGTCCAACCGGAATGCCGTCCGCGCTGCCCCATCCACGTGCACCGGGAACACGGTGTAGACGCTGAGTCCGTACAACACCGCCGACGACGCGACGCCCACCGTAGCAGCGTCAGCCGCAACGATCCGGTCGCCGAGATACACATGAGGATGAGGATTCGCCATCGGCGCAGGCTAACAGCCGCGCCCGGCGACGAGCGAGACCTTTTCGGCACTCAGCCCGCGGCCAGGCGGGCGAAGCGGGCGGTGTCCATATAGTCGCGGAACAGCACCACTCGGCCGTCGCGCACGTGGACGACGTTGACGGAAGTGCGCACTCGGGCACGGCCGGATCCGGGGACGGTCATGTCGACTTCGTTCTCCACGAGCAGCACTTCGGGATCATCGGTTTCGTAGACCTGGGGATGAATCGCGTGCACTTCGATTCCGGAAAGTCCCGACCAGCGCTGTGCCAGATGCTCACGGATGGCCTCCCGGCCTTCCAAGCGGGTCGGGAACCCGGGAACCGTGAAAGGGATTTCGAAGATCGCGTCAGGGGCGAGCAGCGCGACGAACGCGTCGGCGTCGCGCGCGGGCAAGCCGCCGAACAACCGCTCGACCAACTCGCGCGGATCTCGCACGGACGAACCAGCAGCCATCACATACCTCCAATTAAGCGGAACGCAAGACCCGCTTATGATCCGGAACGTACGCCCCGCTTGTCAACAGTAGACTCGGTCCCCGTGACCGAAGCCGAGCGCCGACCGCTGCGCGCCGACGCCCGCCGCAACCGCGAGCGGGTCCTGGCAGCCGCGCAGGAAGCGTTCGCCGCGGAAGGGCTCTCGGTGCCGCTGGACGAGATCGCCCGCCGGGCGGGTGTCGGCGCGGGTACCGTCTACCGGCACTTTCCCACCAAAGAAGCGCTGTTCGAGGCGGCGATCGTGGATCGGGTGGACCGCATCATCGCGCTGGCGAGGGAACTGGCCGACGCCGCGCAACCGGTGACCGCGTTCTTCGATTTCCTGGCCCGGCTCGTGGCGGAGGGCAGCGTCAAGCGCGATCTCGCCGACGCCGTGGGCGGCCCGGACGCGCCGGAGTATCTTCGGCCGGTGCACGAGCTCAACGCGGCCATCGGCACGCTGCTCACCCGCGCGCAGCAGGCGGGTGGCGTGCGCACCGACATCGAGGTCGAGGACCTGATGCGTGTCATCAAGGGCGCCTTCCTGACCACCCACGGCACCGCCGCCACTCCCGAACAGCGCGAGCGCACCTTCGCCATCGTCTTCGACGGACTGCGTGCCCGCTGATCCGTTCCAAAGTGCCCGCCATCAGCGGCGGCCCGGTCGGCAACCAGGGCAACACGGTAGCGCGGATGCGGGAAACGACGAACGGGCCGCGGAAAACCCCACGGCCCGTTCGATCGAGAAACGACTCAGCGGTGGCCGATCAGCACCTCGGCGATCTGGATGGTGTTGAGTGCGGCGCCTTTTCGCAGATTGTCGCCGGAGATGAACAGCGCGAGCCCGCGCCCGTCCGGCACACCCGGGTCCTGGCGGATGCGGCCGACGAGCGAATCGTCGATGCCCGCCGCGGCGAGCGGAGTCGGCACGTCGACCAGCTTCACGCCGGGGGCCTTGGCCAGGATCTCCTTGGCGTGCTCCACCGAGAGCGGCTCGGCGAACTCGGCGTTCACCGAGAGCGAGTGACCGGTGAAGACCGGCACGCGCACACAGGTGCCGCTCACGGCCAGATCCGGGATGCCGAGGATCTTGCGGCTCTCGTTGCGCAGCTTCTGGTCCTCGTCCGTCTCGCCGGAGCCGTCGTCGACCAGCGAACCGGCCAGGGGAAGCACGTTGAACGCGATCGGCGCGACGTACTTGTTCGGCGCGGGGAAGTCGACGGCGCGGCCGTCGTGCGTGAGCTGCTCGGCTTCGCCGATCACCGCGCGGGCCTGGCTCGCCAGCTCTTCCACGCCGGCCAGGCCGCTACCGGAGACCGCCTGGTAGCTGGACACGATCAGGCGGCGCAGACCGGCGATGTCGTGCAGCGGCTTGAGCACCGGCATGGCCGCCATCGTGGTGCAGTTCGGGTTGGCGATGATGCCCTTGACCAGATTGCGGGTCTGCTCCGGGTTGACCTCGCTGACCACCAGCGGGACTTCGGGGTCCTTGCGCCACGCCGAGGAATTGTCGATCACCGTGACACCCGCCGCGGCGAAACGCGGCGCCTGCACCCGCGACATGGTGGCGCCCGCCGAGAACAACGCGATGTCCAAGCCGGACGGATCCGCTGTCTCGGTGTCCTCGACGACGATCTCGCGACCGCGCCAGGGCAATGTCTTGCCCGCCGACCGGGCGGAGGCGAAGAATCGCACCTCGTCGGCCGGGAAGTTGCGCTCGTCCAGCAGCTTGCGCATGACGGCGCCGACCTGTCCGGTCGCGCCGACGACTCCTACGCGTACTCCCATGATCTATCGCCCCGTTCCCGCGTGAACCACCGCGACCTCGTCGCCACCCAGGTCGAACGCCTTGTGCAGCACCTTGACCGCCTCGTCCAGCTCGGTGTCCTTGACCAGCACGGAAATCCGGATCTCGGAGGTGGAGATGAGATCGATGTTCACGCCCGCCTTGGCCAGCGCCTCACAGAAGGTGGCGGTGACGCCCGGGTGGCTCTTCATGCCCGCACCCACGAGCGAGACCTTGCCGATGTGGTCGTCGTAGAGCACCTGCGAGAAGCCGATGTCGGACTGGCGCTTGGTGAGCATCTCGACCGCGCGGGCGCCCTCGGACTTCGGCAGCGTGAAGGTGATGTCGGTCTTGCCGGTCTCGATCTTCGAGATGTTCTGCAGGACCATGTCGATGTTGATCTCGGCGTCGGCGACGGCACGGAACACCTTGGCGGCGTAGCCCGGCTCGTCCGGCAGCCCGACCACGGTCACCTTGGCCTCGCTGCGGTCGTGCGCGACGCCGGTGAGGATTGCTTGCTCCAAGGGGATGTCCTCCATCGATCCGTAAACGTAGGTGCCCTGCTTGTCGGTGTAGGACGAGCGCACATGCACGGGCACGTTGTAGCGGCGGGCGTATTCGACGCAGCGCAGCATCAGCACCTTGGCCCCGCAGGCCGCCAGCTCCAGCATCTCCTCGTAGGAGACCTGCTCGAGCCGCTGCGCGTCGGGCACGATCCGCGGGTCGGCGGTGAAGACGCCGTCCACGTCGGTGTAGATCTCACAAACGTCGGCCTGTAGCGCGGCCGCCAGCGCGACGGCGGTGGTGTCCGAGCCGCCGCGGCCCAGCGTGGTGACGTCCCTGCTGTCCTGGCTCACGCCCTGGAAACCCGCGACCAGCACGACGAGGCCCTCGTCGAGCGCGTCGCGGACGCGACCGGGGGTCACGTCGATGATCTTCGCGTTGCCGTGCGCGCCGGTGGTGATCACACCCGCCTGCGAACCGGTGAACGAGCGGGCCTCCGCGCCGAGGGAGTGGATGGCCATGGCGACCAGCGCGTTGGAGATGCGCTCCCCCGAGGTGAGCAGCATGTCCATCTCGCGGGCGGGCGGCGACGGGGCCACCTGCTGCGCGAGGTCCAGCAGCTCGTCGGTGGTGTCACCCATGGCGGAGCAGACGACCACCACATCGTGGCCCTGCTTCTTGGTCTCCACGATCCGTTCAGCGACGCGCCGGATACGCTCGGCGGTCGCTACCGAGGATCCTCCGTACTTCTGAACCACGAGAGCCACGACAGGGTCCTCCAAGATCGACAACAAACTGGTAACAGTCATTCAGGGTACCGGCCGGGGCCAGCGGTTTTGCCGCTACCTACCCGGCTTGTGGAAAAACCCACAACAGCATCACATCCCGATCACCCGGCGCGGCCCCGCGCGCATGAGGGACGATGTGCGGATGAAGAGCACGCTGCTCGAGGTGCGGACCGGCCACACCGAGGTGGTACAGGACATCACGCCGCAGTGCGCGGCCTTCGTGCGCTCGGCGGGCGGCGACGGGCTGCTGCACGTCTTCGTGCCGCACGCCACCGCGGGCATCGCGATCATGGAACTCGGCGCGCGCAGCGACGACGATCTGCTGGCCGCGCTGCGCGATCTGCTCCCCGCCGACGACCGGTGGCGGCACGCGCACGGCTCGCGCGGGCACGGGCGCTCGCACGTCATGCCCGCCCTGATCGCGCCGTACGCGACCGTCCCGGTGCTCGGCGGGGAGCTCGCCCTGGGCACCTGGCAGTCGATCGCGCTGGTCGATCTCAATGTCGACAACCCGGACCGCCAGGTGCGGCTGTCCTTCCTCACCGACGCGGGCTGAGCCGGGCCGTGCCGGGGTGACCTTCCCCGAAGACCGGCCGTGCCGGTCAGGCCCGGGTGAACCAGCTGACCTGTACGCCGTTGCCGAAGGCCAGGCGCTCGGTCGGCTGGAACAACGTCGGGCGGAAGTCACCCGTGAAGCTCGCCACCCCGGCCCCCGCGACGACCGGATAGCTCTTGATCACGAGTTCATCGATCTCCTCCAGCAGCGCGGCCGCGAACTTGCCGCCGCCCGCGAGCCAGATGTCCAAGCCGTCCCGCCGCTTCAGTTCGCGAACCAGTTCCACCGGATCGTGTTCGACCAATTCGACCGTGGGGTCATCGATATGACCGAGCGTGCGGGATGCCACGTACTGCTTCATGTGGGCGTACGGGCTGGTCACACCGATGGCCAGGGCCGGTTCGTAGGTGCCGCGGCCCATGATCAGCGTGTCGAACTTCTGATTGGGCGCGTCCACAGCGAGGCCGAAGTGCGGCCGTGCGTGCGTGGGCAGCGTCTCGGGGTACTCCGAGCGCAGCCAATCCGCCATGTCCTCGGCCACGGGATAGAAGTCGATCTCCCCATTCGGCCCGGCGATATAGCCGTCGAGGGAAACGCCGACGAAATAGACAAGCTTCCGCATACCGCCCCAATCAATTCACTCCAACTGTAGCGGTTTGAACGTAGTACTACATTCGGAGTGGTGTCAAGGCGCGCGCGAATCGGAACGGCAACAGGATCGTGCCGATGCCGGAGCGGGAGCCCGACCAGCGCGGATGGGCGACACGGATGCCGCACACGTTCCGAAGCGGTTGTGACGCGCACCACTGACGTTCGATAATGGGGCGATGATCGCACATGTAGGAGATCGACTCTGCGTGCACGGACACGTGGTGGGAGAAGTGGATCACCTGGCCGAGATCATCGAGGTCCGCGGACCGGACGGGACGCCGCCCTACGTGGTGCGCTTCTCCGACGGTCACGAGTCGCTGGTGTATCCAGGGCCCGACGCGATCGTCGAGCCCGCTACGTCGGAATGAACGTCGCGCCGGGCCGGGCGCTGGACGGCCTCGCCTCCGCTCGGCCCGGCGCGCGCAAATGAAGAACTCCGTCCACCGCGCCGGTCAGGCGCGTCGCTCGATGCAGCGGGTCAGCGCGAAGGCCAGGATTCCCGCGATCAGCACCTTGCCCGCCGTCTCGATGATCGCGTTGACGTCCACGGCCGGGTGCCAGGTCAGCCGACCGTCGCGAAGCACGTAAGCGCCGACCGGCTTGGCGCCTACGCCGAACGCCACGCCTTCACCGGAGCCCTCCCCGTCGGCGCCGTTCCCGGCACCACCACCTCCGCCACCGCCGCCCCCGACCGAGGCGGCGGGAATGACTATCGCTCCCCCGGATTCGTACGGGTCGCCGTACACCCGGCGCACCGTGATCGCGTCCCGCGCCTGCGCCAGCAGTTCAGCGTATTTCATGACATCCTCCCGCCCGTACCGACGGCGCCGGATACCGGCGCCCATTCGGATCCGATGGTAGGCGCGCGGACCGCGGCCGAGCCCATCCTTCCGGACGGAAGTTGTTCCCGCGGTTGCCGATCGCCGATCTCGAGCAGATAACGGCACGTTGCCCGGGTAACCGAGATGTGGTCTGGCACAGTCAGGTTGACGAATCGGACAAAACGCGGAGACAATCGGCCGACTTGTCCATCCGGGGGTCGGAGGTATGCCATGCGCACCAAAACGGATATCCGATTCTTCGTCGATACCGATCCCGATCAGGTCATGGACGCTCTGACGGACGTCGAATCGCTTCCGGAATGGTCGTCCTCCTACAGCGACGTCCGGGTCGCGACTCGCGACGCACGGCGCAGGCCGCGACGGGTGTTCCTCAAGGCGGAGCTGCTCGGCAGTTCGGATTTGCAAGTGCTGGAATACGATTGGACCGACGACCGATCTTCCTGGACCGTCGCCGACAGCACCAGGGGCGTGCGGGGCGGCGGGTTCTTCGAGGTGTCCGACAGCGTCGACGGCACGCACGTCTGGTACCACGTCGAGCTCTATCTGCCCCTCCCGGTTCCCGGATTTCTGCTCAAACGCACTTTCCGCAAGGCCAACGAGGTGGTCGTGGAGTGCTTCATAGATTTCGCCGAGCGGTTCCCCGAAACGGAGACCTATCAACCCGTATAGCCGGACGGCTGCGCTCTGCGCGAAATCGGCCGCCGGGCGAAGCAGCGAACCGGCGCGGTATCGATCGGGGTGCGACGATGGGCGCATGATCGGTTCCAAACGGGTGCGGTTCCAGCCGATGGCCGAGGGCGCGTCGGTGACCCAGCTCGAGCTGTTCTTCGACCTGGTGCTCGTCTTCGCGTTCACCATGGTCGCCGGCTTGGCCGCGGGGGAAACCAGCGCCAAGAACATGCTGCGCGCGCTGCTGGTGCTCGCGGTGATGTGGTGGTTGTGGATCGCCTATTCGTGGCTGGGCAACGTGGTCCGCGCCGACGAAGGCATCGCGCGGGTGGGGATGTTCGCCGCCATGGGCGGCGCTTTCCTCGCCGCGCTGACCATCCCGGAGGCATTCGAGGACGGACCGGGCGGATGGTTCGGCCCGCTGGTGTTCGCCATCGCCTACCTGATCGTGCGATTGGTGCACCTGGGGATGTTCTGGCTGGCCAGTTCCGAGGATCCGCAATTGCGCGGCCAGCTGCTGCGCTGGGCGCTCGGTTCGATCACCCTCGGCACCTCGCTGCTGGTGGTCGCCGCGCTGACCACCGGTCGGGTGCAGATCGCGCTGTGGATCGCGGCGATCGCGGGCGACTATCTCTGGACGCTGTTCGCGGGCACGGATTGGCGATTGAACTCGGCCACCCATTTCGTCGAGCGATACGGGCTGATCATCATCGTCGCGCTCGGTGAGTCGATCGTCTCGATCGGGATCGGGGTGGCCGGCCTGCCGATCTCCTGGCCGATCGCGCTCGGCTCGCTGCTCGGCCTCGCCATTTCCGGCCTGCTGTGGTGGGCGTATTTCGACGTCGCCGCCCTGGCGGTGGAGCACGAACTCGTCCACGCCGAGGGCAAGCGGCAGATCAAGATCGCGCAGGCTTGCTACACGTTCTGGCATTTCCCGATGATCGTCGGGATCATCGCGCTGTCGCTGGGGCTGAAGAAGGTGCTCTACTACGTCGGGGACTCCTCCCACCACACCCTGAAGGACGCGTTGTACGGGATTCCGCTCTACGCCCTCTACGGCGGCGTCGTGCTGTACCTGATCGCCCTGGTGGGGTTCAAGCACTACGCCACGCGCACCGTCACGGTGCCCCGCGTGGTCGCCGTGGCGGTGCTGCTGGCGCTGATCCCGGTGGCCTGCGCCCTGCCCGCACTCGCCTCGCTGGCCCTGCTGTGCGGCGTCTTGATCGCGCTGATCGCTTGGGAGACCGTGCGTTTGGCGCAGCCGCGGGAGGCCATCAGGCACGCGGTTCCCGAGTGATGCGATGCCGCACGCAGTCCTCGTCGGCGGTGGGCCCGTACGCCGACGGCGGCACCCGGACGCCGTCGCGGACCGCGTCGCGGATCTGATCGATGTTCTCCCGCAGCACGTCGGCGACGAGCTCGTCGGTGCGCGGATCCTCCAGCACCTGGAACACGATGCGGAACGTGGTGTCGGCGATCAGCCGGATGATCTCGTCGTGGAACGGGATGTAGCGCACCCGGCCCGCCTGCGGGTCCTTCTTGATCAGCTCCAGGATCATCTCGTCCAGCTCGGCGCGGTTCTCCTCCAGGGCGGCCGCGATGTTGCGGGTGTAGTGCCCGGTGCGCAGCACCTCCGCCACCTCGTCCATCACCGCGATGGTCATCGGGCGGCGGATGGTGTCCACGATGGTCGCCACGAACCGGTTCACCACCGCGGCCGTCACCCGGTCGCCGAATACGCGATCGGCCACCCGTGCGAGCCGGACGCCGATCACCACGATCCGCAGTAACCGGAAACCGCGGAAGAACGGGCTGGTCACCGGGATCATGCCGAGGACCTCGTACCAGTAGACGAACGGGAACGTCCACGGCCAGCCCGCGCGGCGCCAGCGCCACAGGAACTCGACCGCGAACACTCCGCACAACGTCCAGTCGACGACCACGACCACGTGATAGGTGTGCCCGGACACCGGGAAGAAGGTGATCCACGCGACCAGCGCAACAGAGACGACGGCCAGCGCCAGCATCACGAAATCGGTCCACAGCATCGGCGGCTTGCGCGGATAATCCTGCTGCTCCGGCGTTTCCCGCAGACCGTAGCGCTCGACGGCGGAATTCTCGATGCCCGAGTGGGGAGTGGGAGCGGACACTGCGGATCCCTTCGACGCCGAACGGTGCCGCCGACATTAGTACGCGGAAAGCACGCTCGGCACAGTTGGCGATACCCCCGGAACCGCACCGGACGGACGAACGCTCCGTCCGGCGCGGGCGTGCTCAGCGACCGCCGCGAACGATCGCCTCGATATTGCGTTCGGCCAGCGCGGCGATGGTCAGCGAGGGATTCACCGTTCCGGTGCTGCCCGGTATCGCCGCGCCGTCCATCACGTAGAGGCCGGGGTGACCGTGCACCCGGCCGTAGCCGTCGGTCGCCCGCCCCAGCACCGCTCCACCCAGCGGATGCGCGGTGAACAGCGCGTTCGCGTCGTAGCCGAGGGCGCCGTACTCGACCAGCGCGTCCGCTCGTTCGGCGATCCGGTGGTCGACCGCGCGGGCCGCCGCCACCGTGTCATCCCGGTTCTTGACCGACCAGGTCAGCCCGACCTGGTTGGTCGCCCGGTCGTAGCCGAACCGGGTGCGGGTCGGGTCGAGCACCATGCCGAGCGAAGCGAGCGCGCCGGTCTCGAACGGGATGCCCGGGATGTACCAGCTCTCCAGGGTCAGCGGCACGTCGGACTCGTGGAAGATCCGGCTCGCGCTCGGCACGCCTTGGCCGTGACCGGCCAGCGCGCTGGCGCCGCGGGCGAGCACCACGTCGCCGTTGGTGCCCCAGCCGTCGCCGACGTGTTCGTTCAGGTTCGGCAGCGCACCGGTGGCCTGCGCCCGGACCAGCAGTTCAGAGGTGCCGATCGACCCCGCGCCGAGGAAGAGCCGATCACAGGTGAGGGTGCGGGTGGCCAGCGCGTCACCGGTCGGCGAAAGCTTCGTCACGGTGACCGCGTAGCGGCCGCCGGATTCCTGCGCGATGGCCTCGACCCGGTGACCGGGGAAGATCCCGCACCGGCCGGTGCCCTGCGCGTACGCCAGGTAATTCTGGTTCAGGTCGAACTTGGCGCCGTTCGAGTTGCCCAGATTGCTGCGGGCCGCCGTGGCGGAAGCCCTGCTGGCGCCCGCGAGTTCGGCGCGCAGGATGTCCCAGTTGAAGATCGAGTCGTTCGCCTGGGGCTCGTAGCCGGCTTTGCGCACCTGATCGTCCCAGGCGCGCGAGTGCGCGAACGGTGAGGAGTTGTAGATGTCCGCGGGCATCGGGCTCAACCGCAGCATCTCCCGCACGCGCGGGTAGTAGACGCGCTCCATCTCGCCGTAGTCGACGGTGCCGCCGAAGACGTGATCGAAGAAGCGGCGCTGCGGGGCGATCATGGTTCCGCTGAAGATCACCGAGCCGCCGCCGACCGCGGCCGCGCGCCAGACGTCGATGCCCGGATATTCGGTGCAGTCCAGCACGCCGCCGAAACTGGCGAAACGCATGGGCACCTTGGTGACGCCGGTGAAATGCGTGCGGTGCCAGAAGCCGCGGCCGTCGGGCAGGTCGTCGCCGGTGAAGATCTCCCGCCACGGGTCGTTCGGCCAGCGGGAGCCGCGTTCCAGCACGGTGGTGGGGATTCCGGCTTCCGCCAAGCGCAATGCGGACACCGCGGCGCCGAAGCCGGAGCCGACGACGATCGCGGGCGAATGCTCCGGCGGGTCGGGAATGGGGGCGAAGATCTCCGGCACCCAAGCGCGGAACAGGGCCTCCCACATCGGGTCGGCGGACGCCACACTCGTCCCCGCCATCGTCCCCGCAGCACCGAGCAGGGCGGCCGTGCCCGCCGCCTTGAACAAGGCACGTCTACGCACCGGTCACCTTCCATCATCAGGCTTAGCGTGCGCAGATTACCGGTATTCCCGATTTGTGAACAGATATCCGTTTTCGCTATCGACCGAACGGCAGCTCGTCGAGGCGGCACGTCGCCCCGGGGGCCGGTAGCTGCAGGTCGACGAGATAACGCTCGCGCAGCTTCCGGGTGCATTCACCGAGCGGGGTGTGCCCGTACCCGTCCTCGACGACGACCAGCCGGGCGTTCACCAGTTCCTGCTGCGCCCGGCGCGCGGCGCCGAGCGGGGTGACCGGGTCGAATCGGTTGTTCATCAACAGAGCCGGGGTATCCGACCGCAGGATCCACGGCCCGGTGTACCGCTGCGCATACCCCTCGGGCGGTGCGGGCCAGAAGGCGCACGGTTGGTGCAGCGCCAACCAGAACGCGCCGTAAGTGGGGCTGATGCCCGCGAGATCCTTTGCCATGGCGGCCCATTGACCGGGATCGCGTGGAAAGGCGTTGTCGGCACAGGAGATCGCTGTATAGGAGTCGAGAAAGTCGTCCGGTTGCGCGGTGGCCGAGAAGATCTCACCCACCGCGTCAGGGTTGCCCGCCGGTCCGCGCTCCAGTTCGGCCAGCAGTTGGGCCAGGGCTGGCCAGCCCCGTTCGGGGTCGTACAGCAACAGCGCATGCGACGACAGCACCTCGGCGTAGGTGACCGTCCGCGTCCGGCCCCCGGACCCCACCACCAGGGGCGCCTCGCGAAGACGTTGCAGCACAGCGTCATTGCGCGCGCGGAGATCGGCGGGGCGGGCGGGTTCGCCCGCGCCTGCGCCCAGGACGGCGTCGCTCCGCGCCGCGAAGGCGCAGCGCTCCGGGCCGGCGTCCGCGCACAGCCGCAGGAATTCACCGAGTACCTCCTCGGTGCCCGCCGCGGTGTCCGCGACGGCGCTTCGCGTGTCGTTGGTGTACGCGTCCGGGTCGATCATCGACGCCAAATGCAACGCGCGCACCCGGTCGCCGAACAGCGCGCCGTACACCTGACCCAGGTAGCTCGCGTAGGAACCGCCTTCGTAGGTGAGCTGCGCATCGCCGACAGCTCGGCGCAGCAGGTCCAGGTCGCGCGCCGCGTCGACGGTGGTCAGGTGTCCGAGCAGCGCGCCGCCGTGCGCCGCGCAACCCGCGGCGAGCTCGCGACTCGCCGCGTCGGCCGCGCGCTCCTGTTCAGGATTCGCCGGTGCCAGCCACGTGCCGGACCAGAATCGGCGCTGCTGCTCGGTGTCCGCGAAGCACCGCACCTGCCCGCTGCGGCCGACGCCGCGCTGGTCGAAGGTGATCACGTCGAAGCGGCGTGCCAGTTCGCCGCCGAGCAGTTCTCCCTCCGCCGCCCAGCGCAGTCCCGACCCGCCGGGACCACCGACGGCGGAGAAGAGGGTGCCGATTCTCCGTTGCGCGTCGGTGGCCTGCTGACGCACCACCGCCAGCCCGAGGGTCGGCCCGTCGGGGCGCGCGTAGTCCACGGGGACCTGCGCGGTGGCGCACTGGAATCGGCTCAGCCCCGGGTCCGCGCACGGGGCCCAGTCCAGCCGCGGTGTCGGCGCGGCGTCGGCCTGTGCGACCAGCTCCGCGACCGCGGACTCGTGTCGGCTCGGCGGTCCGCCGCAGCCGCTCAGCACGGGCAGCAACGCGACGGCGATGACGATCTTCCAGCTGGGCACGGCACTCATCCTGCGGCCCGCGCGGGGCCGCCGTCGTCACCCTGAGGATTGACATCCGACCCTGAGATCGCCCGCAGCACTACCCCGGCACCCGGTGCGGGCGCGCCGTCGATTCCCCGCCGCGGTTCGGGCAGACCCCGCGCGACTCGGCGTCGCACCGAGCGCGGAAGGCGCGCTCGTGGCCGCGGATCCGAGCCGGGCCGTCGGCGGCTCCACAGCGCTCGCGCCTCATGCGCATCTCCAGGGCCACTCGCCGGCTATCTAGGACGTCACCAAGCGGATCACCGCGATCAGGCCGACAACGACGATGACCGCGCGCAACAGGGTGGGCGGCATCCGCCTGCCCAACCGTGCGCCGAGCTGCCCGCCGATGATCGAGCCGAGCGCGATCAGCACGACGGCGCGCCAGTCCACGTCCGCCACGACGATGAAGATCACCGCGGACACCGCGTTCACGATCAGGGCGAGCGCGTTCTTCGCCCCATTGAGGCGCTGGATGTCGTCGTGCACGAAAACGCCGAGCAACCCGATCAGCAGCACGCCTTGCGCGGCGCCGAAGTACCCGCCGTAGACGCCGGCGGCGTACACCGCGGCGAACAGGATGGGTCCGCCGTGCGCGGGCGCCGGGGCGCCGTCGTTCTCCCGGCGGCGTTTGACCCAGCTCGCCAGCCTCGGCTGCACGACGACCAGCACCAAGGCCACGAGAATCAACACCGGCACGATCGCCTTGAACGCACCGGCGGGCAACACGAGCAGCAGCACCGCCCCGGTGATGCCGCCGAGCAGCGACGCCGTGCCCAGGCGGAGCAGCCGGTCGCGCTGGCCCGCGAGTTCGCGGCGATACCCGTGCACGCCGCTGATCGAGCCCGGGACCAGGCCGATGGTGTTGGACACATTCGCCGTCACCGGCGGGAGGCCGAACGCGAGGAGAACGGGGAAGGTGATGAGCGTGCCGGAGCCGACGATCGTGTTGATGCCGCCCGCCGCGATGCCCGCACCGAAGACGGCCAGTTGCTCCAGCCAGGTCATAGCGAATCCTTCGACGTGTCCACTGCCGGACCGAACGGTAGCGTTGTCGTCGGATGACCCGACGAAGGGACCTCCCTTTCCGGCCTACTCGCGGCACGGTAAACTCGCGGACATCATGCAGCGGGCACTTCTTCTCGACCGCCGCGACGGGGTCTGATCGGACCGGCTCCCGTCGCGGGGTATTGCCGCGCCGGTCGACCCAGCCCATTGGGAAAAACGACATCCTCGGGAGAACCGCCCATGTCCCCTGCTGACGCATTCGTATCCGGCGCGCGCACGATCACCGCGCCGAGCAAACCCGCCCCCGCCGACCAGCCCGGCTGGAACAGGCAGAAGAACTCCTCGATGCCGACCTTCCGTTACCGGCCGTTCGCCGAGGAGGTCGAGCCGATCACGCTGCCCGACCGCACCTGGCCGGACAAAGTCATCGACCGGGCCCCCGGCTGGTGCGCGGTGGACCTGCGCGACGGCAACCAAGCGCTGATCGATCCGATGAGCCCGGCTCGCAAGCGCCGCATGTTCGACCTGCTGGTGCGGATGGGTTACAAGGAGATCGAGGTCGGCTTCCCGTCCGCGAGCCAGACCGATTACGACTTCGTCCGCGAGATCATCGAGGACGGCGCGATCCCCGACGACGTGACCATCCAGGTGCTGACCCAGTGCCGCCCGGAGTTGATCGAACGCACATTCGAAGCTTGTGCCGGCGCGCAGAACGTCATCGTGCACTTCTACAACTCGACCTCCATCCTGCAGCGGAAGGTGGTGTTCCGCGCCGACCGCGAAGCGGTGAAGAAGATCGCCACCGACGCCGCCGCGCTGTGCCTGGAGATCGAGCAGCGTTACCCGGACACCAACTGGCGTTACGAGTACAGCCCGGAGTCCTACACCGGCACCGAGCTGGAATACGCCAAGGACGTGTGCGACGCGGTGTCGGCGATCATCGCCCCGACGCCGGAGAAGCCGCTGATCATCAACTTGCCCGCCACCGTGGAGATGGCCACCCCGAACGTCTACGCCGATTCGATCGAGTGGATGAGCCGCAACCTGGCTCGCCGGGAGTCGATCGTGCTGTCATTGCACCCGCACAACGACCGCGGCACCGCCGTGGCCGCCGCGGAGCTGGGCTACCAGGCCGGCGCCGACCGCATCGAGGGCTGTCTGTTCGGCAACGGCGAGCGCACCGGCAACGTCTGCCTGGTGACGCTGGGGATGAACCTGTTCTCCCGCGGCATCGATCCGCAGATCAACTTCTCCGACATCGATGAGGTCCGCCGCACCGTCGAGTACTGCAACCAGTTGCCGGTGCACGAGCGGCACCCGTACGGCGGCGACCTGGTCTACACCGCGTTCTCCGGCAGCCACCAGGACGCCATCAACAAGGGCCTGGACGCGATGAAGACCGCGGCCGACGCCGCCGGGGCGGACGTCGACGACATCGTCTGGGAGGTGCCCTACCTGCCGATCGATCCGAAGGACGTCGGTCGCACCTACGAGGCGGTCATCCGGGTCAACTCGCAGTCCGGCAAGGGCGGCGTCGCCTACATCATGAAGACCGACCACGGGCTGGCGTTGCCGCGGCGGTTGCAGATCGAGTTCTCCCAGGCGATCCAGAAGATCACCGACGGCGAGGGCGGCGAGGTGACGCCCAAGGAGATGTGGGACGTCTTCCACGAGGAGTACCTGAGCCCGATCCGTCCGCTGGAGCGGATGCGCCAGAAGGTCACCGCATCGGAGACCGACGGCGGAGTCGACTCCATCGTGGCGGTGGTGAAGGTCGACGGCGTGGAGCAGGAGATCACCGGCAAGGGCAACGGCCCGCTCGCGGCGTTCGTCGACGCGATCGCCGCGGTCGGCTTCGACGTCGAGGTGCTGGACTACTCCGAGCACGCCATGTCCGCGGGCGACGACGCGCAGGCCGCCGCCTACGTGGAGTGCGCGATCGGCGACCGAGTGGTGTGGGGCGTCGGCATCGCCACCTCGATCACGACCGCGTCGCTGCGCGCGGTGGTGTCGGCGGTGAACCGGGCGCACTGACCGGGCATTCCGGCAGGATTCGATCGGGCGTCGCGACGGTTCCACCGCGCGGCGCCCGATCTCGCTGGGGCAGACGGGTTGTGGCGGCGTACCGCTCCCAGGTGCGGCATGCCTACCGCGACACGGCGTAGCGAACCCCGTGCTAGCGTGGGATTCGCACTCCAAGCGCCGAGCTCTCTGCTCGAACTCCCGAGCAGATGGGGGAACCGTGACAACTAACGACCACAATCCGACCTCTCCGCCCTGGCTGCAGAGTCATTCCGTGGATACGGCCGAAGTCAGCGACGCGGAGTCAGCGGCCATCGACCCGTCGGCCGAGCCGATCGGCGGCGCGGAAGCGAAGGAAACCGACGTGACGGATGGGCCTGCCCAGCCCGACGCACAGCCCGAACAGCCGGAGCCGCAAGGTTCGTCGGAGCAGACCACGGCCTACCCCCAAGCCGCCGCACCGGCACAGGCTTGGGCGCCCCCGCAGGCCGGACCGGCCGAGCCCTACGGCTCGTACGCCCCGCCGAGTCCGGGTGCGTATCCCCCGCCCTCGCCTTTTCCGGGTGAGCCGTTCCCTACCGGCGCATTTCAGCCGCCGTCGAGTCACAGCGGTAGCCATCCCATAGCCACACCGCCGGACGGACCCCATCCCGGTTACGGGGAGTACCGCCAGGAGATCGGCGGCGACGGCTTGGTCCGGCGGGTGCCCGTGGATTCCGCGCAACCCGAAGCCGCTGCGCCGCAACCTGATCAGCCCAGCGGACCCATCTACAGCTGGGCGCCGCCACCCCCGCCGGTGACCCATCAGCCTCCGCCTCCCCCTTACCAACCGCCGCCTCCGCCGCCGATCGGGCAACCGCAGGTGCCGAGCTGGCAGGGCGGTCCGCCGCATCAGTCCGCGCCGCCGTTCCAACCGCAGCATGTGCCGCAGCCCGGCCAGCCGGGGCATTCGGTCAACGACCTGAATCTGCTCCGGCGGGCTCGCAGGGCGCCGCGCAGCGGTTGGCGCCGTGCGGTGCACAAGGCGTCCGGCGGCATGATCAACCCGGGCGAGTCGGCGGCGGACATCGTCTACCAGGACCTCGTCGACCGGGTGAACCAGCCGGTGCGCGGGGATTACCGGATCGCGATCCTCTCGCTCAAGGGCGGCGTCGGGAAGACCACCACCACGGTCGGTCTCGGCTCCACCTTCGCCTCGCAGCGCGGCGACCGGGTCATCGCGATCGATGCCAATCCCGACCTCGGCACGCTCGCCCACCGGGTGCCGCGGCAGACCCGCTCCACGGTGCGCAACCTGCTCGAGGATCAGCACATCACCAGGTACTCCGACGTGCGGGCGCACACCTCGCAGGCGCCGAGCCGCTTGGAAGTGCTTGCCAGTGAGCAGGACCCGGCGGTCTCCGAGGCGTTCAGTGAAGCGGACTACCGCAAGGCGATCGGCATCCTGCAGTCGTTCTACAACATCATCCTGACCGACTGCGGCACCGGCCTGATGCACTCCGCGATGGCGGGCGTGCTGGATATGGCCAGCTCACTGGTGCTGGTCACCTCGCCCGCGATCGACGGCGCACGCAGCGCCTCGGCCACGCTGGACTGGCTCGACCACCACGGCTACGGCAAGCTCGTGGAGCGAACGGTTGTGGTGGTGAACGCTTCCCGGCGCGGCGCGTCCACCGTCGACCTCGACCAGCTGCGCAAACTGTTTCTCGATCGCACCCGCGCGGTGCAGGTGGTGCCGTTCGACGACCACCTCGCCGAGGGCGCGGAGATCGATCTGGAACTGGTGAGCAAGCCGACGCGGCGGGCGCTGCTCGAACTGGCGGCCATGGTCGCCGACGACTTCGGCTACGTCAGCTCGCAGGCTCAGCATCCCTACCGGCATCAGCCGCCGCCGGGATTCTGATCGGTCCTCGATTCGGTACCGCCGTCCGGAGTTATGCCCGTGCGGCGGTGCCCTTTCCGTGCGCCGTCCCGGAATCGGCTGCCACCAGCGCCGCGGCGGATTCGAACGCCGTGAGCACGGCCGCTATCGCCGGACGGGCATCGGCGCGGGGCCGGGTGGCCAGCTCGTACATCCGGGCGGCCCGCACGCCGGACAACCGCAGCACCGCCAGGTCTGGGTGGGCCACCGCGTAACGCGGCATGAGCGCGACGCCGTAGCCGGTGGCGACCAACGTCTCGATGACGCGGAAATCGTTGAGGCGCTGCGCTATCCGCGGCTGCACGCCGGTCACGGTGGCGATCGAGCGCAGCACGTCGTCGACGGGAAAACCGCCCCGCACGCTCAGCCAGGTCTCGTCGGCCAATTCCTCCGGGGCGACGGCCGAGCGGCCGGCCAGCCGGTGCGTCGGCGCCGCGACGACGTCGATCGGCTCCCGCATGAGCACCCGGGTGGCGACGCGCGGGTCGGTGATCGGCGCGGCGCGCTCGTCGCGATGAGTGAGGACCACATCGTAATCGGCGAGTAGTCGCGCCACTTCCGACGGAGGCACGTCCTCGTCCCGTGCGACCACGTCGACTCCGCTGTCCACCATGCCCGGCAGCACATGCGGCAGCAATAGCGCGCCGCCCGAGGGGAACACCGCGACGCGGACCCGCCCGCGCGGCGAGCCGCGATAGTGCGCCATCTCGGCGACCGCGCGATCCATGGCGGCGAGCACTTCGTCGGCGCGCACCACCAAGGCGCGTCCCGCGTCGGTGAGCCGGACCCGCCTGCCGTCCGGTTCCAGCAGGGCCACGCCCGCCTCCCTGGCCAACACCTTGAGCTGCTGGGAGACGGCGGAAGGCGTCATCGACAGCGCCGCGGCGACGGCGGCCACAGTGCCGCGATCGGCCAGTTCACGCAGCACGCGCAGCCGCTCCAACGCCATCGGGGAGCCGGGGGCGACGGGGGCGAAATCCATTAAGCAAATCTACATTGTTGATCCACAATTATTCGATTGTTCTGATGGTTAGCAAGCCGCACGATGAATGACGTGACCAACCGCGACCGCCTGCTCGGCCTCACCGTCGTCCTGCTCTGGGGCTTGAACTTCCTTGCCATCCGGATCGGGCTCGACCACTTCCCCCCGTTCTTCTTCGCGGCGCTGCGATTCGCGGTGCTCGCGGTACCCGCGCTGCTGTTCGTCCCGCGTCCTGCGGTACGGATGCGCTGGATCCTGCTGTACGGCACCGGTTTCGGCATCTTGCAGTTCGCGTTCCTGTTCACCGCGATGCGGGTGGGCATGCCGACCGGGCTCGCCTCGCTGGTGTTGCAGTCCTCCGCGCCGTTCACCGTGCTGCTCGGCACGCTGCTGCTGGGTGAGCGGATGCGTCCGGTCCAGGTCGGGGGCCTTACCGTCGCGGTGGCGGGCATGGCGGTGATCGGATGGGACCGGCTGGCCCACGCCGCCCTGTTGCCGGTGCTGCTGACCCTGGCGGGCGGCCTCGGCTGGGCGTTCGGCAACATCGGCGCGCGGCTGGCCGGCACCGAGACTCCCGGCGTCAATCCGCTGCACCTGATGCTGTGGACCACCGCTATCCCGCCGGTGCCGCTGTTCGCGTTGTCCGTGGTCGCCGAGGGGCCGACGACGGGCGCTCGGGCCTTGGCCGAGTCGTTCACAACCGAGGGTTTGCCCGCACTGCTGGCCCTCGCCTATATCGCCGTCCTTGCCACCGTGGTCGGCACGGGACTGTGGACCTATCTGCTCGGACGCTATCCCGCGGGATCGGTCGCCCCGTTCTCGTTGCTCGTTCCGGTCGTCGGAATCGCCGCCGCCTGGGCCGTCCTCGGCGAGACACCGACCCCGATGTCCCTGGTCGGTGGCCTCGTGGTGCTGGCGGGCGCGTTCGCCGCCACGTCGAGCAGGCCACGTGCGGTGACGGCGGACATTCGCACCGGGACACCGAGCGCCCCCGCACTGGCCGACGCCGGCCGCGCGGCCTGACCAGGCGGTCATGCCCGGATCCGGCCACCGCCGACGGCGAGGACGCCGCTCTGCGCAACCAGATGGGCCGACCGACCGGACGCCGAAGCGCTCGCCCGCGCGTGTGCTCGCCCGCACGGATTCCGCACGACGCCCCGATGGCTTTGCGGGGTGGGTGCGAGATCCCCGAATTGCCGCCTTACAGTAGTGCCCGGCGTGGAAGTTGGTCCCGGTTCTAGGCGGCAGAGCGGCGCATGGCAGAAAATCGATGGACCGTATCGCGAAGAGCACTGCTTCGTAACACGGTCGCGGCGGGGGTGGCAGCGGGGGCGCTGACGGCAGGTGCGTTGCGACCGACGCGGGCCGCGGCGAATCCCGGCGGAAGACGGGTCGCGGTACTGGGCGGCGGTGTCGCCGGTCTCACCGCCGCGCACGAGCTCGCGGAACGCGGATTCCAGGTCACCGTCTACGAAAAGCGCGCGTGGGGCGGCAAAGCGCGCAGCGTCGGCGTGCCCGGCACCGGAACGGGAGGACGACCGGACCTGCCCGGCGAACACGGCTTCCGCTTCTTCCCCGGCTTCTACCAGCACGTGCCGGACACCATGCGCCGAATCCCGTTCCCCGGCAACGCGAACGGCGTATGGGACAACCTGGTCGCGGTGCCGGAAGCGCGCTTCGCCCGGCGCGGCGGCGACGACTTCCGCGTTCCGCTCGGTCCGCGCTCCCGCGCCGAATTCTCCGCAGCCAGTTTCCGCGAGACGCTCGGCGCGGCGCTGTCCACCGCGCTGAAGATGCCCCCGAACGAGGGGATCTACTTCGCCGAGCGCCTGCTGGTCTTCAACACCAGCTGCGACGCCCGCCGCCTCGGCCAGTGGGAGCGCACCTCCTGGCACGAGTTCGTCGGCGGTCACGCGCGCTCGCATGAGTTCCGCGCCCTGCTCTCGCGCACGCTGACCAGCATCATGGTCGCCGCGAAGGAGAACGTGGCGAGCGTGCGCACCATCGGCACGATGGGCGAGCAGTTCCTCGGCAACCCGATGGGGATCGGCAACGACGGCGGCCTGGACCGCGTGCTGAACGGCCCCACCAACGCGGTCTGGATCGAGCCGTGGTTGCGGCGGATCCGCGAACTCGGGGCGGACTTCGTGCTGGGCGCCGAAGTGCGCGAACTGGAGGTGCGCGACCGCAGGATCGTCGCGGCGCGCGTGGTGGACGAGACCGGCGCGCAGCGCACCGTCGAGGCGGACTATTTCGTCGTCGCGCTGCCCGCCGAACGGGCGCGTGCCCTGTGGTCGCCGCAGGTGCTCGACGTCCAGCCCGAATTGGCGGGGATGGACCACCTCGTCACCGACTGGATGAACGGCATTCAGTTCTATCTGCGCAGGCAGGCCGACATCTCACGCGGCCATACCGCCTATATCGACGCGCCGTGGTCGCTCACTTCGATCAGCCAGAACCAGTTGTGGCGGCGCAAGCTGCCCGAGTTCGGCGACGGCGGTGTGCAGGACTGCCTGTCGGTGGACATCTCCGACTGGAACACCCCGGGCATCCTGTTCGGCAAGCCGGCCAAGGAGTGCACCCACGAGGAGATCGCACGCGAAGCGTGGGCGCAGATCCGGGCGCACCTGGACGATCGCGGCGAGGTGCTGGGTGACGCCGACCTGCACTCCTGGTTCCTCGACCCGGGCATCACCTGGCAGGAGGGCCGGCGGCGCAACGCCAACGCCGACCCGCTGCTGATCAACACCGCGGGGTCGTGGGACTACCGCCCGCAGGCGCACGGCGCGCTGGAGAACCTCTTCCTGGCGGGCGATTACGTGCGCACGAACGTCGATCTGGCCACCATGGAGGGCGCCAACGAGTCCGCGCGCGCCGCGGTGAACGCGCTGCTGGACGTAGCCGGCTCGAACGCGGAGCGCTGCCGGATGTACACCCTGTACCGCGCGCCCGAGCTGGAACCGCTGCGCCAGGTCGACGCCGACCGCTACGCGGCCGGGCAGCCGAATATGTTCGACGTCCCGGCCTGAATCGCGATCAGTAGACGCCGACCGGTGAGAGGTCTGTCGACACGGGGCTCGGATATTTGTTGCGCCGCCATCATCGAGGCGATAGTCTCTGCCTATGCGCGGGGAAGAGGGGGAATTGATAACGCGGGGGAAAATCTGGCGATGGAACAGCAAACGCGCGACAGGGATCGTCGAGTCGGCCACTGGAGATCACATCTGGTTCGGGTTGGACTCGTTACGCGGGCGGGATTTCGACGCCATCTCGATAGGCGACAACGTCGAGGTCGAGTATGAATTCGCCCAACAAGACACCCATACTCTACGCGCGGTAAGAATAGACTGGTTGTAAATTACGCCATTCCTGGGGGGGATAATGAAATATCTGCTCGCGGCCACATTCGTCGCCATTGCAGTTCTATGCATGCCGAACTCAGCCGCTGCGGAACCCAATCCAGCCGACCTGGAGTTCACAGCGAGTTCCGCATATCGCGAATACCAGAACAACATCGCAAAATTCACGGGCCAGGTGAGCTACAGTTCGAACATGTTCGCATGGTCGTTGAAGCTACTGCCTGCGACTCAGAGCGTTGTGTACGGCGACATGAATTGCCGTACAACCATAGGCGGTATAGCTGGCTACTCCGACGATCATCCGAACATTCCGCGCGACTACCTCCTCCATTCGAGCGTCAAGATCGATCGAGGAAGATGGTACAAGCTGCGTAGTCGATGTGATTTCAAAGTGCTGACCGATGCTGGAATGCAGCCGGGAAATGTGGAAACGGCCGTGGACTTCATCGCGAGGTAACCGAAACTCCTGCCATCATCGGAGGTCTGCAACGGAGCGACGAACAGGACCACCTGTTCGACGCCCCTGTCTGAACGCATGTGACCGATCTCCCATCGCCAGAACAGAATTCGATCGCTATCCCCGGCGAACGGTGCTTGAATCGAACTATGCGCGAGAGCACCGCCTCCGATGAGATCACCGACCCGGCGGATCTGCGAGCGTTGCTCGGCGAGGTGGCGCCCCGCGTCGCCACCAAGGAGCGCCCCGCGCTGCACGCCCGGGACCGGGAGTGGATCGCGACCTCACCGTTCCTGGTGATGAGCACCAGCGACGCGCACGGCAACTGCGACGCCTCCCCGAAGGGTGATCCGGCGGGTTTCGTGCGGGTGCTCGACGACACCACCCTCGCCATCCCGGAGCGCCCCGGTAACCGGCGCGCCGACGGCTACCTCAACATCCTGGCCAACCCGCACGTCGGCCTGTTGTTCGTGATCCCGGGCCGCCGCGAGACACTGCGGATCAACGGCCGCGCCCGGCTGGTGCGCGACGCGCCGTACTTCGACGACATGGTGGTGCGCGGGCATCGCCCGATCCTCGCCGTCGAGGTGGACATCGACCAGATCTTCTTCCACTGCGCCAAGGCGTTCATGCGCAGTCACCTCTGGGAGCCCGACCAGTGGCCGGAGGACACCTTGCCGAGCGCTGCCCGCCTGGTCAAAGAGGTGCAGACGAACGTCACCGAGACGGTGGAGGAACTCGAGCGCTACTACGCGCCGGAGAACTACGCGGCCAAGCTCTACCAGGGGTGAGCCGCGTGGCCCACGCCACCCGACCGCGACGCGCCGCCATCGCGGCGCGAACATAGACTCGCGACGTGGCAGACATATCGGTGCGCGGACGGCTCGCGCTGGCGGCGGCGGCCGCGGCGTCCTGGGCCTCGCAGAAGGCGGGCCGCGGCAAGGGCTCGATGATCGGCGGCCTGATCGCGTTGAAGATCGATCCGACCGTCATGGATCAGCTGGGACGGCAGCGGCGCACCGTGCTGGTGACCGGTACGAACGGCAAGTCCACCACCACGCGGATGACCACCGCGGCGCTCAGCACACTGGGCACGGTCGCGACCCAGGCCGACGGCGCGAACATGGACGCGGGCATCGTCGCCGCGCTCAACGCGCACCGGCGCGCGCCGCTGGCCGCGATCGAGGTCGACGAATTGCACCTGCCGCACGTCACCGATTCGCTGAACCCCTCGGCGGTGGTGCTGCTGAACCTCAGCCGCGACCAGCTCGACCGGGTCGGCGAGATCAACATGATCGAGCGCAAGCTGCGCGCGGGCCTGGCGAAGCACCCGGCCACCGTCGTGGTCGCCAACTGCGACGACGTACTGGTCACCTCGATCGCCTACGACCACCCCAACGTGGTGTGGGTGGCCGCGGGCAGCGGCTGGGCGATGGACGCGACCAGCTGCCCGCGCAGCGGTGAGCCGATCGTCTGGGAGGGCGCGCACTGGCGCAGCACCGGTGCGGACTTCCAGCGTCCGGAACCGGACTGGTGGCTCGACGGCGACGATCTGGTCGGCCCGGAGGGCAAGCGTTTCCCGCTGCGGCTCGCGCTGCCGGGCCGGGCCAATCGCGGCAATGCCGCACAAGCGGTGGCCGCCGCCGTCGCGCTCGGCGCCGACGCGCAGCAGGCCGTCGCGGCCGCGGGGACGGTCCGCGAGATCGCGGGTCGCTACCGCACCGTGCAGGTCGGGGAGCACGACGCGCGGCTGCTGCTGGCGAAGAATCCGGCCGGATGGCAGGAGGCGCTGTCGATGATCGAGCCGACCTCCGCGGGGCTGGTGATCGCCGTGAACGGCCAAGTGCCCGACGGCGAGGACCTGTCCTGGCTGTGGGACGTGCGGTTCGAGCACTTCGAAGGCGTGCAGGTGGTGGCCGCGGGTGAGCGCGCCACCGACCTGGCCGTGCGGCTGACCTACGCGGGCGTGGAACACACATTGGTGCCCGATCCGGTGCGCGCCATCGCGTCGTGCCCCGCGGGCCACGTGGAAGTGCTGGCGAACTACACCGCGTTCCGTGATCTCAACCGTGACCTGGAGGAACGGGCATCATGAGCGAGTCGACCTTCCGCATCGGCCTGGTGCTGCCGGACGTGATGGGCACCTACGGCGACGGCGGCAACGCCCTCGTGCTGCGCCAGCGGCTGCGCATGCGCGGTTACGACGCCGAGATCGTCGAGATCACCCTGTCCGAGCCGGTGCCGGACTCCCTGGACGTCTACACCCTCGGCGGCGCCGAGGACTCCGCCCAGCGTCTGGCCACCCGGCACCTGCAGCGCTACCCCGGCTTGCAACGCGCCGCGGGCAGAGGCGCCCCGGTGCTGGCGATCTGCGCGGCCATCCAGGTGCTCGGCCAGTGGTACGAGACCTCGGCGGGCGAGCGGGTCGACGGCGTCGGCCTGCTCGACGTCACCACGTCGCCGCAGCAGAAACGCGCCATCGGCGAGGTGACCACCACACCCCTGCTCGACGGGCTCACCGCGGCGCTCACCGGCTTCGAAAATCACCGGGGCGGAACGAAACTCGGTGGCGAGGCACACGGCCTTGCCCGCGTCACCCGTGGCGTCGGCAACGGCGTCGGCGACGGATTGGAAGGCGTCGTCCAGGGTTCGGTGATCGGCACCTACATGCACGGCCCGGCGCTGGCCCGCAACCCCGAACTCGCCGACTTGCTGCTGATGCGCGCCCTCGGCGTCACCGAGCTGGCCCCTCTCGACCTTCCCGAGGTCGACCAACTCCGACGGGAGCGGCTGCGCGCCTGATCCCGGCCGAGCGCATCTCCTCCGAGCCCGGCTGTGCGCACGCGGTGGGCGCGCGCGACGGCGACGATCTACGTCGCGGCGCCCTCCTTCGTCCGCACGCGCGAAAACGACTGCTCCGGCAGGTCTTTGATCTGCTTCCAGCCCCCGCACTCCCGGAGAGCCTCCACCTGCATGCCATCCAACGGTTCGCACCCCCATGACATCCGAGCGGTCGTCTTCGATTGGCGCGGCACACTCGTCTCGGAACTCTCCCCGCAGCAGTGGGCTCGGGAAGCGCTGCGGCGGACAGGCCGCAGACATGACGACGATTCCGCCCGCGCGCTCCTGTGGAAGATCCGGGCAGCCGCCGGCGAACCGAACCGGCTGCAATCACCACAGGGCAACACCAGCGCCGCCCGGCACAGGGAAACGTTCTACGCGGTGTTCGCGGATGCCGGACTCGACACCGACCTCGCCGACGAACTTTTCGCAGTGGATTCCGATCCGGCCTACAACCATTTCGCCGCCGATGCGGCGGCCACTCTCACCGCCCTCCGCGAAAGCGGTTACCAGATCGGCGTTCTCAGCAACATTCACTTCGACATCCGCCCCTGTTTCGCCGAAGCGCGGCTGTTGCCTCTGATCGACGCCTTCGTCCTGTCCAACGAGCACGGCATCCAGAAACCCGACCCCGCCATATTCCGGCTGGCGCTCGCGGAACTCGGCACCCGCGCCGAGCAAACCCTCATGGTCGGAGACCGGCCCGCACGCGACGGGGCGGCCGTAGCGGTCGGAATGCCGACCCTGCTCGTTCCTTCGCTGACCGATCCCCGGCACTGCCAACTGCACCTCGTCACGAACGCCGTCGGCGCGGGTTCGCGACCGCCGGCCCGAAAGCGGAGCGCTGCGGTATCGGGCTTCGTCGAATCGGTTATACCTCGGTGACGTCGACCGAGACGGTGATCGTGCTGTCCTTGGCGTCGGTGTAGATGATGCCGCGCAGCGGGGGGACGTCGGCGTAGTCCCGGCCCCAGGCGGCGGTGATGTATCGCTCGTCGCCGAGCTGGTCGTTGGTGGGGTCGAGGTCGATCCACCGGCCGGTGCGGTCGTGTCCGTCCGCGCCGGGCACCCACACGGCCGCCCAGGCATGGGTGGCGTCGGCGCCGACCATCCGCTCCTTGCCCGGCGGCGGATCGGTGGCCAGGTAACCGGACACGTACCTGGCCGCGAGGCCGTGCGACCGCAGGCAGGCGACGGCCAGGCGGGCGAAATCCTGACAGACACCCGCGCGTGCCGCGAACACGTCGGCCACCCGGGTGGACACCGTCGTGGCTCCGGACCGGTAGGCGAAATCGTTGTGGACGCGCGTGTTCAGCTCACCCACCGCATCCAGCAGCGGTCGGCCCGGCAGGAGGGATTCGGCCGTGTAGGCGACGATCGCCGGCGTGATCTCCGGTGGATGCAGGTCGAGGGCGAACTCCCCGGCCAACGGTCCGTTCGCGCTGGTCGGGCGCGCTTTCTCCCACGGCTCGGCGGCCGCTGCGCAGCGGCCGCGATTCGGAGCGTCGACCTCGACCAGCGATTCGCCGACGACGGTCAGCGCGCGGTGCTCGGTGGTGACGTGGAAATAGGAGGTGATGTTGCCGTACACGTCCGCGCCGACCGATCGATCCGACGGCGCTGGGTCGATCCGGATGTCGTGGGCGAGCAGTCGCTGGCCGGGTAAGTCGCGCGGCGTCAAATAGGCGCGCCCGTAGGAATTGGTGACCTCGCTCGAGTACGAGTACGTGGTGCGGTGCGCTACCCGATAGCGCCGCACCGCGGGGCCGGTCATCCGACGACCTGCGCGCTACCCCACAGCGGTTGGATGCCGACCGGCACCGACAGCGTGGTGTTCTCGAAGGATTCGGACATCTTGCGCAGGCGCGCGTGCACACCCTCCAGCAACTCCGCCAGTTCGGTGCGCCGGTCGTCCGCGTCGGTGACCGCCAAGTCGTCGGGATCCAGGCGGCGCAGCATGCGGCGCGCGTCGGCGAGCAACCGCTGCGGACGCGAGGATCCGGACGCGCCGGGCAGCGCGTGGAAAGCGGCGTGCAACCGGTCCAGCTGATAGGCCAGCGAGCGCGGATTGGCGGTGTCGAACAGGAGGAGTTCGGCGACGTCCGCTATCCGGACCGATTCCTGATGCCGCCGCCGGTAACTCACCGAGGACTCGGTGGCGCGCAGCACCCATCCGGTGACCTCCCGCTCGGTCTGCTCCGGATACCGCTGGGTCAGCGCGGCCGACAGCAACGCGGTCAGAGCGAGACCGCGCTCGATCCGCTTGCCGATGTCCCTGACGTGCCACCCGGTGTCCCGGATCAGCGACTCCCCGTCGATGCCGGACAGCGCGAGCAGCCCGGCCAGACTGCGCGCGTGCACCTCCGAGAGCTCCGCCTCCTGGTCGTCCGCCGCCTCCGGATAGCTCGCCAGCGCACGGTCGACCGCGCCCAGGATCATCCAGGTGTCCACCGACAACTGGTCACGCACGGCGCGCGCGGCGTTGCCGTAGCGGTCGATCGCGAAGGCCAGCGAACCGGGCAACTCGCGGTCGATCGTCAGTGCGACGAGATAGTCGTGGCCCGAACGGGAACCGCCGGGCACCCGGTACGCCTCGGAGGTGGTGATCGGTGCCGCTGCCGTGTCGGCGCCGTCCGGTGGTTCCGCGACGGCCTCCACACCGGCCGTGATCGGTTGTTCCGCACCGGCGTGGGCCACGGCTTCGTTCCGGGACCCTGCGGTGGAGTGCTCCGACTGCCGCGAATCGTGCCCTCGCCATGAAAATTTTGGGAAGCGCGGCCCGGACGACTCGGCGGAAGGCACGTGTGTGGCGGTACCCCTGCCGGATTGCCGCCGCAGGTCCGGCGCTGGAGTCTCGGGCACAGACTCGCCCGGCCCCGGCCGCGCCGCACTCGGCCCGTCATCGGATTCCGCGATCGTTCCGGCCGGGGAGTGCGCTCGCTCGTCGCTGGACTGCGTGACGCCCCCGTCGACCTCGACGCCGTCCGGCGGCGCGAGCAGGCCGCGATCGGCCGCACTCTGTTGTGGTGCGAGGGCGCGCGCTTCGACACCGGACAGCCCCTCGGTCGGAGCGGCGGTGGCGGTGGTCCGGCCGAGAGCGGCCAGCAGGATCGGCAGCGCCTCGGCGCCTTCCAGCCAAGGGCGATAGCGGAACTCCTGGTAACGCTCGTGGGTGGCGATCAGGAGACGGGCCGTGTCCTCCGCGCGCTCCCCGTAGCGACCCATCCAGAACAGGTCGTTGAGCACACGGGGGGAGCTGATCGGCTCCACGATCGGCGCGGTGCGCCGTTCGCGGGACGGCTCGGTGCTGATCGCGGCGGCGGTCGTCGGCGCGGCCCGCACCCAGACGTCTTTGGCGGCCACTGTGCGCGCGGCGCGGTCGGCAGTGCGCTGACGCAGTTGACCGAGGCCGCCGGACAGCACGGTATAGCCGCCCCGGTGGGCGAGGGAGAACAAGCGCATGCCGACCGGAGCCGCGCCGAGGTTCTCGTGATCGCTGATCGCGGGCGCCACGGAGAATTGGGCCGGTTCCCGGCCCACCCACTGCCACCCATGCGCCTCGATCCTCGCCTTCGTCTCCGCGCGCTGCTCCCGGCTCAGCTCGGGGCCGACCAGCGTGGTGCCGTCGATCGCGGAGCGCAGGATCAGCTTGTCCAAGTGCGCGATCAGATGCTTGCGCTCCCGCTCGCGACCGCCCCAGTACGACGGCGCGTTCTCCAGCAGCAGATCCTCGCCGAGCAGCGCGCGTGCGAGAGCGGGCAGGAAACCGGCCAGCGCGGGATTCTCCAGCAGACCGCTGCCCAACGTGTTCACCACCGTCACCGCGCCGCGCCGGAGCACCTCGACCAGGCCGGCCACACCCAGGCGCGAATCCGGCCGCAGGTCGAGTGGATCGGACAACTCGGCGTCCACCCGGCGCAGCACCACGTCGACCCGTTTCAGCGTGCCGAGCGACCGCATCCACAGCGCGCCGTCGCGCACCACCAGATCCGCGCTCTCCACCAACGGAAAGCCGAGCGTGGAGGCGAGATAGGCCTGATCGAACGCGGTCTCGGAATGCACGCCTGGGCTGAGCACCACGACGACCGGCTCGTCGTCGTCGGTCGGCGCCGATTCGATCAGCATCAGGCGCATCGCCCTGGCGAAGGGCGTCAGCGGACGTGGATTGGCATGCTCGAACGACTCCGGGATCGCGGTCGCCACGACCCTGCGATCGGCCAGCGCGTATCCCGCGCCGGAAGGCGCTTGCGTCCAGTCCGCGAGCACCCGGAACCGCCCGTCGGCCCAACGGCTCAGATCGCAGGCGTGCAGGAAGAGCTGATGCCGCCCCGGCACGGTGATGCCGTGCGCTGCCCGGACGTAGCCACGGTTACCGAAGACGACTTCGGGCGCCAGCAGCCCCGAGACGATCGTCCTGCGCGGCCCGTAGACATCGGTGAGCACCTCGTCGAATACCCGGGAGCGCTGTTCCAACCCGGCCTCCAGCCGGGTCCAGTCGTCCGCGGCGACCAGCAAAGGAATCGGATCGAGGCGCCAGGGCGCCGTGGCGTCGGCCGAGGCGCCGACCTCGTGGTAGGCGATCCCGTCGTCATCGATCAGCCTGCGCACCCGGCTGTCCAGCCTGCGCAGCCCGTCCCCGCCGAGTCGGCCGAAGTCGGCCGACAGCTCCGACCAGGTCCGGCGCACCGTGCCGTCCACGTCGGCCAGTTCGTCGTAGTAGCCCGCCACGGGCGCGCCACATTCGTCGTAGGCGGCCGTTTCGGCGCCCTCCGCGCGGTAGCGCGTGAACTGTTCGCGCACAACGACGCCGGTGACGGTCTCCCGCCGCTCCTCACGCAACGTCACCGCGCCGACCTCACTTCCGCCGCCATCCTCGACCAATGGTCGCCGAACGTTCTCTGAACGGTCACGACCCGAACCGTTCTACCGTGTCGAACACAACGCACCGTTCGGATTCGTGGCCATTTTCGCATGTCGCAGCGTCGATATCGGGCGAAGCAACAGGATGCCCCGCAGTCGTCATGCTCAGTTGCCACGCAGTTGCCTTCACATCGAACAGGCGACACGCGGGCCAGGTCCCACCGCGACGGCCGGGCCGGTGGTATCACCGAACCACGACAACGATCTCGCCAGGAGGTCATATGCGTACAACCGATTGCTCATCGTGCGAGTCCGCGTTCGACCACTGCCACGGAACCCTGATCGTGCACGCGAGCCGGATCGCCGAATGCACCGACGAGCACTGCCTGGAACTCAGCCACGCCCGGCACGCCTTTGTCCTCGATTGCCGAGACCTCGCGGGCGGCTGCCGGTGCACCGACGAAGACACGGTTCGCCGCCGCGCCTGAACGGTTCCGTACCCTGGCCCGGGTGAGCTATGACCACGTGTTGCTGCCGTCCGGTGTCGCGTCGTCGATCCCGGAGGTCGACGCCTACCTGAGCACCCAGCAGGGCGTCCCCGAGGCCGGGGCGGTCGCGCAGATCGCGGCCGAACTGAACAGACGCAACGCGGAACTGCCCGAGGAGGACAGCTTTCTCAGTACCGCCCCGGTCGGCGGGGCCGCCACCGGCGCGGTGCTGCACGTGCCGTGTCCCTACGACGCGATCGGCTTCGTCCGCCACTTGCTGTTCGAACTGGCCACACCACTGAACTACGCCATTTACGACCCGCAGCTGGCCTGGCTGATCGATCCCGCCGGGCGCGTCGAGGCCATCGTCACCCACGGCGGCGCGGGCGAGTTCCCCTACCTGACCGAAACGCTCGTCCATCAGTGGGTTCCGGAGCTGAGTGCGCCGAACCCGTATCTCGTCGTCGAACGCGGCGAGGAGTTCTACATCCAGACCTATCGCGGGAACACCGGCGCGTACACCGTCGAATACCGGGACGGCTCATCCGACAAGCATTTCGGCACCACCGTCTCCGACCCCGCCACGGTGGCCGCTCTCATCTGGGGCTGGGCCAACGACGACCGCAGCCGCTTTCCCGGCCTCCCCTGGACCCGCGTCGACCTCTGAACCCGGTCACTGGTTCTGGGCGGCCAACCGGCCGGCCAGCGCCAGGAACGAGGCGCCGAAGACCCGGCGCGTCCAGGTCACCACGGCGGGCCGGGACACGACCTGGTCGCGCACAGCGGCGGCGCACGCGCCGTACACCGCGAACACCACCAAGGTGGCGAGCATGAAGATGCCGCTCAATGCGAGCATGCGCGTCAGCGCATTCGGCGCCGCGCTGGGGACGAACTGCGGCAGGAACGCGAAGAAGAAGATGGTCAGCTTGGGGTTGAGGAGGTTGAGCAGCACCGCCGAGGTGATCACTTTCCGCGCCGAGGGCGCGCTGTGCCCGATGTGCTCCGGCACGGCGAGCGCGCCTTTGTCCCGGAACGTGGTCCAGGCCATGTACACCAGATAGGCGACGCCCAGGTACTTCAGCGTCTGGAACGCGACCGCGCTGGCATTCAGCAGCGCGGCCAGACCAGTGATCGCCGCGATCAGGTGCGGGACGGTGCCGAGCGTACAGCCGAAGGCCGCGATCACCGCGGCTCGCGCTCCCCGGGACAGTCCGGCCGCCAGCGTGAACAGCACCCCGGTGCCGGGGGTGGCGACGATGACGAGCGTCGTCAGCACGAATTCGATGCTCATCCCCGACACGGTAACCCACGCGCGGCGGGCGCGATCGTGCTCGTGGAAAACGATTTCGCCGCTTACAGCGCGCGCCGCCCCGACAGCGCGCGGCCGAGGGTCAGCTCGTCGGCGAACTCCAGGTCGCCACCCATCGGCAGGCCCGAGGCCAGCCTGGTCACGCTCAGGCCGGGGAAGTCGCGCAGCATCCGGACCAGGTAGGTGGCGGTGGCCTCGCCCTCGGTGTTCGGGTCGGTCGCGATGATCACCTCGCTGACGTCGACGCCGTCCTCCTGATTCCCGATGCGCGCCAGCAGTTCCCGGATCCGCAGCTGATCGGGACCGATCCCGCTGAGCGGGTCCAGCGCGCCGCCGAGCACGTGGTAGCGACCGCGGAACTCCCGGGTGCGCTCGATCGCCTGCACGTCCTTGGGTTCCTCGACCACGCAGATCATGGTCCGGTCCCGGCGCGGATCGGCGCAGATGCGGCACAGCTCGCCGTCGGAGACCGTCCCGCACGTGACGCAGAACTGCACACCGTCGCGCACCTTCTGCAGCGCGGCCTGCAACCGATCGATCTCCGGCGGCTCCACCTGCAACAAGTGGAAGGCGATGCGCTGCGCGCTCTTCGGACCGACGCCGGGCAGCTTGCCCAACTCGTCGATCAGATCCTGGACCGGACCCTCGTACACCCGCTGCCTCGGCTCAGAAACCGGGCAGCGAACCGCCGCCGAGGCCGCCGGACAGCGGTCCGAGCCGTTCGGCGGCGACGCGCTGCGCGTTGGCCATCGCGTCGTTGACCGCGCCGATGACCAGGTCCTGCAAGGTCTCGACGTCGTCGGGATCCACGGCCTTGGGATCGATGGTCAGCGACAGCACCTCACCGCTGGCCTTGATGGTGACCTTGACCAGGCCACCGCCCGCCGCGCCCTCCACCTCGGTCGCCGCGATCTCGGCCTGGGCTTCCATCACCGCCTGCTGCATCTGCTGCGCCTGGGCGAGCAACTGTTGCATGTCGAACTGGCCACCTGGCTGCACGGGAGGGTCCTCTCTGGAGAAGGTGTCACCGGCCAGCCTAGTCCTGCCGCACCATGTCCCTGGCGCGGCCCGACGGTCGGCGATCACCGCGGCGCATGGTGGATAACAGGTTGGGTAGTTCCGGTGGAGACCGACCGAGCTCCCCTTACCATCGACACCGGGTCGGCGACCGGTGTGCAAATCTGGAGACAAAGATGATCGCAGTTCGTGCACGTTTTCTGAGCAGTCTGGTGCTCACGATTGGTGTTCCCAGCATCTTTCTCGGCGCGGCGGGTCCCGCGGCGTCGGCGGACACGGAGATCATCGATGCGTCCCAGGTGACCGATGTCCAAGAGGGCATCGAGGTCGAACCCACCCCGGCGGTAGCCGACTACGGCGGCGGCTGCGTCCTCTACCCCGGCGACAAGGCCGCGACGCTCGATTCGCTGCGCTTCCGGTGTTCGGCGGAACAACAGGACGCCATCTTCCGCGCCGCGCCGCTCGGCGCCGTTCCGACCGGTGTGACGTCGGGCTGGGTCACTCGCCCGCCGGTCATGCAGGCCGTCGCGCCTCCGCTGTGGATCGGCAAGACCTTCTACACCGGCCCGGACGGCGGCTACCTGATGAACCGCCTCACCGGCGCGGGCGTCGAGGGCTGGCGCGCCGACGTCTACGCGGCGCCTGCCCTGACCGACGGGCAGCCGGCCTGGGCGCTCGATTACGCGCCTTCGCCGACGCCGCCGGTCTACGACGAGATCCGAGAGGTCACTCCCGGCGTGTGGTTCGGCTACTCCTGGTGGCGCGGCGCCTTCCAGACCACCCTGCTGTTGACCTTCGCACTCGCCTGACCGACGAGTGTCGTTTGACCCTCCCGTCACTGGAGGGTGTTGGCTGATGCCATGACGGCAACCGTCCCCATCGGGGAATTCTCCAGGCTGAGCAATCTCAGCGTGAAGACGTTGCGCTACTACCACGAGATCGGCCTGCTCGCTCCGGTCGGCATAGACGCGAGTTCGGGCTATCGGCGGTACGCGACGGCGCAAGTCTCGCAGGCGCAGTTGATCCGCCGGTTGCGCGAGCTGGACATGCCGGTCCCGGAGATCCGCGCGGTGCTCGCCGCGCCGGACGAGAACGCCCGCGACGCCACGCTGCGTGCGCATCTGGAGCGCATGGAGGCCGAGTTGGCCCGTACCCGCGCGGTTGTGGCCTCGTTACGCGCGCTGCTGACGCCCTCGGCTCCGATCACCGTGGAGTACCGCACTGTCGCGGCGTTCCCGGCGGCGGCGATCGGCGCGACGGTGGCGCGCGAAGGCATCGGCGAGTGGTGCGCTTCGACGTTCCAGGCGTTGTACGAGGCGCTGGCCGCCGCGGACATCACGCCCGCGGGCGTCGGCGGCGCCACCTACGGCACCGATTTCTTCGAACAGGACGAGGGCGCGGTCGTCGCGTTCGTCCCGCTCGCCGACGCCGATGTCGCACTGCCCGCGGGGCTTTCGGCGATCGAGCTACCTCCACGCCGTTTCGCCGTCGCCGTGCACGAGGGCCCGTTCGAGGATTTCGACCGAACCTACGGCGCGCTGGGCAGTCATGTCGCCGAACACGACGTCGCGCTATCGGAGCCGATCCGCGAGATGTACCTGGTCGGACCGGACGTGTCCGACGATCCCACCACTTACCGGACCGAAGTGTGCTGGCCCATCGCCCAGCCTTGAAAAGGAGATATCCATGACGCTCTCGATCGCCCACGTCACCATCGATTGCGAGAATGCGGGTGCCCTGGCCGAATTCTGGTCACGGTTGCTGGAGACGCCCGTCGATCCCGACCCCACCCCGGAATTCGCCACCGTCGGCCGGACCGCGGGTGCGGCGACCGTGCTGATGTTCACTCGGGTGCCCGACAAGAACCCGGGCAAGAACGTGATCCACCTGGACCTGCAAGCATCGGACCGGGACGAGGTCGCACGCGCGATCGATCTCGGCGCGAAGCACGTCGGCGACTTCGACGAGTGGGGCCTGAAGTGGACGACACTGGCCGATCCGGAGGGGAACCTCTTCGACATCGCGCCCGAGTAGACCCCGCGTAGACGCGACGGCGGCCCGAACGGACCGTCGTCGCGTCCGCTGGATCAGGCCAGCTCGCGCTGCAGATTCCCGAGCACCTCGGCCTGGATCTTCTTCAGGCCCAGCGGTGCGAAGATGCCCTCGAAGATGCCCGCGATGCCGCCCGCGCCCTTCCAGGTGGTGCGCAGCGTGACCCGCGCGCCCGCGCCCTCGGGAGTGACGGTCCAGGTGTTCACCAGCGTCGAATTCGAGTCGCGCTCGGTGACAATCGAATCGGACACCGAGACGACCGCGTGCACGTTCCGCGAGCGCTTCTCGGTGGCCTGCAACGTCCATTCCGCGACGGTGCCCGCGCCTTTGCCGCCTTCGACCACCTTGTAGTCGCGGTAGTGCGACGAGAGAATGCGCGGACGTACCGTGTCGTAGTCGGCGATGGCCTCCAGCGCGCGCTGCGGATCCGCCGCCACGTCGATCGAACTACTGGCGCTGACCTGTCCCACAATGAGCTCCTTGTCCGGATGCGGTGTCTCGACCGGTCTCCATCCTGCCCTGCCTGCGCCGGAGCGGAGCGCCGGGGTTCGGCGAACCACTCCAGACAATTCGGTATTCCACTTCGCAACATGTGCGTGACATTTCTCCGCCACCGTGGCCGTGCGGTAGCCGAGCCGTGGGGTCCGTACTAGCGTCGAGGGGTGGCAGTGAGTCTGTTGGGGAAGGCCGGACACGCACCGGCCGCACGCGAATCAGGATTTGCCGCGCATCGAGCGGGCGTGGAGCGCCTATTGGCGAGCTACCGCGCGATACCCGAGCACGCCAACGTCCGGTTGGCGAAGAAGACCTCGAACCTTTTCCGAGCCAGGGCCAAGAACACCGCACCCGGACTCGACGTCTCCGGGCTGACCCGGGTCATCGCGGTGGACCCGGCCGCCAAGACCGCCGACGTCGCCGGCATGACCACCTACGAGGAGCTGGTCGCCGCCACCCTCCCGTACGGCCTCGCGCCGCTGGTCGTGCCGCAACTCAAGACGATCACGCTGGGCGGCGCGGTCACCGGCCTCGGCATCGAGTCCACGTCCTTCCGCAACGGTCTGCCGCACGAGTCGGTGCTGGAGATGGACGTGCTGACCGGTGCGGGCGAGATCCTCACCGCCACGCCGGACAACGAACACGCCGATCTGTTCCGCGGCTTCCCGAACTCCTACGGCACGCTGGGCTATACGGTCCGGCTGAAGATCGAGCTGGAGGAAGTGCAGCCGTACGTGGCGCTGCGGCACGTGCGTTTCCGTGACGTGCGCGAGCTGGAGACCACCCTCGCCGCGATCGTCACCGACCGGGTCTATCAGGGCGAAACCGTCGACTACCTCGACGGCGTCGTGTTCTCCGCCGAGGAGAGCTACCTGACGCTGGGCCGGCGGACCGGCGAGCCGGGCCCGGTGAGCGACTACACCGGCATGGATGTCTACTACCGGTCCCTGCAGCACGAGGGCGCCACGCCCAAGCGCGACCGCCTGACCATCCACGACTACCTGTGGCGCTGGGACACCGACTGGTTCTGGTGCTCGCGCGCGTTCGGCACGCAGAACCCGAGGATCCGCCGCTTCTGGCCGAAACGCTACCGGCGCAGCAGCTTCTACTGGAAGCTCGTCGCGCTGGACCACAAGTACGCCATCGGCGACAAGCTGGAGGCCCGCAAGGGCAATCCCCCGCGCGAGCGGGTCGTGCAGGACATCGAGGTGCCCGTGGAACGCACCGCCGACTTCGTGGAATGGTTCCTGCGCGAGATCCCGATCGAGCCGATCTGGCTGTGCCCGCTGCGCTTGCGCGAGACCGGCGGCCAGGATCGGCCGGGCGAACGCGCCTGGCCGCTGTATCCCCTGGAGCCGGACCGGACCTACGTCAATGTCGGGTTCTGGTCGGCCGTGCCCACCACCCCTGGGCAGCAAGAGGGCGCGGCCAACCGCGCCATCGAGCGCACGGTGACCGAGTTCGACGGTCATAAGTCGCTGTACTCGGATTCCTTCTACGACAAGGATGAATTCGCCGCGCTCTACGGCGGAAACACTTATACCGAACTCAAGAAACGCTACGACCCGGACCAGCGCCTGCTGGATCTGTATTCGAAGGCGGTGCAACGTAAGTGACGACATTCAAGGACCGTTCCGATGTCTTCAACGATCTCGGAACCAAACTCAGCATTGCCGAAATCTTCGAGACCCTCGTCGAGGGGGAAGTCCCGATCCGGCTGACGGCCTACGACGGCAGCGCGACCGGACCGCAGGATTCGGAGTTCGGGCTGGACATCCGGACCCCGCGCGGCATCAATTATCTGGCGACGGCCCCCGGGGACCTGGGCATGGCCCGCGCCTACATCGCCGGCGACATGACCGCCAGCGGCGTGCACCCCGGTGATCCGTACGCGATCCTGAAGGCGATGGACCGGTTGAAGTTCCGCCGCCCGTCCGCGCTGGCCCTGGTGACCATCGCGCGCTCACTGGGCTGGGAGCGGCTCAAGCCGGTCGCCCCGCCGCCGCAGGAGACCTTGCCGCGCTGGCGGCGGATCGCCTTCGAGGGCCTGCGCCACTCCAAGACCCGCGACGCCGAAGCCATCCACCACCACTACGACGTCTCGAACACGTTCTACGAGTACGTGCTCGGCCCGTCGATGACCTACACCTGCGCGGCCTACGGCGACGAGAGCTGGACGCTGGAGCAGGCGCAGGAGAACAAATATCGCCTGGTATTCGAGAAGCTGCGGTTGAAGGAGGGCGACCGGCTGCTCGACATCGGCTGCGGATGGGGCGGCATGGTGCGCTACGCGGCCAAGCGCGGCGTCAAGGTGATCGGCGCGACGCTCTCGGCCGAGCAGGCGGACTGGGCGCAGCAGAAGATCGCCGAGGAAGGCCTCTCCGATCTCGCCGAAGTGCGCCATTCCGACTACCGCGACGTGCCGGAGGGCGAGTTCGACGCGGTCTCCTCGATCGGGCTCACCGAGCACATCGGGGTGCACAACTACCCGTTCTACTTCGAGTACATCAAGAACAAGCTGCGCGACGGCGGCCTGTTCCTGAATCACTGCATCACCCGCCCGGACAACACCCGCACCACCAAGGCGGGCGATTTCATCGACCGCTACGTGTTCCCCGACGGTGAGCTGATCGGCTCCGGCCGGATCATCTCCGAGATCCAGAACATCGGCCTCGAAGTGCTGCACGAGGAGAACCTGCGCGAGCACTACGCGCTGACCTTGCACGAGTGGTGCAAGAACCTGGTCGCCAACTGGGACGCCTGCGTCGCGGAGGTCGGCGAGGGCACCGCGAAGGTGTGGGGCCTCTACATGGCGGGCTGTCGGCTGGGCTTCCAGCGCAACGTGGTTCAGCTGCACCAGGTGCTCGGGGTCAAGCTGCCCCCGGACGGCGCCTGGACCGTGCCGCTGCGCCCGTGGTGGCAGCCCTGACCCGGTTCGTCAGTAGGCCCTGCTGCCCGCCCCGTTCAGAAGTTCGTCGAGGAACAGGGCGGGCAGTTCGATGTCGCCGACCTGCGCCGAGGCGGGCAGGTCGGTCCGCAGGACGCGGAGGATCCCGACCACGCCGGGACCCGCGTCCAGCAGCGGCCTGGTCCAGCCCAGACCGGCGCAGGTCGCGACGGCGGGCAGCAGCAGATTGGTGGCCTCGCCCACCCAGCCCGACGCGGCCAGGCATTCCGCGAGCAGTACCGCGGCGTCCAATTGGGCGCGCGGACGGTGCTTCTGCAGGGTGTGGTCGTACAGCGCGCGGGCGCGGCGCACCGCTCGGTCATCGGAGCCGGGCCGGTGTTCGGCCAGCAGCGCGCGGATCGCGGCGAGTTCCTCGGCCTCGGCGGTGAGCAAGGCGCCGCCGGTCAGCCGATGCGCCGCCTGCAACGGCGTGGATTCGCTGAGATCGGTGTACCGGCGTTCCCCCGGCTCCAGCGGCAGGCCCAGGCGGAGCCGTTCGGCTCGGATGTGCGCGGCCAACCGGGCCAGGCGGTTGTCGGCGGCGATGCGCGCGCCCTCGTCCAGCCGCGTGGCCGCGGTGAGCAGGTCTCCGCCGACCGCCTTGACCCGGGCGCCGACGACGAAAGTGGAGATCAGGAAGTCCACCGGCCCGACCCTGGTGACCAGCTCGTGACTCTCGTCGAGCAGCCGGTCGGCGGTTTCCAGATCGCCCCGGCGATAGCTCATCTCGCCGAGCAGCGCGGCGGCGACGCGCACCGCGTGCGAGCGTGGTCCGGAGCGCTCGCGCGCGGAGTCCCACGCCTGCTGGAAGCAACGCGTGGCGGTGGCGACGTCGAGTTGCTCGTAGGCGGCCGCGCCCTGGCCGCAGCGGCCGAACACCAGGCCGAGCGGATCCTTCGAGCGCTGGTGGTACTCCTCGGCCCACTCCTGCATATTCCTCGCGCCCTCGAAGTCGAACCCGCACAGGCGCACGAAGGTGGTCAGGTTCGCCGCGGTCGAGACGGTCCACGCCGGGAGGTCATCCGGCTCCCGCAGGCAGTCGGCGACCCGGTCCAGCACGCCTTCGGTGCGGTCGCGCGCGATCTGGTCCGAAGCGGCCAGCACCGCCGCCTGGCAGCGCTGCACGCGCACGTCGGCGTCGCTCGTGGAACCGCGGGCGAGGATGTTGGACAGCCTGCCGAGGGCGTTGCGCGCCGCGCCGGACTGCTGCAGGTTGACGTTCGCCCTGGCCACCGCCATCAGCAATTTGGAGCGCGACGCCACCTGCTGCATCGGCAGTTTCGACACGCTGCCCAGCAGGGTGGCCAGCCGGGAACCGTCGATGAGGTCCATGCCGCCGCCCTCGAGCAGGTCCAGCGCCATCTTCAGGTCGGTCGCGGCCAGTGCGTGGTCGACCGATTTGCGCAGCAGCTGGTGTTCGGCGTACCAGCGCGAAGCCTTGCGGTGCAGCGACTTCACCTTGCCCGGGTGGACGCGCTCGAGCCGGGTCCGCAGATGTTCGGCGAACAGCGGCTGCATCCGGAACCACTCCGGGTCGTGCTCGATGCGCCGCAGGAACAACTCGCGCTGCTCGGCCTGTTCGAGCAGCTGTTCGGCGTCCGACTCCTCGGACAGTGCAGCGGCGAGCGAGCCGCACACCCGCTCGGTCACCGCGATCGACATCAGGAACTCGAGCATCCTCGGTTCCAAGGTGTCGAGCACGTTCTCGGCGAGGTATTCGCGGATACCGTGGTTGCCCTCGGAGAGGGTGGCGATCAGCTGGGCCGGGTCGGCATTGCCACGCAGCGACAGTCCGACCAGCTGGATGGCCGCGGGCCAGCCGTCGGTGGCGGTGTGGATTTCGGTGACCTGCTCGGGAGTGAGGTCGAATCCGTTGCGCTCCACCAGGATCTGCCTGGTCTCCGCTTCGGTGAGGCGCAACGCGGCCGAGCCGATCTCGACCAGCTCGTCGTACACGCGCATGCGGCTGGTCGGCAGACCGGACTGCTCTCGGCTGGTCACGACGAAACGCAGGTGGTGGCAGCCGTTGTCGAGCAGGGCTTCCATCGCCCGATGCGCCCCCGCGTCGGTGATCCGCTGCCAGTCCTCGACGATCACCACGACCGTCTTGCCCGCCGTGTGGATCTCATCGATGAGGGTGGGGATCACGAACGCGGCGGCGTCGGCCGGCCGCTCCTCCAGCACCTGTTCCAGGCCCGCGCCGACGTCCGGGTGCACCCGGCGAATGGCCTGGATGAGGTGGGCCAGCAGCCAGATCTCGTTGTCGTCGTCGCGGTCGATCCCGATCCAGGCGACGGCGGCATCGCCTTCGGTGAGTGCGGCGCGCCACTGCGCGGCCAGCGTGCTCTTGCCGAATCCGGCGGGCGCGTGGATCACCGCGAGCCTGCGCCGACCGCCCCCGCGCAGGATGTCCAGCAGACGCGGCCGGGGTATCGGGTCCCGGGTGGGCGTGGGGGGACGGAATTTGGTCACGGCGGTCGGCGGTGTCGTCGTCGCGGACGCGGGATGCTGCGAGACGGCGGGGCGCAGCGTCAACGGCCAGCTGCGCCGGGCGGTGACCGCGGGACGCGAGCCGGTCCAGGCGACGGTCGGTTCGCCGATCGCGGTCGGCGCCGCCGCTTCCACCTCCGGCGTGGTGTCCAGCAGCGCCATCTCGTCCGGCAGCTGGTCATGGCTGCGCTGCACCGCGCGCAGCATCTCGCCGAACTCGTAGGCACTGGCCGGGCGATCCCGCGGACTGGGCGCCATCGCGTGTTCGATGACGGTGGCCACGTCCGGTGGAATGTCCTGTTCCCGTAGGTCGGGTATCGGCTGGGTGGTGATCCGCAGGAACTGCGCGACCACCCGCTCGCCCGCCTGCCGCTCGAAGGCCGCGTGCCCGGTGAGCAGGGCGAACAGCGTCGAGCCGAGGCCGTAGACGTCGGAGCGGATGGTCGGCTCGTCGCCTTTGAGCACCTCCGGCGCGGTGAACGCGGGCGAACCGGTGATCATGCTGCTCGAGGTGCGGAACCCGCCGGGAATGCGGGCGATGCCGAAATCCGTCAGCTGCGGCTCGCCGTAGCCGCTGAGCAGGACGTTGGCCGGTTTCACGTCGCGGTGCAGGATGCGGGCGCGGTGCGCGCTCTCGATGGCGCCCGCCAGCTTGACACCGGCGCGCAGCGAGTCCGCCCAAGTCAACGGGCCTTGATCGCGGATCAGCTTCTCCAGCGACCCATGGGTGCAGTACGGCATGACGATCAGCGGCATGCCGGTCGCCGTCACGTCCACCTGGAGGATGTCGACGATGTTCGGGTGACCGGACAGCCTGCCCATCGCCTGTTCCTCGCGTAGGAACCGCTCTCGGCTCTCCTCATCGATCTCCGAGGGCAGCACCTTTACCGCGACCACGCGATCCAAGGCGGTCTGGACGCAGCGGTAGACCACGCCGAACCCGCCGCGACCGATCTCCACCGCTCCGGACAGGCCCATCGCCTCCAGTTCGTCGGCGATGTCGATGGGCGTCTGCCGCTGCGTCTTCGTCTCGGCCGCAGTCGATTCGGGGCGCACCCGGCCCGAACGCGTCTGTGGATTCATGTGATCACCTCGAACTCACATCGAATCGGCGACATCGGCGACCAACTCCGCGCCGACACCCGGACGCCGTGTCCGATATGTCTGCGCATATTCCAACGTAGCGCGGTGCGGTATCACGCGGGTGACGTTTCCGGACAGGACAGGTGTGTCTCCAATCCGCGTGTTTCGCGCCGCGCAGCAGTGGGGATCGAGGGTCTGCACAGACGTCGCCTCGGCTCATGACCACACCGCCACATCGGGTCCACCACAACGGTTACCCCACGAGAATCGGGTCAAGCAGGCGTCGTGATAAGTTGCTTCTGCACGGAGTTTTCTTCTTTCGAGAAGCCTGTTTACATCGGCAGAAGTTGGACGTGGAGGAATTCGGTGTCAACGCCTGATCCCGACGAGGATTCCGCGGCACGCGGCCTACGACCGGACGCGGGTTCGGTCTATCGGCGCTACCTGAGCGCGGTCATGCTGCACGGACAAGCCGGCGCGCGGGCGGTCGACCTGGGCGCCACCGACCTCTACGCGCTCAACATCCTCGAACTGGCCGGACCGATGACGCCGGGCGAGCTCGGCGCACGCAGCGGACTGACGACCGGCCCGACCACGCGGCTGATCGATCGTCTGGAGGACGCCGGTTACGTCCGCCGCGCGCCGGTCCCGGGCGACCGGCGCAAGGTGATCGTCGAATTGATCGGCAAACCCGCCGATCTCGACGAGGTCCTCGCCCCCGCGCGGCAGCGCATCGGCGAGATCATCCGCGGCTACCCACCCGAACAGCGCGAGGTGCTGTTCGACTACTTCACCAGGGCGGCCGCCGCGTACCAGGCGGCCGCCGAGGAGTTGCGTCCCGCGGACTAGGCGATGGCCAGGGCGATGACCTGGGTGACCTGACGGCTGTCGAAGTTGTCGTCGCTGACCAGGACGAGGGTCCGTTCGCCGGAAGGCAGGCGAGGACCCCAGGTCATGCCCTCCACGTTGTCGACGGCCGAGAGCCCGACGTCGTCGAGGTCGATCAGCAGCCGCTTGCTCGCGGGGCGCGCGGCGCCGATCGGGGCGTCGAGGATGTTGGTCGCCGCACTCAGGTCCGCCTCGTAGACGCGGATCTTGTTGGGCGTGCCCGGCGAGTAGGACCGTTCCAGCACAAGGAGTTTCGTGGGATCCAGCGGATCGGCGGCGAGGATGGACGCGATCCCGGTCTCACCGCGGCCGGGCTCGGGCCGCGATTCGGCGAAGACCGGTTCCACCGGATACGCGTACTGGGCCAGCAGCGGACCCGATCGAGCCTGGATGGTGATGCGCGTGAGCGCTCCGCTGGTCGTGGTCGCCGCGGGGCCGTCGGGCAGGAGCGGCCCCTCCATCGAGGTCGCGAACAACGCGCCGGCGGCGAGGAAGGTCGCCCCCTCCAGCGTCGCGTTCCGCCGGGGGCCGGTGTCGGGGCGCATCCGTTCGTTGTCCGGGATCGGCAGCTCGCCGGCGTAGGAGCCGTCCGGGTGCGTGATCCGCACGGACGGGTCGTCCAGCACCATGCCGGTCCGCTCACCTTCTTGCGTCCAGTAGTAGTCGCCGGTCCACGGGTCCACCCGGATCTCTTCCGGGTCCACCGACATCGGTGGGTAGACAGCGCCCGTCGCGGTCGGCAACGGTCGCGTCCCGGTGAGCGTCACCGGTCCGACACCGCCTTCGCCGACCTCGATGCGCGCGGTGTAGTACCGCGCCGGGTTCTTGCTCGACCGGTCGTCGCTGATCAGCACGTATTCACCGGTGCGCGGCGAGTAGTCGATTCCGGAGAGGCCACCGACGACGGTGCCCTCGAAATCCGAGTTCGACGCGATCGTCTGCTCGCCGAGCAAGCGCACCGAGGGCGCCGTCACCGGGTCGGCGGCCGCGACCGGGCCCGAAGCGAGCGCGAGGGCGCAACCGGCGATCAGAACATGGCGACTATGTCTCGGCACGGCTGCCAACCTATCCGGCCGAACGGACGCGAAGGTGAACGGGCCGGAAAACGGCGGAAGCCCGCCACCACGAAACGTGGTGGCGGGCTTCGCCGTTGCCTTCCGGCGCGAGACTACTTACGCAGCGAGGCCGGGACCTCGAAGCGCTCGCCGTAGGTCTTGGCGAGGTAGTCGGCACGCTCCACGAAAGCCTCCTGGCCACCCGGGTAACCGACGATGAACTGGTGCACACCACCGGTCCACGCCGGGAAGCCGATGCCGAAGATCGAGCCGATGTTGGCGTCGGCGGTGGAGGTGAGCACGCCCTCGTCGAAGCACTTCTGGGTCTCGATCGCCTCCGCGAACAGCATGCGGTCGATCAGATCCTGCAGCGGCACACCGAAGTCCGCCGTGGTCTTGAAGTGCTCACGCAGGCCCGGCCACAGACCGGTGCGCTTGCCGTTCTCGTCGTACTCGTAGAAGCCCGCCTTCTCCAGGCGGCCCGGACGGCCCTCCGACACCATGTAGTCGATGACGTCCTGCGCCGGGTGCCGCTTGACGCCCAGGGTGGTGTCGCCCGCCTCGGCGGCTTCCAGGGTTTCCTTGGCGATCTTCTGCATGAGCTTCATGTTCAGCTCGTCCGACAGCTGCAGCGGCGCGGCCGGGTAGCCCGCCTGCAGACCGGCCTGCTCGATGGTGGCGGGCTCGATGCCCTCCTTGAGCATGGCGATCGCCTCGTTGACGAAGGTGCCGATCACGCGGGAGGTGAAGAAGCCGCGGCTGTCGTTGACGACGATCGGGGTCTTCTTGATCGCGAGGGTGTAGTCGAACACCCGGGCCAGCGCCTCGTCCGAGGTCTTCTCACCCTTGATGATCTCCACCAGCGGCATCTTGTCGACCGGCGAGAAGAAGTGGATGCCGATGAAGTCCTCCTGGCGCTTCACGCCGGTCGCCAGACCGGTGATCGGCAGCGTGGAGGTGTTCGAGCCGAGCAGCGCGTCGGGGGTGACGATGTCCTCGATCTCCTGGAACACCTTGTGCTTCAGCTCGGTGTTCTCGAAGACGGCCTCGATGACGAAGTCGACGCCGGCGAAGTCGGCCGCGTCCGCGGTCGGCTTGATCCGGTCCAGCAGCGCCTTGGACTTCTCCTCGGTGGTCTTGCCCCGGGACAGTGCCTTGGCCTCGATCTTCTCGGAGTAGTTCTTGCCGCGCTCGGCCGCCTCGATGGAGACGTCCTTCAGCACGACCTCGTAGCCCGCCTTGGCCGAGACGTAGGCGATGCCCGCGCCCATCATGCCCGCGCCGAGCACGCCGACCTTCTTGATCTCCTTCTTCGGCACGTCCTTCGGACGCGAACCGCCGTTGTTGATCGTCTGCAGGTCGAAGAAGAACGCCTGGATCATGTTCTTCGCGACCGGGCCGGTGAGCAGGTGCACGAAGTAGCGGGACTCGATCAGCGACGCGTTGTCGATGTCGACCTGCGACCCCTCGACCGCGGCGGACATGATCGCGCGCGGCGCGGGCATGTTCGCACCCTTGATCTGCTTGCGCAGGTTCGCCGGGAACGCGGGCAGGTTCGCCGCGAAGGCGGGCGAGGACGGGGTGCCGCCGGGGATCTTGAAGCCCTTCTTGTCCCAGGGCTGCACACCGGCTTCGGGGTTGGCCTTGATCCACGCCTTGGCCGCGGGGACCAGTTCCTCGATCGAACCGACGAGCTCGTCGATCAGGCCGATCTCCTTGGCCTTGGCCGGCTTGTTGCGCTGGCCCTGCAGCAGCACCTGCATCAGGGCGTTCTGCAGGCCCAGCATGCGCACGGTGCGGATGATGCCGCCGCCCGCGGGCAGCAGGCCGAGGGTGGCCTCCGGCAGACCGATCTGCGAACCCGGCACGTCCGCGGCGATGCGGTGGTGGGTGGCCAGCGCGATCTCCAGGCCGCCGCCGAGCGCGGCGCCGTTGATGGCCGCGACGACCGGCTTGCCCAGCTGCTCCAGGCGACGCAGGGCGCTCTTGATCTCGGTGAGCTCCTCCATCAGCGCCTGGGCGTCGTCCGGGCCGACCTTCATCATGTTCTTCAGGTCGCCGCCCGCGAAGAAGGTTTTCTTCGCGGAGGTCAGCACGACACCGGTGATGGTGTCCTTCTCCGCCTCGAGCCGGTCGACGGTGGCGGTCATCGACTTCTTGTACAGCTCGTTCATCGTGTTGGCGCCCTGGTTCGGGTCGTCCATCGTCAGCACGACGATGCCGTCCGAATCCTGCTCCCAACCGATCATGTTGGTTTCGCTCACAGCTCTGTGTCTCCTAAGTGAATTGGCGGCGTTCGCGGCCCTACGTGGTTACGCAGGCTGCCGCCTCCGGGCCTGACGCTCACGCCGCGTGAATTCTCAGCTGTCGGTTGGGGCTCAGACCCGCTCGATGATGGTGGCCACGCCCATGCCGCCGCCGATGCACAGCGTGATCAGCGCGTAGCGGCCGTTGCGACGCTCCAGCTCGTCGACCATGGTGCCGGTGATCATCGCGCCGGTCGCGCCCAGCGGGTGGCCCATCGCGATCGCGCCGCCGTTGACGTTCAGCTTCTCGTCCGGGACGTTCAGGTCCTTCTGGAACTTCAGCACCACGGAGGCGAACGCCTCGTTGATCTCGACCAGGTCGATGTCGTCGAGGGTCAGCCCCGCCTTGGCCAGCACCTTCTTGGCGGCCGGGGTCGGACCGGTGAGCATGATGGTGGAGTCGGCACCGCTGGTGGCGGTCGCGACGACGCGCGCACGCGGGGTGAGGCCGGAAGCCTTGCCCGCCTCTTCCGAGCCCACGAGCACGAGCGCCGCGCCGTCGACGATGCCCGAGCTGTTGCCGCCGTGGTGCACGTGGTTGATCTTCTCCACGAAGTGGAACTTCTGCAGCGCCACCGCGTCGAAGCCACCCATCTCACCGATCACGGCGAAGGACGGCTGCAGCTTGGCCAGGTCCTCGGCGGTGGTGCCGGGGCGCATGTGCTCGTCCTTGTCCAGCACGACGATGCCGTTCTGGTCCTTGACCGGGACGATCGACTTGGCGAAGTACCCGCCGGTGGTGGCCTTGGCGGCCAGCTCCTGCGAGCGCACCGCGTAGGCGTCGACATCGTCGCGGCTGAAGCCCTCGATGGTGGCGATCAGGTCGGCGGAGACGCCCTGCGGGACGAAGTAGGTGTCGTAGTTGGTGGCCGGGTCGAGCGCCCAAGCGCCGCCGTCGGAGCCCATCGGCACGCGCGACATGGACTCGACGCCACCGGCGATGACCAGGTCGTCGAAGCCGGAACGGACCTTCTGGGCAGCGAGGTTGACCGCCTCGAGGCCGGAGGCGCAGAAGCGGTTGAGCTGGAAGCCGCCGACGGTGTCGGGCAGGCCGGCCACGGTGACCGCGGTACGGGCGATATCCGCGCCCTGGTCGCCGACCGGCGCGACCACGCCGAGGATCAGGTCGGAGATCCGGTCCTCGTCGAGGTTCGGGAAGCGGCCGCGCAGCTCCTGGATCAGACCAACAGTCAGGTCGATCGGCTTGACCGAGTGCAGCGAGCCGTTCTTCTTGCCACGGCCGCGCGGAGTGCGGATGGCCTCGTAAATGTAGGCCTCTGTGGTCATGGAGTGTTCCTTCCTCAATGTGCTGCGGCCGGACGTATGTCCGTCCGAGCGCGGGTGTGCGGCGACACCGCGGGTGCGGCGTGGCTGCGGCTGACCTCGCCGACCGGCCTTGCGGCCGACCGTTCCTAACGCTGTACAAAACCAGGCAGGCGACAGCGGACGCACGACCCGGTCGCCCGTACGCCTGGGCATACCATAGAACGTCGGCGTACCGAAGCTCCCGGCTACCCGTCCATACTACCGTGGAGTGCGAACTCCGGTTAACTTAACGTCGTGAGAACGGTGGTTGTCAACCATCCAACCGTGTGGCACCCAGCTCACTCTTCAGCAATTCGATGGCGACCTCGTCCGGGTCGCGCCGGTCGCCGGGAGCCACCGGATCGGCCGCGGCGGCCATCATCTCCTGCTCCTCCTCCGGTGTCGAGGCCGGGACGACCCCGTCCCGGTCCCAGCCGCGCTCGGCCGGGGCGTCGTTCGCGCTCGGCCCGGCGTCGTGCGAGGGATAGTCCGCGGGGCCCGGGTCGTCGGGCAGGTCCGGGTAGTCGGGCGGCGGGATGTCGTCGTCCGCGGGATACGGACGCGGGTCCGCGCCGCCCGCGCGTGGACGTCCCGCGCTGCCCGCCTTGTCGGCGCTCGCGTTCCTCGCCTGGCTCGGGCGGGAGAACCGCGGCGGGGCAGTGGCGCCCGAAGCGCGTCCTGCAGCGTTGCCGGATTCACGTCCCGGCTGATTGCCCGCCTGCCCGCGGGTGCGGTTGCCCGCTCCGCCCGCCCGTGGCGCCGCCGCGGGCCGTGGCGCCGCGCCGCCGGCTTCCCAGCGCACCTCGTGGTCGCGTCCGAGCACCGCCCGCACCGCCGACCGCACCGCTTCCAGATTCCGCGGATCGGACAGGCGCTGGGCCAACGGCGCGTGCTGATGCGCGAAGACGATGACCTCGCCCTCCACCCGGGCGACCGACGCGCCGGCGAGCATCGCCTGCACGGCCGCGCCGAACTCCCGCACCTTGGCACGAATGTCCGTCCAAGCGGCTTCCACTTCGCGCAGCAGATCGTCGCTCGATACCGAGGAAGAACCGGCGGCGGGCTCCGGCGAGGATGTCTGCGCGTCCCGCGCCTCCTGACCGACGGCAGGACGTCGCGCGGCAGCCGAATCGGCGGCCCCTCGCTCCTGGCCGACAGCGGATTCCCGCGCGGCACTCGATTCCCCGACCCCGCGCTCACGTCCGACAGCAGAATCTCGCGCGGCACCCGAGTCCGCAGCCGCGCGGCCGACAGCAGAGTCCCGGTTATCGCGCGAGTCCCCGGCCCCGCGATCGGGCTCGACAGCAGAACCCCGCGCGGCACTCGAGTCCGCAGCACCGCGGCCGACAGCAGAGTCCCGGTTATCGCCCGAGTCCCCGGCCCCGCGATCGGGCTCGACAGCAGAACCCCGCGCGACAGCCGAATCCGCAGCCCCGCGAGCGGGTCCGACAGCAGGACCCCGAGCAACAGCCGAAGTCGCAGCCCCGCGATCCTGGCCCGCAGCCGAGTCCCGCGCATCGCTCGAACCCCCGGCCCCACGCTCACGGCCGACAGCAGACTCCCGCGCAGTAGCCGGGTCCGTACCCCCCTGCTCGGGTCCCACAGCAGATTGCCGCGCGCCACTCGAGTCCGCGACTCCACGATCGCGATCGACGGCCGGATCGGCGCCGGGCAACACCGCGTGCGCGCCCGAAGGCCGAGAATTCGCCGCCTGCTCGGCCGGAACACGCCCGTGCGCTGACGCGACATCGTAAATACTTTGTGCGGCAGCGGGTTCGGAAGAAACGCGTCCCGCTCCGACGCCTCCACCCCGCACGGCGTCGCCAGCCGACCCGGATACGCCGGGCGTGGACCCGGACGTGTCGTCCGTCCCGATGTTCGGAGCACTCGTCGCTACGCTCGCGCTCGGCCCTCCCCCCGGCATCGTCCCCACAGAGCGACTGCCGGGCACAGCGGCGGAATCCGGTTCGGCTACCGGCGCAGACGGATCCGTGCCGCGTCCCGCAGGCGAAGCCATCGAGTCCCGGGACGACGCACCACCGGCGGGCCACGGCCGACGCTCCCCACTCGCGGATTCCCCACCGCCACGCGGCCCAGCGGTGGAGCCTGCCGCACCGGAAGACGGATCCGCTCCCGCACCGCTGCCTGCCTGCGGGCGCTCAACGATTCCGGCGTCATCGGACGCGCCTCGGGCGGGCGCCGCCCCCTCCCCGCCACCGGTCTGCGCCGAATCTCCTGCGGAAGCACCACCACCTGCGTCGGCAGCCGAGCGACCACCTCCGCGATTCTCCCGCATCGCGGCCAGCGCCTCGGCACCTCGGCGACGGGGCGGCCCGGCCGCGGCCGCGGGGGTGGAAGCAGGCGGCGCGGACGCGGCGGGAGCGGAACCGAGGGACCCACCGGCCAGGCCGCGCTCCAGCCGTTCCAACCGCTGCAACGTGGCGGATTCCGCGTCGGACACCGAAGGCAGCAGCATGCGCGCGCAGACCACTTCGAGCAGCAGCCGCGGCGCCGTGGCGCCGCGCATCTCCCCCAGCCCCTCGTGCAGCAGCTCGGCGTAACGGGTGAGGGTGGCCGAGCCCAAACGCGCCGCCTGGTCGCGCATCCGATCGAGCACGTCACCGGGGCCGGTGACCAGACCGCGTTCGGTGGCGTCGGGCACCGCCCGCAAAAGGATCAGGTCGCGGAAACGATCGAGCAGGTCGACGGCGAAACGCCGTGGGTCGTGGCCCGCCTCCATCACCCGGTCGACGGTGCCGAACAGCGCGGCGCCGTCGTCGGCGGCCAGCGCCTCGACCGCGTCATCGATCAGCGCCACGTCGGTGACGCCGAGCAGCGAGACCGCGCGGGCGTAGGTGACGCCCTCGGGGCCCGCGCCCGCCAGCAGCTGGTCGAGCACGCTGAGGCTGTCGCGCGGCGAACCGCCGCCCGCGCGAATCACCAAGGGGTACACCGCTTCTTCGACCTGCACATGCTCCTGCTCGCAGATCCGCCCGAGCAGTCCGCGCATCGTGGCGGGAGGCAGCAGCCGGAAGGGGTAGTGATGCGTACGCGACCGGATGGTGGGCAGCACCTTGTCCGGCTCCGTGGTCGCGAAGATGAAGATCAGGTGCGCGGGCGGCTCCTCGACGATCTTGAGCAGCGCGTTGAACCCGGCGGTGGTCACCATGTGCGCCTCGTCGACGATGAAGACCCGGTACCTGGACTCGGCGGGCGCGTAGAAGGCGCGGTCACGCAGTTCCCTGGTGTCGTCGACGCCGCCGTGGCTCGCGGCGTCGAGTTCGATGACGTCCAGATTGCCCGGACCGCCGGGCCCCAGCGCCACACAGGACGGGCAGGTGCCGCAGGGCGTCGAGGTGGGCCCCTCCGCGCAGTTCAGCGAGCGGGCGAGGATGCGCGCGGACGACGTCTTCCCGCAGCCGCGCGGACCGGAGAACAGATAGGCATGACTGATCCGCCCCGTGTCGAGCGCGGTACTCAGCGGGTCGGTGACGTGCTCCTGACCCACCACCTCAGCGAACGTTGCCGGTCGGTACTTCCGGTACAGAGCCACGGCCAGAGGTTACCGGCGACCGCCGACAAAGGACATTCCCGCCTGCGGCCCCGGGAGGTGACCCAGACGAGCCGAATGATGTGATTCACATCACAACATGCGTATCGCCTTCTTCGGAGGCCGACCGGTACGTACGCGACAGCAACCTCAGAGCTATCGCTCATGCTGCACGAGCGAAGTCCGACTTGCCCACCGAAGCGTCCCGTCCGCGCCGGAAAATATGGACTCCTACCCCGATTTACCACGACTTTTTGGAAATAACGAAACCGTCACCATGGGTGACAGCGACGCAATCCGCTGGCTAACGTGGCACTCGGCAACTTCGGTAGCCAAACCTTCATCAGGTTGGTGACCCCGGCCGGTCCCTCATCCCGACCGGGGCACAACCTACCGAACTGAGCCCACGGGTGACCAGCGCCAATCCCCACTTCCACCGGAGGACCGTCCACCGTGTCGTGTGACGACATCGCCGCCGCCTGGCTGTCCAGCACCGATTTCGCAGGCGACCGCTCCGCCGTCGCCCTCTTGAGCCGCGCCATCAGCCCCCAGGAGTTCGCGATCAAGCGCGACTCGCTGCCGGTGACCGCGGCCGCCGATCCGACCACCGCGGCGGCCATCCTCGAACTCCTCGAACGCGGCCAGGTGCCCACCATGGCCGCGATCCGCACCCTCACCGCGCAGAACGAGATGCGCCGCGAGGCCGAGCGCATCGAACGCCTCGGCCGCCGCGCCCAGCGCAGCATCGACGACTTCGGCCGGGTGCTCGCCAAACTGGCTGACGCGCACTGGACCGCGCACGGCTACGGCCCCACCCGTCGCGACGTGCTGTGCACCGAGCAGATCATGACGTTGATCCGCACTCGCGTCGGCAATATAGCGCCGTCGGCGGTCAAACACCTCTGGCTGATCGAGCGGGCCCAGCGCGCGGGGTGGATCGCCTCCAACGCCAATCCCCGTTCCTTGTGCGCCGCCCGGCGTTTCTACGCCGCCCAGTACGGCAACCGGGTCTCGTTGCGCCCCGTGAACACCATCGGCACCGCGATCGCGACCTATCTGGCGGATTACCAGGCCGAGCACGGCCGCCCGCCGCGCTGGTCGGTGGTCGCGCAAGAACTGCGCGACGACCGCGGGCGCAGGATCTTCCACAACACCGCCGATGCCCGCGCCCAGCAGCTCTGGTTGACCACCGCGGAGTGGGTGGAGATGCGCGACGACCTCCCCGTGCCCGGGCGACGCGGGTTGCGCGCCATGCGTAGATCTCGCGGCTGAAACGGAGTGGACCGTGCGGGCTCGACACCATAGGTTAACAGCGTTACTCTAACGCCGTTAACCAAGCGAGCGGAGCCGCGATGCTGACCCGGATAGCCCGATTCATCACCCGATCTCCGCGCGCGGTGCTGGCCGCGGCCCTGGTCATCGCCATTTTGTGCGGCGTTTTCGGCGCCACCGCGCCCGCGCACCTGAAGTCCGGCGGGTTCACGTCGAACGAGGCCGAGTCCGCCCGCGTCGCCGAGCTGATCGCCGACAACTTCGCCGGCGCAGCGCCCAATTTTGTCCTGCTGGTCGGCTCGGCCGCGGGGGCGGACGACCCGGCCACCAAGGCGGCGGGCATCGAGCTGGCCGATGCGCTGAAGAATCGCGGTGACGTGCAGGGCGTCCAGTCCTACTGGACCACCCCGCAGCCGCTGGCGAACGCGTTGCGCAGCACCGATGGCAAGAGCGCCCTTGTCGTCGCCTACATCGACGGCGACGAGACGCAGGTCCAGAAGACCGCGAGCGAATTGGAGCGGCAGTTCGCGGGCGTCTCCAACGGCATCACGGTCCGCCAAGGCGGCATCGCCGCGATCTACCACGACGTCACCGAGCAGACCACCCGCGACCTCACCCTGGCCGAGGGCGTCGCGGTGCCGTTGTCGATGATCGTGCTGGTTCTGGTGTTCGGCAGCCTGGTGGCCGCGGCCCTCCCGCTGACCATCGGCGTGTTCGCCATCCTGGCGACGCTGGCGCTGCTGCGCCTGTGCACGCTGTTCACCGACGTCTCGATCTACGCGCTGAACATGACGACGGCGATGGGTCTGGCGCTGGCCATCGACTCCAGTTTGTTCATCGTCAGCCGCTTCCGGGAGGAACTGGCGCGCGGCCTGGATCCGGCCGCCGCCACCATCCGGTCCGTGCAGACCGCGGGGCGCACCGTGTTGTTCTCCGCGCTCACCGTCGCGCTGTCGCTGGCCGTGCTCAGCGTGTTCGACCTGTACTTCCTGAAAAGTTTCGCCTACGCGGGTGTCGCGGTCGTCGCCGCTGCGGCGGCCGCGTCGATCGTGGTGCTGCCCGCCGCGCTGGTCCTGCTCGGGCACCGGGTGAACTCCCTCGACCTGCGAGCTCCGTTGCGCCGCCTGTTCCGGCGCGACGCGCCCGCACCGGGCCCGCACGCGCCCGAGGACAGCGGTTGGTACCGGTTGGCCGGCGTGGTGATGCGGCACGCGGCTCCGGTCGCGATCGTGATCATCGCGCTGCTGCTGGCGCTCGGCGCACCGTTCCTGTCGGTGAAATTCGGTTATCCCGACGACCGGGTGCTGCCCGAGACCGCGTCCAGCCGCCAGGTAGGCGACGCCATGCGCACCCAGTTCCCCCAGGCCGACCCGGTCGCCAGCACCACCATCGTGCTGGACGGCTATCACGGCGACACCGCGGCGCTCGGCGGATACGCCGCCGAACTGTCCAAGGTGGAGGGCGTGCCCGCCGTCCTCTCCGCCGCCGGGATCTACGTGACGGGCGCGCGAGTCGCACCGGCGCCGCCCGGGATGAGCAACGACACCGGCACCTACCTGAGTGTCGCGACGAAGCTCGATCCGTTCTCACCCGCCGGTGACCGTCAGCTGAACGCGATCCGGGCGATCCCGGCGCCGGGCGAGGCGCTCTTCGGTGGCGCGGCGGCGGCCAACGCCGACTCGCTGCACGCGCTGGCCGCCCGGCTTCCGCTCGCGGCCGCCCTGATCGCCCTCACCACGTTCATCGTGTTGTTCCTGTTCACCGGCAGCGTCGTACTGCCGATCAAAGCGCTCGTGCTGAACACGCTGTCGCTGGCCGCCGCCTTCGGCGCGATGGTCTGGGTGTTCCAGGAAGGTCACCTGTCCGGGCTGCTCGGTTTCACCCCGGTCGGCTACTTGGTGCCGACCATGCCGATCCTGATGTTCTGCCTGGCCTTCGGCCTGTCCATGGACTACGAGGTGTTCTTGCTGTCGCGGGTGCGCGAGGAGTGGCTGGCCACCCACGACAACACCCGCGCGGTGGCGGTCGGCCTGGCACGCACGGGCCGGATCTTCACCGCGGCCGCCGTGCTGATGGCCATCGTGCTCGGCGCGCTGGTGACCGCGAAGGTGTCGTTCATGCAGCTGCTCGGGCTCGGCCTCACGCTGACCGTGCTCGCCGACGCCACGATCATCCGCGGCCTGCTCGCGCCCGCGCTCATGCGCCTGCTCGGTCCGCTCAACTGGTGGGCGCCCGCGCCGCTGGCCCGCCTGCACGCCAAGATCGGGCTGACCGAGGGCGAGGAGGACGCCGCCGCCCGCCCGCTGGAAACCGCAGGGCGGGCATGATCGGTGGCAGACGCCCTCGCTCGCCGCGCGGCTCGGGAGCTCAGCTGCGCGAGGAGATCCTGCGGGCCACGGCCGACCTGCTCACCAGGACCGGGCACGCGGACGCCGTCTCGATCCGGGCGGTGAGCAAGCTGGTGGGCGTGAGCGCGCCGTCGATCTACCGGCACTTCGCCGACAAGGACGAACTCATCGAGGCCGTGGTCGCTCAGGTCTTCGAAGACCTGGCCGACGCGATGCGGGCGGCCACCGACCCCGCGGCCTCCCCGGTGACACAGTTGCACGAGCAAGGCATGGCCTACGTCCGCTTCGCCCTCGCGCATCCCGAGCAGTACCGGCTGGCGACCGCGCCCACCGAGACCGAAGGCGCGGTGGACCAGGTCCTCACCAGCGGGGCCTTCCAGCATTTCGCGGCCACGGTGCGCAAGTGCATGGACGACGGGACGATGGCACCGCGCGACCCGCGGCCGATCGTGCTGGAACTGTGGTCGGTCGCCCACGGCATCGCCTCCTTGCTGCTGGCCAAACCCTTCCTGCCCTGGGGCGACGCGGAAGCCGTCGCCTCGCGCGTGATGGGCGCGGCGTGCCTCGGCTACAGCGTGCTCGACCTGGTCGGCGCGGACCCGCCGACGCCGGGCACGGTCACCACGTGGCTGCGCCGGGTCAGGAAAGGCTCGTCCCCGGCCTGACCGCGCTCGAGCCGATCGGCTGTCGACCCGCTAGCGACCGTTCGGTAACTTCCTTCCAGCGCACGCGCGCGGAAGGAGTGCACCCGTGTCCCCAACCATCGATCCCGCGGCCACCGCCTGGCTGCTCGTCAGCACGGCCCTCGTCCTGCTCATGACCCCGGGCCTGGCCATTTTCTACGGCGGGATGGTGCGCTCGACCGGCGTGCTCAACATGTTGATGATGAACTTCATCGCGATCCCACTGGTAACCGTCACCTGGCTACTTCTCGGCTACAGTCTGGCGTTCGGCGCCGACGCGGGCGGCGGCCTGATCGGCGGCCTCGGTCACCTCGGCATGGCGGGCATCGACCCCGGCTCGGTGCGCGGCTCGGTACCCGAGTTGTTGTACGCGACGTTCCAGCTCACCTTCGCCGTCCTGACCGCCGCGCTGGTCAGCGGCGCCATCGCCGACCGCGCCAAGTTCTCCGCGTGGATGATCTTCGTGCCGCTGTGGGCGCTGGCGGTGTACGCGCCGATCGCCCACTGGGTGTGGGGCCCGGACGGTTGGCTCGCCTCGTTCGGCGCGCTGGATTACGCCGGCGGCCTGGTGGTGGAGATCGCCTCCGGCGCGTCCGCCCTGGCCCTCGCGCTGGTGCTCGGCCCGCGCATCGGGTTCCGCACCGACGCGATGCGACCGCACAATCTGCCCTTCGTGCTGCTCGGCGCGGGCCTGCTGTGGTTCGGCTGGTTCGGCTTCAACGCCGGTTCGGCGCTGGCGGCCAACGGCCTCGCCGCGGCCGTCTTCCTGAACACCCTGGTGGCAGGCTGCCTCGGCATGCTCGGCTGGCTCGCGGTGGAGCAGATCCGCGACGGCAGGCCCACCACCTTCGGCGCGGCGTCCGGCGTGGTGGCCGGACTGGTCGCCATCACTCCTTCCTGCGGGTCGGTCAACACCTTGGGCGCGCTGCTGGTCGGGCTCGCGGCGGGCGTGCTGTGCTCGTTCGCGGTGGGCTGGAAGTTCAAGGCGGGCTACGACGACTCCCTCGACGTGGTCGGCGTGCACTTCGTCGGCGGCATCGTCGGCACCGTGCTGATCGGTCTGCTCGCCACCGAGGTGATGACCGGCGGGGTCGAGGGCCTGCTGTTCGGCGGTGGGTTCACTCAGCTCGGCAAACAGCTGGTGGCGGTGCTCGTCGTCGCCGCCTACGCGTTCGGCGTCTCGTTCGCGCTCGGCAAGGGCATCGACCGGCTCATCGGATTCCGGGTCAGCAAGGAGGACGAGACCGCGGGTATCGACTTCGCCTTGCACGCCGAGACGGCGTACGCCGAAGGGGTGCACGGCCATACGCCGCGCCGCCTAGGCGAGGGTCACCTCGGGCGTCCGCACACCGATCGCCTGCTCGATGAGGATCGGGGCTGATCACCGCGACGGCGTCGGGGACAGTGCGCAAACCGATTCCGGTCGCTGTGACCAGCCAGGGGCGAGCTCAGCGAGACAAATCCGTCCTGCGGCGGCGTTTCAGCTCACCGAGCTCGCCGACGCGGTGAACGTATTGCATTGGGCCGCACGATTGTTGTCCAAACCCGTCTCGAACCACTGCCCGCCGTTCTCCGCCGAGCCGTGGTCGCGCATGTCCCCGGCCTGGTCGCCGCGCCCGTAGGCGTCCTTGCGGGCCAGAGTGAGCTGCGGATCGGTCAGCGAACCGCCCCTCGACGACGAGGACAGGTACATGCCGTCGAAGCAGTTGGCCTGCAACTCGACTCGCCGCGACAGTTCCAGTCCCTTGGAGCTGCGCGGTCCCACGTCGGCGCGCTCGCTGTTGGCCTTGCGCAGGATGCCGGACATGGCCTGCACGTGGTGGCCGTACTCATGCGCGAAGACCGACAGATAGACCACCCAGTTGTCCTTGAAGTAGTCGGTCTGCAACTGGCTGATCGGCATGTAGATGGTCTTGTTCGCCGGGCAGTAGAACGCGGCGAAATTGCTGGTCGAGCCGGTACACGGGGTGGTGATACCCGTCGTGGTCGCGCTGACGTTCAGCGACGGCGGCTGAAACGGCAGATTCGCCTTGCGCAGCACGGGTTTCCACGCCGTCTCCAGGCACGACGCGGCGCTCTCGAAGAACTTGCGGGCGGCGTCCACCTGAGTGCCCCACGGCGAGTAATCGCACCGCGCCGGAATCAGCGTCGCGCTCGGATCCGTGAGCAGCGGGTTGTTGGCGGTTTCCGACGGCCCGGACGCACCGTCGGGCTGGGCGTCGAACGTGAAGCTCGGCTGCGGACCGGACGCGTCGTTGTCGCCACGCCCGACCGAGATCGCGTTGCGCACCAGCCCCGCCGCGACCACGAACACGACGACGACCAGCAGCACCACCCATCCGCCGCCACCCCGTTTGCGGGGCGGCGGGTACGGCGGCCGCCCGGGCGGACCATAGGGCATGGGCGGTGGCACCGGCGGGCCGTAACCCGGTGGCGGGCCGTAGGCAGGCGGGGCATATCCCGGCGCGGGCCGGTACCCCGGAGGGGGACCATAACCGGGGGGCGGGCCATAACCCGGTCGCGGGCCGTAGGGCGCACCGTAGCCGGGCGGCGGGACCGGACGCCCTCCATGCGGGACCGGTCCGTGTCCGTACGGTGGTTGTGTCACGCCCCCGTACCCCCTCGTCTCAGTGATCGCCGACAGCCGCTGACGCAGAATAGCAAGCTGTCTAGAGTAGGCGACCATGCTGACTTTTCGGGGGGCCGCCCTAGGCGCGCTGCTTCTCGCCATCGCGGGAATGTTCGCGACGGCCCCGGTCACCCAGGCCCAGCCCGAGCCGGGCGGCGTGGCCATCACCGCCGATCTGAAGCTGAACCGCGAGGGCATCCTCGAAGTGGTCGAGCAGGTTTCGGTGCCGCCGGAGGGCTCCTTCCGGATGGTGCTTCCGCTGCGGCTGAAGGTGAGCGACGACGCCGAACGCGTCTTCCGGGTCTCCGATGTGGACACCGAGGGCGCGGGCACCGCGACGGTCGCCAACGACCAGTTCACCATCGAGGCCCGACCCGGCGTCTCCACCTTCCGGTACTCGGTGCAGAACACCGTGAGCGACGCGCCGGGCACCCAGGTGTTCCATTGGCTCGGGGTGCTCAACACCGACATCGCGTCCATCAGCGCCTCGCTGATCAGTCCGAGTTTCGAAATGGGCATCGTCGACTGCAAACTCGGTCCGCCCGGCAACACCCGGCCCTGCGCCGACGTCAAGATCGAAAGCGACGGCGTCCTGTTCCTGGAGCAGACCGACCTGCACAAGGGCGACGCGATCGACCTGACGCTGCAGTTGCCGCCCGGCACCGTGCCGAGCAACGCCGACGTGCGCGGTAGCGGTGACGCGGGCCCCTTCGCGATCACCGCCCCGGTGCTCGTCGCGTTCGGCGTCCTGCTGCTCGCACTGGCGGCGCTGGTCGCCTTCGTGCTGCGCGCCCGCCGCCAGGACGCGGCGGTGGGCGGCGGTTCGGAGACGATCGACCCGCTGCTGCGCGAGGGGGACCGCGTGCAGTTCACCTCACCCGACGGCGCACTGCCCGGCGAGGCCGGGCTGCTGCTGGACGGGCATGTCGATCCGGTCGACGTCGCCGCCACGGTGGTGGACCTCGCGGTGCGCCGGTATCTCCGGATCACGCCGCTCAGCGACAGCGACTGGCGGATCAGCCGGGTGAACACGCCGGACGATCAGCTGCGCGCCTACGAGACGGCCGTCTACGAGGCGCTGCTGCCGGACGGCGCCGACGCGGTGACATTGGGCGAGTTGCGCAGGCCGGGGCGCGTGGCCTCCGGTCCGGTGCGCGCCGCCATGGTGGCCGATGCCGTCGCGCGGGGGAACTTCCTCGATCGCCGTCGCCCCGGCCTGGCGATGTGGCTCGGCGGGGCGCTGGTGCTCGCGGGCATCGTGGCGACCGTAGCCCTCGCGCTCACTTCCGGGCATGCCTTGGTCGGTGTCGCCATCGCGCTCGGTGGCGTGGCCTGCCTGCTCGCGCCACAGTATCTGCCGGCCCGGACGTCGCGCGGGCTGGAACTCGCCCGGCAGATCCGCGCGCTCCAGCGCGGCCTGGAAAACACTCGGCGCGAACAGATCCCGCCGATCGATCAGGAGACCGTGTTCTCCCGCGCGCTGCCGTTCATGGTGCTCGGCGCACGCGCCGACAACTGGATCCGCGCCTTCCGCGACCTCGATCCGTCGGCCGACGCGCAACCCGGCCTCTATTGGTTCGGCGGCTTCGAACGCGACCGCAACCTGCAGCGCTTCGCCGGGCACTTCCCCTTCTTCATCACCGCGCTGGAAGGGCTTTTCGCCGTCGCAGGAGATCCGCATCGCTAGCGTCACAGACGAAAGGACGACCGGCCAGTGCGGCCGGTCGTCCTTTTCGTCGTAGTGCTCAGTCGATCGACGCGGTTCGCCGGACCGCCGCCAGCGGGTCGGCGTAGAGGACGCTCAGCGAGGTCACCACCGCGGCGTATTCCTGGACCTTGCCGCCGAATCCGCTGATCCGGATATCGGTGGGCGGCAGCGTCGAACCCTGGTTGAACGCGCGCGCCACATGCGCGACCGCGGGCCGGTAGCCGGTGAATGCCTGCCCCCCGAGGATCACCCGATCGGGGTTGAGCATGTCGCGCACCATCGCCACGGTGTGGCCGAGGATGGTGGCCCGTTCGGCGAGCAGCTCCCGCGCGGACTCCGAACCGGCTTCCGCGGCCCGGTGCAGGTCGGCGATGGTCGACCCCGCGGTGCCGTTGTGCGCCGGGATGATGCCGCGGCCGACGGCCCTGGAGTGCAGCGACCGATCGCCGACGGTCACCTCCAAGCAGCCACGCCGTCCGCAGGGGCATTCGACGTCCGAGCCGGTGGGTAGATGCGCGATCGATCCGGGGCCGTTGCTCGGCGTGTGCACCCGTCCGTCCAGAGTCACTGCCACACCGGCGGTTTCACGCACGTAGAAGTACAGGCTGCTGCCCCGCTCGACGCGGGCTTGGTCCTTGGGCTCGCCCGTGGGCAGCAACAGCTCGGAACCGGCCATCGCCTCCACGTGCGGCGCGACCGAGACGGGCAGCTCCAGTACCTCGGCGAGAACCGAACCCACCTGCGCGCCACGCCATTCCAACTTCGGGTGGTCGACGACGCCGGTGAGCGGGTCGACCCGGCCGCCGATCGCGACACCGGCCCACAGCGCCTTGCGCCGGTGCCACCGCTGCAGGAACGCCTTCGCGCTGCGGGCCACGGTGGTGGTGGCGAATTCCTGGCCGGTCTGCGGGGTGGCGATGGCCAAACCGCCGAGGATGCGGCCGCGCAGGTCGGCGGCGACGATCTTGGTGACCGCGGCGCCGATGTGGATGCCGATGGTCAGGTAGGCCTCGTGATCGATCTCGAACGGGACCCGGGGGCGTCCGACCGCACCCGAGGCCGTCAGGTCGGGGCGCTCCCGCAGCAGGCCGGCCGCGAGCAGAGCGGAGACCTGGCGATTGACCGTGGCGATGCTCAAACCCGTTGTGCGCGCGGCATTGTCACGGGAAACGGGACCACCGGTGGCGGCCCGCAGGACCGCGGCCGCGGGGTTGTCGGCGATGCGCAGTTCGGGAGCGACAACCGGACGCTGGACGCGGGCACGGCCGGTAACCCTGGAGACGGAACGTTCAAGGGTGGGAAGGGACATTGTGCAGATCCTTGCTGAAGTCCCGTAAATCAACGGGACGTGCCTACATGGGCGGCGAGGCAGCAAACGAGCCGGAAAACCGACTCAGCTGCAGCAAGAGAGGCGACACAGTTCGCGCGTCAACGGCAGCCGAAGACCCAGCGCGGCGGTCACGTAAGTGACGCGCAGGAGGTTCGATCGGCCGGCAGACATGTCATTTAAATTAACACCGATATCCATGACACACCAACCCTCGACGCGCCGTTGTGCGCACCCGCACATTGTTTCCCCAGGTCGCAAGCACACGAAAAGACCCCGTCCCGGCGGAGGTCCGCAGGGGCGGGGTCTTTTCACGCGGAAGCATTACTTCGGCGCGGCGAACGGCTGATTGACCGTCGTGAAGTACTGGATCGCCGCGCCGATCGCGACCGGAGCGGTGATCAGGATCTGCCCCGCGACAGTGCCGAGCGCGCCGACCGCCGCGATGCCGACGAGGCAGCCGACACCCGCCGCCGGGATGAACGGACCGAACAGGCCCGCGATGGTCCCCGCGGCGATGGTCGCGCCCGCGATGCCACCGAGCACGCAGCCGACCGCCGCGCCGCCGATGCCGCCGACGAGGGTGCCGATCGCGGCGCCCATGGTGATGGTGCTGGTCAGGCGCGTCCAGGCGGCGACTTCACGGTCGTATTCGCTCTTCCACGGCGCCTTGTCCTCGAACGGGAGCGCGACCGGCTTGTAGACCGCGTGCTCCCGGTCGAGCAGCGGCGTCAGCGTCGCGCTGCGGCCGGAGATCTGTGCGGCGATCGGGAATTCGAAGTCGTCCAGCTGAAACCGCAGCGGATGACCCGCGAGCACGGTACCGTTGGACGCCTTCACCTTGAACACGCCGTCCTCGACGACCAGCGATCCCGCGTCGGTTTCGATGATCGACTGGGTATCGGTCGCGTACGCGGTGAAATTGACCGCGTTTTCCACGCTTTCTTCCGCCGGTGCGGCGCCGGACGTACCCGCGGCCACTCCGGTCGCAATGGTGACCAGCGCCGCCACCACGGCGAGCTTCCTCATCCTCATGTCCTGCAATCCCTCATCTCAGGTGGAGCCTTCGAGGCAAAGCATCCGGGAGGAACTCCGGTGAAACGAGGAAAAAAAGCATGCAGATTTCAAATAGGCAACCGGCGAGTTACAGCTGCTGGACTACTTCGCTTTGGCCGCCGCTTTCGCCTGCTTCTTGAATTCCCTTACCTGCGCGAGGGATTCGGCGTCGGTGACGTCCGCGACCGAGCGGCGCGAGCCCTCGTCGCCGTAGGCGCCCGCCGCGGCCCGCCAGCCTTCCGGCCGGACGCCCCGCTGCTTGCCGAGCAGGGCCAGGAAGATCTTCGCCTTCTGCTCGCCATAGCCGGGCAGGTCCTTCAGGCGCCGCAGCACTTCGTTGCCGTCCGGGTCCCCCATGGTCCAGATGTTCTCCGCCTTGCCGTCGTAGTGCTCGATGACGTAGCGCGCCAGTTCCTGGGCACGCCGGGCCATGGACCGGCCGTAGCGGTGGATCGCGGGCGGCGTCGCGGCGAGTTCCTCGAACTCCTGCGGATCGGCCTCGGCGATGCGCTGGATGTCGAACCCGCCCATCCGGTCGGCGATCTTCTTCGGGCCGCGGAAGGCGTGCTCCATCGGGTACTGCTGGTCCAGGAGCATGCCGAGCAGCGTGGCGAAGTGGTCCTCGGTCAGTAGCCTGTCCGCCTCGGCGTCCTGCGCCAGGCACAGCGTGCGCGTCACTGTCCCGCCTCTCCGTAGATTCAGGCCGTACTGGTAGGTGCCGTGAGATCCGCGCTCCGGTCCTGCGTCGGTGCCACTGCTGTTCGAGCGTGCCCGACGAGTTACCCATGTACTCACGACAGCGCCCCGTTCATCAACCATAGTGACCCGCCTCACAGTGCCTACGCGCGGGTAGATGACCTGCCGCGTAGGCTCCAGGCCATGCCTCAGATGACGGCGACACCGACCAAGACGACGGCAACGGCCAGGGATGGACACGGGCCCATGAACACCTACGCATTGCGCCCCGATCGGTTCGACCGAGCAGGTCAAGACCAGCTGGTGGACGTGCGCGACCTCCAGGCCGCGCTGCCCGGCATCCGCCGCTTGCGCACCTGGGCGCACGAAGCGCTCGCGGTGCGGCCCGGTGAACACGCCGTGGACATCGGCTCCGGCACCGGCTCGGAGGTCATCACCTTCGCCGAGGCGGTGGGCCCGGACGGCAGCGCGGTCGGCGTCGAGCCGGACCCGCACCTGCTCGCCTCCGCCGAGCGCCGCGCCGCCCAGGCCGGCTCGACCGCCAAATTCCACTCCGGCGACGCCTACGGCGTGCCGTTCGGCGCGGACAGCTTCGACGCCGTCCTGTGCGAGCGCGTCTTCCAGCATCTGACCGCCCCCGCCCGCGCGGCCAACGAGATCGCGCGCGTGCTCCGCCCGGGCGGACGAGTCGTCGTGGTGGACAGCGATTGGGGCACCGCGATCATGCACCCCGGTGACCGGCAGGTCGTCCGCGAGGTGATCGACACCCTCGTGTCGGCGACCACCAATCCGCTGTCGGGTCGCAGGCTCCCCGGTCTGCTCACCAAGGCGGGGCTGGTGGTCGACGACATCGGCTCGCAGGCCCTGGTGCAGGATCGCAGCGTGGGCGCGGGCTCGCTGGTGACCAGGATCTCGGCGATGGCGGTAGCACGCGGCGCGATCACCGAGGCGCAACGTGAGCGACTGCTCGACGATCTGGAGCGGGCCGCGGCCACCGGCGACATCCATCTGTCGGTGACCATGTTCGCCGTCCTCGCGCACAAGCCGCACTGACCCGGCCGATGGCCGTCGACGTGCTGACCGACATCACGATCGACCGCTCCCGCGAGCTGGTCGCGGCGTACGCGGCCGATCCGGCGCACGCCCCGGCCTGGTACGCGCGCATCCACAGCGTCACCTGGGAGACCGAGCCGCCACTGCGCGCCGGTTCGCGGATGACCTTCGTCGCCCATTTCCTCGGCAACCGGCTGACCTACACCTACGAGGTGGTCGACTACGAGCCCGCCAGACGGTTGGTGATGCGCACCGCGCAGGGGCCGTTTCCGATGGAGACGACCTATACCTGGGCGGATACGCCGGAGGGCGGCACCCGCATGACGCTGCGCAACCGCGGCGAGCCGAGCGGCTTCGGGAAATTCGCCGCACCGCTGCTGGAGGCGGCGATCCGGCGGGCCAACCGCGGGGACCTGGCGCGGCTGAAGGAGCTGTTGGAAACCGGGTAGAGGCCGCCTTTCCCGGCCGGGCCCACTGCCCAGTACAGAGCGATCGCCCGGCACGAGATTCGTGCCGGGCGATCAGTCGTTTCCAGGTCCGCGTCTACTTGCCGAGCAGCTTCTCGGTGGCCGCCAGCAGCACGCAAGTGGCCAGGCCGTCCATCGCCTTCTCCAGCTCGGGCAGCTTGGGGAAGCTCGGCGCGATGCGAATGTTCTTGTCTTCCGGGTCGTTCCGGTAGGGGAAGGCCGAACCGGCCGCGGTGAGCGCGATGCCCGCTTCCTTCGCCAGCGCGATCACTCGCGCCGCGGTGCCTTCCAGCACGTCCAGGCTGATGAAGTAGCCGCCCTTGGGCTCGGTCCAGGACGCCACCTTGGACGCCCCGAGACGGTCTTCCAGGATCTTCAGCACCAGAGCGAACTTCGGCTCGAGGATCGCGCGATGCTTCTGCATGTGCGCACGCACGCCGTCGGCATCGCGGAAGAAACGCAAGTGGCGCAGCTGGTTGATCTTGTCCGGGCCGATGCTCTTCTTCGAGGCGTGGCTCAGGTACCACTCCAGGTTCGCGGTCGAACCGCCGATGAAGCTGACGCCCGCGCCCGCGAAGGTGATCTTCGAGGTCGAGGCGAATACCAACGGGCGGTTCGGGTTCCCGGCTGCCGCGGCGAGGCCGAGCACATCGATCACCGGGGCGGCGGTGTCGGTGAGCGGGTGCACCGCGTACGCGTTGTCCCAGAACAGCCGGAAGTCGGGCGCCGCGGCCGGCATCGAGACCAATTCCCGGACAACGTCTTCGGAGAAGACGACACCGGTCGGGTTGGAGTAGTTCGGCACGGCCCACAGACCCTTGATCTGCGGATCGTTCGCCAGCAGCTCGGCGATGGCGTGAGTGTCCGGGCCGTCGTGGCGCATCGGGATCGGGATCATCTCGAAGCCGAGCGCCTCGGTGATCGCGAAGTGCCGGTCGTAACCGGGCGCCGGACACAGGAACTTGAGGGTGTCCTCGGCGGCCCAGCGCCGCTCGGAATCATTGGTGCCGTATAGCATCGCGTAGCTGATCACGTCGTGCATCAGTTCCAGGCTGGCGTTGTTGCCCGCGAGCAGGTTGTCCACCGGGATGCCGAGCAGTTCGCCGAAGATCGCGCGCAGTTCCGGGAGACCGTGCAGGCCACCGTAGTTACGGCAGTCGGTGCCGGTGCCGTCGCGGAAATCGCCGTCGCCGGGCAGGTGCAGCAGCGCGGCGGACAGGTCGAGTTGCTCCGGCGAAGGTTTCCCCCGGGTCAGGTCCAGCGTGAGCTTCTCGGTCTTGAGCGTCGCGTAATTCGCGGACTGGGTCTCGTGCTCGAGCACGAGCTCCTCATGGCTCATCAAACCGATCTGCGTTTGCCGGGGCATCCTGGGCAGCCTTTCAAGCAGCGAGGGGACGGTGGTCTGGCCGGACCGATGGGCGGCGGCCGAACAGTTGTCCGTACAGACGCACGTGCATCCGCGGACGGTGTTCACGTTACCCGTGCGGTGGCCGGAATTGGAGGCGTTATCCGAGGGCGGGATGGGTGCCGACCGGACCGAGCCCATCCGCACCCCGCACCGGCCCGGCGGAGACGAGGCACCCGCGCGAGACCTTGAAAAAAGGGGACCCCGCGCACCCGGCAGAGCCCGTTGACCCTTGCTGCCTTCCGGCCCTGGGGGAGTTCACAGGATGCGCGCCGCGCGGGATCCGTCGGCCAGTGTAGCGTCTCCCGCCCGCAATCCCATCCTCCGGGTCCATAAGAGTCCTCGACCAGGCACTTCATCCCTTCGGGCGGCCCTATTTGGCGACGGGCCGGGGGCTACCGGTATGCTGCTCCACGGAGGATTCGCCTAGTGGCCTATGGCGCTCGCCTGGAACGCGGGTTGGGTTAACGCCCTCAGGGGTTCAAATCCCCTATCCTCCGCCAGGGCAAACGCCTCTGACCGGACATTCGTGGCTGGTCAGAGGCGTTTGCTTCAAGTCCCCCCGGCCACACTTCTGGAGCAAGTTCACCCCTTCAGCCCATCCAGGATGATGCGCAGGCCGGTGCGGAATTCTTCTTCGGGGTCGCTATCGGCTGCGGCGCGTGCGATCTCGATCAATTTGGCGAAGCGGTCGGGCGGCAGAGCCGCGACCCGGTCGGTGATCGCCGCGGGATCCGGGTCGCGGGCTACGGAGAGCGGTCCGGCGAGTTCAGCTTGCGCGAAGCCGGTGATGAATCCGGTGACCACACGGAAAGCGATCAGCAGGTCGGCCCCCGATCTACCGCTACGCGCAAGCGCCCGCAGCAGCGCTTCGGCGGTCACGAGAGTCGGCAAGTCGAGCGTGCGGCGGGTGAGGAGCAGGGGAATGGCGTGCGGATGGGAGCGGATGGCGCGCCACATGCCCTCGGCCACCGCGCGAGTTTCATCGGCCCAGTCGCCGGACGGTTCGACCGTCCACCGCGCCTCGGCCAGGACAGCTCCGGTGACAAGCCGCTCGAGCCCCTCTTTCCCGTCGACGTAGTTGTAGATCGTCATCGCCCCGGTGCCCAGCGCGGCCGCGAGATTGCGCATCGTCAACCCGGCCAGGCCCTGCTCGTCGACCAAGGCCAACGCTGCGATCTGGAGTTGATCGGTAGTGAATTTCTTCGGCGCGGGCATGAACCTCCCTTGTTTAAGTACGGCGTACGTGTTTAACTGACTGTGTTCACGTACAACGTACCTAAACGGAGGTGTCATGACTATTCGAACAACTTTTTCGTCCGGTGACGACGAGTGCGCCGCATGGCTCACCCTGCCGGCCGGCCCGGCGCCGCATCCGGTCGTGGTGCTGGTGCACGGCGGCGGCGCGACCCACGAGATGATGCTGGGCCAGTACGAGAAGTGGTTCTCGGACGCGGGCTTCGCCGTGCTGGCCTTCGACTTCCGCCACCTCGGAGAATCCGGCGGCCAACCGCGCCAACTGGTGAGCCGGCGCCGTTACGCCGCCGATGTCGATGCCGCCCTGGCATTCGTCCACTCGCGTCCAGAACTCGACTCCGAACGGGTGGCGTTGTGGGGAACCTCGTTCGGAGCCAGCCACGTAGTCGCGGCGGCGGCTCGCCACCCGGAGATCAGCGCGGCGATCGTGCAGTGTCCGGTACTGAGCGGACGGGCGGTTGTCGCCCGGGCCGGGTTCCGGCATCTGCTGCGGTTCACCGGGCCGATCATCTCCGATCTGGTGCGCGCGACGCTGGGCTTGCCTCGCCGGTATGTCCAACTCGTCGGCCGCCCGGGTGAACTCGCCTTCGTCAATCAGCCCGGCGCGCTCGAAGGCTGGCTTTCGGTCTGCCCGGACGGGTATGAATTCGACAACCGCATCACCGCGGCCTCGGGTCTGGGCATGCTGTTCTACAACGCTGCGGCGCGCGCGTCACGGGTGCGGTGCCCGCTGCTGATCTGCGCCTGCGACTTCGAAAATCTCATCGCTCCCACCATCGTGGAGAAGGTCGAGGCCGATGCGCCGCGCGCCATCGTGGAGCACTACGACGCCGACCATTTCACGGTCTACCATCCGCCGATCGTGGAACGAGTCGTCGCCGATCAGATCGACTTCCTGACCGAACACCTCGCACCGACCGCGGCTCGAGGGAGAACTCGGTGACTCGCATCCACGACTGCCTGCGGAGGGCGGCTCAAGACGCGGGGCACCGCGTCGGCTGGACCAGCGACGGCGACGACATCGGTTTCGCCGCGATGGACGAACGTTCGGATCGGATAGCGGCCGGGTTGCTGCATCGGGGCATCCGGCCAGGATGACCGCATCGCGCACCCGCGACGCCCGACTGGCTCGCGGTGTACTTCGCGGCAGCCAAGGTCGGCGCCGTCGTGGTGGGACTCAGCGGCTTGGACGCGGCGCCGCGCAACGTGGAGCTGACGGGCCACGGTGTGCGCTGCTCTCGGTGAGGTGGTGCTCCGGGCCGTCGACGCGGTCCGCACGGCGGGATTCGCTTCCTCCGGTTTACCGCTCTACATCTCCAGCTTCGCCAGCATCCAAGTGCCGAGGGCGTACATGTCGTCGGCGGGGATGGCGCGCGTGTAGTGCAGGCGCGGGGTTATCCAGCGGAACCGACGCCACCCGCTGGCCGGACGGATGACCCAACCGCCGTACTCGCGGTGAGGATGCCACTGGCCCTCACCGGTATAGCCGGGCTCGCGGATTTCACGCCGGAACCAGGAGCGCACGTGGCAGCGCAACACAAACCAACGAGTCGACCACGTAGGAGGGCCGCTAGTGATAACGAGCAGCTTCATCGGAGTGAACTTAGCACTGGAGGATGGCGGGCACGGTTTCCTTGCGGCCCTCGTTCGTCCCGGTGTCCCAGGTGGCGCGCATGACGATCTTGCCCTGCCACATGCCGGGTACGCAGTCCAGCGCCATCGCGGCGATGTGGACGCTGGGGTTGGGTATCTGCGTGACAATGCCCGGCTCCCCCTTCGGCTTCCGGTTGCTGGTGCCCGACCGATGCCACAGCTGCAACGTGAGGTGGAACTCGATCGAGGTGGGATCGCAGGTCACTGTTCCGCCGACCACGACGGCCTTGTGCAGCACATACGGGATCTTGTTGAACTCGAAGGTGCAAACACCGACGGGCTTGGCCGCCACAGGCTCGACGGCCGCTGAAGCTCCGGCCGGGACGGCGACTCCGGCGAGCACTGCCGCCGCGGAGCATCCCGCCAGCAGAGCGCGGCCGATTCGTATCTTCACGGTTTCCTCCTTGGGTGGGCGTGCCGACCACCTCGCCGGGTCGGTGCCGTTGATGCGATGTCGAGGGGTGGGGCAACTCCGGCCGCGCGCAATGTCCGCTGGATCTCCCGCTTGCGCGCGCAGTGGGTGAGTCGGCAGCCGACATGCCGGGGCCACTGCTGGCGGGCCTGCTCGACCGTCAGCGGCAGGGGCGGCGGTTCGTGGCTGAGACGTTCCTCGATCTCGCGGAACCGTGGCCCGGCCGCTGGCTGCGCGGTGAGTGCCCAGGCTGCGGCGAACACGCAGGCGATGACCGCGGCGGTCATCGCGGCGAGCATCAGCACCGGCCCGGCGGGCATGGCTGTCCGTCCACGACCGCGGCGACGAGGTCGCCCCACCGGGTGGCGAGGTACCCCACCCGAGACCACGCCGAATGCAGGGTTTCTGCGGCTACCTCGTCCGGCGCCATCAGCAGCGACTCGGCGTCGATATACGCGGCGACGAGCGCGTCAGCCACAGGCCCGACCTCATCGGCGTCGGTACTGGACGGCGCGAGGTGCGTGGCGACCCACTGGTTGATCAACACCACCAGCTCCGCTCGGCGCCGGTCTATCTCGCTGACGCGGTCAGGGCTGACGCGACGGGTGCGATGTAACTGCGCGAGCGCCCGCGTCCACCGAGTCACCAGGTGATCGCCCGGCTTATCGCCGGTGACGTAGCGGATCGCCGCGCTGACCTCATGCCAGTCCGGCAAATCGTGCCGGGACCTGTAGCCCGCGTCCAAGATCGCTATCCCTCCGATCCGAACGAGTAGGCCATCGCCGCGAGGTATTGCAGGCAACCACCGCCATGCCCGGAATGGGCGGTGAGGATGAACCGGGCACGCTCCAGATCGAGATCTGTGGGTTCGGTGCCGCACTCGCTATAGCGGGCCTCCCACAGATCGCGGGTCTCTCGCGAAATGCGCATGGCAGCCTCCGTGACGGATTGTTTGGGTACACCGGCACTGGAACCGTCCGCGTTGATTCGAACCAGATTTCGACCTCCGCGCGGCCGGGTACTAATTCGAGACGTAATAAGAACCCCCGGGGTCCAGCACCCGTGTGCGCTCGACCATCCCGCGAAACTGCCACTGCTGGAACGACATTGCGGGCTACCCTGGTCCAATTCGCGGTCTACTTCGGTCTACTTCGGGTTCATTCGGCGAGTTCGAGGGGGTCACAGTTGGGTATGCAGCTCGCATGGACCGGCGCACGGGCGACAGCCCTGCGCGATGCCCTTGGGCTTACACAACGACGGTTCGCGCAGAAGTCGGGCGTGGGGCTGTCCACGGTGAAGAAGTGGCGCGCAGAGGGCGACACCGTGCTCAACACGAACTCTGCGGGCATCATGAACACGCTGCTCGCGCGAGCCACACCGGAACAGCGTGAACGGTTCATCGTGAGCATCGACCCCACCGACGCGGATACGGTGGTGGCGCAGTGGCCTCCAGAAATGTGGACGGCTGAAGCAACGGAGGTCGCCGCCGATCTGACCCGGGAGGACCTGATGATTGATCGCCGCAAGGTCGGCCGCGCGCTACTCGGCGTAGTCGCCGGTGCCCCACTGCTCGAACCACTGGAGCGGTGGCTGCGAAGTACACCGGACATACTGAAGGTGCCAGGGCGCGCTCGACCCGGTATCGGTCTACAAGAGGTCGAGCAGCTGCGCACCACCGCGCGCGTCTTCCGTGCATGGGACGACCAGCACGGCGGCGGCCTGCGTCGCAAAGCTGTTGTCGGGCAACTCGCCGAGGTGAATGAACTACTCACCGAATCGCATCCGCCGGAGATCCGCCGCGAACTCGCGGCCACGATGGCAGAACTGGCGGAAACGGCAGCGATGATGTCGTGGGACTCCGGGCACCAACGGCTAGCGCAGCGCTACTACGCGCTCGCAGTCCGCGCCGCACGGGAAGCCGATGATCGCGCGTTCGCCGCAGTGGTGTTGGCCGGGATGGCACGTCAGCTCCTGTCCCTGCAACAGCCAGGGGACGCCCTCGAACTGGTCCGCCTGGCACAGGACTACGCGGCCGGCCACATCACTCCGACGACTGAGGCGATGCTGTTCACGCGGGAAGCGTGGGCGTACGGGCAGCTCGGCCGCCAAACCGCGTTCCAGCACTCCTGCGATAAGGCGCATGCGGCGTTCGCCGACTCCGACCATTCGATGGACCCCGACTGGATTCGCTACTTCGACAGCGCAGAACTAGCGGGCACGATCGGCGGCCGATTATTGGACATCGCGCGCCGCGACGGCGACCGCGCGACCGCGTCCGAAGCTGCGGGCTACATCGGGCGGGCGATCGCGTCACGCAGGCCGGGTCGTCGGCGCAGTGCGGCTCTGGATCAGTTGGGCATGGTCGAGGCCCGAATCATCGAGGGCGAGCTCGAGGAAGCGTGCCGCGTCGGTCACAATGCTTTGCAAGTGGTCGAGCAGACCGCGTCGGACCGTGTCGCAAAGAAGCTGGCCAGGGTGTACAACCGCACTGGGCAGTTCGCGACGGTGGGCGCGGTCGTCGAATTGCGGGAGCGGATGCGGCCGCTGGTTGCCGCGACAGCATAGGAGCACATCTGCATGGTGCGGATCGGCGTCACCGGGCACATGAACATCACCGAGGCCACCGCGCCGTTGGTGTACGACGCGGTGCGTGCGCTGCTGGGCGAGCACGATCCGAGCGAATTGGTCGGAGTGAGTTGTATTGCGCGCGGTTCCGATTCGGTGTTCGCGCGGGCGGTGCTCGATGCGGGTGGGCGGCTCGAGGTGGTGTTGCCGTCCCGGAACTACCGCGAGCGGAAGGTGAAACCGGATCACGCCGAGCTGTTCGACGAGCTCGTGAAGAACGCGGCGGAGGTGCGGGTGATGGATTTCGACGACGCGGGCCGTGCAGCGTACGAAGCAGCCAACGATGCCGTGGTGGAGTCGGTCGATCGACTGATCGCCGTGTGGGATGGCGATGCCGGGCAGAAGGCGGGCACCGGGACGGTGGTCGAACTCGCGCGTGCACGTGGTGTGCCGGTCGATGTCGTGTGGCCGGAAGGCGCCGCACGGGACTGACCCCGGTCCGCCGTTCGGATTTCCTCCCGAGTAGCCGGACGAGCCGGATTCGCCCGATCTAGGCTGTGCGACTTCCCATTCCGATGGAATGATCGTCCCCGTGACTCAGTGGCTCCCGCTTTTCGGTTCTCTCGTCGTCGGCATTGCGGTCTTGGTCGGCGTGCTGGTCAACAACCGCGCCAACCGGGCGGCGGTCACCGCAGCGGACGAGCGGAACCGGGCCACCTTGGACGCGGCGCAGCGCAACGTGGAGCTGACGAACGCGGCGGCCGAGCGGCGCGAGCTCGACAAGTGGCGGCGGGAGTCGGTGCTGGCGGCGGTCTCGTCCGTGCTGGCCATCTCGAGCGACGTCCGCCAGCAGTTGTTGCACTGCGATCGCTGGGATGCGGAGGAACTGGATGAGCTCGACGCGGAGGTCCGGCAGGTGATCACCGGCTCGCGGGATTTCATCAGCACCTTGCGCGTGGTGGCGCACCGCAAGATCCCCAATCGCTGCGAGGACCTGATGCGGACGCTCACCGCGGCGCTGAACATCAGCTTGCAACGCCGCCGGATCGAGCTCGACGGCGAGGCCACCGCCGAAGAGATCACCGAGATCCAGGCGCTGTGGTCGCGGGCGATCGAGAACACCGTCGAGGAGGAGCGCTCGGTCATCAACGTCACCCGGCTGGAACTGGAGATCAAGATCTCCGCCGAGGTCCACCAGGCCACGCCCCAGCCCGCCCTCGCCCGTTCCTGATCGGCGGGCGAACGAGTGTCACGCCGGAGCGGAGCCGACCAGGGCGCGGTGCGCTTCCAGCAGCGCGGCGCGGAGGTGGGCGGCGTAGGCGTCGAGATCCGGTAGGACCTTCGGGTCGGCGTGCAGGGAGATGGTGACGGTGTCGCCGAGTCCGTGCACGCCGTGGGTGAGGTGCATGACGGAGCCGAGCGCCGGGAATCCGGCCGTGAACCGCACCGGCCCGCCACCGAAGGACAGGTCGGCCGGCCCGCGGTCGACACTGGAGACGACAGTGTGCCCAGCTATCGAGCCGGGAACGATATCGAGGGGATAGCGGTCGACGTCCCGCCGCAGCATGGGGGCGGGAATCGTCGCGGTGACCCGGTCCTGCGCCGACAGCAGCGGGTGCCGGGCGCGGGCGCGCCGGTCGGCAAGCGCCGCGGCGATCTTGTCGGCGCGCAGACTCGGATCGGGTTCATCGACGAAGAGGTCGACGCCGAGACTGCGATAGTTGTTGCGTGGACCGGTGTCCTCGGCCAGGGCCATCGGGACCTGCGCACCGAGCCGCTCCACCGGCTCACCCCGGTCGGCCAGGTAGCGGGCGAGCGCCAGCGACACCGCGGTCAGGACGACGACCGTGACCGTACGACCGGGCACCCGCAACTCTCCGGCCGGAAACACCAGCATCCGAGCTTCGTGTCGCGAGATCCCCTCCGCCGACGCATGGTTCAGCGCAGTCGGCGGGAAACCCGGCCCCGGCGGCGGCAATTCGCCCGCCTCGGTCGACGCCGCGAGCCGCTGCTGAGCTCGGAACGCCTGGTAGCCGCGCACCGCGGTCGCGGCCAGCCGGGCCGGAACGCGCAGCAGACCGACAGCCGAAGCGACCAGCACTCTTGCCGGGAGCGCGCTCCCCCACATCGCATCCGCGAGGGTCCGCACACGCACTACCGTCGAGCCGACCCGCACTCGCACCGACGACCCGCTCGCCGACACCGAGTGCACCGCGGTCCGCTCACGGGCAACCGCGGTCCAGCCAACCGCGCATTCCTCTGGTACGGACAGTCCCGGAACCGATCGATCCGCGACCGGAGTCCTGTCACCCCAACTCTCGGTACCTGCGGCATCAGTGGCACTGTCGCCGGCCGGTCCCCCACCGGGGCCGGACGCTCCAGTACGGCTTTCGGGCTCGCCGGAATGGTTCCCCGCACCGCCGAACAGCGCACGCGCGATCGCCGACGCCCGCCGGCCGTCGGCCAGCGCGTGGGACATCTGGAGCACCACCACCAGCGCGGGCTCGCCCGTTTGCCCTGGCGCGTCGGCGATCGCACGGAACAGATGCAGCCGCCACGGGTGCACCGCGGCGTCGACACCGGTACCCAGCAACTCGCCGAGGGCCTCCAGCAGGCACGACCAATTACGTTCCCGCAGTTCGTGTTCCACGATTTGCTCGGCGGCGAATTCAGATCGTGTCCAGAACGGATAATCGATGTCCCCGGGCAGTTCGCGCAACCGGACCCGCAGGTCCGCGATCCGCGCACTGCGTTCGGCGACGGCGGCGCGCAGTTCCTCGGTGGGCAGTCCGCGATCGGCGAAGCAATACACCAGAAAAAGGTCGTTGCGCGTGCGTTTGGACAGCCAATACATCGTCGCGTCCTGCGGTGCCATCGCGCTCACAGTAAAACGATATCGACTCGGATTCGATGGCGTCCGACGAGCCCGGGGCAATGTGAATGATCTTGTTCCACATATCGCCCGGAAAACGCCATCGATTCCGGCACCCAGCTCTGCTACCGTCTGTAGTAGAACGGATACCACTCACCCAGGCGGGGTGTCGGCCATGGCTATAGATCTAGCTCGCACAATTGCCAACCAAGCCGATGAGGCGGACGAACGGTACAAGGCCGCGGCGTTCGTGAAGCGGTCGATCAACAAGGTCTTCCCGACGCACTGGTCGTTCCTGCTCGGCGAGATCGCGCTCTACAGCTTCATCATCCTGCTGCTGTCGGGCGTGTACCTGACCCTTTTCTTCGACCCCTCCATGACGGAGGTCGTCTACAACGGCGCCTACCAGCCGCTGCGCGGCGTGACCATGTCACGGGCGTACGAGACAGCGCTGGATCTCTCCTTCGAAGTGCGCGGCGGCCTGTTCGTGCGGCAGGTGCACCACTGGGCGGCGCTGCTGTTCGCGGCGTCGATCATCGTGCACTTGTTCCGGATCTTCTTCACCGGTGCGTTCCGCAAGCCGCGGGAGGCGAACTGGGTGATCGGTTCGCTGCTGCTGATCCTGGCGATGTTCGAAGGGTTCTTCGGGTACTCGCTGCCCGACGACCTGCTCTCCGGCACCGGCCTGCGGGCGGCGTTCTCGGGTATCACGATCTCCATCCCGATCATCGGCACCTGGCTGCACTGGCTGATGTTCGGCGGCGACTTCCCGGGCGAGATCATCATTCCCCGCTTGTACGTGGCTCACGTCCTGCTGTTCCCCGGCATCATCCTGGCGCTGATCGCCGCGCACGTGGCCCTGGTGTGGTACCAGAAGCACACCCAGTTCCCCGGTCCGGGCCGTACCGAGAACAACGTGGTGGGCGCGCGGATCGTGCCGGTGTTCGCCGCCGATCAGGGCGCGTTCTTCGCCTTCACCCTCGGCATCGTGGGCATCATGGGCGGTCTCTTCCAGATCAACCCGATCTGGAACCTCGGTCCGTACAACCCCTCGCAGGTGTCGGCCGGTTCGCAGCCCGACATGTACATGATGTGGACCGACGGCATGGCCCGGCTGATGCCGCCGTGGGAGCTGTACCTGGGCCGCTACACCGTCCCCGCCGTATTCTGGGTCGCCATGCTGATGGGGCTGGTCTTCGTCGTCCTCATCGCCTACCCCTGGATCGAGAAGCGGCTGACCGGCGACCGAAGCGCGCACCACAACCTGCTGCAACGCCCCCGCGACGTGCCCGTTCGCACCGCGATCGGCGCGATGGCGATCGCGTTCTACGTCGTGCTGACGCTGTCGTGCGTCAACGACATCATCGCGTACAAGTTCGACATCTCACTGAACGCGACCACCTGGGCGGGCCGCATCGGCATCCTGCTCGCGCCCCCGCTCGCGTACTTCCTGGCCTACCGCATCTGCCTCGGACTGCAGCGCAGCGATCGCGCGGTGCTCGAGCACGGCGTGGAGACCGGCGTGATCAAGCGTCTGCCACACGGCGAGTACATCGAGGTGCACCAGCCGCTCGGCCCGGTGGACGCGCACGGTCACCCGCTTCCGCTGGAATACCAAGGCGCACCCGTGCCGAAGAAGATGAGCAAGCTGGGTGCGGCGGGCAAGCCGGGCACCGGCAGCTTCCTGCGCGCGGATCCGCGCGAGGAGAGTGTGCGGCACTTCGAGCTCGAGCACGAAGAAGAACGCAGGCAACTCACCGTGTTGCGCAGAATCCAGGAACGAGCGAACGGCCGCGGAAACGGCTCCGCCCATTGAGGATTCGCCGGTACACCCGTCCGGAGAACCGCGAAGGCCCCGAGTCCATACGACCCGGGGCCCGCTTTGCCTTGTTCAGGCCATTCCGGAGCGGTTCAGCCGCGCCGGAACTCTCCCGTCGAGACCCCCACTAGGAATGCATCCCACTCGCCCGGCGCAAACCCCAAGACCGGGCCACTTCCACTGTCCTTGGTGTCACGAACCGCGACATTGCCGTCGACGAGGAAAGCGACTTCCACGCAGTTCCCATCCGGACCGCTGTATGTGCTCTTGCGCCACACAGCGCCCGCCCAATCAACCTCCACGGCACTAGCTCCTTTGCTGCGTCGAGAGCGAGATTTCTCCTGACATCGTTCCAGCTAGCATCGGTACCCGACTGGAAAGCCGAATCCCGTGGTGCACCCCGCGCCGGAGCGCACTTTCCCGGTGCGTCGATATCGCACATCGAGAGTTCGAGAGGAAATTAACCTCGCGCGGGGCCTCTCCCCGCGCGGTAACCCTAGCAGGTCCTTCGAAAGTTTGCCCGGCTCTTGCCTATTCAATCATCGCAACCACACACGTTTGCGAAGCATGGAAGTTGCGGGAACATTGCCAGCTCCTGGCATTCATTCCACACACCGATGATCCACAATGTTTTTAACGGATGTGATTGCTCTGTTATCGGCCGACAATTCGCGCGCCCCCACGGCCCGCGTCGACGCGCGCGCAGGGACCGTGCATGATGGATCCTATGGTCGAACGCGCTCGCGACGACGCAGGTCGCGCCCGTAATGCCCGTCCGCGCGACCGCCTCGGGCGACCGCTGCCGCCCGGCAGCACCGGAGTTGCCCGAATTCCGGACGATCTCGAACTTCCACCCCAGCAAACCTTGACCTTCGCCCAGCAACTGCTGGACGACGGACTCGCATTCAATGCACACGAGGTTTTAGAGGCCGCGTGGAAGAACGGACCGTTCGCCGAGCGGATGCTGTGGCAGGCGCTGGCGCAGTTCGCTGTCGGACTAACCCACATACAACGAGGAAATCCCAAGGGGGCGCGTACACTGCTCGCCCGCGCGGTGTCGCGGTTGACGGCATACCGGCCGGAGGGCGGCCAGGCGCCCTACGGTATCGACCTCCCCGGATTGGTCGCCCATGCCGAAGCACTGCTCGCCACGCTGGAGGCCGGCGCCGAGCCGGCGGACGCCGACCTGCGGCCACGTCTGCGCGGCTGAGCGCGCCGCTCCTACCATGGCCGACGTGCGCACCTCATCGTCTACCAGCAGAGCCCGTGACTGAGCCGGGCGCGGGCCGGTACGCGCCGAGCCCGTCCGGGGACCTGCACTTGGGCAATCTCCGCACGGCGCTGCTGGCGTGGGCGTTCGCTCGTTCCACCGGTCGGCGCTTCCTGCTGCGGATCGACGACCTGGACAGAGTGCGTCCCGGTGCGGAGCAGCGGCAAGTGGACGACCTCGCCGCGATCGGCGTGAACTGGGACGGGCCGGTGGTACGCCAGTCGGAACGGTTGCCGCAGTACGCAGCGGCCATCGAACGCCTCACCGCCGCCGGGCTGACCTATGAATGCTTCTGCACCCGAAGGGAAATACAGAAAGCCGCGACAGCACCGCACGGACCGATGGGCGCCTACCCCGGCACCTGCCGCGCGCTGAGCGCCGCCCAGCGCGACCGGCTGCGCGCCGAGGGGCGCCCGGCCGCCTTGCGCCTGCGCGCCATGGCCACCGAATTCGAGGTGCGCGACGAGCTGCACGGTCGCTACCGGGGCCCGGTCGATGACGTGGTGCTGCGACGCGGCGACGGCATCCCCGCCTACAACCTCGCGGTCGTGGTGGACGACGCGGACCAGGGCGTCGACCAAGTGGTGCGCGGCGACGACCTGCTGCCGTCGACGCCGCGGCAGGCATACCTGGCGACGCTGCTCGATCTGCCGGTGCCGCACTACGCCCACGTGCCGCTGGTGCTCAACACGCAGCGACGCCGACTGGCGAAACGGGATGGGGCGGTGACACTCCGCGAACGATTGGCGCTCGGCAACACGCCGGAGGACGTAGTCTCGGCACTGGCCGCTTCGCTCGGCTTCACCGCGACATCGTCGTCCGAGCTACTCGCGCGTTTCGACACCCGGCGGCTGCCCCGCGAACCGTGGATACTCGACGTTCATGGGTTGTTGCGAAGCAGCCCATGTCCGTAACGTACGCATCGTCCAACTACTGATCAATCGACGAGGACAAATAACTATGACAAGCGGTGGGTACGACCCCAACCAGTATCCGCAGGGCGGGCAGCCGTACGGGCAGCAGCCGTACCCGCAGGGGGGTGACCAGTACGGGCAGCAGCCTCAGTACGGCCAGCAGCAGCCCCAATACGGGCAGCAGCCGCAATACGGCCAGCAGCCCCAGTACGGGCAGCAGCCGCAATACGGCCAGCAGCAGCCCCAGTACGGGCAGGATCCCTACGGTCAGTACCCGCAGCAGCCCGGGTTCAACAACTACGGCGGCCAGCCGGGTGACCTCGGCACCCGCATCGGCGCCCGCGTCATCGACGCGATCATCCTCTACATCCCGTACTTCATCCTGTACGTCCTGGTCGACAACTCGCTGGGCCTGACCATCGGTCTCGGCCTGGTGTGGACCTTGGTCCAGCTCGGCTACTTCGTCGGCATGGAGACCTCGCAGGGCACCACGCTCGGCAAGAAGATCCTCGGCCTGAAGGTGCTCGCCCCGGGCGGCGCCGCCAAGATCGACCCGGTCACCTCGCTGAAGCGCAACATCTTCATCGCGGCGAGCATCATCCCCTGCGTCGGTGGCCTCATCTCGCTGATCCTGGCGATCTACATCATGGTCACCATCTCGCAGGACCCGAACAAGCAGGGCTGGCACGACAAGTTCGCCGGCGGCACCCAGGTCGTCAAGGCCTGATCGCCACCGCGGCACAAAACGCACAGGGGGCGCACCCGATTCGGGTGCGCCCCCTGTTGGTTCCCGGCCGTGCCGCTACGCGCTGGTCGCCCCCGCGATGATCACGACGACGAACCACAGGATGCCGAGCACGATCGCGCCGACACCGATCCAGATGCCCGCGAGCGCCATACCGCGCCCTTCCTGGCCACTCTGCTTGATCTGGTTGAGGGCGACCACGCCGAGGATGATGCCGACGATCGAGCCGAGCCCGCAGGTGACGAACCCGACCAGCGACGAGATCAGCGCACCGATCGCCATGCCGTTGGTGCCCTGCGCCGGGACTCCGTAGGGCTGGTAGGGAGTCTGATAGCCGTAGCTCGGCTGGGGATACGGCTGCTGTTGATAGGACGGGTACTGCGGCTGCGGAGGCGGCGTCATCGGCTGCGAGGGCGGCTGGACCGGGTATTGCGGCGCCGACGGGTAGCCCGACGGCTGCTGCTCCGGGCTCGGATACTGCGGAACCGAACTCTGGCCACCGGACTCCGGCGACACGCCTTGGCCGCCGTACTGCTTCCACCACTCGTCGGAATCGCCGGGATTCGTCATTGCTACAGCGTATTCCACAACCTGGTTGGATGATGCGGGTGAGTGAGTCGAAAACCACGCAAGAGCACGGCGGGCCTGGACGCCCCGCGGACCATGCGGCATTCGCCCAGGTCGCGCGGGGGTACTACGCACCGATCGTGGCCCTGTTCACTGCGACACTGATCATTTCCAACATCTGCGCCACCAAGGGGGTGGAGTTCTTCGGCGACCGGTCGGTGTCGCTGGGACCACTGCAAATCCTGCCGATCGCCACCGATGGCGCCTTCTTCCTGTTCCCGCTGGCCTACATCCTCGGCGACGTACTGAGCGAGGTGTACGGCTTCCGCGCCACCCGCCGCGCCATCTACTACGGCTTCGCCGCACTGCTGCTGACGGTGGTGTGCTTCGCCATCGCGATCCGGCTGCCCGCCGCGAGCTTCTACGAGAACCAGGAGGCGTTCCGCACCGTCCTCGGGACGACGCCGCGGCTCGTCATCGCGGGCCTGGCCGGCTACTTCGTCGGCCAGCTGCTGAATTCCGCGACGCTGGTGCTGATCAAGGAGCGGACGAAGGAAAAGTACCTGTGGGCCAGGCTCATCGGATCGACCATCGTCGGCGAGTTCGCCGACACGCTGATCTTCTGCTCGATCGCCGCGGGCGCCATCGGCATCGACACCTGGCAGCAGTTCGTCAACTACGTGATCGTCGGTTTCCTCTGGAAGACCCTCTGCGAGGTGATCGTGCTCCCGATCACCTACCGGGTGATCGCGTTGCTCAAGAAGCACGAACCCAGCTACGCGCCGACCGGAGCGGATCCGCTGCGCACCTGACGAATCCCAGCCGGCACCCCTGGAGGGCGCGAGCCACGCGAGACGACCGCGGAAGCAGTACAGCCACCGGTCATCCGCCCGGCCCGCGCCTTCCGTTGTGTCAGGCACCACTCCAGCGGCCCAATGTCTCGGCCTTGTGCTCGTCGAAGTAGCCGCCTTCGATGCTGTCCCGGATGCGATCGACCAGGCGGACCGTGAACCGCTCGTTGTGAATCGTGCACAGCGTGGCGGCGAGCATCTCCTTGGCCTTGAACAGGTGATGCAGGTAGGCGCGCGTGTAGTTGGCGCAGGTGTAGCAGTCGCAGTTCTCGTCGATCGGGGTGAAGTCGCGACGGAAGCGGCTGGTGTTGATGTTGAACCGGCCGGTGTCGACGTAGATGGCGGCGTTGCGCGCGACCCGGGACGGGTTCACGCAGTCGAAGGTGTCCGCGCCGTTCTCGATGGCGTTGAAGACGTCCTCCGGTTCGCTGATGCCGAGCATGTGCCGCGGCTTGTCCTCGGGCAGCTCGTCACAGCACCAGCCGACGATGGCGCCCAGGTTGTGCTTCTCCAGCGCGCCGCCGATGCCGTAACCGTCGAATCCCGTCCCCGCGCTACCGCGAATCGATTCGAGCCCGCGACATGCCTTTCGGCGCAGGTCCTCGTACTGCGCGCCCTGGATGACGGCGAACAGCGCCTGGTACGGACGGTGCGGGCGGGCGGTGGTCAGCCGCTCGTGCTCATCGATGCAGCGCTGCGCCCACTCGTGCGTGCGCTGGACCGATCGCTCCTGGTAGGCGCGGGTATTGAGGAGCGTGGTGAGCTCGTCGAAGGCGAACATGATGTCGGCGCCGAGCTGGTGCTGGATGCCCATCGACACCTCGGGCGTGAACCGGTGCGTGGACCCGTCGAGGTGGGAGCGGAACGTGACGCCGTCGTCGTCCACGGTGGCCAGCCGCTCCTTACCGGGCGCGATCACGTCGTCGCTGCGCACGTCGACCGCCTCCATCGCCAGCACCTTCTTGAAGCCGACACCCAGTGACATCACCTGGAATCCGCCGCTGTCGGTGAAGGTCGGCCCGCGCCAGTTCATGAACGCGCCGAGCCCGCCTGCCTCGTCCACGATGTCCGCGCCGGGCTGCAGGTAGAGGTGGTAGGCGTTGGCCAGCAGCGCCTGGGCGCCGAGTTCCCGCATGGTCTCCGGCAGCACCGCCTTGACCGTCGCCTTGGTGCCCACCGGGATGAACGCGGGCGTGGCGATCGGCCCGTGCGGCGTGGCGATCACACCGGACCGGCCGTGCCGCCCGTCCAGGCGAGTACCGACGGTGAAGGAGAACGATTCGGGACCGGACACCCCGCTATCCTCGCAGTTCGGCAGCCACCGCCCGAACCAGGCCACCGCCTGCCGGCCCGTCAGCGCGGTCAGCCGGGTTTCCCGGCGCGCGACACCCGCTCGGTTTCCGCTTGGTGCACCGCCAGCGCGGTGCGCAAGAAGTCGAGCGCGATGCGCAGTTCGCCGGTATCGAAACGCAGGAGAGCCTGGGCCCCGGCCACCCCCACCGGCTCGAAGATCTCTCGCGCGACCTCCCTGGCCCGCGTAGTGCCTTCGATCAGTATCCGCCGCCGATTGCCGGGATCTTGCGCCCGGGTGACGAAACCGGCCCGCACCAGCCGGTCGACGACGGTGGTGGTGGCGGCGGGACTCAGTCGCAACGCGGCGCTGAGCTCCCCCGCCGCCAGCGGCCCACGCGCCAGCACGATGTCCAGGCATCGCAGGTCGGTGCGATTCAACCCCAAGCGCACGGCGGCGGCCTCGTCGAACGCGTCGAAACTTCGCTGCAGCAGCCGCAACTCCTGCGCGATCTCGGCGATCAATTCATCTTTCGACATTCGAAACTTTCTGATATCGTACATTTCGACGATCGAATCTTAGCATCGGAAGGTACCCGTCCATGAACGTGACACTCGATCAGCACCGCACCGACGAGAGCGCCCTGCGCAGCCTGTTCGACGACCTCATGCGGACCTGGACCGCCAACGACGCCACCGCCTACGCGGCCCTGTTCACCGAGGACTCCGACTACGTCTCCTACGACGGCACCCGGGCCACCGGGCGCGCCGAGCATCAGGACAACCACGACAAGCTCTTCCGCGGCGTCCTGGCCGGTTCCGCGCTGGTCGGCGAGCTCGAGTCGATCCGCTTCGTCGCCCCGGACGTCGCGCTCCTGCACGGCACCGCCTCGGTCCTGATGCCGTGGCGTTCCCACCTGCCCGAGCGCCGCCGATCCCGCCAGACCCTGGTGACCGTTCGCACCGACCAGGGCTGGAAGATCACCGCACTGCACAACGGCCGCGTCCGGCCGGTGCGAATCCCCGAGCCGGACTCCTTCCCTTCGAGGATGTCCCAGCTCATGGCCCGCCTGGCCCGCCGCCTCGGCTTCGGACGCAGACGGGCCTGAGCGCTGCCGGGCTTCGTTTGGGAAGTCACTCCCGGCCACGCACCGACAGTTCGCGGATGAAGCGAGCTATCTCTTCGGGTTTCTCCTCTGCCATGAAGTGACCGGCGTCGATCGGCTCGTAGGTCAGGTCGGGCGCCCATACTCGCCAGAGTGCCGCGGCGTCGAAGCCCAGCCGCGCACCCCAGTCCTGCGAGATCACGCCCACCGGCATCCGCAATTGCCGTCCGGCGTCTCGATCTTCGCGGTCCATGCTCAGGTCGATGCCCGCGGTGGCGCGGTAATCGGCGACGATGGAGTGCACGGCCCCGACCGAGCTATCGATGTAGTGCCGTCGCACTTCCGGGGTGAAGGTCGCGCCGTCGGTGTCCCACGCGTCGAGGAACGAGGCGAAGAACTCGTCCGCCACCGCTGCGATCATCTTCTCCGGCAGCCCGACCGGCTGGGCCATCAGATAGAGGTGCCAGGCGACTTTCGCCTCCACGCCGCGCAATACGCCCCACGTGTCGAGGGTGGGCAGCACGTCGAGGATTCCGAGGTACCGCACCACGCCCGGGTGATCGAGACCGGCGCGGACACCGACGAGAGCGCCCCGATCGTGGCCCACCAGACCGAACCTGTGATGACCGAGAGCACCGGCTATCTGCACGATGTCGTTGGCCATGGTCCGCTTGGAGTACGTATGCGAACTGTTCTCCGGCGGCTTCCCGCTTTCGCCATAGCCGCGCAGGTCCGGAACGATGACCGTGCACTCCTCGACAAGCCGCTGAGCTACTTCGCGCCACATGTAATGCGTCTGCGGAAAGCCGTGGAGCAGGACGACTGCCGGGCCAGTCCCTCCCACTGCGACGTTCAGCTCGACGCCTTGCTCGCCAGGTAGCGTCCGATAGTCGAATCCATCGATCATGGGCATGGTCGCGGTTTCCTTCGCTGGTCAGAGGTTCGATTCGGGGGTCGGCCTGCCGGAGAAGATGCCGGCGGGGAGCGAGCGTGGCCGGGCGGAGGTCGCCCGCAGGGCGGGGATGAGGACGGCGTCGACGAGCGACCCGAGGTAGTCGTCGCCGGTGTCGAGCCCATTCAGCCGCCGCAGCAGGAGCACCGCCCCGGCCACCTCCTCGAACGGAAAGGGATCGACATCGGCGGGCAGCTCGTCGCGGAGGACGGCGGACTCGATCACAGAGGCGGGCAATCGCGCGCCGGTCGGACCGACGGCCTCCTCGATCGCGTCGCAGAGCTCGGGGTCCTCGAGGCCCGATTGCAGCAGCAACAGCGCGGTCCGGCCGTCCGTCGAGCGCATCGTCGTGATCAGTCGTCGGCACAGCGCGATCAGGTCACCGCGCAGACTCCCCGTGTCGATGTCATCGGGGCCCTCGCGCCGAGCCGGGCCCGCCTTCAAAGCGGCGACCACCATCTCCCGCTTCGATTTCCATCGCCGGTAGAGAGTGGCCTTGGACGCGCTCGCCCGACGGGCGACCTCTTCGAAGGTGACGCCTTCATAGCCCCGCTCGACCAGGAGCGCGTTCACCACCTGGAGGATCTCGCCTTCGCGTGCGTCATCGCGAGGGCGACCTCCGCGATGCGCCCCTCGGTCCTGGTTAAGATACGGCACGTTTCGTATCCTAACTCCTCGCTGCGGCTGATGTGACTCCAGCCCGAGCAGGGTTCGAGCGCTGCCCCTGGCGACGACGAAACCCTCCGCAGTGCCGCGGTCACAACTCGACGCGCCCCGGCCGACGCCGGCATCCTTCGAACGAAGCGCGCCGTCGGCGCTGCGAGACCTACACAGCGCCGGCGAACTGCGCGTTGTACAGGCGGTAGTACGCGCCCCGCTCCTCGAGCAGGCGTTCGTGCGAGCCGTGTTCCACGATCCGCCCCTCCTCCATGACGACGATCAGGTCGGCGTCGCGGATGGTGGACAGGCGGTGGGCGATGACGAAACTGGTCCGGTCACGGCGCAGGGCGGCGGTGGCGTGCTGCACCAGCAGTTCGGTGCGAGTGTCCACCGAACTGGTGGCCTCGTCCAGGATGAGGATGGACGGCTTGGCGAGGAACGCGCGCGCGATGGTGATCAGCTGTTTCTCGCCGGCGCTGACACCGGAGCCCTCCTCGTCGATGACCGTGTCGTAGCCGTCGGGCAGCGCGTGCACGAAACGGTCCACGTAGGCGGCGCGCGCCGCGGCGAGGATCTCCTCTTCGCTCGCGTTCGGGTTGCCGTAGGCGATGTTCTCCCGGATCGTGCCCCGGAACAGCCAGGTGTCCTGCAAGACCATGCCGATGCGCGAACGCAGGTGGTCGCGGGTGATCTCGGTGATGTCGACCCCGTCGATGGTGATCGTGCCCGCGTCCAGTTCGTAGAACCGCATGAGCAGGTTCACCAGCGTGGTCTTGCCCGCGCCGGTGGGGCCGACGATGGCGACCACGTGCCCGGGCTCGGCGACCAGGGACAGCCGCTCGATCACCGGCTTGTCCGGTTCGTAGCGGAACGAGACGGCCTCGAACTCCACCCGGCCGCGGTCGACCGGGCGCGCGTCGGCCATCACCGGGTCCGGGCTCTGCTCGTCGGCGTCGAGGATCTCGAAGATCCGCTCGGCCGAAGCGACACCGGACTGCAACAGGTTGGCCATCGCGCCGAGCTGCGTCAGCGGCTGGCTGAACTGACGGGAGTACTGGATGAACGCCTGCACCTCGCCGAGCGAGAGACTGCCGGTGGCCACTTTGAGGCCGCCGACGAGCGCGACCAGCACGAAGTTCACGTTCCCGAGGAACATGATCGCGGGCATGATCAGGCCGGAGATGAACTGCGCTTTGAAGCTGGCCTGGTAGAGCTCCTCGTTGCGCTGGTCGAACTCCTTGCCGACCTCGCGGTTGCGCCCGAACGCGGTGACCACCTCGTGGCCGGTGTAGGCCTCCTCGACCTGGGCGTTCACCAGGCCGGTGTACTTCCACTGGTTGACGAAGTGCGGCTTGGACCTTTTGGCGATCTGCGCGGTGACCACGATGGCGGCCGGCACGGTGAGCAACGCGATCACCGCCAGCTGCCAGGAGATCCAGAACATCATGACCAGGATGCCGAGCACCGAGAACACCGAGATGAGCAGCTGGCTCATGGTCTGCTGCAGGCTCTGGGAAACGTTGTCGACGTCGTTGGTCACCCGGCTGAGCACGTCGCCGCGCGGAGCGGAATCGAAGTAGCGCAACGGAAGCCGATGGATCTTGTCCTCGACCTCACTGCGCAGCCGCTTGACCGTCCGGTTGATCACGACGTTGAGCAGGTAGCCCTGCAACCAGCCGAAGACGGCCGCGCCGATGTACAGCAGCAGCACCAAGGTGAGCACCCGGCCGACCGCGCCGAAGTCCACCCCGACGCCGGGCACCACGTCCATGGCGCTGAGCATGTCGGCGAATGTGTTGTCGCCCTTGGCCCGCAGCGCTTCGATCGCCTGGTCCTTGGACACGCCGGGCGGCAGCTGTTTGCCGACCACACCGTCGAAGACCAGATTGGTCGCCTTGCCGAGGATGTACGGGCCGATGGTGTTCAGCACCACCGAGACGATCACCAGCGCGACGATCAGCCCGACCTGGACCCGCTCCGGCGCGAGCCTGCGCAGCAGCCGTTTCAGCGAGGGTCCGAACGATTTCGCCTTGGTGCCCGGCGCACCGGGAGTGGGCATTCCGGGCCTCATCGCGCCTCCTCGGCACTCAGTTGCGACTCGACGATCTCCCGGTACTCCGAGCAATCCCGCAGCAGCTGCTCGTGGGTGCCGATGCCCGCCACCGCGCCGTCTTCGAGCACCACGATCTGGTCCGCGTCCCGAATGGTGGCGATGCGCTGCGCGACGATGAGCACCGACGCGTCCGCGGTCTCCGGCTTCAGCGCCGCGCGCAGCCGGGCGTCGGTCGCGACGTCGAGCGCGGAGAACGAATCGTCGAACAGGTACACCCTCGGCCTTTTCACCAGCGCTCGCGCGATGGCCAACCGCTGGCGCTGCCCGCCGGAGACGGTGGTGCCACCCTGGGCTACGGGTGTTTGCAGCCCCTCCGGCATCTCCCGGACGAAATCGGCGGCCTGCGCGATCTCCAGTGCGCGCCAGAGTTCCTCGTCGGTGGCGTGCGGATTGCCGTAGCGCAGATTGCTGGCGATCGTGCCGGAGAAGAGGTACGCCTTCTGCGGGACGAGGCCGATCTGCGAACGTAAGATCTCCAGGTCGATGTGGCGAACGTCGGTGCCGCCGACGTAGACCGCGCCGTCGGTGACGTCCATCAGCCGGGGGATGAGATTGATCAGCGTGGTCTTCCCCGCGCCGGTGGAGCCGACGATCGCGGTGGTGGTGCCGGGCCGCACTTGGAACCGGATCGCTTTCAGCACCGGCTTCTCGGCGCCGGGAAAGGCGAACTCGGCGAACTGGATGTCCACGACGGCCGGGTCGTCGGTGAACGGCTGTGGCAGGCGCGGAGGGTGGACCGAGGACTCGGTGTCGAGCACCTCGCCGACCCGGTCGGCGGAGACCGCGGCGCGCGGCGCCATCATGGCCAGGAACGAGGCCATCATCACGGCCATCAGGATCTGCATGATGTAGGACAGCATCGCGGTGAGCGAACCGATCTGCATGTGCCCCGCGTCGATCGCGTGTCCGCCGAACCAGATCACCGCCACGGCGGTGACATTGCTGATCAGCATGACCGTGGGGAACATCAGCGCCATCAACCGGCCGACCCGCAGCGCAGTGTCGGTGAGTTCGGTATTGGCCAGGCCGAACCGCCAGGTCTCCTGCCGCTCCCGCACGAAAGCGCGCACCACGCGGATACCGGTGATCTGCTCGCGCAGTACCCGATTCACCTCGTCGATCCTGGCCTGCATGTCGCGGAAGCCGGGCACCATCTTGGAGATCAGCACGCCCATCGACAGCCCCAGCGCGGGGACCGCGATCAGCAGCAGCCAGGACAGGCCGAGATCCTCGCGCAACGCCATGATGATGCCGCCCACGCACATGATCGGCGCCATCACCAGGATGGTCGCCGACATCACGATGAGCAGCTGCACCTGCTGAATGTCGTTGGTGTTGCGGGTGATCAACGACGGTGCGCCGAACATGCCCACTTCGCGCGCGGAGAACGTACCGACCTTGTGCAGCAGCGCGCCGCGCAGGTCGCGGCCCGCGCCCATGGCCGCCTGCGCGCCGAGATAGACCGAAGCGGCCGAGGCGACGATCTGCACGCCCGTGACGGCGAGCATCCACAAGCCGGTGGTCCAGATATAACCGAGATCACCTTTGGTGACGCCGTCGTCGATCAGGTCCGCGTTCAGGCTCGGCAGATACAGCATCGCGATGACGGAAATCAGCTGAAGCACAACGACCCCCGCCAGCTGGGCGCGGTAAGGGTACAGATGCGTGCGGAGGAGTCTGATCAGCATGATGAATCGCAGGCTACCGGCTGTCGGCGCGACGCGTCGTGGACATTTCTGACCTGCATGGATGGGCTCCCGTGGGGGTCGACGGTGTCAGCGGCGCGCCCACGCGCCCGGGTCTTCGGTGAGCGCCTCGACGAATCCGGGCAGCCGATCGCTCGCGATGTCGGCGATCGTGACGTTCTCCAGCACCGCGCGGATGTTGACCCGCAGTGCGATCCACACCCGCTGCAACGGCTCCGCCACGCCGGAGTAGCGGACGTCCTCCGGGCGCGCACCGCGCACGGACGCGAGGGGACCCTCGATCGCGCGGATCACATCGGCGATGGAGATGTCGGCGGCGGGCCTGGCCAGCCAATAGCCACCGTCCGGTCCTCGCCTGCTGATCACCAGTTCGGCCCGGCGCAGCTCGCCGAGCACGGATTCGAGCACCTTGGGCGGGATCCGCTGGGCGGTGGCGATCGCTTCGGCCTTGACCACCGGCGCGGCCTGCACGAGAGGTGCGCCGAGCCCGGCCACGGACTGTTCCAGCCGCGGCGCGCCTGCGATCTCGAGCAGCGTCCGCACCGCGTAATCGACCTTCGCGGTGATGTGCACAGCGGCGACTCCTGGCGTCGAGGGGATACGTCGAATCTACGCGCCGCCACCTGCCAGCACGCAGGTCGCGGCATCCAACAGTGACGATTCCACCAGCGAATCGTCCGCGCCAGGCACGAGTTCCTTGGACACCAGCGCCACACCGATCACCTCGAGCGCGGCGCAGGCGCGCAACTGCGCCTCCTCGGTGGCGTCCGGCCCGGCCAGCCACTCACGCAGCGCCTGGCTGGCGTCCATCAGATCCGGGTAACGGTCGGCCATGGCGTTGATGATCGTGACGGTGTCGCGCACGACCAGGGCTCCGGCGTCACGATGATGGATAAGGCCGCGTAGATACGTCCGCAGGACCTGGCGGATGCTCTCGGCATCGTGCGGCATCTGGTCGAGATCGTCCACGACCGAACGCATGTGATCGACGATCGGGTCGATGATCGCCAATAGCAGATCGAGCTTCGACGCGTAGTGATAGTAGAGCGACGCCTTTGTGATTCCTACCGCATCCGCGACCTCGCGCAGGCTGGTCTGCTCGAATCCTTTGGCTCCGAAGAGCTTCACCGCAGCGTCCCGAATCGCGCTTTTAGTGCCTCCACCTGCGGCGACAGCGCCGGGTGTGTCACGCACAGCCATTCGATGATCCTCTCATCACCTTCGCATCGAGCGAATGTCGCCCGCAGAATAGAGGTTGTACCTCCGCTTAGCTCCTGGGTAGTCTACCTACCGCACGGTAGGCAGAAAGCGTCAGTGGAGGCGGAGGCAGGCAGGGCACCTCCGCGAGTGCTGTCTACACGCAGACCCAGCACGATCCCAGTCATCGCTAGGAGTAAGCACTCGTGTCCGTTTATCTGTACAGATGGGGGAAGTTCGCCTTCCGCCGGAAATGGATAGTCCTTCCCGTCTGGCTCGTCTTGTTCGTGCTCCTCGGTGGTTTGGGAGCACAGCTCAGCAAGCCGATGAGCAACGACTTCAGCATGCCGGACCTGCCTTCCGAACGCGCCAACGAAATCCTCGACAAGCACTTCCCCGGCGCCTCGGCCGCGTTCAAGTTCGACGCGGTCACCGGCACCTACGTCGCCGCCGCGCCGGAGGGACAGAAGCTGACCGATCCGGCCAACCGTGCGGCGCTGGAAGCGTTCATCGCCAAGCTCGGCCAGCTCGACATCGTCGATCACAGCAAGCCCATCACCAATCCGGTCGACGCGACCGAGAAGATGGGTTGCCTGACCGCCCCCGACCCCGCGCAGTGCAGTGGCGCCCCGCTGAACGTGCTCAGCAAGACCGCGCCCGCGACCGTGGCGGTGATCAACGTCCCGTTCACGATCGCGAAGTTCACCGACGTCACCGACGCGCACCGGGAAGCGGCGTACGACGTCGCCGCCGACGCGCGCAACGCCGGGCTCACGGTCGAGATGAGCGGTTCGATCGCGCAGAAGCAGGAAGCGCCCAGCGGTAAGTCCGAGATGATCGGCATGGCCGTCGCACTGGTCGTGATGATCGTCGCGTTCGGCGCCATCGTCGCCGCGTTCGTGCCGATCGTCACCGCGATCGTCGGCCTCGGCGCGGCCACCTCGCTGATCATGCTCGGCACGTCGGTGATCGAGGTCCCCAGCTTCACCACCTTCCTCGCCTCGATGATCGGCATCGCGCTGTCCATCGACTACGCGCTGTTCATCGTGTCCAGGTACAAGCACGAACTCGCGGTCCAGGACGCGCCGGAAGAGGCGGCGGGCACCGCGCTCGGCACGGCCGGTTCCGCCGTCGTGTTCGCCGGCCTGACCGTCATCATCGCGCTGGCGGGCCTGAGCATCGTCGGCGTCGAGTTCATGACCTTCATGGGCCTCGGTGGCGCGATCGCCGCCGGTTTCGCGGTTCTCACCGCGATCACGCTGATGCCCGCGCTGCTCGGCGCGTTCGGCCGCTTCCTGTTCAAGCCGAAGCTGCCCGTCGTCGCCCAGCACGATCCCGAGGACGACAGCTCGGTGACCAACGGCATGCGCTTCGGCCGGCTGATCGGCCGTATGCCGTGGGTCGCACTGGTGCTGAGCGTCGTAGTGCTCGGCGCGCTCGCCGCTCCCGCGGCCGGTCTGAACCTGGGCCTGCCGGGTGACGACAGCATGCCGAAGACCTCCACCATCCGGAAGGCCTACGAGCTGCGTACCGAGGGCTTCGGCGAGGGCAGCAACGGCGTGCTGAACGTGGCCGTCGACCTGAGCGCCGTGCCCGCCGAGAACCGGGATGCCGCGGTCAAGGCGCTGCGCGACAAGCTCGCGTCCTATCCGGGCATGGACTACGTGACCGAGCCGCAGTGGAGCCAGGACCAGCAGGGCGCGCTGCTGGACGGCGTGCCGAAGTCCGGGCCGAACAACCAGGCCACCAAGGACCTGGTGCAGGACGCCAGGGAGGCCGAAGGCCAGCTGAAGGCCGAGTACGGCATCGAGTACGGCATCACCGGCACCACGGCGATCTACGCCGACGTGGACCACGTGCTGCTCAGCAAGATCGTGCCCTACCTGGCGATCGTGGCGGGCGCGGCGTTCGTGCTGCTGATCCTGGTGTTCCGGTCGATCCTGGTGCCGCTCACCGCCGCCCTCGGATTCCTGCTGTCGATGGCCGCGACCTTCGGCGCGACCGTGCTGATCTTCCAGGAGGGCAAGCTGGGCCTGATCGAGGATCCGCATCCGCTGGTCAGCTTCATGCCGATCATGCTGATCGGCCTGGTGTTCGGCCTCGCGATGGACTACCAGGTCTTCCTGGTGACCCGGATGCGCGAGGAGTTCGTGCACGGCAAGTCGGCCAAGGAGGCGGTGGTCGCCGGTTACCACCACGGCGCGCGCGTGGTGACCTCGGCGGCGATCATCATGATCTCGGTGTTCGGTTCGTTCCTGCTGGAGACCGACGTGACGGCGAAGTCGTTCGGCTTCGCCCTGGCGGCGGGCGTGCTGCTGGACGCGTTCGTGGTCCGCATGGTGCTGATCCCGTCGCTGCTGGTGCTGATGGGCAAGTGGTCGTGGTGGATGCCGAAGTGGCTCGACCGCATCCTGCCCGACATCGACGTCGAGGGCTCGAAGCTGCGTGAGCTGCAGCAGCGTTCGGCCGAGACGGCGAAGGTGCCGGTCGGCGTCAACTGATCCGGCGGCCTCGGCCCCGCATCCGGAGTCCGGATGCGGGGCCGAGTGCGTTTCACCGGCTGGGTTGCGGGAGTTCGCAGTCGCCGACCCGCGGATTCACCCCGATGTAGTTGAGTGGGCCGGCGAGGGCGGTGAGACCGATCGTGCCCCAACCGGCACAGTTCAGCGGGGGGCCGCTGTCGAAATAGTGCCGCTGACCGGCCGCGAGCAACCCGACCGCCAGCCAGGCCAGCAGCAGGAACCCGAGCAGCCGGGAGCCTACGCCGGGGCCACGCCCGGCACGCGCACGACGTTCGTAATCACGCCCACGACGTTCGTAATCGCGCATCTCATCGGTTCCTTCCGTGGCCCCCGTCGAGGGGGAATACCCGGCCATACCGACAGTTACCCAACGAACCCGAGGTAGCAGCGATTGCATCGCGGAGTAGCAAACACTTGGTTCACATTCCGGCAGACGAAAAGCGACGGCCGGGTGGCCTGCCACCCGGCCGTCCTCGTTCACTCGATCGGACTACGGACTCGGTTGCGGGACATTGCAATCCGCGATCTTCGGATTCACGCCCATGTAGTTGAGCGGTCCCGCGATGACAGTGACGGCGATAGTGCCGAAACCGGCGCAGTTGACCGGTCCACTGTCGAAATAGTGGCGTTGTGCCGCGGCGATCACGCCGATCAGCAACCAGATCAAGACGATTACACTTCCGATTCTCATGTTTCTCTCGCGCATCGTTCCCGCGCGGATTGTCCGACGGCGCATCTGGCATCGCGTCCTTCCCGCACTTCCGTATCGGGCGTATACCCGCGATCGCGCCGATTACCCGTCGCGGAACGGGCCAGTTTTCGTGCCGTTCGGCGGGGGCGGCGGGGGCCGTCGGCTGGTAGCTTCGGCAGGTATGGCGGCGGTGTTGCAGTGGTGGATTCCCGGGTGGGTCATCCTGCTCGTGCTGGTGGCGGTCTTCGAGCTCACCGTGAACAAACGCCGCCGACGCCGCCGCACACCGATCTCCGGCACCTTCACCGACGAGTTCACCGCGCTGTTGTACGCCACCAAGCGCATGGAGCTGGATCATCGCGAATCGGTGTCGATGCTGCGCGACGAGCAGGACGAGGGCGCGCCGCCGTTGGTCGGTGTCGACCTCGACGGACACAAGGTGGTGCTGCGCCGGGAAGCGGGAGAGTGAACCGCTGCGCCCCTGAGATTTCCAGCGAAGGCGGCGGTCGTCGGCCAGAATGAGGCCATGCGCGCCTCGATGGATGAGAAATGGCGGCGGTTCGGCGAGCACCTCGCGTCCGCGCCGGGACAGCTGCCCAGCGAGGTCCGCCGCGTCCTGCGCGACGGGGCTGCCGGGACCGCCGACTCCGGCCAGGACGTCGCGCCGGAACTCGCCGCCTTCGGCGACCTGGTGGCCGAGCGGTCCTACCGGGTCACCGAGCAGGAGATCGCGGCACTGAAAGCGGCCGGGCACACCGACGACGAGATCTTCGAGGCGACCGCGGTGGCCGCCTACGGTGCGGCCGACCGGCGCCTGCGCGCGGCTCGCCTGGCGTGGGAGGGGTACTGAGATGTGGCTGGAAGCGGTGCGATCCGGCCACGACCGGCCGACCCGGCTCGTGTTGTGGACCATGCGGCGGTTCAGCCGCGTGGAAGTCCCCGCGGTGCTGAAGGTGCTGTTCTACCGGCACAGATTCTTCGGATCCCCGCTGTCGGAGCTGATTCAGGACGTCATGCGCGGCCCCTCCTACTGGACCGTCGCCGAACGCGAGATCTTCGCGACGCACACCTCCCAGGCCAACGAGTGCCCGTTCTGCGCCACCTCGCACGAAGCGATCGCGGGCGCGTACGCCGACGCCGACGTGGTGACCCGCGCCTTGGCCGGCGGCAAGGACTCCCCGCTGCGCCCCGAGGCCCGGGTCATGCTCGATTTCCTCGCGAAGATGGCTCGTGACCCCGACGCGTTGACCGCCGAGGACGCCGCGCTGGTCCGGCTGGCGGGCGTTTCCCGCGAAGCGTTCGACGAGGCCGTCTGGGTGGGCACCTGCTTCAACGTGATCAACCGCATGATGAACACCGTCGGAGCGGGACCATTGGAGGACAGGCAGCGCGGCGTGAGCGCGCGATTCATCAAACTCGCCGGCTACCGTATGCCGCCACCGGTGACATTGTTCTCGCGCGGCGTCTGATCTCATTTCACGCGATCCGCTCGCGTCCCGGATCGATGTGTGTTCTCCTCGAATGGTGAGCCAAGTCCACTTGGGGCACATTTTTCACATCGCCGGAAGTCCCGCTGCCGGCGCTGTGTCCGACGCGCTGGTCGACGTCCCGGACGGCGCGCTGATAATCGACGACAGTGGCCGTGTCGCATTCTGCGGACCGCGCTCCGATATTCCGGCCGAGTACCGCGCCGAAAAGGTGTTCGATCATCGCCCCGGATTCCTGCTTCCCGGATTCGTCGACACCCACATTCATTTCCCGCAGACCTTCGCGGGGGACGCCTACGGCGGCGGGCAGCTGCTGGAGTGGCTCGAATTGTGCATCTATCCGGCGGAATCCCGGTACGCCGACCCCGAATTCGCCCGGCGCGCGGCCGCCGAATTCTGCGCGCGCCGCATCGCCGCGGGCACCACGGCGGCGATGGTCTTCGGCTCGGCCTTCCCGCACGCGCAAGACGCCCTGTTCGCCGAAACCCGGCGGCGCGGGCTCCGGATGGTCGGTGGCCGCGGCATCCAGACGACGGGAGAACCCGCGGCGGCGCCCTTGATCACCTCCGAAGACGATGCCATTCGCCTGACCGGCGAGGAGATCGGCAAGTGGCACGCGGCCGACACCGGTGAGGTGGGCACCGCGCTACTGCACGTGGCGATCGTCCCGCGGTTCTCCTTGGCGGTCACTCGGACGACGTTGAAGAACCTGGGCGAACTCTACGATTCGGTGCGCGGGCGCGGCGTCTACTTCCACACCCACCTCAACGAGAACAACCGCCCGGGCACCGGTGAAGTCGACAGCACCAAGCAGGCATACGGCGTGACGACCTACCTGGACACCTACGACGGGAAGTTCCTGCCCGGATCGGCCACGGGGGGCAAAAGCCTGCTCGGCAGGCGCAGCATCCTCGCCCATTGCGTGCACTGTCAGGACGCCGAGCTGCGGAGGATGGCCGAGACCGGCACGTCGGTCGCGCACTGCCCGGTATCGCAGCAGTTCCTCGGCTCCGGCACCATGCCGTGGAAGCGGACGCTCGCCTCGGGCGTCACGGTGGCCGCGGGCACCGATTACGGCGGCGGCGACGAATGGCTGATCCCGCAGGTGCTGTCGGCCGCGTTCAAGGTGCACATCTCCGAGCCGGGCGAGCTCGGCGTGTCGATGCATCCGGCGGAAATGCTGTTCACCGGCACGCTGGCCGGCGCACGCGCCTTGGATATGGAAGACCGGTTCGGGAACTTCGACATCGGCAAGGAGGCCGATTTCCTCGTGATCGAACCGGGGCGCGTTCCGGCGCTGGAAAGCAGCCTGGCATTCGGCATTCGTTCCGACGACCCTGCATTGGCGCGGGATCAGACGCTGTTCGCGCTGCTGATGGGTATTCGCGAGCCCGCGATCACCGAGGTCTACGTGCGGGGCCGTCGGGTCGACGCCGCATAGTTCCCGATGGACGCCGCCGCCACCGCCGTAACGGTCTTCCACCGACCAGCGCACGACGCGGCTTTCCGGGAATGGCTGGCGCGGATGACCGAATTAGCCCGCGAGAAGGACGGATTCGTGAATGCGTCCGTGGCGGTGACCGAAAATCCGCTGCTGGATCCGGGATGCAGCGTCACATTCCGATCCGAACCGGCGCTGCACGCATTCCTCGACTCGGCCGAACGGGCGGGCGCATTGTCCGACGGCGCAGCGCTCGGCTTCCATCGCAAGAGTTCGGATCTGGTCTTCGTGGAAGGCGAGTCGCCGCCGCCGGGCATCGGCGTTTTCCGGCACAGCGTCGCACGCGAGAAGGAAGCCGAATTCGAGGCGACCGAGGCGCGACTGGTCGCCGTGAGCTCGAAGTTCCCCGGATTCGAAGGCGCTGCCCTGTTCCCGTCGGACGGCGGGCGCTGGTTCTCGGTGCTTCGATTCCGCACGGAACGGCAATTGTCGGAATGGCTGCGCTCCGACGAACGCGCCGCCGCCTTACCGGAACTGCGGGAGAAACTGACCGAGGACTTCACCGTGGACGCGCACACCACGCCGTTCGGCTCGACCGTGCGAACGGTCGGCGGTGAGACCAGGATGACGCCGACCTGGAAGACCGCCATGATGGTGCTGCTGGTGTTGTATCCGACGGTAATGGTGCTGTCGCGCTTCCTCGGGCCGGTGCTCGACCGGCTCGCCGCGCCACCGTGGCTGGCCCTGTGGCTCAGCCAGATCATCAGCGTGGGCCTGATGAGCTACTTCCTCTCGCCCGCGGTCGCGAGCTGGTTCCGCCGCTGGCTCGATCCGATCGACGGCGCGAGCCCGCGCGTCAGCGTCATGGGCGCGGCGGTGGTCGTCGCGCTCTACGCGCTGACGCTGCTGCTGTTCGCGTCGGTGCGCTGGTTGCAGTACTGGGATTACGACTGAGCCCGCTCAGGACAGATCGAGGTGCCGGTTCATCGACATCGCGGCCTCGGCCAGGTCGGGAAGCTCCACCACCGTCACACCCGCCTGCCGCAACCTCTCCACGCCCACGCAATTCACCACGAACGTCGACGGCTCGCGCCACGCGATCACCACCATCGGGATGCCGGCCCGCAGCACCCGATCCGTGCACGGCAGCCGATCCTTCGTCCCGCGTTCCGAGCACGGTTCCAGCGTGCTGTACAGCGTGGCCCGCGCCAGCCGCGGATCCGCCGGGTCCAGCTTGCCCAGCGCGGCTTCCTCGGCGTGCTCCTTCGGGTCCGACTCGCGGGAGTAGCCGGTCGCGATCTCCACGCCGTCGGCGACGATCACCGCCCCCACCGAGAACGCGCCCGCCGCCACCGGGCACAGGCGCGCGAGCTCGATGGCCCGGTTCATCCAGTAGCGGTGGTCGGGCTCGGTCACCGTATCGCCCTCCTTCGGCTGCTGACGCACTCGTCCTTCGACCGATCGAAAAAGCCCCTCACCTGCGCGAACAGATGAGGGGCTGGAGCGGTGGCGGAGGGATTTGAACCCTCGGAGGGGGGTTACCCCTCACACGCTTTCGAGGCGTGCTCCTTAGGCCGCTCGGACACGCCACCGCCGACAACCATACCGGACCGTCGCCGGATCACTAAATCGCCTGCTGACCTGCGGGCTCAGCGCTGGGCGCGGAAGAAATCGTCGAGCAGCGCCGCGCACTCGTCCTCTAGCACGCCGCCACGCACCTGGGGCCGGTGGTTGAGACGACGGTCGCGCACCACGTCCCACAGCGACCCGACGGCGCCCGTCTTCGGCTCCCAGGCGCCGAAGACCAGGCGGCCGACCCGCGCGAGCACCAGCGCGCCCGCGCACATGGTGCACGGCTCCAGCGTGACGGCGAGGGTGGCGCCCTCCAGTCGCCAGCCGTCGCCGTGGACCGCGGCGGCCCGGCGCAGCGCCAGGATCTCCGCGTGCGCGGTCGGATCGCCGAGCGCCTCCCTGGCGTTCGCGGCTCGCGCGAGTTCTCTTCCGGCGGCGTCGAATACCACCGCACCGACCGGCACGTCACGAGCCCCGGCGGCCGCCGCGGCTGCGATGGCGGCGCGCACCATGTCGGCGTCCGACGGGATCGGGTCGTCCGGGGGAACGCCCACGTCAGCGCGGCAGCTTGTCCAGTACCGCGGCGAATTCTCCGGCGAAGCCGAGGCGCTGGGCGATCATGCCGAGTTGCTCGTCCGGATAGAGATCGGTCTCGGCGAGGATGACGCTCAGCACCGGTTCGGGCAGGCCCAGATCGGCGAGCACCCCCAGGTCGCCCTCCTCCCACGGCTCCACGTCGTCCAGTTCGTCCGGATCGATATCGGGGATTTCCACGTTCAGGGCTTCCAGGACATCCGCGGCGATGTCGTAATCGATCGCGGCCGTGGCGTCCGAGACGAGCATCCGGGTTCCGCTCGGCGCGGGCCGGAGCACGATGAAGAACTCGTCGTCGATGTCGAGCAACCCGAACACCGCTCCGGAGCTGCGCAAAGCCTTCAGTTCGCTCTCCGCGGCGGACAAATCGGTGAGGGCGTCCCGGCTCAGCGGACTGCACCGCCATTTGCCTTCTTCGCGGACAACCGCCACTGCGAACCCTTCCACGTCGTCGTAATCGTCCGACGCCGCCCTGTTCGTGCCCGAGCGCTGTGCTGCCATGGCCGCAACGGTAGTCGGCTCGAGGGGAAATGTTGAAGTCGTATGCGAATCTGTTCCGGTGACTTCGGCGAAGAAAGCTCCCGTATGCGTCCTCGGGACCGGTTTGATCGGTGGGTCGCTATTGCGCGCGGCCGTCGCCGCGGACTACGACGGCTGGGGCTACAACCGGTCGGCGGCGGGCGCGCGGGCCGCGCGCGCGGACGGATTCGACGTCACCGAACACCTGCCCGCCGCGTTGCGCCGCGCGGCCGCGGCCGATGCGCTGATCGTCGTCGCGGTGCCGATGCCCGCGGTCGACCACATGCTCTCCGCCATCGCGACCTACGCGCCGCAGTGCGCGCTCACCGACGTGGTGAGCGTGAAGGCGCCGGTCGCGGCGGCCGTGCGCGCCCACGGACTCGCCGACCGGTACGTGGGCGGTCACCCGATGGCGGGCACGTCCGAATCGGGCTGGGCGGCCACCGATGCCAAGTTGTTCGGCGACGCGGTATGGGCGGTCGGCGTGGACGAAGGCACCAGGGCCGACCCGTGGACCCGCGTGGTGCGGCTCGCGCTGGACTGCGGCTCGGTGGTGGTTCCGGTGGTGGCCGCCGAGCACGATCGCGCCGTCGCGCGCATCTCCCATCTCCCGCACGTACTTGCCGAGGCGCTGGCGCTGGCGGGCGCCGGTGGCGGTGATCTGGCGCTGGGACTCGCGGCCGGGTCGTTCCGGGACGGTACGCGGGTCGCGGGCACGGCGCCCGACCTGGTTCGCGCCATCTGCGAACCGAATTCGACCGCGCTGCTGGAGGTTCTGGACGAAACGCTCACGGTGCTGGCCACGGCCCGCGACAGCCTGCGCGACGCGACGTCCCTCGCGGATCTGGTCGAGGCCGGGCACGACGCGCGGCGACGCTACGAATCCGCGCGGCGCTGGGAGATCACGGATATCCGCGCGGGTGACCGCGATTGGCTGGAGCACCTGCGCGCGGCAGGCGAGCGCGGCGGGGTCATCACCCGGCTGGACTGACCGTGCGAGAGCCGTCCACTCCCCCGACCTGCCGGAGTCGGCCCGGCCGCTGCTGATCGTGAGTGAATACCTCGCGACTGCCACGTTCCCTTCGGCCGCAGGTCCGCAGGCGTCGAACTGTGCGAGGACGAGCCGGGCAGCTCCGGCGACACTCCCCCGTCGAGTAGCTGCCGAACAACGAGTTCGTCCGGGGTGTCGGCTCGGCGCTGCCGTCGGCGGCCCCGGCTGAGCGTCGGCGAGATTACTCGAACCTCGGGACTCGATGGCCCTCCTCGGCGCGAAAGCTCGACTCGCGTACCGCGGTGTCGCCTCAGATGCGTTCGGCCAGGCCCGGGTAGTCCAGCACGAATCCGTCGGCGTCCACCGTGACGGTCGCGCTGGACACCGGCGACAGCACGCTGATGCCGTCGGCGGCGCTGCTGTAGATCAGCGTGGCCTCTTGGACGAGCAGGTCGGGCAGGCGGACGTAGACCACCGGGACCTGCCGGTCCTCGACCGCGTGCTGCAGGTCGTAGCGGCGGATCGGCAGGGTGTTGAAGAACGGGCTGAGCACCACGTCCACGTCGAGCGCCCCGGCGAAGGTCGAGCGCACATGGTTGCCGCCGGCGTCGACGAGCCAGTAGTCCTCCTCGTCGCGGGCGATCGAGGCGTGCCGCTCACCGGCGGCCGTCGTGGTGCGCACCGACAGCCGCTTCGTCACCCCGTTCTCGTCGGTGACCAGGTCGTACGACGCGCTGAACGCGGGGTGGTCCGCGCTCGCGCCGCCGATCATGCGCCCGGCGGCGCGGATGCGGTTGCCGTTGAGTTGCACCCGCACCGACTCCATGCGCGTCGCGTCGTGGGCGCGCCAGGTGAGGATCGCCGGCCACCGGGATTCCTGCGGGCTCGCGGCGGCGCTCTCGGGGTCGGAGGCTGGGGTCGTCACGTATCTACCGTAAGCGACACCCGGCCCCGGCCCGTACAACCGCCGCTCATCACACCAGCGACTCCCGCCACGCCGCGTGCAGGCCGGCGAACCGACCGGTCCCCGCGATCAGGGCCTCCGGCGTGCCGTCCTCGACGATCCGGCCGGACTCCAGCACCAGCACCCGGTCCGCGATCGCCACCGTGGACAGCCGGTGCGCGATGATCACCGCCGTACGCCCGCGCAGCACGGTCTCCAGCGCCCGCTGCACCAGCCGTTCGCTCGGAATGTCCAGGCTCGACGTGGCCTCGTCCAGCACGATCACGGCGGGATCGGCCAGGAACACCCGAGCGAACGCGACCAGCTGCCGCTGCCCCGCCGAGAGCCTGCCGCCGCGCTTGCGCACGTCGGTGGCGAAGCCCTCCGGCAGCGCCTGCACGAAGTCGTACAGACCAACGGCGCGCGCCGCCGCGAACACCTCGGCGTCGGTGGCCTCGGGCCTGCCCAACCGGATGTTGTCGGCCACCGACCCGGAGAACAGGTACGACTCCTGCGTGACCATCACCACGTTGCGGCGCAGGTCGACGTCGGCGAGGTCGCGCAGGTCGATGCCGTCCAGGGTGACGGTGCCGCCGGACGGGTCGTAGAACCGCGTCAGCAGCTTCGCCAGCGTCGACTTGCCCGCGCCGGTCGCACCCACCAGCGCGATCACCTGCCCCGCCGGGATGTCCAGGGTGAACTCCGGCAGCACCGGCCGCGTCCGCCGATCGGGCTTGCCCGGCTCGGTGGACGACCCTGTCGAGGCATCGGCTCTCGGCGAGTGGCCGGCGTCCGCCGCAGGTGCGCTCGAATAGCCGAACCACACCTTCTCCATCCGCACCGCGCCGGACGCCTTGTCCAGCGCCACCGGACGCGCAGGCTCGGGCACCGACGGCTCCTCCTCCAGCACGCCCGAGATCTTCTCCAGCGCGGCCGCCGCGGACTGGTAGGCGTTGAACACCTGCGCCAGCTCGTCCAGCGGCCCGTAGAACTCGTTGAGGTACAGCAGGTAGGCCGCGAGCACGCCGACCGCGAGATCACCCTCGATCACCCGCCAGGCGCCGACCACGATGATGATCACGGTGGTCAGATTGCCGAGCAGTTTGGTCAGGCCGGCGTAGTCACCCATGCCGCGCATGGCCGCGGTGGTCGCCCGGCGGTATTCGGAGTCCTCGATCGCAAGCACCGACTCGTTGCGCTGCTCCCGGCGAAACGCCTGCACCGCCCGCATGCCGCCCATCGACTCGACGAACTGCACGACCACCTTGGCGATCGCGGCGCGCGTGCGCCGGTAGCCCGCGCGCTGCCTGCGCTGCGCCCAGCGGGTGACCAGCACCAGCGGGACGAATCCGGTCAGCACGATCGCGGCGAGCGTCTGATCCAGGTAGATCAGCAGCGCCGCGATGGTGACCACCGACAGGATCGCGCTCAGCGCCTGGTTGAGCGCGCTCTCCAGCAGTTCCTGCAGCGTCTCGATGTCGCCGGTGAGCCGCGCCACCACCTTGCCCGAGGTGTACTTCTCGTGGAAGGCGACGCTGAGCCGCTGTGTGTGCGCGAACGCGCGGACGCGCAGGTCGAACAGCACGCTCTGGCTCAGCCTGCCGGACACCCGCAGGAAGGAGTACGTACTGATCACGCTGATCAGGACCGAGCCGAGGTAACCGGCCACGGTCCACGCCAGCGGCGTCCAGTTCCCCTCGACACCGCGCGCGATGCCGGTGTCCAGGCCGTGCGCGACGAACAGCGGCGCCGACACCTTGGCGACGTTGTCCAGCACGATGAGCACCAGCGCGAGCGCGGTGAGTTTGCGGTAGGGCTTGACCAGGTCGAGCAGTAGCCGCCGGGAGCGTCCGGCCAGCACCAGATTCCCGGTCTCGGTGACCTCCTTGTCCTCGCCCGCGATGCCGCGCCAGTCGGCCGCCCGCTCCTCGGGTTCCGGAAGCTCCTCCGGCGCCTCGTCTTTCGATTCGGTGGTCGTGATGCTCACAGCTGCTCACCTCCCATCAGTTCGCGGTAGCTTCTGCTGGTACGCAGCAATTGGTCGTGGGTTCCCTCCGCGACGATCCGGCCGTCGGCGAGCACCGCCACCCGGTCGGCCAGCGCCGCCGTGGACGGACGGTGCGCGACGAGCAGCGTCGTCGCGTCGGCCAGCACGGTGCGCAGACGGGCCTGCACCCGCTCCTCGGTCTCCACGTCGAGCGCGGACAGCGGGTCGTCGAGCACCATGATCCGGCTGCCCTCGCCCCCGCCCGCGCCGGTGAGCACCGCACGGGCCAGCGCGAGTCGCTGCCGCTGGCCACCGGACAGGCTCAGGCCCTGTTCGCCGATCCTGGTGTCCAAGCCCCAGGGCAGGTCGTCGACGAACTCGGTGGCCTGCGCGACCTCCAGCGCCCGGCGCACATCGGCGTCCGTGGCGGCCGGGTCGCCGAGCGCGACGTTCTCCCGCACACTCGCGGAGAACAACACCGGGTCCTCGAACGCCACCGAGACCAGCGACCGCAGGTCGGCGACGCGCATCGTCGCGATATCGATGCCGTCGATGGTGATCGCGCCGCCGGACACGTCGTACAAGCGCGGAATCAAGTTCAGCAGTGCTGTCTTACCGCTTCCCGTCGCGCCGACCAGCGCCACCGTCTCGCCTGGGCGAACTCGCAGCGACACCTCCCGCAGCACGTCTTTCTCGGCGTCGGGGAAGGCGAATCGCACCGCGTCCAACCGCAGTTCGCCGCGGATGCGCTCGGGCAGGTCCACCGGATCGGCCGGGTCGGTGATGTCGACGGGGGTGTCGATGATCTCCCAGTACCGGTCGGCCGCGGTGCGCGCGTCGTTCAGCTCGGCGAGCAGGAAGCCGGTCCAGATGATCGGCCACTGCAGGAAAGTCGCCAGCGTGATGCCCGCGATCAAGGTGCCGAGCGTCATCGTGCCGTGCGCCACCGCGTACCCGCCGTAGCCGAGCGCGAACGCGATGGCCAGCTGCGGCAGGCTCACCATGCTCGACCACAATGTCGCGTCCAGGCGCGCCTTCAGCAACTCGGTCTGCCGCAGCTCCTGCGCCTGGGCGGTGAAACGGCGTCCGAAGAAAACGCCCCGTCCGAACGCCTTGAGCACCCGTACGCCCTGCGCGGACTCCTCGGCGGTGGTGGCCAGGTCACCGGACTGGTCCTGGGACCGCCGCGAGGCCACCGCGTACCGGCGCTCGAAACGGATGCAGCCGATGACCAGCGGGATCGAGATCACCGCGAAGATGGCGCCGATCTGCGGGCTCAGCGCGATCAGCACGAGCAGGCCGACCGGAATGATCACACCGTGGATGAGCAGGAACGGTCCCGCGAAGGAGACGAACCGGCGCATGGTGGCCAGGTCGTCGATCGCCCGCGAGAGCAGCTGACCCGACTCCCACGCGTCGTGCCTGCCGATCGACAGCGCTTGCAGTTTCCGGAATATCTTGGCGCGCAACGTGATCTCGAACCGGGTCGCGGGCGCGGCGATCAGCCAGCGGCGTCCCCACACGCCACCGGCTTCCAGCAGGCCGAGCGCCAGCACCGCGGCCACCGGCCACAGCGCGCCCCCGAGATCGCGGTGGGCGACCGGGCCATCGATGATCCGGGCGATCATCAGCGGAATGACGACGGCCGTCAGGCCGGACAGCAGCGCGAGGCCGCTGGCGGCGAGCAGCATCCCGATGTGCGGACGCAGGTACGGCCAGAATCGGCGCAGCGAATGCAGCCGGCCCGTGGCGGCGGGCCGCTCCGTTCTGTCGGCCTCCGGTTCGGCCGGCGAAACGTCCAGTGCGACAGACAAGACTCCCCCTCGAGGTATGCGACTGGCGGCGGAGAACGGGACCCACGGTGATGTTCGCAGCGGGGTCCGACATTCCAGGGTCGCACCGGAACGTGCGTCGACCAACCGATTTTCCGGCCGCCGCCGGACATCCGCGCTCGTCGCGGCGACGGGTTCCACGCTCATTCGCCAAGTCGACAACCTCGAGCGAACTCGAGGTCAAGCCGCGCGGATCTAAGATTCCCCCATGCTGATCGTCGCCGGATGTCTACGGGTCACCGATCGCGAGCGCTACCTCGACAGCTGCCGGGAAGTCGTCGCCCTCGCCCGCGCCGCCGAAGGCTGCCTCGACTTCAGCCTCGGCGCGGACCTGATCGAATCCGATCGGGTGAACGTCTACGAGCGCTGGGCGACCCGTGCCGCGGTGGAACGCTTCCGCGGGACGGGCACCTCGGGCGACCTCGACGCCCAGATCGTGAGCGCCGACGTCCGGGAATTCGAGTACGAGACCGAGACCCGGCTCTAGCCGACGACCGCGGTCTCGGACTCCCACTCCTGCGGCGCGTCCGGGAAAGCCTGCTGCTGGTGGCCGCCGCGCAGCGTGCCCTCCAGATAGGCCGCCCGGCAGGCGCGGCGGGCGATCTTGCCGCTGGACGTGCGTGGAATCGAACCCGCGGGCACCAGCAGCACGTCACGGACCATGACGCCGTGCCGCTGCGCGATCGCGGCGCGCACCGTGTCGGCCACCGACTCCGACTCCACCTTGCCGCCACCGGTATTGCGCTCGGCGACGATGACCAGCTGCTCCGAGACGTCCTCGGCGTCGCGGGTCAGGCCGGAGCGGCTGCCCCCTTCCAAGACCAGCGCGGGCAATTCGTTGGCGGGCACCGAGAACGCCGCGACGAATCCGGGACGCAGGGCCGTACTGGATTCCTGGGCCGAGAACTCCAGGTCTTGCGGATAGTGGTTACGGCCGTCGACGATGACCAAGTCCTTGACGCGGCCGGTGATGTACAGCTCGCCGTCGAGGTAGGCCCCGAAATCGCCGGTGCGCATCCAGTTGGCGTCCGGCGGGGCGCCCTCCGCGTGACTGCCCTCGGGCAGCCGCTCGGCCAACTGGGCGCGGAAGGTGGCCTCGGTCTCCTCCGGGCGGCCCCAGTATCCGATGCCCATGTTCTCGCCGTGCAGCCAGATTTCCCCGACCTCGCCGTCACATCGCTCGGTGCCGTGTTCCGGATCGACGATCACCGCCCACTGCGACCGCGCGACGTATCCGCAGGACACCTGCGCGATGGCGTTGTCGGCATCCGCGGCGACCTCGACCATCCGCCCGGCGTTCAACTCGGTCCGGTCGACATGGACGACCTTCGCCTTGTCCTTCGCCCGGGTAGCGGAGACGAACACCGTCGCCTCGGCCATGCCGTAGCAGGGCTTGATCGCCGTCTCCGGCAACCCGTACGGCACGAACGCCTCGTTGAACTTCTTCATCGACGACACCGACACCGGCTCGCTGCCGTTGATCAACCCGATCACATTGGACAGGTCCAATTCCTCGCCCGGCTTCGGCTTGCCACGCGCCGCGGCGTGCTCGAACGCGAAATTGGGCGCGGCGGCGAAAGTCCCGGCGCCGTCGGAAGCGGCGGCCAGTTCCTTTATCCAGCGGTACGGGCGGCGTACGAACGCGCTCGGCGACATGATGGTGATGAACCCGCCGCCGACCGTCGGCAGGATCACGGCCAGTAGACCCATGTCGTGGAACAGCGGCAGCCAGGTGACCCCCCGCGAATTCTCGGTGACGCCGATGGCGTCGATCATCTGCAGTAGGTTGGTGCCCACCGCGCGGTGGGTGATCTCCACGCCCGCGGGCGTCCGGGTGGAGCCCGAGGTGTACTGCAGATAGGCCACGCTGTCGATGTTGATGTCCGGGCGCACCCAGGAGGCGCCGACAGTGTCCGGGATCGCCTCCACCGCGATGATGCGCGGACGCTGCGGCGGCGGCAGGTGCCGGAAGAATTTCCGAACGCCGCTCGCCGCGGAACCCACCGTGAGGATCGCGGCGGGCGTGCAGTCACCGAGCACCGCGTGCAGGCGGTCGGTGTGCCCCTGTTCCTCCGGATCGAACAGCGGAACGGCGATATTGCCCGCGTACACGGCGGCGAACAGCGCGACGACGTAGTCGAGCCCTTGCGGGGCGAGGATCGCCACTCGGTCGCCCGGCTGCGTGACCTGTTGCAGCCGCGCCGCCACCGCGCGCAGGCGCACACCGAACTGCCGCCAGGTGAGCTCCAGGTATTCGCCGTCCCTTTCCCGCGAGTAGTCGATGAAGCGGTAGGCGAGGTCGTCGCCGTTCTCCCTGCTGTGCTTGTCGACGAAGTCGATCAGAGTCTTGTCCCCCCGAATTCTGATATTGCCCTGATCGTCCAAATAGTCGTCGAAGGTTTCGTCGATCATCGCCTTATCCTTTTCCAGCGCACAGACACTCGGGCCGTGCAATGACACCGAACACAGGTCGATAACGAAGCGTCGGGAAGGCTAGCAGGTGTCCCGGCCACCTAGCGGTCAGTACCGGCCGAAGGCGAGCGCGACGTTGTGGCCGCCGAATCCGAACGAGTTGTTCAGGGCGTAATCGATCCGGCCGGGCCGGGAGCTGCCGTGCACCACGTCGAGATCGATTTCCGGGTCCTGATTGTCCAAATTCAACGTGGGCGGGACTATTTCGTCGCGCACGGTGAGCACGGTCAACACGGATTCGAGCGCGCCGACCGCGCCGATGGAATGGCCGAGGGCCGATTTGGGCGCGTAGACCGACGCGTGGCTGCCCACCGCCTGGCCGATCGCGCGCGCCTCCGCCGTGTCCCCGATCGGAGTGGCGGTCGCGTGCGCGTTGACGTGCGTGACGTCGGCCTTGGCCAAACCGGCCGTCCGCATCGCCCGCGTCATCGCGCGCGCCGCGCCGGTGCCCTCGGGGTCCGGCGCCACCAGGTGGAAGCCGTCCGAAGTGATGCCCGCGCCCATCAGCCGGGCGTGGATGGTCGCGCCGCGCGCTTTCGCGTGCTCCTCGGTCTCCAGCACCAGCAGCGCGCCCGCCTCACCGAAGACGAAACCGTCGCGGTCGGCGTCGAACGGGCGCGAGGCGCTCTTCGGCGCGTCGTTGCGGGTGCTCATCGCGCGCATCATGGAGAACGCCGCGATCGCGAGTGCCTGGATCGAGCCCTCCACCCCGCCGGTGACCACCATGTCGGCATCGCCCATGACGATCGTCCGCCACGCGTTGGCGATCGCCTCCGCGCCGGAGGAGCAGGCCGACACCGGTGTCGTCACCCCGGCCCGGGCGCCGAGTTCCACTGCGACGCAGGCCGCTGCGCCGTTCGGCATCACCGCCTGGACGGTGTACGGCGACACCTTGCGGTAGCCCCCGTTGTGCAGTTTGTCCCGAGCGTGGATCATCGCCTCCGCGCCACCGAGCCCGGTTCCGATGGACACCGCCAGACGGTGCTTGTCCACCTCCGGGCTGCCCGCGTTGCGCCAGACCTCGCGCCCGAGCACGACGGCCAGCTGCTCGACGTAGGCGAGCCTGCGGGACTCCGCCGCGTCCAGATACGCCGTGGGCGGAACTTTCAGATGCCCGCCGATGCGGACCGGCAGCTCGAAATCGTCGATGAAATCGTCTTCCAGGACGTCGATACCGCTGTCGCCGTTGAGCAAGCCCTTCCACGTGGAATCCACGTCACCCGCGAGGGACGTGGTGGCCGCGAGGCTTGTGACCACAACGGAGGGAAATCGTCCGTTTTTCGTGGAAGGCATCTGCATGTTTCGCTCACTTTCCCTAGCGTCGCTCTGGAACTTCGTCGAGCAAAAGCAGTGCGCGAGCACGCCACCAGAATCGTGGGCGGCCCGCACGGATGGCACTGGAGCGCAGGCGGAACGGCCGGTCATCACGTCCGTGTGCGACCACCCTTGTGCATTATTGGAAATGCGCACCGATCGCACGGCGTGACACGCGGACCGTACCAGGTGCAGGTGGCGATGGTCGCGTGTTGGGGGATCGCCCCCGACGACTCGAGTAACCTGCTCCCCGGGCGCGCGGGCGGCGTCCGGTGTGGACGCGAGAAAGGGAAGGTCGTTGACGGGCGCGCGGATGGTCGGGCTGTTCGCCGGGATCGGCGGGCTCGAGCTCGGCCTCGGCAGGCACGGCTGGCATACCGAACTGCTGTGCGAAATCGAGCCCGGGGCCCAAGGCGTGCTCGCCGCTCGTTTCCCGGACGTGCCGCTGCATTCCGACATCACCCGGCTGCGGGCAATCCCGGCGGGAACGGAACTGGTCGCGGCGGGATTTCCGTGCCAGGACCTCTCTCAGGCAGGCCGCACCGCGGGCATCACCGGCACCCGTTCCGGTCTGGTCGACGAAGTGTTCCGGCTGGTGCGTCGCAAACGCGGCCCGCGCTGGCTGGTGATCGAGAACGTGCCGTTCATGCTGCAACTGGGCCGTGGCGCGGCCATGCGGCACATCACCGGCGCGCTCGACGAACTCGGCTACACCTGGGCCTACCGCGTGGTGGACGCCCGCGCCTTCGGGCTGCCGCAACGCAGGCAGCGGGTGGTGATGCTGGCCTCGCGCACCGAGGACCCGCGCGGGGTGCTGTTCGGCGAGGACGCCGGTCCCCGCACGATCGGCGATCCCGCGATCGATCCGTGCGGCTTCTACTGGACCGAGGGGGTGCGCGGCCTCGGCTGGGCGGTGAACGCGGTGCCGACGCTGAAGGGCGGCTCCGCGCTCGGCATCGCGAGCCCGCCCGCGGTGCGGCTGCCGTCCGGGGAGATCGTCACGCCCGGCATCGCCGACGCCGAACGCCTCCAGGGCTTCGACGCCGGCTGGACAGCGCCCGCGACCGAACTGCCGGGCATCAGGAAGGGCCACCGCTGGAAGCTGGTCGGCAACGCGGTGAGCGTGCGGATGGCGTCCTGGGTGGGGTCGCGGCTGGCCGCTCCGCTCGAGCCGATCTCCGGAGATCAACCGCTGGCGCCGGGCACGCCGTGGCCGGTCGCCGCGTGGGGGCACGCCGGTGTGGCCTATCGCGTGCCGGTCTCGACGTGGCCGGTGCACGAGCCGTACGAGGATCTGGCCGGCTTCCTCACCGACGCGCAGCTGCTCTCCGCGCGCGCGACGGCCGGGTTCCTCCGCCGCACCACCATGGGCAGTCTGCGTTTCCCGCCCGGCTTCCTGGCCGATGTGGAAAGTCATCTGGACCGGATGGGCGGTTGGGCGGCATGAACCGGCCGACTACCGACGCGGCCACCAGCGCGCGGATGGCGCGCCAACGTCGCACCGGAACCGACCCCGAACTCGCGCTGCGCCGGGAACTACATCGCCGCGGGCTGCGCTACTTCGTCGACCGCGCACCCATCCGCGGCCAGCGCAGGCGCGCCGACCTGGTCTTCCCGCGCCGCCGCGTCGCGGTCTACGTCGACGGCTGTTTCTGGCACCGGTGCCCGCAGCACGCCACCGATCCGAAGAACAACGCCGAATGGTGGGCGGCCAAACTGGCGGGCAACGTGGCCCGCGACCGCGCCACCGACGCGGCGCTCGCCGCGGCGGGATGGCGCGTGGTCCGCGTCTGGGAGCACGAGGATCCCGTCAGCGCGGCCGACCGAGTCCAGTCGACGTTGTCAGCGGTGCCGGACCCGCACCAGTGAACGCGGAGCGTGTGCGGCCAGATAACCGGACATCACCATCACGGTGATGACCGCGATTCCGGCGGCGGCAGTCGCGAAACCGAGCATGGGAACCTCCTCGAGTTGCAGCTGTCGTCCAGCGTGCCGGGCGTAGCTGACAAGACCCTGTGTGCCGGATGGTAGTGACGTGTGCGGCCTGCCGCTGTCCGGCGCGCTCTAGCAAACAGCACAATGGGGACGTGACGGGTGGCTCGGAGAACGCCGTTCGGCGCGTACGACCGGTATCGGTGCTGGTCGCCGCGGCGATCGCCATCGCGGGGCTGTGCTATTCGTCCTGGCTGCTGCAGTTCGTGCTGCCCATCGATCTCGACCCGGTCGACACCTTCCTCAGCGAACTGGACGCCGAGGGCAAGCCGTACCGTGAAGTTTTCGCGACCGCGGACCTGATCGTCGGGGCCGTGCTCATGCCCGCGGCGATCGCGGGGCTGCTGTCGTTCCCGCGCCGCCGACCGACCGACGTCGGCTGGATCGCGCTGTTCTGCTTCGGCGCGGCGACCATCGCCGACGTCCTGCTGCCGCTGCGTGACTGCACGCCGGGGGAGAGCGGATGCGGCGGCCCGAGCGAGCTGTTCCCGCAGCTGCACCAGCCGCACGCGCTGACGAGCACGCTGGCGGTCACCGCGATCGCGGTCGCCGCCTTCACCTTCAGCCTCGCCGCGTTCCGCTATCGACGCTGGCGGGTACTACGTGAATTCGGCTCGGTCGTGCTGGTGGCCGGTGCGCTGGCAACGGTGTGGATGCTGGTGGCCGACAACCTGCCGGGGAATTACGCCCTCGGGATCGCCCAGCGGATCCAGGTCGGATCGATGTCCTTGTGGCTGATCACCCTGACCGTCGCGGTCATCGTGGAGGACCGGCGACTGCCGCGCCGGGGGCCGTGCGATGCTGTCGCCCATGAGTGATCGCGTGAACATCTCCTCGGGTTCGGAATTCGAGGACATCGTCGGCTACTCGCGGGCGGTCCGGCTCGGCGATGTCATCGCGGTCAGCGGGACCACGGCCTCGGCCCCCGGCGGCACGGCTGTCGGCGGCGACGACATCGGCGAGCAGACCAGGGAGACCCTGCGGCGCATCGGCTCCGCGCTGGAGGAGGCGGGCGCGAGCCTGGCCGACGTCGTGCGCACCCGCATCTTCGTCACCGACATCGCCCGCTGGCCCGAAGTCGCCAAGGCGCACGCCGAAGTGTTCGGCGAGATCCGCCCCGCCACGGCGATGTACGAGATCAAAGGTCTGATCACCCCGGCCCTGCTGGTCGAGATCGAGGCCGACGCGATCGTCAGCGGGTAGGAACGTTTTCGGACCCGCCCCGTCGTTCGCGGCGGACCGGACCGAGCCTCGCTAGGGTCGAAACCGTGACCACCGCCTCGCAGACCCCCGTGCAACTCGACACCGTCGCCGAGGCGACCACGCGCCTGCTCGACACCATCCGCGGACTCGGTGAGAGCGCCGTCGCCGAGCCCTCCTTGCTCCCCGGCTGGACCCGCGGCCACGTCCTCGCGCACCTGGCCCGCAACGCCGACAGCCTGGTGAACCTTCTGCTGTGGGCGCACACCGGCGTCGAGATCCCGCAGTACGCCAGCGCTTTCCTACGCGACGCCGACATCGAGGCCGGCGCGCCCCGCCCACTTGCCGAGCAACTCGCCGACAACGAGGCCGCCGCCACCCGTTTCCTCGGGCTGGCCCGCTCCCTCACCGACGATGCGTGGCGAGCACAGGTCCGCACCCGCCAGGGACGCCCCATCCCCGCGACCGAAGTCCTGTGGATGCGTCTGCAAGAGGTCGAAATCCACCACGTAGACCTCAACGCGGCCTACTCGCCCGCCAACTGGCCTGCCCCTTTCGTCGCCCGCATCCTCCCCCAAGCGGCCGCCGACCTCACCCGCCTCACGGCCGACACCGCACCCTCCTTCACCATCCAGGCCACAGACACCGACTACACCGCCACCATCGGCGCTTCCCCCACCCACACCATTTCCGGCCCCGCCTCCTCCCTCGCCGCCTGGCTCCTCGGCCGCACCCCCGGCACCGACCTCACCGGCGACCTCCCACCCCTCCCCGCCTGGAAGTGACCAGCAAGTGGCACACCGCCGCGGCATCGGCCGAGAAGACCCCTCCGTGGTGTGCCACTCGTGAGCATCGGTGCGCAATTAGTCACTCGACGCTTTCGGCCGCAGGCGGAGACGCACGAGCAAGCTGGTGGTGACCAGCCCGAATATGGATCGTCCGCCACCTCGGGCGGGTGAGTCCTTTTCGCACGCGAACCAGACCTGGAAATTGGCCGGGTTGACCGGAAGCGAGATGTGCTCGTGCGTGATCGCCCAGGCACCGTCCGTCCGTCGCAGACAGACTGTCTCGCGCACCCAGATCGGCAGGTCGATCCCGCCGCGACGCTTGCCAGAGTCCAAGTGGAGCATGTGGGCGAAAGCCGTGTCTCCAGCTGTGCTCACCGTCAAATCGTGAGTTTCCAAGCCGATGGGCCCGATGTACCCGTCGAACCATCGCACAAAGTTGCGGCGCACTTCATCGGGACCCGTGAATCGCAGCGGCGCCACGGCATCGTAATAGACGATGTCTGGTGAATAGAAGGACATGAGGCGATCGATGTCCTTGGACCGCTGTGCGTCGGTGCGGCTCTCCAGGAACGCTCTGACCTGGGCTTCATGCGAAATCATCGGGTCTCCGTTCGAGATTCCTCGGCGGCAGCCGCTTACCTGGCAGCCGACCCCGTGCTTGCAGTAATCCGACGATGTAGCCCGGACGAATGTGAGGCGCCACCCCGGCATCACCGCGATACAGCGCAAGGTGCGAAGCAGAAGCGCTGTGTGCCGCGTACCAGCGGAGGCAGTGCCCAGATTCCCGCTACCGCGGCACGGCGCAGAGTCAGAGATGCGAGAAGACCCCTCCGCTGCTACCGGAGGGGCCTTCTACCTGCGTGCGCCCGAAGGGATTCGAACCCCTAACCTTCTGATCCGTAGTCAGATGCTCTATCCGTTGAGCTACGGGCGCATGTGTTATTCAGTTGTACCCGGTTTCCCGGGCGTGGCGGAGGCGAGAGGATTTGAACCTCCGGTCCCCGTGAAGGGACAACTCATTAGCAGTGAGTCCCATTCGGCCGCTCTGGCACGCCTCCTGGAGCCTTCTCTTCGAGGGCACCGGTCCTTTCGAACCGCCGAGCAGAAAGGTTACAGGAGCTACCGTCCAGATCACAAAACGGCTGGTCAGCGCAGGTTACTGTCGAACCAATCGAAGATTCTGGTCTGCGAATCGACCGCATCCCCGTCGTCGGCCTCGGAGGTGTCGGCACGGTGGTGCAGGCCGGGGTAGGTGACCACCAGGCTGGCGACCGCGGCGCGGGCGGTCGCGTCACGTAGCTCGTCGACCTGGGCAGGCGGGGTGGCCGGGTCGTCCGCGCCGAACAGGCCGAGCCACGGCGCCTGCAGGTGGGGAGCGGCGCGCACGAGGGCGTCGGCCTGATCGGTCAGCGGCTCGGTGATGCCGTGCGCCGCGACGCTCACCGCGGCGCCGATCGGACGATTGGTCGCGACCAGGAACGCGGCGGTGCCCGCGGAATCGAAGCCGAGCACGCCGATGGTGTCGGGGAACACCCCGCGCCGGGTGAGCCAGTCGAAGCAGGCGTCGAAGTCTTCGAACAGCTCGTCACCGAAGACCCCGACACCGGGGTCCTCGTCCTCCCGATGGAAGAGTTTGGGCGCGATGACGGTCCACCCTTCGCCGGCCAGCGCGTTCATCAGGTCGCGTAACGCGCCGGTGAACTCGCGCGACTCGTGCAGCACCACGATCCCGCCGCGGGCGTTTCCTTCCGGCTCCACCACTGTGATGGGCACCTGCCCACCGCTGGCCGGCCGCTCGTCTTCCTGGTCGCTACCCCGCAGCGGGGCCATATCGTCGTAGGTGCCCGACATGAAACCAGCGTAGGGCGAGTTGCTGATCTGCGGTAGAAATTGCACGTGAGGGCCTATAACCCAGAGAATTTCCGGTACGCCGATCGGGTCCGCGACGGCGCGGATTAGGGTTGGAGTGTGACAGCGCAGATCCGGCCGGACCTCGAATCGATCCCGGCGTACACCCCCGGCCGCAGCAATCCAGGCGCAGTCAAACTGGCCAGCAACGAGACGACCGTCGGGCCGCTGCCCGCCGCCGCCAAGGCCATCGCCGAGGCGGCCGAACTGGCGAACCGGTATCCGGACAACCAGGTCACCGAGCTGCGGACGGCGCTGGCCGAGTTCCTCGGCGTCGGCTACGACAATGTCGCGGTGGGCTGCGGCAGCGTCGCGCTCTGCCAGGAACTGGTGCAGATCACCTGCTCGTCCCCGTCCGACGAGGTGCTGTTCGCGTGGCGCTCGTTCGAGGCCTACCCGATCGTCACCAGGGTGGGCAACGCCACCGCCGTGCAGGTCCCGCTCACGCCCGGGCAGGTGCACGATCTGGACGCGCTGGCCGCCGCCGTCACGGAGCGGACCAAGTTGGTCTTCGTCTGCAACCCGAACAACCCGACCGGGACCGCCGTCGGCAAAACCGAGCTGGTCCGGTTCCTGGACGCGGTGCCGTCGCACGTGCTGGTGGTGCTGGACGAGGCGTACTACGAGTACGTGCGGCTGGCCGACCATCCCGACGGCGTCGAGATCGGCCGCACCAGGCCCAATGTGGTTGTGTTGCGCACCTTCTCCAAGGCATACGGCCTGGCCGGCCTGCGGGTGGGCTACGCGGTGGGCGCCCCGGCCGTGATCACGGCGCTGCTGAAGGTGCACATCCCGTTCAGCGTGAACCGGCTCGCGCAGGCGGCGGCGATCGCGTCGCTGGAGTCGCGCCACGAATTGCTGGATCGCACCGACTTTCTGGTCACCGAACGCGAACGGGTGCGCGACGCGCTGGTAGCGCTGGGGTACCCGGTGCCCCCGAGTGAGGCGAACTTCGTCTGGCTGCCGCTGGGTGCGCGCAGCGCCGAGTTCGGCGAGGCCAGCGCCGCCGCCGGGGTGCTGGTGCGCCCGTACGGAACCGACGGGGTGCGCGTCACCATCGGCGACCCGCACGAGAACGATCTTTTCCTGAGCTTCGCCGGTGCGCCGGAGGTGCTCGCCCGGTTCCTGCCTTAGCGGACCCCGATCGCGGGCGCGATCGTCGGCCAGGAGAGGGCGAGTTCGTCCTCCCAGTACGGCCAGGAGTGCGTGCCGGTGGCCCGGAAGTGGGCGGTGATCGGGATGCCGAGCGACCGCAGCCGGTCGGTGAGCCGCCGGGTGCAGGCGTTGGTGGCGGCCTCCAGCGGCCCGCCGAACGTGATGGCGCTGGGCAGGTCGACGTTCGGCGTTCCGGGCACGTCGTGCACGCCGGGCAGGCCGCTGCCCACCGACAGATAGATGGTCTTGCCGCGCAACGCGTCCGCGTGCAGGGTGACGTCGTGCGCCAGCCAGGCCGGGTCGTCCTGCTTGCCGAACATGTTGTCCGGCTCGCCCATGTAGGTGGCCACCACGGCGCGCGCCTGCGCCTGGCCGATGTCGGTGCCCATCGAGAAGCAGCCGCTGTGCGCCGCGATCGCCTTGTAGAGCGCCGGCTGCCGGAACGCGAGCATCATCGCGGCCTCCGCGCCCATGGAGACGCCCATGACCGCGTTGGTGCCGTTGCCGTCGAACTTCGCGTCGATCAGCGGGGGCAGCTCCTTGGTCAGGAACGTCTCCCACTTGTTGGTCCCGAGCACCGGGTCGGGCTGCTGCCAGTCGGTGTAGAAGCTGGCCGGACCGCCGACGGTGAGCACGACGTTGACGTCCTTGTCCGCGTAGAAGCGGTCGGCGTGCCCGAGTTCGGTCCAGTTGTTGCTGTCGGGGCTCGCGCTACGGCCGTCGAGCATGTACACGGTGGGCCGGGGCCGCGACTGATCGCGCGGCAGCAGCACCTGCACCTCGACCACCCGGCTCATCGCGGGCGAAGCGACGTACACGCGCAGCCACCGATCGTTGATCGGTTCGATGCGCTCTATCCGTGGAGTGGAAGGTTGCTTGCTGGTCGGCTCGGCCGGGCCGGGGCCGTCGGCCGATCCGGTATTCACCGGCGGCGTTTTGCCGGGCGCCGCCGTGACCTGCGGGGCACCGAAGGACACCGCACCGGAGACGAGTGCGGCACTGATCAAGGCGCTGGAAAGCCAACGCCGCACCCCGCGGCGACACAGCATGCGAACCATCCTGCCAGAGACGTCGAGGGTGGACCGAAGCCCGTTGTCTTGTCGAGGAGTACGACCGCGCTCACCGTACGGCCAGACCGTCCTGCCAGCGCCGCTCCATACCGGCGAAACGCCACACCGCGATGGCGACCGCCCAGGTGAGCACGAACAGCCCGACGATGATGAAGCCGAGATCGCCCAAATCGAGATTCCCGATCCAGGCGAGGACGCCCGATTCCACCTCGAGCCGCTCGGCGAAGATCGAGATGATCTCCTGCCCGCCGACCAGCAGGGCCACCGCGACCGACAGTCCCGTGATCACCAGGTTGTAGTAGATCTTGCGCACCGGCCTGGCGAAGGCCCAGTCGTAGGCGAAGCTCATGAAGGAGCCGTCCAGCGAGTCGAACAGCGCCATGCCCGCCGAGAACAGCACGGGCAGCACGAGGATGGAATACCAGGGCAGCCCGGTGGCCGCCGCGCCGCCCGCGATCACCAGCAGCCCGACCTCGGTGACGGTGTCGAAGCCGAGGCCGAACAGCACGCCCACCGGATACATGTGCCTGGGCCTGCGAACGAGGCCGATCACCGGCCGCAGCACCCGGTTGAGCAGGCCCCGGCTGTCCAGCTGCCTTTCCAGCTGCGCCTCGTCGTACTCGCCGCGGCGCATCTGCCGGAACACCCGCCAGATCCCCGCCAAGGACGCCAGATTGAGCAGGCCGATCAGGATCAGGAACGCGCCGGAGACGCTGGTGCCCCACAGGCCGGTCCAGCGTTGCAGAGCCGAATCCTCGTCTTCCAAGCCGGCCGCCAGTGCTCGGACGCCGAACGCGAGCGACGCCACGAGCACGAACACCACCGTGGAGTGGCCCAGTGCGAACCAGAAGCCGACCGTCTGAACCCTCTTCTTCCCGCTCTCCGCCACCAGTTTCCGCGTGGTGTTGTCGATCGCGGCGATATGGTCGGCGTCGAACGCGTGCCGCATACCGAGCGTGTACGCCGTCACTCCGAGGCCCACGCCGAACACCGAACCCTCGATCACATAGTGATTCGGCGCGACGAACAGCAGGAGCGTCCCCCAGCCGAGGACGTGCAGGGCGACGACGGTGACGGCCATACCGATGACACTGCGCACGAGCGAACCCCTCACCCCCCGAAAAGCAGACGCGTCAACGATACTCGACACCACTTGTCCCGGTTCGCGTCTCCGGCCGATCCAGCAAATCCAGCAAATCGTGGCACACCATCAGCACACCGGTCGTACGCTGAGCGCCGGGCCTTTTCCGGGTATCGAACTAGGACGGGCATGATCGGGCATTCGCACCGCTGGCGTCGAGGTCACCGCGTTGCGCTGCGGCGCGCGATGCGGACCGGCCGCCCGGTTCGCAGTCGCGACAGCCCTTCCGTCATCCCGGCGAGGCGTGCGCGGAGGCTATTTCGTGGCATCGGCCTCGTGCGCCTTCGCGAACCCCGCGACGCCGGCGGTACCGGCGCGAATTCGCTGCTTGATTCTTCTGTTCCGTCGCAGGATCCATGCCCGACCGGAGAAAACCGTGAATCCAGTGCCACCCGCCTACTCGCTCGAGCACGAATCGAACACAACCGCTTGTCTTCCCGATCTGGAACGCCGAATGCGGGAGTGCGACGAGTTCTTCCGGCTGCCGGAACTGGCGCACCTGAGCCGCCAGCGCAGGCGCAGCGCGCTGGAGCAGCTCGAAATGACCGGCACCTATCTCCAGACCGCCGAGGAGATCCTGATCGGAGCCAAACTCGCGTGGCGTAATCACGCCCGCTGCGTGGGCCGTAAGCACTGGCGCTCGCTGAGATTGCTCGACGCCCGGCGGGTTCGCACGGCGCGTGATCTCGCAGAGGTCTGCTGGCAACACCTGCACATGGCCACCAATGGCGGCGCGATCCAGTCGATGATCACCGTGGGGCCGCCGCGGCAGCCGGACGGGCGCGAGTTCCGCATCGTCAGCCCGCAGATCATCCGCTACGCGGGCTATCGCAACGGAGACGGCACGGTCACCGGCGACGCCGCCAACGTCGAGCTCACCGAATTCGCCATGAAACTCGGGTGGCGCGGCGCCGGAACGCCTTTCGACATCCTTCCGCTGCTGATCAGCACACCGGACGAGCCGATCCGCTGGTTCGACATCCCGCCCGAGCTCGCGCGCGAGGTGGAACTCGAGCACCCGGAGTTCGAGTGGTTCGCCGGTCTGGGCCTGCGCTGGCACGCACTGCCCGCTGTGTCCGACATGAATCTCGAGGTCGGCGGCATGACCTACCCGTTCGCGCCGTTCAACGGCTGGTACCTGGGCGCGGAAATCGGCGCGCGCAATCTCAGCGACGCCAACCGCTACAACATCCTTCCGCTGATCGCGGAGATGATGTGCCTGGACACCAGGGCCGAACGCAACCTCTGGCGTGATCAGGCGCTGGTGGAACTCAACCGCGCGGTGCTCTACAGCTTCCGCAAGTCCGGCGTGTACATCGTCGACCACCACACGGTGGCCAAACAGTTCTGCGATCACGTCAAGCGGGAAGAAGCCGCGGGCCGCGCCTGCCCCACCGACTGGTCCTGGATCAACCCACCGATCTCCTCCGGGCTGACTCCCACCTTCCACCGCTACTACGACCCGCCCGACATGGACATCCGCCCGAACTTCGTCCGCAGGGACTTCGCGGCGGACCTGGGGTTGTAACCATTGCGGAACGAGCCGCCGCGAATGCTCTCCATGAGCATGGGTCGCCCAGCGAGTGGAGCGGAGACGGAGGGATTTGAACCCCCGGTCGCTCTCGCGACGCTCGCTTTCAAGGCGAGTGCATTCGGCCGCTCTGCCACGTCTCCAGGGACCCGATCGTAGCGGACGGATCAGCCGGAGTGCTTGCCGATTTCCTCGTCGACGCGTTCGAAGACTTCGCCGATCACCTCGAGCTGGGCCGGGGCGAGCAGATCGATGAAGTGACGGCGGACGGCTTCCACGTGGCCGGGCGCGGCGGCTTGCAGGCGGCGCAAGCCCTCGTCGGTGAGTTCGGCCAGCACGCCGCGGCCGTCCTCCAGGCAGGTGTTGCGGCGCACCATCTGCTGCGCCTCCAGCCGCCGGATCTGATGGGTCAGCTTGCTGCGCGAGGACAGCACGCCGTCGGCCAGCTCGCTCATCCGCAGCGAGCGGTCGGGCGCCTCGGAGAGCAGGACCAGGATGCGGTATTCGGCGACGGTCAGGTCGCTGTCCCGTTGCAATTGACGATTCAGCGCCGTCATCAAACGCTGGTGGCCGTCCATGTAGGCGCGCCACGCGCGCTGCTGCGCCGGGGTGAGCCAGCGTGGCTCGGCCAGGACGCGACCGCTCGGTTCGGGATGCACGGTGGCCATTCTATGCGTGGCGAACTGGGGAAATGGGCAACTCTCGCAGGTCAGCGCACCGTGGACAGCAGTGCGCGGTTCACCTCGGCCGGACTGGTGCACCCGGAGAGGCCGAGCGCGGACTCGAAGTCGGCCAGCAGCGCCCGCAGCGCGTGCCGGACGCCCGCGGCTCCCGCCAAGCCGAGACCGTACGCCCACGGCCGCCCGTACAGCACCGCCTTCGCGCCCAAGGCCAGCGCGACGAGCACGTCCGAACCGGTGCGCAGCCCGGAGTCGAACAGCACGTCGGCGCGGTCGCCGACGGTGGCGACCACCGCCGGGAGCGCGTCCAGCGCCGCGATCGAGCCGTCCACCTGGCGGCCGCCGTGATTGCTCACCACCACCGCGTCCGCGCCTGCGTCCACCACCTGGCGCGCGTCGTCGGGATGCAGGATGCCCTTCACCGCGATCGGGAGGTCGGTCCATTCGCGCAGCCGGGCGAGATCGGCGGGCCGCAACGTGTGGTTGCCGAACAGCCCCACCCAGGTGAGGATCGCCGTCCGCATCGCCTCCTCGCTCTCCTCCGGCGCAGCGGGCAGCTTGGCCCGGAACACCGGGTCCGACAGATAGTTGGCGATGCCCTTGCCGTGCAGGAACGGCAGGTGGGCCTGTTCCAGGTCGCGCGGCCGCCAGCCGAGGGTGGGGGTGTCCACGGTGACCACGATCGCCGAGGCCCCGGCCCGCTCGGCACGCCGGACGAAGGAGCAGGCCAGTTCGTCGTCGGCGGGCCAGTACAGCTGGTACCACCACGCACCGGCCGCCGCGCCGACGTCTTCTATGGTCGAGGAGGCCGCGGTGGACAGCACGGTGCCGATGCCGAGTTCCGCGGTCACTTCGGCCGCGATCACCTCGCCGCCCTCGTGCAGCAGTTCGAGGACGCCGATCGGCGCGGTGAGCACGGGCGCGGCCAGTTTCGTGCCGAGCACTTCGACGGACAGATCGCGGGCGCCGGGCCCGGTGGAGCCGCGCAGCATCCGCGGCAGGATGCGGTATCGGTCGAAGGCGGACCGGTTGGCCGCGGCGGTGCGCTCGGCGGACGCGCTACCCGCGACATACGCGAAAGCGGCCGGATCCAGCCTCTGCTGTGCGAGCGACTCCAAACCCGCGGTGGTCATGGGCAACTCGGGCGTGGAACCACCCAGCCCAGCCAAGTAGATCTCGTTCTGGAAATCGATGAAGCCGCCACTCACCACCGGAACGGTAGTCCGTGACGCCGGTCACCGCAGGCCGCTTGCCCGATTGCGTTTGCGCAGAGTGTTTCCGTCCGGGCTCCGGGTGCGGCACGCCGACGCCGGGGGGCAGCGCGCAGCCGTCGGCGCGCGCGGAGCAGTATGGCACGGTGCGCGCTATAGATCTGAAAGGTTCCGGCGGCCCCGAAGTCATGTCTCTTGCCGAGGTGCCGGATCCGAAGCCCGGCCACGGCGAAGTGCTGATCGAGGTGGCCGCGGCGGGCGTCAACCGGGCCGATCTGCTGCAGCGTCAGGGCTACTACCCGCCCCCGCCGGGAGCCAGCCCGCTCCTGGGTCTCGAATGCTCCGGTGTGATCGCCGAGATCGGCGACGGAGTGCGCGAGTGGACGGTCGGCGATCGTGTCTGCGCGTTGCTGTCCGGCGGCGGTTACGCCGAGCGTGTCGTCGTGCCCGCGACCCAGGTGCTTCCCGTCCCGGACGACCTCGATCTCGGCGCGGCGGCGGGGCTGCCCGAGGCGGCGGCGACCGTGTGGTCGAACCTGGTGATGACCGCCCAGCTGCGGTCCGGCCAGCTGCTGTTGATCCACGGCGGCGGCAGCGGCATCGGCACGCACGCCATCCAGGTCGCCAAGGCGCTCGGCGCGCGCGTCGCGGTGACCGCCGGGTCGGCGGAGAAGCTGGCGCGCTGCGCGGAGCTCGGCGCGGACGTGCTGATCAACTACAAGGAGGACGACTTCGTCGCCGCCGTGCGCGCCGAGCGATCGGGCGCGGGCGGCCCCGGCGCGGACGTCATCCTCGACAATATGGGCGCGGTCTACCTGGGGCGCAACGTCGACGCGCTGGCCGAGCACGGCCGCCTCGTGGTGATCGGCATGCAGGGTGGCGTGACCGCCGAACTGAATCTGGGTGTGCTGTTGCGCAAGTGGGGCACCGTCCACGCCACCAACGTGCGCGCGCGGCCCGCGACCGGGGTCGGCAGCAAAGCGGAAATCGTGGCGGAGGTGCACCGGCAGCTGTGGCCGCTGATCGCCGACGGCACGGTCGCGCCCGTCATCGCGGCCGAAGTGCCGATCGAGGAGGCCGCCGAAGCGCACCGGCTGCTGGACTCCGGCGAGGTGTTCGGCAAGGTGGTGCTGCGGGTGGCGGGGCTGTGAGCGCCGCTCACTCCAGCGCGAGCAGTGCCCTGCCGAGCTGATCGATCTCGAACTTGGTGGTGTAGGGCGCGAGACCGATGGTCACCGCGCCGCCCTCGTCGTTGACGCCGAGCGCGTCCAGCAGCCTGCTGCCGCCGTGCACGCCGCTCACCGTGCCGATCCGGTTGTCCGCGAGCTTGGCCGCGACCTTCTCCGCCTGCATGCCCGCGAGCGTGAAGCTGACCGTGGGGATGCGGGTGGAGGCGCGGCCGATCACGGTGAGCCCGGGAATCGAGTCCAGCACGCTCATCAAGTGCTCGAACAGCTGGTCGTGGTAGTCCTGCAGCGAGGTGATCGACATCTCCAGGCGCTCGCGCCGGGTGCCGTGCGCCCGCTCGTCCAGTCCGGCCAGGAAGTCGATGGAGGTGGTCAAACCCGCGAGCAGCGCGTATTGGTGCCCACCGACCTCCAGCCGTTCGGCGCCCTTCGCATAGGGGTTCAACGACATGGACGGGATCCGGTCCAGGAACGCCGGGTCACGGAAGACCAGCGCGCCGATCTGCGGACCGCCCCATGCCGGCGCGCTCAGCGCGACGACGTCGGCGTTCAGTTCGTCGATGTCGATCAGCGCGTAGGGCGCGGCGCCGAACGCGTCGGCCACCAGCAGGCCACCCACCTCGTGCACCCGGTCCGCGGCCACCCGCACGGCGGGCGCCGAACCGACGATCGGCGAAGCCGCGGTCAGCGCGACCAGTCGCGCGGTGGGGCCGATAAGCTCCTCGAACTGCCAGGACGGCATCTCGCAGGTCTCGATCTCCACCTCGGCCCAGCGCACGTGCGCGCCGTAGCGGTTGGCGATGCGCAGCCACGGCGCGACGTTCGCTTCGTCGTCCAGCCGGGAGAGCACGATGCCGGTGCCGAGGCCCAGCCGCGAACTCAGCGATTCGGCGAGCCAGGCCAGCAGGACCGCGCGGTCGGGGCCGAGGACGACGCCCGCCGGGTCACCGCCGACGAGGTCGGCGACGGCCTCGCGCGCCGCGTCCAGAATCGCCGCGCTGCGCACCGCCGCGCCGTTGCGGCCGATATGCGAGAAGGAGGAAGTCCGGAAACCCGTCGAAACAGCGCGGGACACCGCGTCCGGAACCAACATGCCCGATTGCGGGTCCAGATGGATCCAGCCGTCGCCCAGGGACGGTATCAGGCCCCGAACCCTCGCGACGTCGTAAGTCATGCTGGCCACTCTAAGGGCAGCGGGCGAGCCTGTGTAACCGCGTTCCCCTCCACATCGTGGCGGGAGCACAGCGACCTGCGACTCAGCATGGCGACCGACTTTCGAGAAATCCGAACCACACGACCCGAACAGAATAGAACGCCAGGCCCGAGCGGCGGAGCGGACCGGCGGCGCGCGCCGGAGCGTGCCGCGACGCCCGGCCTCGGAGCACCGGCTTAGCGCGTTCGGGCCGGACACGACATGATAGGGACCATGACGCACTCGGACGAGGCACCGGACCACATCGTCGTTGTCGGACCCGACGGCAGGCCGTTGGCCATCCCCGCGGCGGCCGGATCGGAGGCGCCCTTCACCGCGCAGGTGGTGACCGACGATGACAAGGACAAGTCGGACGACCGGGACGACTCCGGCGAATCGCTCGCCGACATGGTCGAGCAGCCCGCGAAGGTCATGCGGATCGGCACGATGATCAAGCAGCTGCTCGAGGAGGTGCGCGCGGCTCCGCTGGACGAGGCCAGCCGCAATCGCCTCAAGGAGATCCACACGTCCTCGGTGCGGGAGCTGGAGCAAGGGCTCGCCCCCGAACTGCGGGAGGAACTCGAACGGCTCACCCTCCCGTTCACCGACGAAGGCGTGCCGTCCGACGCCGAGCTGCGGATCGCGCAGGCGCAGCTGGTCGGCTGGCTGGAGGGCCTGTTCCACGGCATCCAGACCGCGCTGTTCGCCCAGCAGATGGCCGCGCGCGCCCAGCTCGAACAGATGCGCCAGGGCGCGTTGCCGCCCGGCATCCACGCCGCCGACCCGCGCGGCGGCCAGCCGAGTCACGTCACCGGCGGTTCCGGCCAATACCTGTGAGCGTGTGCCACGCGGTGGCGCGAAGCCGCAAGGGTAGTCTCGTGCACCGTGCCCGCCGCTGCCGCTCGCTCCGACTCGGTCAACGACCCGAGTGCGGTGCGTCCTGAAGAGAGCTCAGTTGGTTCCGATGACCAAGCGCGTTCAGATGACAGCTCGCCGTCCGAATCGGCCGAGCACACGGCGCCGTCCGGCGACGACTCCCAGGAGCGTCCGGTGAGCGCGACCACGCCCGAGGCGCAGACTCTGCACGCCGGGGCCACCGTCGCGAAGATCGTGCCGGACTCCCAGACGTTCCGCCGTGCGTTCCAGGACTTCGCCGGTGGCTTCGCGCAGCGTGAACTGTGGCTGTCGCTGGGCTGGCAGGACATCAAGCAGCGCTACCGCCGCTCGGTGCTCGGCCCGTTCTGGATCACCATCGCCACCGGCTTGCAGGCCGTGGCGATGGGCGTGCTGTACGCGGCGCTGCTCGGCCAGCCGCTGCGCGAGTATCTGCCCTACGTCACGGTGGGGCTGATCATCTGGAACGTGATCAGCGCAAGCATCCTGGAGGGCTCGGAGGTCTTCATCGCCAACGAGGGCCTGATCAAGCAGCTTCCCTCGGCGCTGAGCGTGCACGTCTACCGGCTGGTGTGGCGGCAGCTGCTGTTCTTCGCCCACAACATGGTGATCTACCTGGTGATGCTCGCCGCGTTCGGCGTGTGGCGCCATCTCGGGGTGGCCAGCCTGATGGCGATCCCGGCCATCGCGCTGATCTTCCTCAACTCCATGTGGGTATCGATCGTGTTCGGCATCTTCAGCACGCGCTACCGCGATATCGCGCCGATTCTCGGCAGCACCACGCTGATGCTGTTCGTGCTGACGCCGGTCATGTGGACGACGAAGACCCTGCAATCGCAGATCACCGGCGACCGCGCGAAACTGGCCGAACTCGTGCCGACATTCCACTATCTCGAAATCGTCCGGGCGCCGTTGCTCGGCGAACCGCAGGAGCTGCGGCACTGGCTGGTCGTCGGCGCGATCACCCTGGTGGGTTGGATCGTCGCGATCCTGGCCATGAAGCAGTACCGTTCGCGCGTACCGTACTGGGTATAGGAGCGCCCCCGATGAGTCGTGTGAGTATCGAGACCCAGGAAGCCTGGGTCGAATTCCCGATCTTCGACGCCAAATCGCGGTCGCTGAAGAAGGCGTTCCTCGGCAAGGCGGGCGGCGCGATCGGACGCAATCAGTCCGACGTCGTGGTGGTCGAGGCCCTGCGGGACATCAACCTGTCGCTGAAAGAGGGCGACCGGGTCGGCCTGGTCGGGCACAACGGCGCGGGCAAATCGACGCTGCTGCGCCTGCTTTCGGGCATCTACGAGCCCTCGCGGGGCAGTGCGCGCATCCGTGGGCGGGTGGCGCCGGTGTTCGATCTCGGCGTCGGCATGGATCCGGAGATCTCCGGCTACGAGAACATCATCATTCGCGGCCTGTTCCTCGGGCAGACGCGCAAACAGATGCTGTCGAAGATCGATGAGATCGCGGATTTCACCGAACTCGGCGAATACCTGTCCATGCCGCTGCGCACTTATTCCACCGGTATGCGCGTGCGCCTGGCGATGGGCGTGGTCACCTCGATCGATCCCGAAATCCTGCTGCTCGACGAGGGGATCGGCGCCGTCGACGCGGAATTCATGAAGAAGGCCCGGCTGCGGTTGCAGTCCTTGGTCGCACGGTCCGGCATCCTGGTTTTCGCCAGCCATTCCAACGAATTCCTCGCGCAGCTGTGCGATACCGCCCTGTGGATCGACCACGGCCAGATCCGGTTGCGCGGGGGCATCGAAGAAGTGGTGCGAGCCTACGAGGGGCCGGAGGCGGGGAATCACGTCGCGACCGTGCTGCGCGAAATGGAAGCCGAACGGGCCGGGACAGACCAGCGAGAATTGGAGCGGAATCAAGCATGAGCGGTCAGGCCCGGAGGCGGCGGCGAAGCGTGACCACGGAGGGTCCCGCTCGTGCAGGAAAGGCCGCAGCATGAGTGAGCCGACCGGGACCGAATCCGCTGGAACGAACTCCGGTGCGCAGCAGCGGATCGTGGCCGTCGTCGTCACGCACAAGCGCCGCGAGCTGCTCGCGGAGTCGCTGAAGGTCGTCACGTCCCAGTCCCGGCCGGTGGATCACCTGATCGTGGTCGACAACGGCAACGAGCCGGAGGTCGCCGATCTGGTGCGCGATCAGCCGGTGGAGTCCACCTACCTGGGTTCGGCGCACAACCTCGGCGGCGCGGGCGGGTTCGCGCTCGGCATGCTGCACGCGTTGAGCATCGGCGCGGATTGGGTGTGGCTCGCCGACGACGACGGCAGGCCCGAGGGCCCCGACGTGCTGTCCACGCTGCTGGACTGCGCGAACCGGCACGGCTTGGTCGAGGTATCGCCCGTGGTCTGCGACATCGATGAACCCGACCGCCTCGCCTTCCCCCTGCGCCGCGGCGTGGTCTGGCGCCGGCTGCGCTCGGAACTCGGCGACGACGACTTCCTGCCCGGCATCGCCTCACTGTTCAACGGCGCGCTGATCTCCGCGCGCGCGGTCGACGTGATCGGGGTGCCGGACCTGCGCCTGTTCGTGCGCGGCGACGAGGTCGAGGTGCATCGCAGGCTGGTGCGCTCCGGGCTGCCGTTCGGCACCTGCCTGCAGACGGCGTACCTGCATCCCAACGGGGCGGCCGAGTTCAAGCCGATCCTCGGCGGCCGGATGCACACGCAGTACCCGGACGATCCGGTGAAGCGCTACTTCACCTACCGCAACCGCGGCTACCTGATGTCCCAGCCGGGCATGCGGAAACTGCTTCCCCAGGAATGGGTCCGCTTCTCCTGGTTCTTCCTCGTCACCCGCCGCGATCCGGCCGGCCTGCGCGAATGGTTCCACCTACGCTCCCTCGGCCGCCACGAGCAGTTCGGCAAACCCGACTGAGTCCGGCGGGCCGGCGTGTCGAGTCGGGGATGCGCGAGGCGCTTTCCGATCGAATCGGAAATTCGGTTGCGCGGAGCAGGGACCGGGTGCGAAGGTGAGCGGAGCTGCGAGAGAGGTAAGGAGGTGTGGACCGTGACGAGGAACGTTCGGGTTGTCGTGTCTTGGCGAGCTGACCTCCGTCGTGCCGCCACACGAAATTCCCCCTCAATCTCCGCTCGCTGAACCCCTTCTCGGGTTCGGCGCCCGACGAAGGACTCCTTCCACAATGGTCGACTACGACCTTCTCGTCCCTTACGGCTGGACCGAAGCCGTTTCCACCAGCTACGCCGCGCTGATCGAGGAAGACTGCGTGCCCGCGCGCGTGATTCGCATGGATCGCAGTGAATGCGACGCGATTACGCCGAACGGGCTCGCCCGCGTCCGCTGCCCGCGCCCGGATTCCGAGGTCAGCGGGTTGTGCACCGGCGACTGGGTGACCGTCGACGCCACCTCGGCCGTGCGGCGGCTGCTTCCCCGCCGGTCCGCGATCGTGCGCTCGTCGGTATCCGGCCGGTCGCAGGGCCAGGTGCTCGCCGCCAATGTCGACACCGTATTGATCTGCACCGCCGCCGACGGCGATGTGGATCTCGGCCGCATCGAACGCATGCTCGCGCTGGCCTGGGAGAGCAACGCCCAGCCGATCGTGCTGCTCACCAAGGCCGACGCGGCCGACGACGTCCCGCTCGACGAGGTGCGCGCCGTCGCGCCGGGCGCTGCCGTGCTCGAGGTGAGCGCGAATACCGGCCTGGGGCTGGACGTGCTCACGGCGATGCTCGACGGCACCGTCGCGCTGCTCGGACCCTCCGGTGCTGGGAAGTCGACCCTCGCCAACGCACTGCTCGGCGCGGAGGTCTTCGCCACCAACTCCGTGCGCGACACGGACAAGAAAGGCAGGCACACCACGGTGCACCGGGAACTGCGCCCGTTGCCCGGCGGCGGCACCCTGATCGATACGCCGGGGCTGCGCGGCGTCGGATTGTGGGATGCGGGCGAAGGAATCGAGAAGACCTTCAGCGACATCGAATCCCTTGCCGCGCAGTGCCGTTTCGGCGATTGCGCGCACCACGGCGAGCCGGGGTGCGCGGTGCGGGAGGCGATCGACAGCGGCGAGCTGACCCAGCGCAGGCTCGACAGCTACAACAAGCTGGCCCGGGAGAACGAATGGATGCGGGCGCGCACCGACAAACGATTGCAGGCCGAGCGCCAGCGGGCGTGGCGGGGCATCGTCAAACAGCAGCGCCGGATGTACCAGGAGCGGAACTCGGGACGCTGATCGAGCGAGGGGCACGGTAGGGTGCCCCTCGCATCGTTCGCTATCTGGGAGGGATAGATGAGTCAACCCGGCGGGTACCCGCCACCCGGTCAGCAGCCCGGCCCCTGGCCCGGGCAGCCGACGTTCGGTCAGCAGCCGCCGGTCGGCCAGTACCCGCCTCCGCAGGCGCCCGCGCAGTACGCGCCGCCCGCGGGGCAGCATCCGAGCCAACCGCACCTCGCCCAACCGCAGGCGGGCCAGCCGCCGTACGGGCAGCCTGCGCCGCAATTCGCCCAGCCCGCACCGCAATACGGTCAGCCGCAGCCGTACGGCCAGCCACAGCAGTTCGGGCAGCCGCAACCGTATGGGCAACCGCAGCAATTCGGTCAGCCCGGCTACGGTCAGCCTGCCGATCCGCCGGGCATCACCATCGACGCCTCGTACTCGCTGTGGACGTTCATGCTCGCGCTGACCAAGCCGAAGATCCTGGTCAACGGCCAGCGGGTGCCCAACACCCGCTGGGGCGCGAACCACATCCCGGTCGGACCCGGCCAGTACCACGTCCGGGTCACCACCCCGTGGTTGTTCGACATGGGTCAGGCGAACGTCACCGTGCCGATCGCCGAGGGACAGGCGACCCGGTTCTACTACAAGCCGCCGGTGGTGATCTTCCTCAACGGCGCGATCGGACCTGTTCCGCAGAAGGCGCCGGGCATGGTGTTCCTGTACATCGTCTGGGCCCTGGTCGCAGTGATGTTCCTGCTGAACATCGTCCTGATCGCCTCGGTCTGAATCGAGAGGGCACCGGCGACCGGTGCCCTCTCTTCGCCCCTCCTATGCAACTAGTTGCATAGCACGCGGGTTTACGCTTAGTCTGCAAGCGCGCGTACAGCTGCGGGCCGCTGCCTGCGGCGGAAACGAAGGAGCAGGTCAGATGACGGAACCCGGATCCAAGCCGCTGGCGGGACGAACGATGATCATGTCCGGTGGCAGCCGCGGCATCGGGCTGGAAATCGCCAAGCGGGCCGCGGCCGACGGCGCCAACATCACGCTGATCGCGAAGACCGACCAGCCGCATCCCAAGCTGCCTGGCACCATCCACACCGCCGCCGCGGAGCTCGAGCAGGCGGGCGGGCAGGTGCTGCCGTTCGTGGGCGACGTCCGCATCGACGAGTCGGTGGCCGAGGCGGTGCGTCAGACGGTCGAGCGCTTCGGCGGCATCGACATCGTGGTGAACAACGCCTCCGCGATCGACCTGTCCCCCACGGACGCACTGCCGATGAAGAAGTACGACCTGATGCAGGACATCAACTGCCGGGGCAGCTTCTTGTTGTCCAAGCTGAGCATCCCGCATCTGCGCGAATCGGCGAGGGCCGGGCGCAACCCGCACATCCTCACCCTGTCCCCGCCGCTGAATCTGGACCCGAAGTGGGCGGGCATGGCGCTGGGCTACACCATCGCCAAGTACGGCATGTCGCTGACCACGCTCGGGCTGGCCGAGGAACTCGAGGGCGACGGCATCGGCGTCAACTCGCTGTGGCCGCGCACCACCATCGCCACGGCGGCGGTGAAGAACCTGCTCGGCGGCGAGGAGATGGTCTCCACCTCGCGCACCCCCGACATCTACGCCGACGCCGCCTACCTGGTGCTCACCTCGCCCGGCAAGGAGACCAGCGGCAACTTCTTCATCGATGACGAGGTCCTCGCCGCCCACGGCATAACCGACCTCGACAAGTACCGCGTCACCCCGGGTCACGGCGAACTCACCACCGACCTGTTCTTGTGACGCTCGCTTCTGCGCGGAGATGTCCTAGAACCCTTTTCGCGTAAGACACCAGCGCCCCCGAACCAGGGTCGGGTGTCCGACCCTGGTTCGGGGGCGCTTCGGCCACGGTTCAGGAGCGCGGAGCGGCGGACCCTTCGATCCCGTACAACCGCTCCCAGTTCTCGCGGCTGGTCAGCTCCGGCATGGCGGCGCGGTACTGCGCCTGCACCGCGGGCAGTTCCCGGCGCAAGCGCCGCAGCACGCGCACCATCCGGCGCAGCAGTTGCAGCGCGCGAGCCTTGTCGCGCCTGCGCACCCGGACGCCGGACTGCGAGGCATCGGTGACCACCACGTGGTCGAACAGCGAAACATGCCACCAGTAGGCGTCTTCCCTGGTGATGCCGATGATGCCGTGCTGGGTGCGGCCCAGCCACTGATTGATCGCGCGCTTGATCAGCACCAGCTTCGCGCGGCTGGGTTCGCCACCGGCACGGCGCAAGGTGATGTCCGCGGAACGGACCGGCGGCGTCGCGGCCGGGTGCTTGATCGTCTCGGGGTAGTCGGCGCGGCTGGTGCGTGCGGCGGCCAATGCTTCGATACCGCCGTCCCGCAGCACCTTCGGGCCCTTCAGGAAGTCCTCGATGCCCTGCAGGGTGGTGTGCACCAGGCCGTACTGCATCGCGACCAGCTGCTCGGACATCTCCCGGAACAGCCTGCCCGCGATCTCCTTACCGTTCAGCTCCGTGTGCAGCGAGCCGACGATCAGCGAGTTGCGGGTGCTGAAGTAGCGCGCCCAGTCGTCGTAGTCCTTCCAGTAGAAGTCCGCGTGCCAGACCGCGGCGTTGGGCAGCGTGACGGTGACGAACCCGTGCTCACGCGCCCGGATGCCGTATTCGACGTCGTCCCACTGGAAGAAGATCGGGATCGGCAGGCCGATCTTCGCGACCACCTCGGCCGGGATCAGGCAGGTCCACCAGGCGTTGTAGCCGGCATCCACGCGGCGCTCCTGGTTCTTCTTCAGCATGCTGGTGTTGCGCAGCGCCTTCGCCACCTTCTGGCCGTGCCGCAGCCGGTTCAGATGCACTTCCTCGGCGCCGACGTTGAGGTAGTCGGGGTTGAGCAGGAACAGCATCTGGGCGCCGACCAGGGTCGGCTCGACCGTCAGGTTGGCGAATGCGTTGAGCCGCAATACCGTCTCCGGTTCGCACAGGATGTCGTCGTCCATCAGGATGACGTCGGCGTGCTCGTTCACCGCGGACACCTCGTAGAGCCCCCGGGTGAAGCCGCCCGCGCCGCCGAGGTTCGGCTGGCGCAGGTAGCGCAGCTTCTCGCCGAAGACCGGCGCGACCTCCTGGTAGCGCGGCCGGTTCTCCACCAGATCGGTGCCCTGGTCGACGACGTACACCGCGTCGATCGCGGCGAGTACGGTGGGATCGGAGGACAGTGCGGCGACCGTCTCGGCGCAGTCCTCGGCACGGTTGAAGGTGCAGATCGCGATGGCGACCGGACGAACGCGTTCCGGCGCGAGGGCGGTCCAGCTCAGTTCCGCGATGCCCAGCGCGCCGCCGATGGCGTCGAACTCCAGCCACAGCGCGCCGCCGTCGACGTACTGGTCGAGCGGGGCGCTCAGCGTGACCGAACCGCTCGCGTCGACCCGCGCGGTGTCGATGATCCTGCGGTGACCCGCGATGTCCGAGGCCACCAGCCGGATCCTCGCCTTGGCGACCACCTCCAGCACCATGGTGGCGCGTACCTCGGTGACCGTGGTCCAGCGCTGCCAGTAGCTGGCGGCGAACCGGCCGAAGTAGGTGTTGGTGTGCGCGGTCGCGCCCTTGTCCAGGCGCAGGGTCTGGCGTTCCCGGTGCGCGCCGCCTTTCACGACGGCGTACAACTCGTCGCTCACCTTGGCCGACGGACCGGTGAAGATACCGCGCTGGAGCACTAACCGGTCCGGCGCCCGATGGTCGGCACGCAGCGCGGCAGGCGCCTCAGCGGCCGTCGAGCGATCGTTTGTTTCGGTAACGGCCTCGATAGCCGACTGATCCATGAAATCCTCGAAATTCTCATTGTGCCGGACGGGACAGACACGCCCCTCGATGCCTGAACGGCGGGGGTGAGGATATCAACCGCCGTGTGCGGTTGCCCGCCGTACAGCCATGCCGACGTGTGCCCGAACCATTGCTAAACGTTCGCCGATTCGTTGTCGGTAGCACTGTCCTTGCCCGCTCGCGCCCCGGTGAAGACGAATTTGTCGTAAGCCCAGTACCGGAACACCACGGCCACGATCTGCCCGATCAACGTACCGGAGAGGTTGTCCGAGAGGGGGCTGGACAGCTCGAGCACGTAGCGGGAAAAGCCGAGACAGCCCAGTTGCAGGCCGATCGCCACCACATTGAACACGGCGTACAGGAGGTACTCGCGGCCGGGATTGTCGGTCCGCTTGTGCGCGAATGTCCACCATTTGTTGCCGAAATAGGTCACCACCGTCGCCACCGCGATCGCGATGATCTTGGCCGGTAATGGGTAGTGATACAGCACGCCCTCGCCACCCCAGAAGACCAGGAGGTTGTACGTGCCCGCGTCGACCAGGAAGCCGATCGCGCCGACCACCAGGAAAGCCCCGCCTCTGCGCAGGGCGGTGAGCACCTTGCTGACGACCGTTCCGGTCTCCTGCGTCACTGGCTCGCCCGCGGGCGCGGTGGACTCACTGGATGGCACGGCCCGACGGTACCGCAGGCTCGCGGAACCGTCCGCGACGGGAAATTCCACTCCCGCAGGCGGTGAGGTCGGCCACGCACCAGCTGTGAGTTCCCTGTACCCTCCCCGTGTTCCCACATTCACCGATCGCGAGGATTGACCCGGGTGGACTCCACCGAGCTCCGTATTGCCGCCGTCGTTCCGTGTCACAACGAAGAGGCTTCGGTCGCCAAGGTCGTGGCCGACCTGCAGGCCGCCGTGCCGGGAATCGTCGTCTACGTCTACGACAATCTGAGCACGGACAAGACCGCCGAGCGCGCCCGCGAAGCCGGAGCGATCGTCCGGCACGAGCACACCAAGGGCAAGGGCAACGTGGTGCGCCGCGCCTTCGCCGACATCGAGGCCGACGTGTATCTGATGATCGACGGCGACGACACCTACGAGGCGTCGGCCGCGCCGCTGATGATCAAGACCCTGCTGGACGGCCCCTACGACCACGTGCTCGGCGTGCGCAAGCAGGACGAGGGCGCCTCGGCCTACCGCGCGGGACACGAGACCGGCAACAAGGTGCTCAACGGCGTGGTCGGGAAGGTCTTCGGCGAGAACGTCGAGGACATGCTCTCCGGTTTCCGGGTGTTCTCCCGCCGCTTCGTGAAGAGCTTCCCCGCGGTGTCGCGTGAGTTCGAGATCGAGACCGAGCTCACCGTGCATTCCCTGCACCTGCGGGTGCCGCAGACCGCGGTGCCGGTCGGCTTCCGCGACCGTCCGGCGGGCAGCGAGAGCAAGCTGCGCACCTACCACGACGGATTCAAGATCCTCGCCCTGATCGTCGGCTTGGCCCGGCACGAACGGCCGGTCGCGTTCTACGGCCTGTTCGGCACGCTGGCCTGGCTGGTCTCGATCGTCCTGACGATTCCGATCGTCGTCGAGTTCTACAACACCCACGCGGTGCCGCGGTTCCCGACGCTGTTCCTCGGCTTCACCTTGCTGCTGCTCGGCAGCCTCGCGTGGACCGCGGGCCTGATCCTCGACGGCATCCGGCGCTCTCGGCACGAAGCCTCGCGTCTGGTCTACCTGCGGTACACCGCGGTGGGCGCGGACGACCGGCGGACCGCGGGCAACGGCGGAGCCCCGCGTTGACGACCTCGACGGATCCGACCGCCACGCCCGACAAGGATGTGGCAGAGCGCGCGGACACCGCCCCCCTGCCCGCGACCGACACCGCGCCGCTACCGGCGGTGGACGCCGAGGTGACCACCGGCGCGGACCGGTCAGCGAAAGGCTTCGCGGGCCGACTGGTGACCCGGCTGGGCGGGGCGACCATCGCCTTCACCCTGCTGGCCACGATCTTCGGCGCGCTGTTCACCGTCCTCACCCCGCCGTTCTGGGGTCATGACGAGATCACCCAGTTCGGTCGCGCCTACCAGGTCGCACACGGGGGCTTCCTGCCGCAGAAGATCCACGACGATCGCGGCATCGCCTACGGCGGCGACGTCCCGTCCAGCATCACCGAGCTGATGGGCTACGCGCTGCGGGACTACACCACCAACCCGGACGAGCCCGACCCCATGGTGGCCGATCCGGGCCGCTACGACCAGCTGACGAGCGCCGCGGTCTCGGACGCCACCGAACCGGTCTGGTTCACCAACACCGCCGCGTACTCGCCGGTCCCGTACATCCCGGCCGCGATCGGCATCCGGCTCGGGGAACTCTTCGGGCTCGACGTGGGTGGCCTGCTGCTGCTCACCCGGCTCACCGGGCTGGTGGCCTACCTCGCGGTGGTCGGGTTCGGCCTGTACGCCTTGCGCGCGCACCGGGTGCAGTGGCTGGCGTTCACCGTCGCCGTGCTGCCGATCGCGGTGTTCCAGGCGGGCACGGTCACCGCCGACACGATGACCAACGCGCTGGCCATCCTGGTCTCCGCGCTGCTGGTGAAGGCCGTGTTCCTCGGCGAGCGCCTGGGCCGGGCGGAGATCGCCGCTCTGCTGGCCGCGACGATCCTGCTCCCGGTGAGCAAGCCCACCTATGTGCTGCTCGCACTCCTGGTGGCCCTGGTGCCCGCGGACCGGTTCGGGTTCAGCGGCTGGCGGCGCGCAATCCCATGGGCCTTCGCCGCTGCCGGTGGGCTCGCCTTCGCGGTGTGGATGAAGATCGCCGCGCCGACCGGCGACGGGATGGGCTTGATGCGGCCGCCGCACCAGTGGCACTCGGTGCGTCCCGGCGATCAGCTCAGCGGCATCCTGCGCGATCCGCCGGAGTTCGCGCACGTGTTCGGCGAGAGCATCGCGCTGCGCGACCAGCGCTGGTTCAGCCAGTTCTTCGGCGAGCTCGGCTTCGCCTACGTCGATGTGCCCGCGCTGTCGATGCTGGCCTGTCTGCTGGCGTTCGCCGTGAGCCTCGGCGTGGCCGAACGGATGACCGCCCCGGCCTTCCGCCGCACCCTGATCATCGCGCTCACCATGGCCGCCAGCGTCGCCATGATCTACGTGACGCTCTACATGTCGTTCACGCCGGTCGGCTACTACATCATCGACGGCGTGCAGGGCCGCTACTTCGTGCCGCTGGCGATCGTGACGCTCGCGGTGCTGCTGCGCTGGATGCCGCTGCGGCTCACCGACTCCGCCGGGAAGACCCCGACGGTCGGCCCGGCCGTCACCGTGCTGGTGGCGGCGAGTGTGGCCCTGATCGCGGCGGCGGCGAAGTACTACACCATCGTCTGGGGCTGAGCGGCAGAGGATTCCGTCGCGGCGCTCCGGGGCTGTCCCCGGGGCGCCGTTGCCGTTTCAGTCGCCCGCCGCGCTGAGCGTCCGCTCCCCGGCCGCGAGGTAGGCGCGCTCGGTGACGTCTTTGTAGGGACGCCACCAGGATTCGTTGTCCCGGTACCACTGGATGGTGGCGGCCAGTCCGGCGCGGAAGTCCGCGTAGCGGGGCCGCCAGCCGAGTTCGGAACGCAGCAACGTCGCGTCGATCGCGTACCGCTGGTCATGACCGGGGCGGTCGGTCACGTGGTCGAAATCGTCGGGGTCGCGGCCGAACTCCGCGAGGATCATCCGCACCACGGACTTGTTGTCGAGCTGGCCGTCGGCGCCGATCAGATAGGTCTGCCCGATCCGGCCGCGGCGCAGGATCTCCCACACGGCGCGATTGTGATCGTCGACGTGGATCCAGTCGCGCACCTGATGCCCCGCCCCGTACAGCCGGGGACGCACGCCATCGATCAGGTTGGTGATCTGGCGCGGGATGAATTTCTCCACGTGCTGGTACGGGCCGTAATTGTTACTGCAATTGGAGATGGTGGCGCGCACGCCGAACGAGCGGGTCCAAGCCCGCACCAGCAGGTCGCTGGAGGCTTTGGTGGCCGAGTACGGGCTGGACGGGTTGTACGGCGTGGCCTCGGTGAACGCCGGATCGTCCGGGGACAGATCGCCGTAGACCTCGTCGGTCGACACGTGGTGGTAGCGCACGTCGTGCCTGCGCACGGCCTGCAACAGGGAATAGGTGCCGACGATATTGGTCTGCACGAACGGCCACGGCTCGGCGAGGGAGTTGTCGTTGTGCGACTCGGCGGCGAAGTGCACCACCGCGTCCACGCCGCTGACCAGTTGGTCGACCAGATCGAGGTCGGCGATGTCGCCGTGCACGAAGTCGATGCGGTCGGCCACCGGGTCGAGCGAGGCCCGGTTCCCGGCATAGGTCAGGGCATCGAGAACGACGACGGTCGCATCCGGATGGTCGGACACGGTCTGCAGGACGAAGTTCGCGCCGATGAACCCGGCGCCGCCGGTGACGAGCAATCGCACCCCCTGACTGTACGTGGGGCCGCGGCGCACCGGCGACGGACTCGAATCCGGTGCGGCTGAGGGCCACTCCGTGATTTCGATCTGTGACCTTCGTCTCATTGACTTCTCAGTGCAAAGAACTTCCGGATTGGTTTCTCTCGGAAAAGCCCGGTCAGCGCCCACATTTCCGCGACCCCACCGAGCCGTGGGTCGCAGCGGTGAACAAAATTTGAATAAACAGTCACAACGGGTTCACCACGCGTTAGCTGGTCTAGATTTTGCTCGTCTAGTCCCCTCCGAACGTTCCAATCGAGGTTCGAAACAAAATGCTGATGAGGAAATTCGCCGCGACGTCGGCACTGCTGATCGCCGCTCTCGGCGTCACCGCCGGCACCGTGAACGCGGCTCCGGCCTCCGAGGCCGATGGCGCGGTGAACTTCACCGCCCACGCGACCGACACCCAGTCCATCATCACGACCGATGCCGGTTCCATGGTCGTCGAGGATGGCACGTTCAAGGTCAAGGCCGCCAACGGTGACGTGCTCACCGGCATGCCGCTGACCTTCCGGGTGGACGACTTCGAGTTCCCGATCGCTGCCGAGATCGCGGACCGCACCGCCACCCTGACCCCGCAGTTCGACATGGCGCACGCGACCTACAAGCCGGTCGCCCTCCCCTTCGAGGACAAGGCGCCGTGGAAGAGCGAGTACGACCGTGAGCAGGCCGCCTTCAACCGCATGAAGGACACCATCTCGACCGGCGCCACCATCGGCACCCTGGTCGGCGGCATCGGCGGCGGCGCCGTCGGCTGCGTGCTCGGCGGCATCGCCGGCGCCACCGTCGCCTCGGCGGCCATCATCGGCCTGTTCGGCGGGTTCATCCCGGCCGCCGCCATCGGCTGCCTCGGCGGCATCATCGCCGTCGGCGCGCTGGGCACCCTCGCGGGCCAGCTGCTGATCACCGCCCCGGTCGCGATCGGTGCCGCGATCCAGTACTTCACCACCATCAACCAGCCGTTCAACGCCCCGAAGTAATCCGCGGCCGAACGCATAATCGAACAACACAGAAGCCCCGCCCGCGCGGACAGCCCGGGCGGGGCTTCAGTTGTTCCGGCAGCAAACGGAAAGGTGAACGATTATTGAACAATATGCAAAAAATCAAAATCGCGGACTTGTGACCTGGGCTATCAAGGACAGATAACTTCGAATCGGAAATAGTCCGCGGCGGGCGCAGGGTACCGCCGAGGTGCGAACTTGCCCCACGCAGACGCGAGCCCCGTCCCGTCCGGTGCGGGGCGGGGCTCGCCTGGGCAGGGCCCGACCGGTTACGCCGTCCGAGCCCGCTGGTCCTCTTCGATGCATGCCCGCACGAACCGCGAGACCCGCGCCAGCGCCGCCCTGCTCTCCGGCAGGTTCGGCGCGATGCTCATGAAGGCGTGGACCTGGCCGCGCCACAGCTCCAGCGCGTTCGGCACGCCCGCCGCCGTGAGCCGCTGCGCCATCAGTTCGGAGTCGAAGCGCAGCACCTCGTCCTCGGCGGCGATCAACAGCACGGGCGGCAGCGCGGACAGCACCGCGTTGACCGGCGACAGCGCCGGATCGAGCACTCCGTCGACCTCCGCGCCGATGCGCACCACCGCTTCCAGCGCCGACAACGGGATATACGGATCCCGCGCGACGTTCACGTAGTCCCGCTTCGCCCCGTAGTCCAGGTCCAGCAGCGGGCTCAAGCCGACCAACCCGGCCGGCACCGGCAACCCCGACTCCACGGCCAGCAGCGCGGTCGCGAAAGTCAGATAGCCGCCCGCCGAGTCACCCGCGAAGATGATCCGCGCCGGATCGGCACCGTGGCGCAACAGCCAGCGGTAGGCGGCCAGGCAGTCCCGCACCGAGTCGGCGATCCGCGTGCCGGGCAATTGGCGGTACTCGACATTGATCACGGGCAGGCCGGTGCGGCGAGCCAGGCTCGCCGCGATCGGACGATGACTGCGGGTGCTGCAGATCGCGAAGCCGCCGCCGTGCATGTAGAGCACCGCGCCGTGGCGCAGCGCACGCGCCGCACCGGCCGGGCGGATGATCTCCAGGCGGAGACGATGCAACGACACCTGCTCCCGATCGATGCCGTACGGGCGGGGACGCAATCGCGCCAGCCCGTCCACGGTGGCGGCGCCGACCGGGATGGTCGCCTTGGTCACGGGGAAGGTTCGCAGCACCGGCCGGACCACGCCCATACAGGTGGCAAGCAGCAGGCGCGATTGCGCGCTGGGGCCCTTCGGATTCATCACCACGCCGGGCTCGCCGTCTCTGGTCGCCATCGCGCACCTACCTCACAACTGGTGCGCCGAATCACGACCGGACCGAGGTCGCCCAGGCGAGCTGTCGGCGCTGACATCTCACGCAGTGTCTTTTCAGAAGACCATGCGCATCGTGACCTACGCAACAGAATCGCTCCAACCCCGCCGCGGCGAAACGGCCGTGACCGAATCGAGGACTACTCGGAACCTCATCGAATCCCGGAGCCGTGAGACTGGCAGACTCCAGGCATGCGCGGAATCATTCTGGCGGGCGGCACCGGCTCCCGGTTGCACCCGATCACGCGCGGGGTGAGCAAGCAGCTGGTCCCGGTCTACGACAAACCCATGGTCTACTACCCCCTTTCCACGCTGATGCTCGCGGGGATCAGGGACATCCTGGTGATCACGACGCCCGAGGACGCCGCGGCGTTCCGGCGGCTGCTCGGCGACGGCACGCAGTTCGGGCTGTCCCTCGACTACGTGGTCCAGCCCGAGCCGGACGGCCTGGCCAGGGCCTTCGTCCTGGGCGCCGATCACATCGGCGGCGATTGCGCCGCACTGGTGCTCGGCGACAACATCTTTCACGGCCCCGGTCTCGGCACCAGCCTCAATCGCTTCCACGGGATCGACGGCGGTGCGGTGTTCGCGTACTGGGTCTCCGACCCGACCGCCTACGGCGTGGTGGAGTTCACCGAAGGACGCGCGGTGTCCATCGAGGAGAAACCCAAGGTCCCCCGGTCGAACTACGCCATTCCGGGGCTGTACTTCTACGACAACGACGTGGTGGAGATCGCCCGGTCGCTGCGACCGTCCGCACGTGGCGAATACGAGATCACCGACATCAATCGCGCCTACCTGGAACAGGATCGCCTGAGCGTGGACGTGCTCGCCCGCGGCACCGCGTGGCTGGACACCGGTACCTTCGATTCCCTGCTCGACGCGGCCAATTACGTCCGCACCATCGAGGAGCGGCAGGGCCTCAAGATCGGCGTCCCCGAAGAGGTGGCCTGGCGGATGGGCTTCATCGACGACGAGCAGCTGCGCCGGCTCGCCGAACCGATGGTCCGCTCCGGGTACGGCCGCTATCTGCTCGATCTGCTCGACCGCGGACGGGACTGGTGAGCATGGAGTTCCGGGAACTCGCGGTGCCGGGCGCGTGGGTGATCACGCCGCGCCAGCACGGAGACGATCGCGGCATGTTCCTCGAGGGGTTCAAGGCCTCGGAGTTCGAGAAGGCGACCGGGCGACCGTTCGACCTGCGGCAGGTCAACTGCTCGGTGTCGGCCGCCGGGGTGCTGCGCGGCATCCACTACACCGAGGACCCGCCGGGCCAGGCCAAATACGTGACCTGTGTGCGCGGAGCGTTCCTCGACGTGGTGGTCGATCTGCGTCCCGGCTCACCGACCTACGGGCGCTGGGACAGTGTGCTGCTCGACGACGTCGACCGGCGCTCGGTGTTTCTGTCCGAAGGTCTCGGCCACGCGATCCTCTCCCTGGAGGACGGATCGACGGTCACCTATCTGTGCTCCCTGGAGTACCAGCCGGAGTTCGACCACGACATCGATGCGTTCGATCCCACGCTGGGCATCGAGTGGCCGCGGGTCGGTCGCGACGGCAGGGAACTCACTTTCATCCGCTCCGCGAAAGATTCCGTGGCCCCGCCGTTTTCGTGACCCGGGACGTGGTGTCGTTCCGAAGAGGGGCCGCGCGAACACCGGCCCGGCGCATCCGTCCGAAAACCTGAGTCCCACCGGAAGCAGCCGCGTACGCCGAGCGCCGCCAACCAGTGCTTGGTGGCGGCGCTCGGCGTCGGCTACTTCGATCAGCCGACGAGTTGCAGTTCCTTCTCTTCCTCCGCTGCCCGCTCCTGACCACGGAAGCGCGGCACGAAGGCGAGCAGGGCGACCAGCGCGCCGACGATGGACACGCCCGCGGCGAATTCCAGACCCGGACGGTAGGTGTCGAGCATCCCGGCGGCCGAGATGTCGGCATGCGCGCCGGAGGAGATGATCGCCGTGGTCACCGCGAGCACGATGGCCGCGCCGACCTGCATGGACGTTTGCAGGACTCCGGCGGCGAGACCCTGTTCCTCGTCATCGATGCCGTTGGTGGCCTGGATGTTGATGGCCGGGAAGCCGACCCATCCGATGCCGATGAGCAGCACTGCGGGCAGCAGCATCGTCAGGTAGGAGGGCGCGGTGTCCAGCCGCAGGAAAAGCAGGTAGCCGACGGCCATCACGGTCATGGTCACGCCGATCACCGGCCCCGTACCGAAGCGATCGACGAGCTTGTCGGAGAAGAAGGCCGACAGCACGACCAGCAGACCGACCGGCAGCAGCGCCATGGCCAGCTTCAGCGGCGACCAGCCGAGCGTGTCCTGCAAGTACAGCGTCACGATGAACTGCCAGCTGAAGTAGGAACCGGCCACCGCGACGATCGCGAGACTGGCCCGGACCAGCGAGGACTTGCGCAGGATCCCGAGGCGCACCAGCGGGTAGCGCACCCGCTTCTCCACCGCGACGAACCCGGCGAACAACGCGGCGACCGCGACGAACGAGCCGATGGTGCGCACCGAGGCCCAGCCGGCTTCCGGCGCGGCGACCACGGTGTAGACCAGCAGCAACATGGCCGAGGTCGACAGCAGCGCGCCCAGCAGGTCGTGTCCGCCCTCCTCGGCGGGCTTATCCTTGGGCACCAGCACGAAGGCCGCGGCCAGCGCGGCGAGCGCGATCGGCACCGGGAGCAGGAACGTCCAACGCCAGCCGACACCGGTCATCAGGCCGCCGAACAGCAGGCCCATGGAGTAGCCGCCCGCGCCGAACACCGTGTAGATGGACAGCGCCTTGTTCCTGGCCGGGCCCTCGGCGAAGTTGGTGGTGATGATGGACAGGCCGGTCGGCGCGGTGAACGCGGCGGCGAGGCCCTTCACGAAGCGGGTGAGGATCAACAGCGGGCCCGAGCTGACCAGGCCACCGGCCAGCGAGGCGACCGCGAAGACCGCGAGCGCGATCAGGAAGACCTTGCGCCGCCCGAGCAGGTCGGCGGTGCGGCCGCCGAGCAGCAGCAGACCGCCGTAGCCGAGCACGTAGCCGCTGACCAGCCATTGCAGGGTGGAGGTGGACAGGTCGAGTTCCGCGCCGATGGACGGCAACGCGACACCGATCATCGAAACGTCGAGACCGTCGAGGAACAACACGATGCAGAGCGTGATCAGCATGCCCCAAAGCCGGGCTGACCATCTGGCCGGATCGGTCGCCTGAGCGGCCGAGAGCGTTGCTGGTGAAGTCATGCGGGGAACATTACATGCGTGTGCATTAAATGCCAACACATTTAATGCTGTTGCATGGATTCGGCGGGGCCACTAAGATGGGGCCATGTCGAAGCCGACCACCGTCAGCACACCGCGGCGCGCCCTCGCGCCGACCGGGCTGGTCGGCGAGTGGCGCGAGCTGCTCGACCGGCATGCGGCGGTGAGTTGCGCACTCGAGAAGGCGCTACAGAACGGTCACCGGATCGGGCTCAGCGAATTCGAGACGCTGGACCGGCTGGTCGACGCGAACTGCGGCGACTACCGCATGAGCGACCTGGCCAACGACATCTACCTCAGCCAGAGCGCGCTCTCGCGAGCCGTGGCCCGGCTGGAGCGCGACGGCCTGGTCCAGCGCACCATGTGCGCGGAAGACCGCCGCGCCGTGTTCGTCTGCCTCACCGAGAAGGGCCGTTCGGTCTACGAGCAGGCCCTGCCCACCCACCGCGCGGTTTTGAGCGACACCTGGGACCTGCCCGGGCCGCCGAGGTGCTGATCAGCGCCGGATAGCCGTGCGCGTCAAAGCGATTTCCGGACTTCCTCGATGCGTGCGCGCGGATCGACCGCCGCCGCCTCAATGCTCGCGAATGCCGTTCGGAAGCGCGCGATCTCGTGTTCCTTGTCCACGTAGACCGGTCCGGTGAAGGCCTCCAGATAGACCACCGGCGGTTCGGGCGGCTCACCGGAATCGGGGAACTCCAGCAGCACGAACCGGCCCGAGGCCATACCGTCGTGATAGCCGCAATCCCCGGGCACCAGCCGGATCCGGACGTTGGGCAACTCGGTCATCCGCAGCAGGTGATCGAGTTGCCCGGCGGTCACCTCCGGACCACCGATGCGCCGGCGCAGCACCGCCTCGTCGATCAGCGCGTCCAACTCCAGCGGCGCGTCCGGGCGGGTGACCAGCGCCTGCCTGGCCTGACGCAGGCGCACCCTGCGGTCGATCTCGTCGGCGGACAGCTCCGGGTGCGCCGCCGTGCACACCGCCCGGGTGTAGCCCTCGGTTTGCAGCAGCCCCGGGACCAGCTCGTTCTCGTAGGTGAACAGCCGGCCGGCCGCCTCTTCCAGCCCGATGTAGACGTCGAAGCCCTCCGGGATCACGTCGCCGTAGGCGGTCCACCAGCCTTTGGCCTTCGTGTCGCGCGCCAACGCGCGCAGCGGTTCGAGCAGGTCGGGCGGCGCGCCGTAGACCTTGCACATCGCTTCGACATCGAGACCGCGCAGCGAGGTCTGACCGGTCTCGATCCGCCAGATCTTCGCTTCCGACCACTCCAGCTGCTGCGCGGCCACCCGGGTGGTCATCCCGGCCCGGTTGCGCAGGTCACGCAAGTGTCTGCCGAGCTGCCGCCGCGGCATGGTCGATCCGGTCGTTCCTTGCGGTAAAGCCATGCTTCCCCCCTGTTTCACCGTGCGCCGCCCCGCGAATCATGTCCGTCAGCGGTCCAGGGCGCCCTTCCCGGACACCCGAGGTGGATGTGCCGGGTATCCGAACAGCATTGTTCACAGTGAAACTCGCAGCGGTCACGGCGCGTGTCTCAGCCAGGCCGATGGCTACCGCGAGTCAAACCACTTCCGCACGGTGCGATTTCGCCCCTACCTGCGTGGGCTGCGCTTGCGGAAACGCCAGAACTGGACCGCGCGAACGTCTTCGGACAGCTGGTTGACCGGCTCCGCCACGTCCGACAACGCCTGGAACAGGTCGTCGGCCAGCTCGCTGATGTGTTCCACCCTGGTCGCCAGACGCGAGGCGTTGACCAGGAACTCGAGCATGAGGCGCACGGCGGCCGCGATGGTCAGGCCGAGCGGGACGCCCAGTATCGCGGCGAGCACCCCGAGCACCGCGGACACCCGCCATGCCGAGACCGTCAGCGTGATGGGCACGGCGACGGCGAACACCAACCCCAGGATGTAGGCGAGCGGCAAGAGCGTGCGGGTGGCCGGGCGGTGGAACTGCACGTCGACCAGGGCGCGCGCGGCCGCGGCACTCCACTGCGCGAAGGCACGCGGACTGCGGAACGGCTCGGCGGGCTGTTCTTCGTCGGAGGCAGCTCCGGCGAAGCGCTTGGCCGCCGACTCCGTCCACGCGAGCCGGCGCTCGGCCTCGGACTCCTCGGAGTCCGCGACCGGGCGGTCCGCGGGCGCGCCGGTGTCGTGGGATTCGTCACTCATGCCAGGTCCTCCTCCACATGCGCGGGCCCTCTGTGGTCACGCCGACCGCCGCCGCGCCCGACGCTCATGCTGTGTGCGTGGTCACGCTGCGCTGCCGCCTCCGGGCCTGACCGCTCATGCTGTGTCTGTCGTCGGCATGAGCGGGGCCCTGCGTGGTCACGCTGCGCTGCCGCCTCCGGGCCTGACCGCTCATGCTGTGTCTGTCGTCGGCATGAGCGGGGCCCTGCGTGGTCACGCTGCGCTGCCGCCTCCGGGCCTGACCGCTCATGCTGTGTCTGTCGTCGGCATGAGCGGGGCCCTGCGTGGTCACGCTGCGCTGCCGCCTCCGGGCCTGACCGCTCATGCCGTGTCTGTTGTCGGCATGAGCGGGGCCCTGCGTGGTCACGCTGCGCTGCCGCCTCCGGGCCTGACCGCTCATGCTGAGAATCCTTCCTGCTCGCGGCGAGCGGATCCAGCCGGAAACGCACGCCACCGGTATGTTTTCGCACCCGCGACCCCTTAGGGGCCATCCACAGCGACCTCACAGCTCCGGCGCAGCGAGTGGCCAGGTCCAGGGCCGAAAGTGGCTGCGTGGCAACCACCGCGAGCCACCTCGGGATGCCCGGCGATACGCGAACGAACCTCTCGGAAATGAGACGTAGGCGACACTCCGGAAATTTTCTCGGATAACGCGTAACACCCAAGGCGGCCCCCGCCGATACGACCCATGAATGCAGGACCCAGAGATCTACCGGGGAATGGAGAAGACAGTGCGCACCACGTTTCCGACTTCCGTCCAGGCGGCCGAGCTGACCGCCGCTGCGCAGGACTACGACCAGCGCGGGTGGACGGTCGCCGAAACGGCCAATGGTCTGAGCCTGATCACCGACGACAACGTGTCCGGCATCGAGGTCACCGGCGAACTGGCCGGCGAGGTCCGCCGCTTCCTGCGCGCGAACAACCTGTCCGGTGCGGTGATCGAGATTCCCGGCCCGGAGCGTCGCGAGATCCACCTGGTCACCGGCGTCCGCAAGGCCGCGATGGCGCTGGAGGCGCTGCGCGAGGCCGGGGCCACCGTGTACACCGACGGAGCGGGCATCCCGCTGCCGCCCACCCAGCTCTCGGCCGGTTCGGCCTGCTGGGGTGTCGCTCCCGCCGAGGCCCGCTGGGTGCCGCCGGTCGTCGCGATCGCCGCGGCCGTGCGCGCCGCCACCTCGTCGCGCCGCGCCAAGCTGACCATCGCCTGCTGAACACCCTGATCCAGTTCACCTGCTGATCGCGGGCCGGGGCCGCGCTACCCGGCCTGTTTGCGACCGGTATCCGTCCCGGCGCTCCGGATCCCCACCCCGGAGCGCCACCGGGTACCGGTCGTTTGGCATCGCGGATATCGAGCGCACGGATGTCGAGCGTTCTCTTTTCAGTTTCACGACCGGACGCCAAGATGGGGTATGGCCCCGATCACGCAATCGCGCAATCTGCTGCGGACCTGCCCGCTCTGTGAGGCGGTCTGCGGCCTGGACATCACCCTGGATCCCGACGACCACGTGACCTCGGTCCGCGGCGACCGCAGCGACCCCTTCAGCAAGGGCTTCATCTGCCCTAAAGGAGCCAGCTTCGGCCACCTCGACGAGGATCCGGACCGGGTGACCGAACCGCTGATCCGCGATCGCGCGACCGGCACCTGGCGCACCGTGAGCTGGGACGAAGCCTTCGATTACATCGCCGAACGGTTTCCCGCCGTCGTGGCCGAGCATGGGAATCAATCGGCCGCCGCCTATTTGGGCAACCCCAACGCGCACACCGTGGCGGGCACCTTGTACGTGCCGATGCTGCTGCGGGCGCTGGGCACCAAGAACATCTACTCGGCCAGCACCGCGGATCAGATGCCCAAGCAGGTGGCCAGTGGGCTGATGTTCGGTGATCCGCTGACCGTGCCGGTGCCCGACCTGGACCGCACCGATTATCTGCTGATGCTGGGGGCCAATCCGCTGGAATCGAACGGCTCGCTGTGCACCGCACCGGATTTCCCGGGCAGGCTGAAGGCGCTGCGCGGCAGGGGCGGTCGCTTCGTGGTGGTCGATCCGCGGGTGACCCGCACCGCGAAACTCGCCGACGAGCATTTGTTCATCCGGCCGGGCAGCGACGCGTATCTGCTGTTCGGCATCGTGCACACGCTCTTCGCCGAGCAATTGACCGACCTGCGCGTCGAGGTCACCGGGCTGGAGGAATTGCGTTGCGCCGCCGCCCCGTTCGATCCGGACACAGTCGCGGCACGCACTGGAGTACCCGCATCGACGATCGTGCGGCTCGCCCGTGAGCTCGCGGGGGCGCCGACCGCCGCGGTGTACGCCCGCATCGGCACCTGCACCGCGGAATTCGGCACGATCACCCAGTGGCTGGTCGACGCGATCAACGCGCTGACCGGCAACCTCGACTCCCCCGGCGGCGCGATGTTCGCCACCGCCGCGGCCGGCGGCATCCCCCGGACCAGGCCGTTCCGCGCCGGACGCTGGACCAGCCGGGTCCGCGAATTGCCCGAGGCGATGGGCGAGCTGCCCGTCGCGACGCTCGCCGACGAGATCACCACGCCGGGCGAGGGACAGATCCGCGCCCTGGTGACGGTCGCGGGCAACCCGGTGCTGTCCGCGCCGAGCGGCGCCCGCCTGGACGAGGCGTTCGCCGAGCTCGACTTCATGGTGAGCGTGGACCGCTACGTGAACGAGACCACCAAGCACGCCGATGTGATCCTGCCTCCCCCGCGCCCCACCCAGTCCCCGCACTACGATTTCGCGCTCCTGCAGTTCGCCGTGCGCAACTACACCCGCTACTCGCGTCCGCTGGTGCCGCTGGGTGACCGGCCCTCCGAGCCCGCTGTCCTGGCTCGTCTCGCGGCCGCGCTGAACGGCAGGCCGCACGACGGCTCCGACGGGGTCGACCCGCTCACCGCCATGGACGAACTCGTCATCGCGGGTCTGCTGCACAAGGCCGGGCTGGCGGAGCGGCGGGGTGATCTGATCGGGGAGAACAGCACCGAGCAGCGCATCGACCTGATGTTGCGCCTCGGGCCGTACGGCGAATGGAACGGCGGCACGCTCAATCTGCAGGCGCTGCTGGACAATCCGCACGGCATCGACCTCGGCCCGTTGCGGCCGCGGCTACCCGGCGTGCTGCGCACGGCGAGCGGGCGGGTGGATCTGGCCCCGCAGCCGCTGCTGGACGATGTGGCGCGCATGCGGGCGCGGCTGTCCGACGCCGCACCGGAGATCGTGCTGATCGGGCGGCGGCAGCTGCGGTCCAACAACAGCTGGATGCATAACATCGCGCCGTTGGTGAGCGGATCGAATCGCTGCACCTTGCATATCAATCCGGCCGATGTGGAGCGGCTCGGGCTCGGCGATCAGGCGGTGGTGAAATCGGCCGCCGGGACGCTGACCGTCCCGCTGGAGCCGACCGAGGCCATCATGCCCGGCGTGGTGAGCCTGCCGCATGGCTGGGGCCACGGCGACAGCGGGCAGACCGTGGCCCGCGCGCACGCGGGCGTCAATGCCAATGTGCTCACCGACGATTCGGTGGTCGACGCGCCGTCCGGAAACGCCGTGTTCAATGGGGTTCCGGTCACGCTGACCCCGGCCTGACATCCCTCGAATCGCTCCCGCAAATCCCGACCGGCCGGAAACAGTTCCGGCCGGTCGGCTTTTAGCTAATCGTCCGAAATGCTTGGTACGCACGAAAATCGGAGATATTCCAGGCCGGGATTCCGACGTTTAACCGTGCCGTTATCATCTAAAATAGATGCATCTCGGTACGACCGCGGTTCAACGTCGAGCCTGGTGGACCCCGGATTCCGGCGACCAGAGGGGCGGCGATGCCCGGCACACACAACGGCAGCCACGGTGAGCGTGAGCTGCAGGAACGGTACGGCACAGAGGATCGGGCACAGCGGTTCTACGACGACCAGGTGCTCGACCGGCTCAATCCGACGATGATCGAATTCATTGGACGGATGGATATGGCGTTCATCGCCACAGCCGACAAACGCGGCGAATGCGACGCGAGCTTCCGTGCCGGACTGCCCGGTTTCCTGCACGTGATAGACGACCGTACGATCGCCTATCCGGAATATCGTGGCAACGGCGTCATGGCCAGCCTCGGCAATATCCTGGAGAACCCGCACGTCGGGATATTGCTCATCGATTTCGTGCGCGACCTCATCGGACTGCACATCAACGGTTCGGCCCGCATCGTCGACGACCCCGCTCTCCGCGCCACCGTCACCGACCTGCCCGTCAACCACAAGGGCCGCGCCGCCCAGCAGTGGGTGGTGGTCGACGTGGAGGAAGCCTACATTCACTGCCGCAAGCACATCCCGCACCTCGTCCCCGCCCCGCGCGAACTTCGCGAGTGGGGCACCGACAACGTCCGCGCCAAGGGCGGCGACTATTTCGGGGCCAAGGCGGAAAAGAGCGAGCTCGCCGACACACCCGAGTGGCTCGGCCTCTTCGCCAGCGAATCCTCCACAACCTGAGCACCGGCCCGCCGCACGAGCGGCACACCATGGGACCTCTTCTCGGCAAATGCCGCAACCATGTACCACTCGCGGTCAGGTACGGCTGCGTACGCGACCGAATGACGCACGGCGAATTCAACCGTCACTGACCGCATCGGCCGGCACGGCCCGGCTCACCGACTCGTACGTCCGGGGAGCCGGGCTGTCTCGTCTCGCGGCGGCTACCATCCACCCATTCACGACAGCTGATCGAACTGTCGATCGCCGCGTTCCGCTACCTCGGCGAACTCGCCGGTCACCGGATGAGATCGGTCAATGCCACCGATGCACGGCTGCCAGTCGCCTGACCTCGGCTTCGATCGAGTCCCTGGACATGACGTCGTGCAACCAGCGATCAACGAGCCTCGGCAACTGGCGCATCGTTGCGGCAGCGGGCGAGTCCTCGTCGTACTCAGCCATCGGGGTGGGCCAGCGTTCAGCTCCCACAATCGGGTGCACGAGATCCTCTGATATGCGGCTGGCGAAGATTGCGGCACGAACCGTGAGAGCAGCCTCTCTCGGGATCGGATTGTCGGCGATACGGACCATGAATTCGGTCGCCTGCGCGGGAAGAACCGACTGGTCTGGAGCCAACGATGAGGCCAGCCGCTCCAATTCACCGCTTACCGATTTCGGGAGAAATCGTTCTCCCGCCCAGCAGCCCTCCCGAATGAATCGGCTGTAGAGCATGACAGGAACAGTAAAGCTGTCGAACGTTCCGTCATCGAGATGGGCTCCGCTCAACCGAAGCAGCAACCCATCCACGAAGTCGCGTTCGATCGGCGACTGTCTGCGAAAATCATCCACGGCGGTGAGCGGTATATGGCCCGCCATCGCCCACCGCCACACGATCTCTCGATCGGTACCGATCACCGCCCACAGCCGATCGATGACCGCCGCTCATCCTTGACCACGTGCACAACCTCCCCAGTCGTTCCCACGATTACCGACATCCACTCCGGCCCAGCCCTATCTCGTCGTCACCGCCTGCCACGACTCGCCCCCTCCTGCCCACGAGTGGCACACCGTGGAGATCTCTTGTCGGCAGATGCCGCAACCATGCGCCACTCGCGGTCAGTCTTGGGCGGTGGAGGTTGCGATTTCTGGCGGGGTGGAGTGGGAGCCCGCAGGGTGGAGGAGCAGTCCGGCTATCAGTCCGGCGAGCACGACAACCGGCACCGCGACGACCTTCCAGGACCACCTGCGCTCTCGGCCGACCAGATACAGCGTTTTGATCGCCCACACCGGCAGGGACACACTCAGCAGAATCCCGCCGATCACCAGGCCGACGAGCTGATCGGGGACGGTCGGATCACCGACGAACGGCGACCATTCGAGATGGACACACAAGAGCACCGCAACACCGAGGACAGTCCCCGTCAGCGCCGCGCCACCCGGCGCGGTGGCGGTGTGCCGGGATGTATCGATCGGAACCTTCCTCCTATCCAGGACAATGGGCGTGAGCGATGACCTTATCCGGAGCCAGGTGGTTCGAGAGCGGTCGCAGCGGAACCCGACAGGATTCGCGTCGACGTCGCGTTCCTCGATGCGGCCACACCAGCGGCGTGATTCGACCGCTGATCAGCAGGAAGCGGGCCATGACGCGGGGATGGACCTCTCTCGGAATCGGATTGTCGATGAGGCAGGGTCGCGCGCGGCCGCACGGGCTCGGGCGATCGTCAGCAGGTCTCGAAGATCGCCGAGCGCCGAACGGCGTCAGCGCCGTCGTGCTTCCTGCGGAGTCACCCCGAACCGGGCTTTGAACGCGGAGCCGAAGGCGCTGAGGGAACGGAAGCCGCTGGCGTAGGCGATGTCGGCGACGGTGCGGGCGGGCGGGGCTTCGCGGAGGCGGCGGTGCGCGCGGTCGAGGCGCTCGGCGCGGATCAACTCCGACGGTGTGGTGCCGGTGTGGTGCAAGGCCAATTGGATCTGCCGCAGGGACCAGCCCAGGCTTCGAGCGATTGCGGCCGGTGTCAGGTTCGGGTTGTCGGCGTGCCTGCGGACGTGATCCCGAACCGCGGTGTCCACCGTCGCCAGCACGGTGGGCATCGCGTTGCGGCGGCGTAGGCAAAGGGCGAGCAGATCGACGATCGTGTCACAGGCGGAGGCGAACTCGGGACCGTCGACATTCGCGCGCTGCCTGCCGAGTTCGCCGACCATGCCGGCGACGACCGAGCCCAAGCCCGATCGAAGGTCGATCAACGCAGGTCCCGCACCGACCTGGAGCGGTAGCGTGCCCGCGGGGATGTTCATCACCCACCCACGCGCAGTCAGCGGCTGGTCGAAATCCACCGGGCGTGTCTTGGTGACCACCGCGCCGTGCCCCGGTGACACCTCGGCGGTGGCGTCGTCTTGTCGAAGACGCAATATTCCGTCGGTCGGGATCATCGCCCGCAGACTCTCGTCGCCGTCACGCCGGATATCCGCCCGGGTTCTGGAGTAGACGATGCTGTCCGACCAGAAGTCGATCAGCTGATAGCCCGCGTATCGCTGCACGGCCGTCGCTCCGCGGAACGAGGCCGGACTGGCGAAACGGCACTGCAAGGTGCCCTGGTTACGGCAGACGTGCTCAGCCCAGAAGTCGGCCGACTCGCGGGGCAGCACCGCGCCGGTATCGACCCGCTCCACGAGATACGGCTCGGCGATCGTCACGAGCAACCTCCCAGACCGATGTGCGCGTTTCCGTCAGAGCCGTGCACGGATCAGGTCGAGCGCGCAACGGTCCACGCCTAACGTGAGTCCGATCGTACAGATCACCGCCCCGGACGCCGGTGCGTCGTAGCCGGGCGGAACCCGTCACCGTGTGCGGGAACCTACGGCGCGAGCTCGCGCGGACCCGCCGCTCACCGCAAGGAATGCTCATGGACCGCAGGCATATTCACATACCCACCCGGCTGGGGCTGCTGCACGTCGTCCTGACCGGCAGCGGGCATCCGATCGTGATGTGGCCGAGCCTTCTCATGGACGCTGCCCTTTGGGATGCCCAAGTCGACTATTTCGCAGGGGATTTCCTGACCATCGCGGTCGACCCGCCCGGACACGGGCGGTCCAGCCGCCTCGGACGGCCCTTCACGTTCGACGAGTGCGCCGCGTGCGTCGTCGACATCCTCGATCAGCTGGGACTACCGCGGACCCATTTCCTCGGGAACTCCTGGGGCGCCATGATCGGCGGCACCTTCGCCGCCGAATTCCCCGACCGCATCGAATCCGCGATCCTGATGAACGGCACAGCGTCATCGGCCCCGCTCGCGCAGCGGACGCAGTATCGGATGCTCTTGATGACGATCCGCATTCTCGGCGGGATTCGGCCGCCGCTCACCGGATCGGTGGTCCGGGCATTCCTCGGTCCGACGACCGAACGAACGCGCCCGCAGGTCGTCCGGCAGGTCCTCGACGTCGCCCGCCGCAATGATCCGGCGTCGCTCGTGCACGCTGTCCGATCCGTGGTGATCGACCGCCCGGACCAGCGCGACCTCTTCTCCTCGATTACCTGTCCCACGCTGGTCGTCGGAGGTCGCGAGGACCGTACCTTTCCCGTACCCGAACTCCAGGTGATGGCGGACGCCATCCCCGGCTCGCAGCTCGTGGTCCTCGACGGAGCCGCACACCTCGCGGCCGCCGAGGTCCCCGACGAAGTGAATCGCCTGGTCGGAGCCTTCCTGGCCGACCGAGCCGCGACGAGCGGATAGCTCAGCGGATCTTGAAGATCACCAAGCGCTGGACGACGAAGTTGATGACGGTGGCGGTGCCCTGGGCGATGACGAAAGCCAGGGGCTGGCGCCACCACTCGCCGGGGAGGGTGAAGTAGAGCAGGTTGTTGATGCCGACCTGCACCGCGAAGGTCACCGCGTAGAGCGCGACGACCGCCAGAAAGCGGATGCGGCTGGGCGCGGCCTGGAAGGTCCAGCGGCGATTGATCAGGTAGGCGGTTGTGGTGCCCGCCACGAAGCCGATGGACTTGGCGACGCCGACCGGGAGACCGACCAGGTTGAGCAGCAGGCTGTAGAGCCCGTAGTCGACGACGGCAGAGAACCCGCCGGTGAGGGTGAACCGGACGATCTGCGTCTTGAGGTCGACATCACTGCCGGCAGGCTCGTCGACCAGCGGCAACTCCGCCGGAAGCGGCAGGTGGGGTTCGGCTTGCACGCCGACGAGCGTAGCGTCGAACCGGCGAAGGCAGTGATTCGGTTCTAAACCGACGAGTTCGTCACTACCCATGGGTAGAGCGACCCCGCTCCCATCTGCCGTCATACCTGTAGCCTCTATGCCGATGTCCACGAAAGCTCCGACCGCCACCAAGACAACCGGGAACGACAAAGGCGCCGGCGTCGCGAACGACGGCCCGGCCGCGGGCACCGCGTTCACTCTTCCGACGCGCACCCGTACGTTGACCGGGTGGGGTCGCACCGCACCCACCTCTTCCGAAGTGCTCTCGACCAGCGATCCCGAACTGATCGCCAAGGCAGTCGCCATGGTCGCCGAGGACAACGACGGCAAGCCCGCCCACCTGCGGCGCGGCGTGATCGCCCGCGGCCTCGGCCGCTCCTACGGCGACCACGCGCAGAACGCGGGCGGCCTGGTCGTCGACATGACCGCGCTGAACAACATCCACCGCATCGACCGCGACACCCGCATCGTGGACGTGGACGGCGGCGTCAGCCTGGACCAGCTCATGAAGGCCGCGCTGCCGTTCGGGCTCTGGGTTCCGGTGCTGCCCGGCACCCGCCAGGTGACCATCGGCGGCGCGATCGCCTCCGACATCCACGGCAAGAACCATCACAGCGAGGGCAGCTTCGGCAACCACGTGCGCTCGATCGATCTGCTCACCGCCGACGGGCAGGTGCAGCACATCACCCCCAAGCGCAACGCCAAGCTGTTCTGGGCGACCGTCGGCGGCAACGGGCTCACCGGCATCATCCTGCGCGCCACCATCGAGATGGTGCCCACGGAGACCGCCTACTTCCTCAACGACGGCGTGAAGACCACGACGCTCGACGAGACCATCGCCGCGCACAGCGACGGCAGCGAGGCGAACTACACCTACTCGAGCGCCTGGTTCGACGTGATCAGCCCGCTGCCCAAGCTGGGCCGGGCCACGATCACCCGGGGCAGGCTGGCCAAGCTCGACGAGCTGCCCAAGCGGCTGCGCAGCAAACCGCTGAAGTTCGACGCGCCGCAGCTGATGACCGTCCCGGACATCTTCCCGAACTGGACGATGAACAAGCTCACGCTGATGTCCATCGGCGAGGCGTACTACCGGATGGGCGGCAACTACACCGGCAAGGTGCAGAACCTGACGCAGTTCTATCACCCGCTGGACATGATCGCGGAGTGGAACCGCGGCTACGGCTCCAACGGCTTCCTCCAGTACCAGTTCGTGGTGCCCACCGAGGCGGTCGAGGAGTTCAAGCGGATCATCGTCGACATCCAGGCCTCGGGGCACTACTCGGCGCTGAACGTGTTCAAGCTGTTCGGCCCGGGCAACCAGGCCCCGCTGAGCTTCCCCATGCCGGGCTGGAACATCTGCGTCGACTTCCCGATCAAGCCGGGCCTCAACGAGCTGGTCGGCGAGCTGGACCGGCGGGTGCTCGAGTTCGGCGGGCGGCTGTACACCGCGAAGGACTCGAGGACCACCGCCGAGACCTTCCACAAGATGTATCCCCGGATCGACGAGTGGATCAAGGTCCGTCGTAGCGTCGACCCCACAGGCGTATTCATGTCCGATATGGCGAGAAGGCTGGAGCTGCAGTGATCAATGCCGTTGGCAACCCCCAGTCGATTCTGCTGCTGGGTGGCACCTCGGAGATCGGCTTGGCGATCTGCGCGGAGTACCTGAAGAAGGGCCCCGCGCGCGTCACCCTCGCGGCACTGCCCGGTGACCCGCTGCGCGAGGACGCGGTCGCCCAGATGAAGGCGGCGGGCGCGAGCCAGGTCGACGTCATCGACTTCGACGCGCTCGACACCGAAAGCCACCCGAAGGTGATCGACGCCGCCTGGGACGCGGGCGACGTGGACGTCGCGATCGTCGCCTTCGCCCTCGACGGCGATCCCGAGGAGCTGTGGCAGAACCAGGGCAAGGCGGTGCGGGTCGCCCAGATCAACTACACCGCGGCGGTCTCCGTCGGCGTGCTGGTGGGCGAGAAGATGAAGGCGCAGGGCTTCGGGCGGATCATCGCGATGTCCTCGGTCGCCGGTGAGCGGGTGCGGCGCTCGAACTTCGTCTACGGGTCGACCAAGGCCGGTCTGGACGGGTTCTACCTCGGGCTCGGCGAAGCGCTGCGGCCGCACGGCCCGCGCGTGCTGGTGATCCGGCCCGGCATGGTGCGCACCAAGTTCTCGGCGCACGTCAAAGAGGCTCCGCTCACCGTCGACAAGGAAGACGTCGCCGCGCTGGCGGTCGCGGCCTCGCAGCGGGGTAAGGAGCTGGTCTGGGCGCCGGGAGCCTTCCGCTACGTGATGATGGTGCTGCGGCACGTCCCGCGCGCGATCTTCCGCAGACTGCCGATCTGACTTCGGCGAACGAGCTCGGTGCCCGCGTGATCGGTGATCGCGCGGGCACCTATCGTCTGACGGAGTGGACCCTTGTGAACCCCGGAGGCGCCATGCGAGTAATCCAGTGCGACGAGCGCGGAGCGGTCCGTTGAGCACGGCGACGGCGACGGACGAAGCGCCGCCGCGGCCCGCCGATCCGGCCCCGGCGCCGGGGCGGAAGTCGCTGGCGGTGCGGCAGATCGTCGCGGGCGCCGGCGAGGCCGCGCTCGCGGCGCTCGTCGCCGCGCTGGTGGCCGCCGTCGGGCTCGTCGCGTTCTCGCTGGTGCAGTGGCCCGCCTTCAACTCCTCGAACGTGACGCGCGCGCTCACCACCGTGGGGCAGGTGGGCGCGGCGGTCCTGCTCGCCGTCGCCATCGCGCTGCTGCGGCTGCACAAGTGGCCCTGGGTCGCGAAACTACTGTCCTGGGTCGGTCTTTCGACGTTCGTCACGTTCACGCTCGGCATGCCGCTGGCGGCGACGAAGCTGTATCTGTTCGGCGTCTCGGTGGATCAGGAGTTCCGCACCGAGTTCCTCACCCGGCTCACCGATTCCGCCGCGCTGCGCGATATGACGTACGCGGATCTGCCGTCGTTCTATCCCGCCGGCTGGTTCTGGATCGGCGGGCGAGTGGGGAATCTGCTCGGGCTGGACGGCTGGGAAGTGTTCAAGCCGTACGCTATCGGCTTCCTCGCGGTGGCCGCGGTCGTCGCGCTGGTGCTGTGGTCGCAGCTGATCCGCGCGGACTGGGCGGTGGGCGTCGCGGCGGCGAGCACGGCGGTCACCCTGGCCTACGCCGCGCCCGAGGCGTACAGCGCCGTCATCGTGCTGCTGCTACCGCCCGCGCTGGTGCTCGCCTGGGGGGCGCTCTACCGGCCCCTGGAGGACGTGCGGCAGGCCGCGGGCACCGAGCAGCGCACCGCTGGTGGGTGGGGCGCGGTCGTCGGGGCCGGACTGTTCCTCGGCTGGGCGGCCACGTTCTACACCCTCTACTTCCTCGTGGCTGCCTTCGCGGTCGCCTTGATGGGTCTGCTGGCGGCCTTCCTGGCGGTGCGTGCGCAGCGCGCCGCCGATCATCCGCGGCGCGCTCGCACGACAACGAACGCGAGCCGCCCGGCCTGGCGCGCGGCGGTGGCGCCGCTGGTCCGGCTCATGGTGATCGCGGTGATCGCCGGGCTGGTCGCGCTCGTCGTGTGGGCGCCATACCTGGCGAAGGCGCTGCGCGGCGCGACCGCGAGCTCCGGAACCGCCTTGCACTACCTGCCGGAGTCAGGAGCGGAACTGCCCCTGCCGATGTTCCAGTTCTCCCTGCTCGGTGCCTTGTGCCTGCTCGGCACGATCTGGCTGGTACTGCGTGGCGCGTCGTCGCGGCGGGCGCAGGCGCTGGGCATCGGGGTGGCGGCGATCTACCTGTGGACGCTGCTGTCCATGGTGGCGACCGCCGCGGGCACCACGCTGCTGTCGTTCCGGCTGGAGCCGGTGCTGCTGGTGCTGTTGTCGGTCGCGGGAGCGTTCGGGTTCGTCGAGGGGGCGCGCGCGATCTACCAGGCGTTGAACGAGCCCGCCCGGTTCCGGCTCGTGGCGATCGTCGTCGCGACAGTCGGCGCGCTGGCGTTCGCGCAGGACATCCCGCATGTCCTGACTCCGGAGATCACCACCGCGTACACAGACACCGACGGTGACGGAAATCGGGCCGACAAACGGGCCGCCTCGGCGGTGTCGCACTACCGCGAGGTGGACGAGGCGCTCATCGCGCAGACCGGGCGGCCGCGCTCGGAGACGGTGGTGCTCACCGCCGACACCAGCTTCCTTTCCTTCTACCCCTACTTCGGCTTCCAGGCGCTCACCTCGCACTACGCCAACCCGCTCGCCGATTTCGCGGGCCGCGCGGAGACCATCAAGAGCTGGAGCGACCTGAAGACGTCGCAGGAGTTGCTCGACGCGCTGGCGGCGAGCCCGTGGCGCGCGCCGGACGCGTTCCTGTTCCGGCGCAACGGCGACGCCTACACCTTGCGGCTGGCCGAGGACGTCTATCCGAACGATCCGAATGTCCGGCGTTATTCGGTGAGCTTTCCCAAGGAACTGTTCGCCGACCCGCGTTTCACTACCACGAACATCGGTCCGTTCACGCTGGTCACCCTCCACCGCTGACATCACGGCGGTTGAACTCGCGCGAAGTGGATACCCCTCTCGTTTGTCGGTCCACGCACAGCGTGGTGGGTACGCCAGGACGCTGTGGAGGAGTGATGCGCGGGTGACACGGGCACAGGACGTCGAGACCGGCTCGGTGACGGAATCGACGTCGGTCGCGGTCGCGACGGAAGAAGCGACGGCGGCCGGGGTGCTCACCGGTCCCGCGCGTACCCGGTGGCTCCCCCGGTCTCGGGACCGTGGCGCCGATCTGCTCGTCGGCGTCGGTTACCTGACGCTGGCCGCGGTGGTGCTGTCGGGTCAGTGGCGCAACACCGACAGCGGCTACCTGGTCAAGAGCGGTCAGGACCAGACGATGTGGGAATGGTTCTTCGCCGTCACCGCGCACTCGGTGGAGACCATGCGCAACCCGCTCGGCACCGACCTGCAGAACTTCCCCGCCGGCGTGAACATGATGGCCAACACGGCCATGTTCGGCGTCGGCGTGCCGCTGACGCCGGTCACCTTGCTGTTCGGGCCCACCGTCACGTTCGTGCTCGTGCTCACCGTCGGTCTGGGCGGGACGGCGTTCGCCTGGTACCGGTTGTTCGCCCGCGAGCTCGTCCGGTCCCGGGTCGCGGCGGTGCTCGGCGGGCTGTTCTGCGGTTTCGCGCCCGGGATGATCTCGCACGCCAACGCGCACCCGAACTTCGTCGTGCTGCTGTTGCTTCCGATCATCGCGGGACGGCTGATCCGGATGGCGCGGCGAGCGGGCGGGGCGGAACCGGAACGGCCGCGCGGGCGGGTGCGCGACGCGGTCGTCCTCGGCCTGCTGGTCGCCATGCAGATCGCGCTCGGCGAGGAACCGCTGTTGATCTTCGCCCTCGCGTTCGGGCTGTTCGCCTTCGTCTACTACCTGCACACTCCGCGCGTCGCGCTGCACGTGACGCGTGCGCTCGCCCCCACCCTCGTGCTGGCCGCGGTGATCACGCTGGCGCTGGCGGAGATCCCGCTGTGGTGGCAGTTCTTCGGTCCGCAGAGCTACCGGTCCATCGACCACGGGCCGATGGGCAACGACCTGGAAGCGCTGGTGCAATTCCCGTCCGAATCGCTGGGCGGCGTGTTCGCTCCCGGGCAGAACGTGGCGATCAACCCGACCGAGCAGAACGCGTACTTCGGCTGGCCGCTGCTGCTCCTGGTGCTAATCACCGTGGGACTGCTGTGGCGCGAGCGGGTGGTGCGGGCCGCTAGCGCGGTGATCGCGGTCTTCGGGGTGCTGTCCCTGGGCGCGGTCGCCACGATCGGCAAGCGGCCGACCGGCGTCGAACTGCCGTGGCGCTGGGCCGAGCACGTTCCGCTGCTGAACACGGTGCTGGAGAGCAGACTCAGCATGGCCGCGATCCCGGCCATCGCGGTCGTGCTCGCTTCGGCCACCGAACGCGCGGTGACGACCTGGACGCAGTCGGCGGTGGACTGGAAGCCGCTCGCGTGGTTCGGCGCCGTCACGTGTGCCCTGCTGCCGTTGATCCCGACCATCCTGCCGGTGGTCGAGCGGACGCCCACACCGGACTTCTTCGCCGACGGCACCGTCCGCCGCTACGTCGGCGACGGCTCGGTGGTGCTGGTGCCGCCACCCCGGCCGCCCGACGCACGGGCGCTGCGCTGGCAGGCCGACGCCGAGTTCTCCTTCCCGCTGGCGGGTGGCTACTTCGTCGGGCCGACCGGTACGACCAAGAAAGGGATCTACGGCCCCGAGGCCCGCCCGACCGCCACGCTGCTGGTGCAAGCGCAGGACACCGGAGTGGTTCCGCCGATCGACGCGGTCGCGCGCGCTCGGGCGCTGGACGACCTGCGATTCTGGCGCGCCGACGTCCTGGTGCTGCCCGCGACGAAGAACGGCGAGGTGCTGCGGGAGACCGTCACGCAGCTGTTCGGATTCACGCCGACGCGGGTGTCGGACGTCTGGTTGTGGGACGTTCATACGCTGCGCTCGTCGGGGGCAGTCGGGATCACACCGGACGGTAGCTAGCATCAACCACCGTGCGACCGGACCGATCTTCTCGAGCGTTCACCCGTATCCGCTTGATCGCCCTCCTCTCCGGGCTTCTCGGATTCCTGCTGGCATTGCTGACCCCGATCCTGCCGGTGCGGCAAGACCGAGCGAGTCTGGACTGGCCCGAGTCCGGCGCCGCGAGTGTGGCCGCGCCGCTGGTGTCCTACGAGCCGCTACGGTTGCGCGCGACGCTGCCCTGCTCGCTGGCCGGCGAACTCGGCACCGGGGGCACGATGCTGTCCACCGTCCCGGTCGCGTCGGGCCAGGCGGCGACCAAGGGGCTGGTGGTCTCGGTCGCCGACGGCGCACTCTCGGTGGTACTGCGCGACATTCCGCTGCTGTCCGCGCCACTGGCCGAGGTCGGGTCCTGCGCGACGATCGGCATCGAGTCCGACGCCGCCGCGACGACCGTGGAACTCACCGGCGTGAACCGCCAGGACGGCACGCCGTTCCGGACCACGATCGGCCGGGACATCCGGCCGCAGCTGGTCGGCGTGTTCACCGACCTGGCCGCCGATCGGCTCGCCGGAGCGCGGGTGCACGCGGATATCGACTCGCGTTTCTCCTCCTCGCCCACGCCGCTGAAGCTGGCCGCCATGATCGCCGCCGCCGTGTTCACGCTGATCGCACTCGTCGCACTGCATCTGCTGGACACCGCAGACGGGCGCAAAGCGCGGCGGTTCCTGCCCGCGCACTGGTGGCGGGTCACCCCCGCGGACGGCGTCGTGCTCGGCACGCTGGCGCTGTGGCATGTCATCGGGGCGAACACCTCCGACGACGGCTACATCCTGAACATGGCGCGCGCCTCCGAGCACGCGGGCTACATGGCGAACTACTACCGCTGGTTCGCGGTCCCGGAGGCTCCGTTCGGGTGGTCCTACGAGGTGCTGGCGTGGATGGCCCGGATCTCCGACGCCAGCCTGTGGATGCGCCTGCCCACACTGCTGGCCGGGGTCGTCTGCTGGCTGGTGATCAGCCGGGAGGTGTTGCCGCGCCTCGGCGCACGGGTGCGGCGCAACAAGGTGGCGCTGTGGACCGCCGGGCTGGTGTTCCTCGCGTTCTGGCTGCCCTACGACAACGGTCTGCGGCCCGAGCCGCTGATCGCGGCGGGCGCGCTGCTCACCTGGTGCTCGATCGAACGCGCCATCGCGACCGGACGGCTGCTGCCCGCCGCGGCGGCCGTGCTCATCGCCGCCTTCTCGCTCGCGGCGGGCCCCACCGGCCTGATCTGCATCGCGGCGCTGATCGCCGGGTCCCGGCCGGTGCTGCTGATCATCGTCAAACGGGCGCGCGGGGCGGTCCCGGTCCGGACCGGGCCCGACGCGGACGCGGCCGCCGCCGGTTCCGCCGAAGCCGCGGCCGCGGTGAACGCGCCCGCGAAGGTGCGCGAGCCGTCCCGGGCGGGCGCGGTGTTCCGGTTCGCCGCGCTGCTGGCCCCCGGCCTGGCCGCGGGCACGCTGGTGCTCGTGGTGATCTTCGCCGACCAGACCCTCGCGACGGTGCTGGAAGCGACCCGGGTCCGCACGATCGTGGGCCCGAACGTCGCGTGGTTCGACGAGCGCACCCGCTGGGACTCGCTGCTCATGCTCTCGCCGGACGGATCGCTGGCGCGGCGGTTCGGCGTCCTGGTGATGCTGCTGTGCCTGCTGGTCTGCGTGCTGCAGGTGCTGCGTAAAGGCCGGATTCCCGGTACCTCGCGCGGACCGTCGGTGCGCATTCTCGGCATCGTGTTCGCGTCGCTGTTCCTGATGATGTTCACCCCCACCAAGTGGACGCACCACTTCGGCGTGTACGCCGGACTGGCCGGATCGCTGGCCGCGCTCGCGGCGGTCGCGGTGGGCACCACCGGCATCCGCTCGCCACGCAATCGCGCGCTGTTCGCCGCCGCCGTGCTGTTCCTGCTCGCGGTGACCTTCACCGGCTCCAACGGGTGGTGGTACGTGTCCAGTTACGGTGTCCCGTGGTGGGACAAGGCGCCGCTGATCGCGGGCAAGGGACTGTCCACGCTGTTCCTCGGACTCAGCGGCGTGGCGCTGCTGGTGGCCATCTGGCAGCACTACCGGGAACCGTACCGGCGCGAAAGCGCCGCGGGGCCACGCCGTTTCGATCGGTGGGCGTCGGCGCCGCTGACCGTGGCGGCCGCCCTGCTGGTGATCTTCGAGGTCGCCTCGCTCGCCAAGGCCGCGGCCACGCAGTACCCCGCGTACTCGATCACCAAGTCGAACGTGGAATCCGTCGGCGGGGACGCCTGCGCGCTGGCGAACGAGGTGCTGGTGGAGACCGACACCGCCGATTCGCTGCTGCAACCCTTCACCGGGTCGCCCGCGGACGGATTGGCAGCGCAGAACAAGGGATTCACGCCGAACGGCGTGGCGCGCGACCTGACCGCCGACGCCGAGGAGACGGTCACCGGCGGCGCGAACTCGGTCGACAAGGACTCCGAGAACAAGACCACCAAGACGACCGGCGCGGGCACCGGAGGCGGCACCACCGAACAGGCGGGCGTCAACGGCAGCACCGTCGCGCTGCCGTTCGGCCTCGACCCGGCGAAGACCCCGGTGCTGGGCAGCTACCAGGAGGGCGAGCAGCAGCAGGCCGAGCTCACCACCCAGTGGTACCGGCTGGACCTGACCGACAGCATGCGCCACGACCCCTCCTACCAGGTGCTCGCGATCACCGCGGCGGGCCGGATCCGGTCGGTGGACGACGACGGGGTGCTCACCTACGGACAGGAACTGCACCTGGAGTACGGCGTCCGCGGCCCGGACGGCGAGGTACGCACCCTCGGCTCGATCGATCCGCTGGACATCGGCCCCGCGCCGTCCTGGCGCAACCTGCGGGTGCCGCTGGACCGGCTGCCCGGGGAAGTGAACGCCGTGCGACTGGTCGCGGTGGACAACGACATCACGCCCAAGCAGTGGCTGGCTGTCACCCCACCCCGGCTGCCGAAGCTCGCCACGCTGAATTCCGTGGTCGGTTCCACGGATCCGGTGCTGCTCGACTGGCACGTCGGCCTGGCTTTCCCGTGCCAGCGGCCGTTCGACCACAAGGACGGCGTCGGCGAGATCCCGCGCTGGCGCATCCTGCCCGACCGGGTCGGCTCCGACGCCTCCAACGCCTGGCAGGACGACATCGGCGGCGGTCCCCTCGGCTGGACCGGCCTGCTGCTGAAGTCCCAGACCGTCCCCGCCTACCTCGACCACGACTGGTCCCGCGACTGGGGCTCCCTCGAGCGCTTCACCCCCTACGACCCGAAGGCCACTCCTGCCACCATCCACGTCACTCCTCAAACCCGCACCGGCCTGGACACCGACGATCCCATCCGCGTCCGTTGACCGCGCCGTGGGACGCACCCATGCCGCGTCCCACGCGAGAATGGGTGCGCAGACACCCGGAACAAACCTGTCCGCGATTGCACCGCGTCTTGGCTTACGTTCCTGGCGGGCGAACCGCAGTCGCGGACGTCGGAACGTTCCACCACTCGATGTCCACGAGCGGCAGACGGTGAAGAGGGCCGCTCGCACTTCTCGGCAGCGGTGTGTCCCTCGCGGGCTACGGGGTGAGGACGAGGCGGCCGCGTAGGCCACCTGCGGCCAGGCGTTTGTGGGCGGCTTCGACGGAGGTGAGGGGGAGGGTTTCGGCCACGCGGAGGGTGAGTTCACCCGCGTCGACGTGGGCCACCAGCCGGTCGAGTTGTCGCCGGTCGGCGCGGACCAGGACCGTGTGTACGGTGGTGCCTCGCAATGGGATCGGCGTGTTCGGGACGCTGATCGACACGAACCGCCCGCCGCCGCGCACCGCCGCCAGCGTCGCGGGGCCGAGCGCGGCCGCGTCCAAGGCGGCGTCGACTCCGCCGGGGACGAGGGCGCGGACGGCATCCGGCAGGGACGCCTGCCGCGGAACGAAATCGGTGGCGCCCAAAGCGCGGACCGTGTCCTCGTCAGCGGGCGAGGCCGACGCGATCACCCGGATACCGCGCGCCGCAGCGAGTTCGACGGCGAAGCCGCCGACCGCGCCCGCCGCGCCGGTCACCAGCAGGGTGTCGGTGGACGCTAGGTCCAGCGCGTCGAGGGCCTGTATCGCGGTGAGGCCGTTGAGCGGGATGGTGGCCGCTCGCACCGGGGACACCGAAAGCGGAGCGGGCGCGACATTTCCGGTTTCCAGGACCACGTAATCGGCCTGCGCGCCGAAGGAGACGTCGAGCCGGTCGCTGATGCCGATCACCGCCTGCCCCACCGTGAACTCCGTGACGCCCGCGCCGAGCGCGTCCACCGTGCCGGCGACGTCCCAGCCGACGCCCCACTGGTCGCGCGGCGCGGCGAACGGCGTGCCGCCGACGCCCGCCCGCACCATCAGGTCGACCGGATTCACCGTCGCCGCCGCGACCGCGATGCGTATCGCGCCCGGACCGGGTTGCGGCGTCGGCGCTTCCACGATCTCCGCCACGGCTTCCGGTCCCGGCCGGCGGACAACTACTGCTCGCATGACATTCCTCCCTTTCGGCTACGCCCAACGTACGAAGAACTACTATCTGTTGGGTAGTAGTTACCCGAAAGTGCGTTAGAGGTGGCGAGGTACCCAGATGGCGACGAAAACCGCGGCGCAACACCGTGAGCTGGCCAAACAGCATTACGACGCGTATATCGCCGAGTGCCCGACCCGGCAGCTGCTGGACCGGATCAGCGACAAATGGGTGAGCCTGATCCTGGCCGCGCTCGCCGACGGCCCACGCCGCTACGCCGAACTGAACCGGATCATCGCGGGCGTGAGCCCCAAGATGCTCACCCAGACGCTGCGCGGACTGGAACGCGACGGCTTGCTGGAGCGGCGTGTCACGGCGGAAGTGCCGGTCCGAGTCGACTACGAACTCACCCCGCTCGGCCACAGCCTCCAGCCGGTCATGAGCGCCGTCAAAGCGTGGGCGGAGGCACGCATGGACGATGTCCTCGCCGCGCGGGCGCACTACGACAGTAACCGGCAGTAAACCGGTTGTACGGTATGGAAATGTGCTCCCACCTGTGGCTAAACATCGGAGGACGAATCAGTTCCGTGGCCTTAATCTGATTGCCATGACAACGGCATTCGATGAAATGGATCTGCGCGATCTTGTCGGACTGCTCAGCGAAGAGGAACAACGGGAGCTGCGGCCTGCGGTGCTGCGCGTGCTCGGCCGCCTCCCTTCGCAAGAGGTGCTCCGGCGCGAGCTCGGTCTTCGGCTGAAGGTCTGAGCGCCCGGTTTCGCACCGGCGAAATACGGCAGGGCCGCCGCGCAGGATTCGCCTGCGCGGCGGCCCTGTGTCTGGGTGGCTATCCCGTGGCCGATTCGCTGACAGCAAGACGGCAGGGCCGCCGCGCGGGGTCAGCTCCTACGCGGCGGCCCTGGCTACCGGGTTGACCCTGATCAGAACACCCGCATGCTGCCTGGGGACCAGAAGCCGGAGCGAGTGGCGGTGCCGGTGTCCAGCTTTGCCGGGACGGCGTTGCGGTCGTACTGGTCGTAGCGCTCCAGCGAGCCCCAGTCGCGCGCCCAGTCGTCCTTCAGGTAGGTCGGCACGGTCGTCGACTTCGCCAGCATCTGCGCGAAGCCGAGCGGACCGCCGAACTCCTCGGCCTGCCAGGTGTTCGTCGAGCTGATGGCCAGCGGGCGGTCCGGCAGGATGCGGTAGCCGGGCACCTCGGCCACGCCGTTGCGGTGGTCGAACGGACGCTGGCAAGGGAACTGCAGGCCCACGGCCCAGTCCAACAGGATCGGCTGCTGGGAGCCGAGCAGGCTGTTGAGCGTCTGCAACTTCGGCATCCGCGGCGGCGTGAACGCCAGCCACTGGTCCCCGATCAGGATCGGGTCGTTGGCGACGATGCGCACCGCGTCGGCGTCGGGCGCGATCTCGTCCAGCGGCACCCGCAGATTGCGCCAGGACGGGAACGGGCCGATGTCGCGCGGCAGGTAGGTGCCGAGCTTCTGCACGCTGCCGTCGGGCTGCCGCTTGCCGTAGTCGACGGTCAGCGACTGGCCGTACTTCATCGCGCCGGTGTCGTCGAAGGAGAGGATGCGACCGGCGGCCGAGATCACCACCAGCGGCTTGTCCGCCGAACGGGCCGGCAGCTGGTACCAGCTCGAGGTGACGTTCGCCGGCTGCTGCACACCGTTCTGGTAGCTGCCGAGGATCGGCGTGGTCGCCGGGTCCAGGCCGAACGGAAGGGCGACCGTGGAGCCGTTGACGCCGCGCGCGCCCTGACCGCCGCCGGTGCCCGCGCTCTGTCCCTCCGCGAACGCCGCGCCGACCGACTGGGTGGAGGTGTTACCGGTGCCCGGCTTCACCTCGACGCTGTCGGCGGACAGGTCGTTGGGCACGCCGTTCGGATCGAAACCGACCGGGTCGACGCCGGCCAGGGGGTCGGACGGATCGGTCGGCGGGTGCGCCGGGTCCACGATCGGCTCCAGCCTGCCGCCGTTCGGGTCCGGCTCCACGAGCACGTCGTTGGCCAGGCCGCAGGTGCTGCCGCCGAGCGCGTCGACGTTCGACCGGGCCAGCGAGTACGCCGGGTACTGCGAGACCGCGCCCTTCACCAGCGAGAGCACCTCGAGCGCGACCATCAGCGCGGCGACCACGGTCAGCGGGATCGCGGCGAACCGGCGGATCCGCCTGCCGCGCGCCGTCTTCGCCGACGGCTGCGGCTTGGTGTAGTCCTCCCGCAGCGCGTACCAGCCGACCAGCGCCAGCGCCAGCCCGAACAGGACGAGCATGAGGGTGTTCGACTGGTAGCCGTGCAGCGAGATCCGCTTGTCGAACCACGGCACGCCGAAGCTGGACACGTACCAGTAGCCGTTGATGCCCGAGAACGCGACCGCGAGCACGAACAGCAAGCCGGCCAGGAAGATCGCCCGATTCTTGCGGGCCCGCAGGGCGCTCGCCGAGACCGCGACGGCCGTGACCGCCGCCAGCGAACCCGCGATGCCCGCGTACGCGCCGAAGTGGTGGGTCCACTTCGTCGGGTTGAACATCATGAAGAAGATCGTCCCGAAGACCACGCCCATCAGCCGCCAGGTCGGCCCGCTGGCGATGCCGGGCACCTGCCTGCGCCGCAGCAGCACGAGCATGGTGGTGAACAGGCACAGCAGCATCACCAGGAAGGCGAAGCGGCGTGAGAGCGAGCCGTCGACGGTCTCCACGAACAGGTAGTAGTAGCGCAGGTAATCCTCGTACCAGGCCAGGTTCGGCCCGGTCACCTGACGCACCCGGTTGGCCTCCTGGATGCCCGCGAAGGTCTGGTCGGTGTAGACGGCCGTCAGCACGAGCACGCCCGCCGCGGCGATCGGCGCGAGCAGCGGCAGCGTCGAACCCCACCGCCCGGCGCCGAGCGCGGCGAACTGCCGGTGCTTGCGCACCACGATCCGCACCATCGGCCGGATACCGGCCAGCAGCGCCGCCACACACATCAGGCCGGTGGGCGCCGCCGCCAAAGTGAACGCCGCGACCAGGACGGACACCGCGGCGGGCAGCAGCCGTCCGGTCGCGATGGCCCGCTCGATCGACACCCAGGTCAGCAACGCGCCGAGCGCGACGATCGGCTCGGAACGCAGCCCGTTGTCGAACGGCAGCCAGAACGCCAGGAACACCAGTCCGCCGGTCCACAGCGCCACCTTGCTGGTGCGCACCCCCCGGCCGAGGCGGGGCACCACCTCGCGGCTGATCACCAGCCAGCACAGGATCGCGCAGGCCAGCGCGGGCAACCGGACCCAGGGACTGGCGGTGGAGATCTCCGAGAAGATCTGGATCACGTAGTAGTACCAGCCGAACGGCGCCTCCGGCACGCCGTACCAGCGGAAATAGTTGGCCATGTACCCCGCGTGCGGAGCGACCCGGACCATGCTGAGGATGTAGCCGTCGTCGGAGGTGTTCGCGCCCGCGAAGTGCCATAGCAGCAGCGTGCCGACCACCGCGCCGTCCGCCCAGGTCGGCTTCAGCCAATTCGCGGGCAGGAACCGGCGGTGCCCGCGCCCGTCACTGCTGTCGAGCCGGGCCAGCGCCGCGAGGGCGATCAACGTGCACAGCACCGCCGCGACCATCGCGATCAGCTTGATCGCGGTCGGGCTGGAGGAGAAGCGGGTGTCCACCGTCATGTCGAACGACAACCCCGCAGGCGCCGCGCCCTTGAGGTCGGAGAACACGCCGACCACCTGGGGCCGCAGATCACCGCTCAGTTGCCCCTCCACCGGCACGGTGGCCGACTCGGTCGTCCCGGGCGCCGCGCCCTCGACCGGCCGCTCCACCTGCCTGGTGAGGCCGTTGAAAACGGCGTAGGTGCGTTCGCTGTCGGAGCTGATGCTCAGCGACGTGCACTCGCCCATGCGGCTGCGGTCGGCCGAGACCACCACCGCGTTGCGGTCGATGACGTCCACCGAGGTGTCCGACACCCGCACGAACATGGCCTCCAGCGCGGCCCGATCGCCCTGCGGCGGCGCGGTGGCCAGCAGCATGCCGCCGCGCTCGGGCAGCTGGGCGATCGTCTCGCACGGGATCGTCGCCGTCAGATCGATCGGGACCTGGGACAGCAGCGGCGCCTGGACATTGCCGAGCGTCCCGCTCTGCGGCCACTTCAGTACCGCGGTGGTCTGTGCGACCGGCAGAAAGGGAGTCGCCAGCGCGAACAGCGCGCCGAGCAACCCGGCGACCAGCGCGATGAGCCGGGCGGTCCGGAAATCGCTCGGGGCCACCACCGGGGCGGCGGGGGGTTTCGTCAGAACAGCGGTTGCGGCGTCGGGCACGGTTGGCAATGCTAGCTGCCCGTCTGTCCGCGCGGGCGTCGCGCCGCCGGGAGAAATCGCGGGTCCTCAGTATGTTCGGAGCCGACTGCCAGAATGGTGTGCCGACGAGCCGGAAAATTCGCGTCGGCCGCCCCGCGGACGGCCAATCGACCCCGTCCTGCTGACCGGCGCCGACCACAATGGAAAGGTGGGCGTATGACCAAGGTGAATCTCTCGACGAACTACGGATCGATCGTGCTCGAACTGGACGATCAGAAAGCGCCGAACACGGTGCGCAACTTCGTGGATTACGTGAACGCGGGCCACTACAACGGCACGATCTTCCACCGCGTCATTCCCGGCTTCATGATCCAGGGCGGCGGCTTCGAGCCCGGGCTGCGCCAGAAGGGCACGAAAGACCCGATTCAGAACGAAGCGAACAACGGCCTGAAGAACGACAAGTACACCGTCGCGATGGCCCGCACCAACGACCCGCACTCGGCCACCGCGCAGTTCTTCATCAACGTCGCCGACAACGCCTTCCTCAACCACTCCGCGCCCAACCCGGCGGGCTGGGGTTACGCCGTCTTCGGCAAGGTGACCGAAGGCACCGACGTGGTCGACAAGATCGCGGGCGTCGCCACTTCCTCGGCCGGCATGCACCAGGACGTTCCGGTCGACGACGTCGTTATCGAATCCGCCGGCATCAGCTGACGATTCGGCGCACACGACGCGAATCGGGCCGCGCCCCACAAGGGTGCGGCCCGATCGTGTTCCGGGTGCTACAACGGCAGCAGGTGATGCTTGCGCGGACTGCGGGGAAGATCCTTGTCCCGCAACAACTGCAGCGCGCGACGGATCTCCAGCCGGGTCGCCGCCGGCTCGATGACCGCGTCGACGTAGCCACGCTCGGCGGCCACCCACGGCGTCGCCACGGTGGCGTTGTAGAAGTCGATCATCTGCTGGCGAATCGCCGCGCGCTGGTCCTCGGGCGCGGCGTCGATCTGCTTGGCTCCGATCAAGCTGACCGCGCTCTCGGCGCCCATGACGGCGATGCGCGCGGTGGGCCAGGCCAGGTTCACGTCGGCACCCAGCTGCTTGGAGCCCATCACGGCGTAACCGCCGCCGTAGGACTTGCGGATCACCACCGTGACCTTCGGCACCGACGCCTCCACGTAGGAGAACAGGAACCGTCCACCGCGCTTGATGACGCCGATCTTCTCCTGCTCCACACCGGGCAGGAAGCCGGGCGTGTCGACGACGAACACCAGCGGGATCTCGAACGCGTCGCACAGGCGCACGAAATGCGCTGCCTTGTCCGAGGCGCGGGCGTCCAACGCGCCCGCGTACACCATCGGCTGGTTGGCGACCACGCCGACGCTGCGCCCGTCCACCCGGGCGAACCCGGTGATGACGTTGCGGCCCGCCGACGCGCCGAACTCGTGGAAAGCGCCGTCGTCGAAGATGCGCACCAGGATCTCGTGCATGTCGTACCCGGAGTTGTCGGCGTCCGGGACGATCGAATTCAGCTCCAGGTCGCTGTCGGTGATCTCCGGCTCCAGACCCGGGTTCACGATCGGCGCCTGCTCCTGGCAGCTGGTCGGCAGGTAGCTCAGGTATTCGCGCACCCACTCGAACGCGGCCGTCTCGTCCTTGGCCACGTGGTGGATGTTGCCGTATTCCGCCTGGCTGCGCGCCCCGCCGAGTTCCTCGAGGCTCACGTCCTCGCCGGTGACCTCGCGGATCACCTTCGGACCGGTGACGAACATGTACGCCTCTTCGGTCGCCACCACCACATCGGTGTTGATCGGCGCGTAGACGGCGCCTCCGGCGCACTTGCCGAGGATCATCGAGATCTGCGGCACCAGGCCGGACAGCGGCTCCTGGCGCCGGCCCAGCTCGGCGTACCAGGCCAGCGAGGTCACCGCCTCCTGCACGCGCGCGCCGCCGGAGTCGTTGATGCCGACCACCGGGCAGCCGACCTTGGCCGCGTACTCCAGGATCCCGGCCACCTTGCGGCCGAACATCTCGCCGACCGAACCGCCGTAGACCGTCTGGTCGTGCGAGAACACCGCCACGGGCCTGCCTTCGACCAGGCCGTGCCCGGTGACGACGCCGTCGCCGTAGAGCGCGGCGGAATCGCCCGGCTTGCGGACCAGCGCACCGATCTCCACGAAGGTTCCCGGATCCAGCAGCATGTTGATCCGGTCGCGGGCGCTGGGAATGCCTTTCTTCGCCCGCTTGGCCACCCCCGCTTCACCCGCCGGCTCCTGCGCCAGTTCCAGGCGCTTACGCAGGTCGGCGAGTTTTTCGGCAGTCGTGCTCACTTGGCCCCTTTCGCCTCGATCGCGGCGAGCTTCGCGGCCAGGTCGGCTCCGATCTTCCCGATCCGCGGTTCGTCGATGATCTGCAGGTGGTCGCCGGCGATGTGGACGACCTCCAGATTCGGAATGTATTCGTCCCAGCCGCCGTTCGGCACCCGATCGGCGAAACGTGGCTCGAGCTCGATCATCCCGTCGTGATAGCGATCGGCGAGGTAGAGCACGACGTTGCCGTCGTAGTGCGAGGGGCGGGTCCGGGCGAGGTGCCGGCTGTCGATCCACGAGGTGCGCTGGTGTTCGAGCACACCACCGGGAATCTTGGTGCCGCTGATCTTGATCAGGTCACTGATCATCTTGAACTGCTCTTCGTCGGAGGCCGCGGCGAGCGTCTCCAGCTGTTCGCGATCCAGTTCCCCGTCGACGCCATAGGTCTTCTTGGCGAACGCCTGATAACGCTCGATCCGGCGCACCCGCTCCTCGGGGCTGTTGTCCTCGCCCTGCGTCGGGATGGCCAGGTCGATCAGGCCGACCGTGCGCACGTCCGCGCCCTCGGCGCGCAGCAGCTGCGCGGTCTGCATGGCCAGCACCGCGCCCAGCGACCAGCCGTACAGCACGAACGGACCGTCGCCCTGGATCTTGCGCAGCTCGGGCAGGTACTGGCGAGCCCGCTCCTCGATCGAGCCGTCGACCCGTTCGAAGCCGTACATCGGCGTCTCGGCGGGCAGCCGCTTCAACAGTGGCTCGTACACCAGCGTGTTGCCACCCGACGGATGGAACACGAACACCGGCACGGCGTTCGAGCCCTCGGCCCGGGGCCGCAGCGGACGGACGAAACCGTCCACGTCCGCGCCGCTGTCCTGCAGGGTGCGGACGATGTCGGCGAGCTGCTCGATGGTCTCGCAGTCGAGCACGTCGTCCACGGTGACCTCGGCCTTGACCCGCTCGGTCAGGCGCGCGGCCAGCTTCTCCGCGGTGTCCTCGTCGAGGATCGGCAGCGTGTTGAAGATGCCTCCGGCCGACTTACCGGTGACCACTGCCCAGGTGGCGAAGGTCAGGCGCTCGGCGGCGTCACGCGGCGGGACGTCGTCCTCGTCGGCGGACGGCTGCGCGCCGCCGAAGACGGCCGCGGGCGTGGCCGGTGCCGGTGCGGTGTGGGCGACCGCTTGCGCGACGGGAGCCGTATCGGGCTGGGCGGCAGTGGTTTCCGGCGCGGCGTCCGGCGTTGTGGGCGCAACGCCCGCGACAGCGGCGACCGGATCGCCTCCCGTGGCGAGGGCCTGGCGAGCGGTGGCGATGAAATCGGCGTCGACGGCCAGCTCCCCCGTGCCGCCCGCCGCCTTGTCGGCGGCCTGCTGATCGGCCATCGCCTGCACCTCGTCGCGGTGCTCGATCGCGTACCGCAGCACCTTGCCGACCTCGTGCAGGCTGGCGTCCCGCACGGCCTGCACCTGCAGCTGCGGGATGTCGAACTCGTATTCGACCCGGTTCTTGATGCGCATCGCCATCAGCGAGTCCAAGCCGAGTTCCATCAGCGGGATCTCCATCGGAAGATCCTCGACCGCGTAACCCATGGATTCCGCGACGATCAGCGCGAGCCGCTCCTCGACGGTCTGCGTGCCGTTGGGATCCCACCGGTCACCGAAGGTCTCCACGACCTCGAGGTCGGCGTCGCTCTGCGGCTGCGCGGCCGCCGCCGGGACCGGCTCGGCCACAACGGGTTCGGGCAGCGGGGCGCCGGAGGTCACCACCGCGTCGAACACCAGGCGGAAGACATTGCCTTCCTTGGCATGGACCTGCACCGAAGCGCCGCCGGGATGCGGGGTGAGCGTGGTGGTGAGCGTGCCCGCCGCCGGGATCGGCGCGTGCGGGATCGCCGCGCCCAGCGACACGTCGCTGAGCACCTGCGCCGCCGCGGCGCGCACCAGTCCGGCGAGATCGGTCACCGAGGACGCCTGCACCTCCCAGACGTGCCTGCCGTCCGGCAGCGCGACGTGCGCCCCGGGAACCCGGCCGTTGCCGCCCGCGGACAGCCGCACCTTCGGCCAGTACTCCTTGCGCACGAACGTGGTGCGCGGAACGTCGGCGTAGTCGCCCGGGCCGAGCAGCGAGAACAGATCGACCTTGTGCCCGTGCACGTAGAGCTGGGCGAGCGCGGCGATCACGCCCGCGGACTCGTCCTCCTTGCGCTTGAGCGTGGGGATGAGCTGCGCGTCGTGCACGCCCGCGGCGAAGGTGGTGCCCAGCACCTGCATCAACGCGACGGAATTCGGCGCCAGCTCCAGGAATGTGGTGTGGCCCGCGTCCACCGCGAGCTTCACCGCGTTGGTGAAGTACACGCTGTGGCGCATGTTCTTGACCCAGTAGTCCTCGTCGTGGATCGGGTCGCTGCCCGCGCGGAAGAACTCTTCCTTGTGCACCGTCGAGTACAGGCCGGTCTTCAGCTTGGTGGGCTCGATACCGGCCAGTTCCGCGGCCAGCTCGCCGAGCAGCGGATCCATCTGCGAGGTGTGGCCCGCGCCGCGGGTTTGCAGCACGCGAGCGAACTTGCCCGCCGCCTCCACCTGCGCGACGATCGCCGCCACCTGATCCTGCGGACCGCCGATCACCGTGTTCGTCGGCGCCGCGTACACCGCGACCTCCACGTCCGGGTAGTCCGGCAGCAGGTTCGCGACATCCTCGGCGCTGTACTCGATGAGCGCCATGTTGCGCACGTCGTCGTCGCTGATCATCTGCTCGCCCTCGCCCATCAGGCGAGAACGGGCGCAGATCACGCGCACCGCGTCCTCGAGCGAGAGACCACCGGCGATGTACGCGCCCGCGACCTCACCCATCGAGTGCCCCACCACCGCATCGGGTTCCGCACCGTGCGCGCGCAGCAGCGCGGCCAGGCCGATCTGGATGGTGAAGATGCCGACCTGCGAGGTGCCGACGTTGTAGTCCTGGCTGTCGTCCAGGAACAGCTCGCGCACCGAGTATCCGGCCTCGTCCTGCACCAGCTCGTCGACCTCGTCGACGGCGTTGGCGAAGATCGAGTTCTCCAGGTAGAGCTGCTTGCCCATCTTGCGGTGCTGCGCGCCGAAACCGGCGAGCACCCACATCGGGCCCATGGCCGCGGGTGCGTCCGCGGTGAAGACGCCCGGACCGGGCTTGCCCGCCGCGATGGCGCGCAGCCCGGCGATCGCCTCCTCGTGCGTCTTGGCCAGCACCACACCGCGCGAACGCCAATGGCTGCGCTTGGCCAGTGACCGCGCCACATCGGCGAGCGGCGTCCGCGCGCCCGCCTCGGACTCCAGCCAGTCGGCCAGTTCGGCGGCGGCCCGGCGGCGCCGGGAGGGCAGGTAACCCGACACGGGCAGGATCTGGGGCAGCGGCTCGGTGCGCTCGGCGGTCCATTCGACGGCGGGCGCGGCGGCTTCGGCCGCCACCTCGGCCGCGGCGGCGAGGGCATCGGAGGCCGCGGCGGCATCGGCGGTCTCGTCCAGCGCGTCCTCGTCGAACTGGGTCTCCAGCTCGGAGAACGGGGCCTGGTTCTCGGCCGCGTCGGCGGCAGGCGTGTACTCCTGCACGACGACGTGCGCGTTCGTGCCGCCGAAACCGAAGCCGGAGATGCCGATGGTGGCCTTACCGCTGTAGCGGGGGAACTCCGTGGGCTCGTCGACGATCTTCAGGTGCGCCTGGTCCCACGGGATGTACGGGTTCGGCCCGGCGTAGTTGATGTTCGGCGGAATGACGTTGTGCTGCAACGACATGATCACCTTCGCCAGGCTCGCCGCACCCGCGCCGGACTCCAGATGACCGAAGTTGGTCTTGGCCGAACCGAGCAGCGCCGGCTTGTCGGCTTCGCGGCCCCGGCCGACCACCCGGCCGAGCGCGTCCGCCTCGATGGGGTCGCCGATCAGGGTGCCGGTGCCGTGCGCCTCGATGTAGTCGACGGTGGAAGGCGCGATGCCCGCGTCCCGGTAGGCGCGGCGCAGCACCTCGGCCTGCGCGTCGGGGTTCGGGGCGAGCAGGCCGTTGGACCGTCCGTCGTTGTTGACCGCCGTCCCCTTGATCACGGCGTAGATCGTGTCGCCGTCGCGCTCGGCGTCCGCGAGGCGCTTGAGCACCACCAGACCGCCGCCCTCGGAACGGACCATGCCGTCGGCGTCGCTGGAGAACGCCTTGATGTGCCCGTCCTTCGCGACGCCGCCGTTGGCGTCGAAACCGAGCGTGGCCATCGGCGCGAGCAGCATGTTCACGCCACCGGCCAGCGCCAGATCCGCGTCACCGTTGCGCAGCGCCTGCACCGCCTCGTGCACCGCCACCAGCGTCGAGGAGCACGCGGTGTCGACGGACACCGAGGGACCGCGGAAGTCGAAGAAGTAGGAGACCCGGTTCGGGATGATGGAGCTGACGCTGCCCATGATCGCGTAGGCCTCGGCCGACACCGGCACGTTCGGGTCGCGCTCGCTGCCCAGCCCGAGCGCCGCGAGCAGCATGAAATCGTTGCCCGACGAGCCGATGAACACGCCGACCGGCTCGCCCTTGAGTTCGCTGGCCGGAATCCTGGCGTGTTCCAACGCCTCCCAGGTCAGCTCCATCATCAGGCGCTGCTGCGGATCGACCCGCTCGACCTCGACCGGCGACATGGCGAAGAACTCGGCGTCGAAGCCCTTGACGACGTCCTGATCGAGGTAGCCGCCCTTGGTGTTGGCGTTCTCGATCGCCTCGGCCAGCTGCGGCTCCTCCAGGAACTCCGACCATCGTCCTTCGGGCCGTTCCCGGATGCCGTCACCGCGGCCGATGAGGAACTCCCACGTCGACTCCGGGGTGTCGCCCGCGCCGGGCAGCCGGGTCGACAGACCCACGATCGCGATGTCGTGCGCCTCGCCCGGGCGGTAGCCCGCGGTGTAGAACGCGTCGTCGGAGGATTCCTCCGGCAGGTCCGGCTCGCCGTTGATGATCCGCTCGGCCAGCGAGGCGATGGTCGGATGCTGGTACACGATCGTCGCGTTCAGCATCACGCCGGTCAGTTCCTCGATGTCCCCGCCGAGGGCGATGGCGTCACGCGAGGCGAGCCCGAACTCCTCCATCGGCCGGTCCACGGTGATCTGCTCGATCGGTTGCCCGGTCGCCTCGGAGACCCAGCGCCGCAGCCACTCGCGCAGCTCCGCCACCGACATGTCGGTCTGCGCGCCGCCCTTCGCGGACTCGGCCGGGGCCGCCGCGTCGGCGACGGGCTCCACGGGCGGGGTGTCGGTCGTCTGGGTGGGCGTGCCCTCGTTGTCAGCCATCAATTCCTCAAGCTACCTGTCTGCGTACCGGGCGTACCGTGAAATGACGCCCGGCGCGTGGGAAGGTCGGCGCCGAGCGTCGATGGTCGGTCCGAGGCCGCCCCTGAGCAATTACTCTTCCGGTGCATCGGGGAAAGCCTGCTGGGTGTAACCACCCCGCAGCGTTCCCTCCAGATAGGCCGCCCGGCAGGCGCGGCGGGCGATCTTGCCGCTGGAGGTGCGCGGGATCGACCCGGCGGGCACCAGCAGCACGTCTCGAACGGTCACGCCGTGGCGCTGCGAGATCGCCGCGCGCACCGCGTCGGCGATGGGCAGCGGATCGGCCTTGCCCGCACCCGGACCCCGCTCACCCACGATGACCAGCTGCTCGGACGCGTCGTCGGCGTCGAACTGCAAGCCGGAATGGCTGCCCTGCTCGAACACCTCGGCCGGGAGCTGGTTGGCGGGCACCGAGAACGCCGCCACGAAGCCGGGCCGCAGCGCGGTGCTGGCTTCCTGCGCGGAGAACTCCAGGTCCTGCGGGTAGTGGTTGCGGCCGTCCACGATCACCAGGTCCTTGACCCGGCCGGTGATGTACAGCTCGCCCTCGAAGTAGACGCCGTAGTCGCCGGTGCGCATCCAGTTCGCGTCCGGCGCGGTGCCCTCGGCGTGGCTGCCCTCGGGGAGGCGCTCGGTGACCTTGTTCTGGAACGTCGCCGCGGTCTCGTCGGGACGACCCCAGTAGCCGATGCCCATGTTGTTGCCGTGCAGCCAGATCTCGCCGACGTGCCCGTCGGGCACCTCGCGGCCACCGCCGGATTCCACGGACTCCGGATCGATGATCGTCGCCCACTGCGACAGCGCGACGTAACCGCAGGACACCTGGGCGATCGCGTCCTCGTGGCTCTGGTCGACCTTCACCATCCGTCCCGCGTTGAGCTCCTTGCGGTCGACGTAGGTGACCTTCGCCTCGTCCTCGGCCTTGGTGGCGGAGACGAACAGCGTCGCCTCGGCCATGCCGTAGCACGGCTTGATGGCGGTCTTGGGCAGGCCGTAGGGCGCGAACGCCTCGTTGAACTTCTTCATCGACGAGGTGGTCACCGGCTCGCTGCCGTTGATCAGGCCGATGACGTTAGACAGGTCCAGCGACTCGCCGTTCTTCGGCAAACCGCGCGCGGCGGCGTGCTCGAACGCGAAGTTCGGTGCCGCGGCGAAGGTTCCGGCGCCGTCGGAGACCGCGGCCAGCTCCTTGATCCAGCGGTACGGACGGCGCACGAACGCGCTCGGCGACATGATGGTGATGTACTTGCCGCCCACCGCGGGCAGGATCACCGTCAGCAGCCCCATGTCGTGGAACAGCGGCAGCCAGGTGACGCCGCGCGAGTTCCAGTCCAGGTTGATCGCGTCGACCATCTGCAGCAGGTTGGTGCCCACCGCGCGGTGCGTGATCTCCACACCGGCGGGCACCCGGGTGGAGCCCGAGGTGTACTGCAGGTAGGCGATGTCGTCGATCGCGATGTCCGGGCGCACCCAGCTCTCGCCGACGCTGTCGGGAATCGCGTCCACGGCGATGATGCGCGGACGCTGGGCGGCGGGCAGCGAGCGGAAGAACTGCCGGACCCCGGCCGCGGAGGAGCTCGCGGTCAGGATGGCCGAGGGCTCACAGTCGCCGAGCACCGCGTGCAGGCGATCGGTGTGGCCGGGCTCGTCCGGGTCGAACAGCGGCACCGAGATGGTGCCCGCGTAGATCGCGGCGAAGAAGGAGATCACGTAGTCCAAGCCCTGCGGCGCGAGGATCGCGACCCGGTCGCCCGGGTTGGTCACCTGCTGCAGTCGAGCGGCCACCGCGCGCAGCCGAATACCGAACTCACGCCACGTCAGCTCCTGTGCCTCGCCGTCGCGCTCGCGCGAGTAGTCGATGTAGCGATACGCCAGGGTGTTCGCGTCGTTCCGGGTGTGCTTCTCGACGTGATCAACCAGGGTGTGATCCTCGGGAATGCGGATGTTCCCGGTTTCGTCCAGGTAGTCGTCGAAAGTCTCTTCCATTCCTTCTTCTCCTCCGAGGCACACGCAGCAAGACGGCGAGATCGCCGCTTTTACCTGTGAGGCCCCGACTCGCTTTCGCCCGCGGGTGCTCCAAGTGCAGAGCCAGCCTGCAGATTTTGTGCGGTCTGCGCGGTGACCGCTTATCGGCTAGATGTACTCAAACCAGAGTCATGTTACAGAGAAGACCGGCTCACTCGTCCCGCAGCAGGGGAATAACGGGGGCGAACGCGTCCATCTGGGTGGGGAACACGCCGACATAGGACATCGAGGTGAGTTCCCGCACACGGCGGATCTGCTCGGCGATCTCCTCGAATGTCCCGATCGCCACGTAGGGCGAGTTCAGGATGTCCTCGACGGACAGCTGAACGTCGACCTCCAGGTTCGGGTGCAGTCCCCGGTCCAACGCCGACAACGCCATCTCCGCGGTCTTCTCGCGATCGTCGGTGATCACGACGGCCGTGATGGCCCAGTTCAACTCGATGTCGGCGAACCGGTCTCCGGCGGCCTCCTTGATCAGATTCACCTTTTCCACGGCCTTCTCGATGGTGATGCCGGAGAGGAGGCCCTTGCCGTTCTTGGTGGTCACCGGAACGACAGAGATGATGTCGGCGTGCTTGGCGGCCAGGCGCAGCATCTTCGGACCGCCACCGCCGGTACAGATCGGCGGGCGCGGGCCCTGCCGCGGCCGCGGGGTGCCTTTGATGCCGCGGACCTGGTAGTGCTTGCCTTCGAAGGTGCACTCCTGGCCGCGCAGCAGCACGTCGAGAATGGTCAGCGCTTCGTCCAGCTTCTCCAGCCGGACACCGGGCGACTCGTAGGCGATGCCCGCGTTGTCGAACTCCTCCTTGATCCAGCCCGCGCCGAGACCGACCTCGAGCCTGCCCTTGGACAGCACGTCGATGGTCGCCAGGTCCTTGGCCAGGACGACGGGGTGGCGGAAACCGTTCGCCAGCACCGAGGTGCCGAGCCGGATCCGCTCGGTGGCCTGGGTCAGCGCGCCGAGCGCGGCGATCGGCCCGATCTGCTCGCCGAGGTGATCGGGCACCACGAAGGTGTCGAAGCCGTACTCTTCGGCCTGCTGAGCGGTCTGCACGAACTTGCGCGCGCCGCCCTCCTGCTTGTTTCCCTCGCCGGCCGCCGCGAAGCGGAACGGGCGCAACGGAGTGCCCAGCGCGGACAACGCAGCATCCGCGTCACGGCTCGCCGTGGTGGCCGGTGCGGCGGCTTCTGTCATGAACTCATGCTCCTGGCTGTAAGGGGAGTACGGGCGCGACGCCCGCCCTCGGGCTGCGCTGCGGTGGTGTCCGGCGTCGCGATCACCAGCGCACTTTACAGCGTGGTACCCACCTCGAGTTGCGCTTGTCACGCCAAGGGGGTGCGGGGTATCTCACGGACTGTGAATTTTCACGAATGGGCCGGATGCGGCGCTGCCTCGATCAGGCCCGCCGCCCAGTTGGCCGTCCACTGCGTGGCGGTGGTGCCGTCGCCGTCCACGACGAAACTGTTGTAAAGGGTGTGCACGGGGTTCCCCGCCGCCCGGACCAGCGTGTTCACACTGCCCACGATGTTCCAGGGACTCAAGGCCTCCCGTGGTGCGTCGCAGATCAGATCGCCGGGCGCGCACATGGTGTAGGTGCGGTCGGCCAGTGCGCCGAACCCCCCTTGACGGGGACCGGTCATCGTGATGCCGGGCACGTTCAACCCCTTCAGCGCGACTTCGGCACCCACACCGGGCGGCGGTGTGCCGATCTGGATCGCCTGCCCCGGGCCGTTCTCGCCGGTACGGCGTCCGTCGGCGATCAACGTCACGCCCAGCACCAGATCGGCGGGCACGGGACCCTTGCCCGCGCCGATCTGCGCCGCGACGTCCCCCACGATCACCGCGCCCTGGGAGAACCCGGCCAGCACGTAGGTGGTCAGCGGGCACTCCTGGTGCCGTGCTGCCATGGTCTCGACCATCCGCGCCGTGCCCTCGGACCGGCTGTTGTTGTAGGACTGCTGGCCGTCCGGCGGGATCGCGATCGGATTGGAGAACTGCGCAACGTAGGGAACGGTGTACACGTCCACGCGCTCGCTCGGGAACCGCTGGGCGATCGGCCCGGAGACGTTCAGCATCAGCGACACCGGGTTCGCGGTGGGATTGTGCGGGTCGTCGAAACTGTTCGACTCCCACGTACCGGGCACGGAGATCATCTGTACGTCCGGGCAACTGGCCGGCTGGGAAGTCGGCCGCTCCGGCGGTTTCGGTCCCGGCCCGGGCGGACGCAGACGCCCCGCGAGCAGGTACCACAACAGCAGGACCACCAGGACGATCAGCAGGACCACGCCGATCACGACCAGACATCCCGCCGGCTTGGACCGGCGGGAGGTCGAACGAACGCGCGAACTCACTGGCAGTACGTGGCGCGAGCGGTGGAGATGTAGATCTGCCCGGCCTTCTCCACCGGCATCTTCGCCGGATCGAAGGACGGATCGGAACCCGCCATCGCGTTGACGAACGTCATCAGATCCTGATCGGACGCACCCGCGGCGGTGCCCTGGCAGACATACGCGCCGATGCTCAGCGCGATGTCCGGGCTGGACGGGGTGACGCCCTGCTTGGCCAGCTCGTCCAGGAACTTCTTGTCCTTGTCGGTGAGCTTCGAGGTGTCCGCGGGCGGGACGGCTTCGGTCGGCACCGGCTGCGGACGCTCTGGCGCCACCGTCGTCGTGGGCTGCTCCGGCGCGGGAGCGGGCTGACCGGTGTCGGCGGGCGTCGATGCGGCCGGCGACGTCGTCGTCGCCGTCGTGGTGCGGTTGGGCGTCGTCGGCGTGCTCGTCGCGGTCGAATCATTGTCGCCGCACGCGGCGAGCAGGCCGGTCGCGGCTATCGCCACAACCACGCCGAATACCTTTCCACGGGTCCGATGCATGAATTCTTGTCCTCGATCTGTCGCTGAGCGGGGTCGGGTCGCCCCCCAGGCTAGCTGGGTCTAATTTGCCGCGCCCGCGGCCGGTGCCGTCAAGAGTTCGGCGATCCGACTCTTCGTCACAAGCTGTGCACCTCCGGTTTGCCGTCGCGGAGGGTGATGAAGCCGCCCTGGAAGTTCTGCTGGACGCCGTCGGAGATGGGGAACTCGTCGCCGGTGGGGTAGCCGAGTTTGCCGTTCTCATAGCCGGTCTCGCGCCAGGCGTCCAGTATCGGGCCGTTGCGCACGGCCCAGGCGCCCGAGACCGGGCTCCAATAGATGTTGCCGCCTTCGAATCGGCTGTACCGGCCCAGGTCCTTCAGCGGCTGCTCCTCCGCGACGGGGAAGCCGAGCGGACTGTTCTCGAAGCCCAACTGGGCGTACTTGCCCAGGATCAGTCCCTGGACGCGGTGCACGCCGGTGGACTGGCTGTAGTAGAACGGACCGTTCTCGAAGCCTTGCACGGCGCCGTCGCGGCTCGGCGTCTTGACCTCCGGTCCGATCGGGTAACCGGCGGGGCCGCGTTCGAACCCCTGCTTACCCCACTCGTCCAGGATCGCGCCGCGCACCACGTGCACGCCGGTCTGCGGCGTCCAATACAGCGAGCCGTTCTGGAAGGACTGGAACCTGCCGCGGCCGTCCTCCAGCGCCCGCTCCTCCCCCGTCGGCAGCCCCAGCGGACCGGTGGGACCGGCCGCGGCTTGATAGCCCGCGCCGAAGAAGCCGACCGGGTACGCCCCGCTGTCCGGCGCGTAGAACACCCGGCCGCCCTTGAAATCCTGCGCGGTTCCTCCGGCCACCGCGTATTCCCCGGTCAGGCATTCGCCGAGCCAGCTCGCGGCGGCCGCCACCGGACCGATCGCGCCGCCCGGCTGGCAGGCGGGCTTGCCCTGGTCGACGCCCAGCGCCGAGGCGGCCTGATTCCAGGACTGACGCATCTCGAAATCCCAGTACGGCCAGGAATGGGTGCCGGACGGGCGATAGTTCACCTGCGCCGGAATGGCCAGCTTGGCCAGCTTGGTCACGAAGTTCTGCGAGGTGAGCCGGGACAGGATCTCCAGCCCCATGCCCGCGACGTTCGTGCTCACTCCGGGTATGCCGAGAGCTTGGTCGTAGGGCCCGATCGCGCCGCTGCCGCTGGAGATGTAGAGGCTGACGCCTCGCAGCTTGTCGGCCAGCATGTAAGGGTCGTGCGCCTCCCACTCCGGGCCGGTCTGCGGGCCCCACATGGCGGCGGCGTCGTAACCGCCCGCGTCGCGCATGGCGAACTCGATGGCTTGCGGCATGCCCAGCGTCGTCGTGGTCAGGAAGCCGGAGTACGAGGCGGCATGCCGCACGAAGCCGGGGTTGCGGGCGGCGAGGAGCATCGCGGCCGTGCCGCCCATCGAGAGCCCTTCCATGCCGCGCACCGGCGTCGCCCGCCAATGGCTCTCCAGCAGCGGCGGCAGCTCCTTGGTGAGAAAGGTCTCCCACTTGTAGGTGCGGCCGTTGTCCGGCTCGAGCCAATCGGTGTAGAAGCTGGACTGCCCGCCGACCGGCAGCACGACGGTGACGTTCTTGTCGGCGAAGAAATCGACCGCGCCCGCTTCCTTCGTCCAGCCGTTCTCGTCGTCGGTCGCGCGCAGGCCGTCGAGCAGGAAGAGAACGGGGAACCGGGCTTCCGGGCGGGCGTTCCAGTCCCGGGCCAGCAGCAACTGGACCTGGATCGGCACGCCCATGGACGGCGAGGTCACCCAGAGGGCGACGCGGCGGTCGCTGAGCCACTGCACCTTCTCCAGCGCGGGCGCGGCCGCGGCCATCGCGGGCTCCGCGCCCGCGGGCGCCTCGACGGACGTACTCGCGGCTAGGGGGATCACCAGTGCGGTGGCGAGCAGCATGAGCCGCTCGCGTGCCGAACGAGCGACGAGACGCCCGCGTATGCCACAGCTACCGCGCGTAATCCCTGTCACAAAAGCTTTGTACTCCCGTTATAGCGACGTTTACGGGAGACACGCGCTGTCCAGCAAACTATGTTCGCCGGCACGCGGTCGCGCCTGGCCCCGAACGCAATTCAGGCCGCACCGAAGCGGTGCGGCCTGAATGCGAAGGGGGAATCAGATCACCAGGCGCCGGTGGCGTCCAGGATCATGTTGCGCGAGGCGAACAGCTGGCCCTCCCAGTACTTCCAGGAGTGGGTACCGGCAGCCGGGAAGTCGAACCGAGCCGGGATACCCAGCGAGTTCAAGCGGGCCTGGAACGCGCGGGTGTTCACCAGCGAGAGGGCCTCCAGCGCCATCGCGTTGCCGGTGTTGAACACGCCGACCGCCGAGTTCGGCTGGTCGAACTGACCCGGCAGACCGCTGGCGGCCGAGATGTACATCGGCAGGCCGCGCAGCTGCGGCGCGAACACGAACGGGTCCATCCGCAGCCACTGCGGGCTCCACGGCGCGGCCATGGAGTCCACGTTGTAGCGGCCGGCGTCCAGCATCGCGATGCGGATCGCCTCGCGCATGCCCGGCGCGGAGATGTTCAGGTAGCCCGAGTAGGAGGCGGCGAACTTGAACTGGTCGCGGTGGTAGGCCGCGAGAGCCAGCGCCGCGCTACCGCCCATGGACAGGCCGACGACCGCGTTGTTGGTGCGCGAGACGCCGTAGCCCTCCAGGAAGGCCGGCAGCTCCTTGGTGAGGAACGTCTCCCACTTGTAGGTGGTCTTCTGGCCGTTCAGGTTCGACGGTGCGTACCAGTCGGTGTAGAAGCTGGACTGGCCGCCGACCGGCATCACCAGGGTGATGTTGTCGTTCCCGAACTGCTGCAGCGCGTTGGTCTCGAACGACCAGGCGTTGCGGTCGTCGCGGGCGCGCAGACCGTCGAGCAGGTACAGCGCCGCGTTGCCACCGCGCGCGGCCCACTGCACCTGCACCTTGATCGGGCCCATGCTGGAGGGGACCATCAGGTCCTCGAAGCCACCCGCGGGCGCTCGCAACACCGGCGCGTGCGCCGACGGCGCCGCGGTGGCGAGCGTCGGGGTCGCCAGACCTGCGGCGATCGGAAGCGCCGTAACGGCGGCACCGACAGCCAGAATTCGACTACGCCAACCGCGAGCCGCGCCTCGCCGTCCCGACTGTGTTCTCTTCGGCGCGGCCGCCCTGCCGAAACGCATGAATCCTGCTCTCTTTCTGCTGTTGTGGTGCCACTCGCCGCCCTAGGGGCGAAGCGGCACCCGTGTTGCCAACGAGACGCGCGTCACGGACATGGTCCCGACAATCCGACACCCATGACGGCGCTACAACGATCTGGTCACACTTGCGCTCGCTGGACGATATTCGACGGCCCTCGCTTTAGCAAGATCCGTGGTCTTTCCACTGGCGAAATCCGTCCGTTCGCGCAAGGTAATGATGCGGTGACCTTATCGCGTTCTCCCGGTGATGTCGTGTTGGAACGCAAGATATTTGCTCTCCTGGCGAGAACTGTCACCGCTCCGAGATCTTCGCAATCCCGGCATCCGCCACGCCCCGGATGTCGACCCTGGGACCAGCCCCTGTGGTCGAAGCGACTCCCGCTACCCCAGTGACCGCACCGTGATCACATCCGATATCTGCCGTGATAGCCACCGAGAATACGCCTGGCAAATGCCTTCGAGCACCATCTACCGCTCTGTAGCGATCATTCAGCAAACATCGCGCGGTTCGCACGGCACGGTCCCCGAAGTCGCCCCACGTGCCCCCTAAGGCACGCGCCCACTCCCCCTAGCTCGTTGCCTCAACCCCCTACCCTGCTCAAAGGCCCACCCCGAACCCCCACTAACTACACAAAACCCGAACAAATGCCCCCGACCAAGTGCACACCACAAAGCGCAAGACCCCCGCACTGCCCCCGGGGCGGGAGTCTTACGAGTGACGTTCGCGGCCCGGCTGGTGTCAGAGCGGACGAAGCGTATGCGCCACAGGCGCGAGTCTCGTCCGCCCTGACACGAGCCGTGAAGGGGCCGCGAACTCCCAGCGCCGCAGGCGCTGGAAAACAATCACAGCCGCAAATCAACTCAGCCGATGTTCGCCGACATATCGGGGATCATTCGCATGGCCTCGTCCGCCCAGTTGTTCCAGGCGTGAATGCCGAACGGCGGAAACGAGTAGACGGCGTTACCGCCGCCCAGGGTCGCCATCCGGACCTGGAACGCGCGGGTGTTCGCCAGCGCCAGAGTCTCCAGACCCATGCCGTTGAGGGTGTTGAAGCTCGGCGGGTCGGAGGCCGAGGGCAGGCCGCTGGCCGCTGCGATCCACAGCCGGGTGCCGTTGCGGATCAGGTTGGGCGCGAAGACGAAGGGGTCCATCCGCAGCCACTGCGGGCTCCAGGGTGGCGCCATCGAGTCGACGTTGTAGCCGCCCGCGTCCAGCATGGCGGCGCGGATCGCCTCGCGCATGCCCGGCGCCGAGTTGTTCAGATACCCGGAGAACGAGCCCGCGAAGCTGAACTGATCCGGGTGGTAGGCCGCCATGGTGAGCGCCGCGCTGCCGCCCATGGACAGACCGAAGGCGCCGTTGCGGTAGGGATTGAACCCCAGCCGGTCGCGCAGCGCCCAGCGCAGGTTGTTGGTCAGGAAAGTCTCCCACTGGTACCGGTAGCTCTTGCCCGGACCGCCCGCGAAACCGTCGAGCCCGCCGGAGCCGGTACTGGAGCCCGAGCCGGCCGGGACTCCGAAGAACTCGCTCGGCGCGATCCAGTCGGCGTAGAAGCTCGACATGCCGCCGACCGGCATCACCACGTTGATGTTCTGGCTCGCCAGGACTTGCGGGATGTTCGTCTCGATCTCCCAGCCGTTCAGCGTCTCCGGCGCCCGCATGCCGTCCAGCACGTAGACGACCCGATTGGTGTTGCCGTCCGCGGCGCGCAGAATCCGGGTCTTGATCGGGCCCATCCCGGAATCGACCCAGAAATCGAAGGCCGCGGGGTCGAACGCCGCCGATGCCGTGGCGCCGGAGCCGCCGATGGCCGTGCCGAGCGGCAACAGCATCGCGACGGCGACGCCGAGGACAGACCGTCGCAACCACGAACCGGATGTTCGAGACCTTCCGGGCCCGCGCTTCCCGCGCGCACTACGCATCACAGTGGACCTTTCCCTCGGGCGGCCGATTCGGCAAACTCCTAGCGATCTCTACCGATCCACACCGAGTGGCGAGTCCGCAGCGTCTATCGAGAACCGGGACGAATCGAACTCGGTGCATGGTGAACAGGTATCAATCGACAACGAATGCCTTCATGTTGCTGGATGGTGATCCAGACCACAACTACCGAAGCCGTTTTCTCTTCTTATTCGTTGCCTAAGTACCCACGGACGCCCGCGTAAACGCCGAAAGACCGCCCTGCGCCGGTGACGCGGAGCGGTCTTTCGTCGCTGCTGCCGGGTTACTACCCGATGTTCGCGGACAGATCCGGAATCATCCGGTAGACCTCGTCGGCCCAATAGTTCCAGTTGTGCACACCCACGGCCGGGAAGTCGTAGGTGACGTTGTTCGCGCCGAGGGTGAGCATGCGAACCTGGAACGCGCGGGTGTTGGCCAGCGCGAGCGCTTCCAGACCCATCGCGTTGAGCGTGTTGAAGCTGATGCCGTCCGCCCCACTCGGCAGACCGCTGCCCGCGGAGACCCACAGGCGGGTGTTGTTCGCCTTCAGTCGCGGCGCGAAGACGAACGGGTCCATCCGCAGCCACTGCGGGCCCCACGGCGGCGCCATCGCGTCGATGTTGTAGCCACCCGCGTCCAGCATGGCCACGCGCAGCGCCTCACGCATGCCAGGCGCGGAGATGTTCAGGTAGCCGGAGTACGAACCGGCGTAACGGAACTGGTCGGGGTGGTAGGCCGCCAGGGTGAGCGCCGCGCTGCCGCCCATGGACAGACCGAACACGCCGTTGCCGTTGGGGTTGAACCCGAGCCGGTCGCGCAGCGCCCAGCGCAAGTTGTTGGTGAGGAACGTTTCCCACTTGTAGGTGCTGGTCTTGCCGGGGCCGCCCGCGGAACCGGTCAGCAGGCCGGAGCCCGAGTTCGCCGAACCGGTGGAGGACGAGCCCGCGCTGCCCAGGCCGAAGAAGTCGCTGGGGCCGTTCCAGTCGGCGTAGAAGCTGGACTGGCCGCCGACCGGCATGACAACGTTGATGTTCCACTTGGTCAGCTCGCGCGCGACCTCGGTGTCGATCTCCCAGCCGCTCAAGTCGGTGCGCGCCCGCATGCCGTCCAGCGCGTAGACCACGCGCCCGGTATTGCCGTCCGCGGCGCGGAAGATGCGCGACTTGATCGGCCCCATTTCGGAATCGACCCAGAAGTCGAAGCCATCCGGATTGAACGCGGCGGAGGCCGGGGCGGCAGGGCCTGCCACCGACACCCCGAGCGGTAGCAGAACAGCCAGCGAAACCAGCATGGATCGCTTGAGCCAGGAACCTGCTCTTCGAGTTTTAAGACGACGCCCGATCACGCCTCGCATCAGTTTCAACCTTTCGTTTCACAAGCGACAGCGGCAAGCCGTCCACACGGTAACCCGCCGATGCCCACGACCGGTGGACGCCAGGCCGGGCATACGGTCGTAGCGTATATCGGTATCGACACGGTGGCGTTACCAAAAAGAGATAAAGCGAGGTACGCCACTTTACCTACCTCGCACAATGGGGCCACTGGGCCCACCGTGTCCGATGGGCCCAGTGTGATTCCAGGGGTCAGCGTGGCGCGACCGGTTGTGGGAACGGATCGACCAGTCCGCAACGCTGGATCTCGTACTTCGGCACCCGATCGATGCGGTACTTCGCGAACCGCAGCGCGTTGCGCAGGTTGTGCCGGAAACGCTCGAAGGTGAGCGGATCGCGGTAGGAGATCATCAGCGCCTGGGTGTCGGGGCAGGACATCGCGGTGCGCGCCTGGGTGACCCACTTCTCGTCCAGATACCAGGGCATCCACGGCTTCTTGTCCACCATGCCGGTGTCCACGACGACCCAGTCCGGGTACAGGCTCTTGTCGTGTCCGATCCGGCCGTCGGTGAGCCGATCGGTGTGCGCGGCCAGCGGGTAGGCCAGGCCCATCGGATCGATCACGGGCACGTCCAGCGGGACGTTCATGCTCGTCATCCCGAGATTCAGGAAGTAGACCGTGTGCCCGGCGCCGCCGTCCGGAATCGGCTGGGGCGGTGGAGCGATGTACCAGAACATGAACGACGGCGAGTTGAGCAGCAGCCCACCGTTCGGACTGTTGGCGATGTCGTCGACCATCGCGCGAATACGCGGATAGTCCAGGTAGTCCTCGGCCAGGATCGGGTGGTCGTGCCCGGTGTTGAGCACGTAGTAGACGCGCTCGTCGACGATGCCGGTGGAGGTGATCTTGGTGCCGGTCTTGATCGCCGTGGTGTCGGCCGCGAACAGCGCCCAGCCCGCGACCGCGACGAACGCCACCGCGATCGCCGCGAGGGACCAGTCGGCGGTGGTCGCCGCACGCACCCCGCCCTGCGGCGCCCGGATCGGAAGCACCGCGACCGGCAGCAACAGCAGGAACAACTGCGGCAGCAGCATCCGGCCGTGCATGAAGTCGCCGCCGACCCGCAGCGCGTACACGGTCAGCAGAAACCCGCTGAGCAGGACCGTGGTGACCACCGCGCCCGGGGAGCGCAGCCACTCCCGAAACCGGTGCACCGACCAGCCGCGCGTCTCGTCACCGGCGTTCCGGCCCGGCCGCGTGCGTGCGGCGAGCACACCGGCGACCAGCAGCACCAGCAGCGGCGCCCACAAGAAGTACGGACCGACCAGGTCCCAGAGGTAAGTGAAGCCCTGCCCCCATTTGGCGCCGCCCGCGTCCTTCGCGACGGCGGTGTTGGGGTAGGGCAGCCCGTAGTAGCCCATTCGCCAGATCTGGTACCCCAGCGGAACCAGCCCGGCCACCGCGACGATCACCGAGCGCAGCACGATCGGCCGCAGCCTGCTCTCCGGCATCGGGGCGAAGAAGATCATCAGCAGCGCCAACGCGCCGACCAGCGTCATCTCGGGACGGATCAGCGGCGCGAGCCCGGCGAGGAAGACCAACCCGAGCAGGCCGGGCAGACGCACCGACTTCGCCTGGCTCCAGCGCATCAGCTGCCACCACAGCAGGCCGATCCAGCAGATCACCAGGCCGCTTTCCAGGCCCGAGGTGACGTAGTCGCGTGCCGGGGGCAGCGCGATGTAGACCAGCACGCCCGCTGGCAGCAGCAGGCCGGCGCCCGTCCCGCCCCACAGCCGCGCCGAACCGAGCATGGCGAAGACGATCGCCGCCAGCGACACCGTGATGGCGACGCCGAGCACCACGTACTCGAGCCGCGCCTGGGTCAGCCAGCTGAAGAACCAGACCAGGTAGGTCCACGCGGTGCTGGTGTTGGTTTCGACCCGCTCGCCCGCGTTGAAGACGGGACCGTTGCCCGCCAGCAGATTGCGCACGGTGCGCAACACGATGAGACCGTCGTCCGCGATCCACCGTCGCTGCCAGCCTCCGACCGCGAAAAGGACAACGGTGAGAGCGATCCCACCGACGAACGTGGCTTTGGATAGACGCGCGAACCGCGACGCGGAGCGGGCCTGCGCATCGGCAGGCCGCTCCGCCGCGTATTCCGTTTGCTCCGCTACCAGCATCTCGTCAGGTGAGATAGACAGCGACACCTACCGCTCCGATCCAGGCAATTGCGAGGAACTGCAGGACGCGGTCCCCCAGCGCGATCTCTTCCGGCTCCCCGGCCTCGCCGCCGTCGACGTCGACCGCGTAACGCAGGATCGCGATCGTGAACGGGATCATCGAGATCCCGAACCAGTTGGTGTCCTTGATGCCGTCCTGCTGGAACGCCCAGAGACCGTAGAACACCACGACCGCCGTCGCGGCCAGCGTCCAGATGAAACGCAGGTAGGTGGGGGTGTAGTACTCCAGCGACTTGCGGATCTTGGCGCCGGTGCCCAACGCGATCTGAAGTTCCGCGTAGCGCTTGCCCGCCGCCATGAACAGCGAGCCGAAGGCCATGATCAGCAGGAACCACTGCGACAGATCGATGTCCGCCGCCGCGCCACCGGCCACCGCGCGCAGCAGGAAGCCGGAGGACACGATGCAGATGTCCAGCACGGCCTGATGCTTGAGCCCGAAGCAGTAGGCCAGCTGGATACCGATGTAGACCGCCATCACCACGGCCAGCTGCCACGAGGCGAGGAACGATCCCGCGATCGACCCCGACAGCAGCAGCGCCGACAGCAGGTAGGCCAGGTTCACCGGGACGACGCCCGCGGCGATCGGCCGGAACCGCTTGGTCGGGTGCGCCCGGTCGGCTTCCACATCGAGCGCGTCGTTCACCAGGTAGATGCCCGAGGCCGCCATGCAGAACACCACGAAGGCGATGCCGACGTGCGCCAGCACGTCCACGTCGGTGACCGTCCCCGCTGCCAGCGGCGCGGCGAGCACCAGGACGTTCTTGACCCACTGCCGTGGACGGACTGCCTTGAACAGACCGCCGGCCAGCGTCTTGGGCGGGCCCTTGACAACCGCCTCGGCCAGGTCGGCGCCGGTCGGCTCTTCACTCATGTCAACCAAGGCTCTTTCTTGTGCGGTCACTGTCGAGTCTCTTTTCGGCGGCGAGCAGGGCGGCGGCCGACGCGGCGCCGAGCGCGGAACCGGCGAGCACGTCGGTGGGGTAGTGCACCCCGAGGACCACCCGGGAAAGCAGCATCGGGGGGACGAGCACCGCAGGCAAGGGTAGCCCGGTCAGTCTGCCGAGCAACACGGCCGCTGCCGTCGTCGAGGTCGCGTGCGAGGACGGGAAGCTGAGTTTGCTCGGCGTTCCCACGTTGACCTGCACCGACGGATCGTTCGGACGGGGACGGCGGACGATGCGCTTGATGACGATCGAGGCCGCGTGGGCGCCGACCGCGCCGACCGCGACCCCGGCCCACTGTCTGCGCCGCGGCTTGTCCACCAGCCAGCCCGCGGCGGCGATGCCGACCCAGCCGAGCGCGTGCTCACCGAAGTGCGACAGGCCGCGCGCCGCGGATACCACGGCGGGTTTGCTGCCGAGGGCGGCCTGCACGGCGTTGATGACGGCGACCTCAGCCGGCGCCTGCCGCCCCGCCGCCGCCGGTTGCGCGGACACCGGGCCGCCGTGCCCGTTGGCGCTGTGCAACGGCGGCTGCGCCACCGCGTCGTCGGCGGCGCTCGCTCCCAGACTCACTGCTGTCCATCCTTCGTGTCGATGCCGAAGACCTTCTCCCACGCCGCGGTGCTGGTCAGCTGCGGATGGGCGGCGCGGTAGCGCTGCTGCATCTCCGGGAAGCGGGCGGCCAGCTCCTTGCGCAGGCGCATGGCCTCCTTGAACAGGCCGAGCGCCTGGCGCGGGTCGCGCTTGCGGTAGACCACGCCGCGCCCGTCGGCCGTCGTGACGGTGACGCCGTCGACCTGCGAGAGCAGGAACCAGCGCGCGTCCAGGGTCGGCACGTTCAACTGCGGGGTCTCGTGATGTTCGGGATGCGCGGGGCGGAAGTTGTGCACCACGCCCTTGGCCAGCCGGACCACCTTGGCGATCGGATTGGCAGGCTCGCCGACCGCGCCGACGCCGATGTGGCTGGCCAGCGGCAGTTCCGTGGACGAGGGCAGGATCACCGCGTCGGGGTACTGCCTGCGCAGTTCGTGCACCGCGCCCAGCGCACTGGGCAGCAGCTGGAACAACCGTTCGGGGCCCGCGAGGAAGTCGCGAATGGCGAGGTTCTGGATCGCGACCGTCGAGTACTCGAGGCACAGCAGGTGTTTCAGCGTGGCCTTGATCGTGTTGACCACCATGCCGCGCCCGTTGCCCGGCAGGTGCAGCGAGGCCACGACCAGGCGATTGCGCAGGTGGAAGTACGCCTGCCAGTCGATGGCGTCGTCCTTGTCGCTCCAGGCCATGTGCCACACCGCCGCGCCGGGCAGGGTGACCGTCGGGTACCCGGCCGCGCGGGCGCGCAGGCCGTACTCCGCGTCGTCCCACTTCAGGAACAGCGGCAGCGGCTGGCCCAGCTCCTCGGCGACGCGGCGCGGGATGACGCAGGTCCACCAGCCGTTGAAGTCGACGTCGATGCGCCGGTGCAGCAGCTTGGAGTTGTCCCGGTCCTTGAGCGGGTATTTGGAGAAATCGTGGTCGTACTCGACGTTCGGCGCCGCGGTCCACATGAAGATGCCGCGATCGACGACCTCGCCCATGACGTGCAGGTGCGAGCGTTCCTGCAGGTTGAGCATCTGGCCGCCGACCAGTACCGGCGACTTGGCGAAGCGGGCGAAGGCCAGCGCGCGCAGGATCGAGTCGGGCTCGATCTCGATGTCGTCGTCCATGTAGACGATGTACTCGGCATCGGTGGTCTTCAGCGCCTCGTACATCACCCGGCTGTAGCCGCCGGACCCGCCGAGATTGGGCTGGTCGTGGATGGACAGGCGGTCACCGAGCGCCGCCGACGATTCCGCGAAGCCCGGCTCGTCGACGACCTTCTTGGTGCCCTGGTCCGGGATGATGACGGCCTTGATCTTCTCCAGCACCAGGGGGTCCGAACCGAGGGCGGCGAGCGTCTTCACCGCGTCGGTGGGCCGGTTGAAGGTGGGCATGCCGACCGCGATGCTGCCCTCGCCGGGCGCCTCGACCGGCGCGTACCAGCCCCCGGACAGCAGCGTGACCGCCGTGTCGCTGGTGATGTCGAACCAGATCCAGCCGCCGTCCTCGAACGGGCTCAGATCGGTCTCGAATTCCACGACGACCGAGTCGGCGCCGGTCGCGACCGCGAACTCCTTGCCCTGCACGTGGATTCGCGAACCATCGGCCTTCGAGCGGTACACGTCCACCCGGCCGTGGCCGGCCAGTTCCAAGCGCAGCACCACCGACGACAGGACGCTCCAGCGCCGCCAGTAGCTCGCGGGCAGCGCGTTGAAGTAGGTGCAGAACGAGACCTCGGACTCCGCGCCGATCGACAGGGAGGTGCGGGTGGTCGCGTGCGCACGCCTTGCGTTGGTCTCCGACTCCTCGACATAGAGCGTGCGCACGTCCAGCGGCTCACCCGGCCGGGGCAGGATGATGCGCTGCAACAGCGACTTCGCGCGGGTCTCGGTGGTCATGTCTTCCAGAATGGATTGGGAGGTCATCGCGCTCCTACGCCTCCTGGTCGACCAGCGGAGCGCCGTCCGCGAGATGCGGGCGCAGCACGTTGTCGAACATGCTCAGCGCGCTGCCGATCGCCATGTGCATATCGAGATACTGATAGGTGCCGAGGCGGCCGCCGAAGACGACCTTCGCGGTGGCGGTCTCCTGCTTGGCCAGCTCGCGGTAGGCCAGCAGTTTCGCCCGGTCCTCGGGGGTGTTGATCGGGTAGTACGGCTCGTCGCCGGTCTGCGCGAACCGGGAGTACTCCCGCATGATCACGGTCTTGTCGGTGGGGTAGTCGCGCTCGGGGTGGAAGTGGCGCGGCTCGATGATGCGGGTGTAGGGCACGTCCGCGTCGTTGTAGTTCATCACCGATGTGCCCTGGTAGTCGCCGACCGGCAGCACTTCGGTCTCGAAATCGATGGTGCGCCAGCCCAGCTCGCCCTCGCTGTAGTCGAAGTAGCGGTCCAGGGGGCCGGTGTAGACCACCGGCGCGTCCGGGTTCTCGGCGCGCAGCTGCTCGCGCACCTCGAACCAGTCGGTGTTCAGGCGCACCTCGATCAGGTCGGAGGCGGCCATGTTCTCCAGCCACTTCGTGTAACCCTCGCGGGGCAGGCCCTCGTAGGTGTCGTTGAAGTAGCGGTTGTCGAAGGTGTAGCGGACCGGGAGACGGGTGATGTTGCCTGCGGGCAGTTCCTTCGGGTCGGTCTGCCACTGCTTGGCGGTGTAGTCGCGCACGAACGCCTCGTACAGCGGGCGGCCGATCAGCGAGATGGCCTTCTCCTCGAGGTTCTGCGCGTCCTTGGTCTCGATCTCCGAGGCCTGCTCCGCGATCAGCGCGCGCGCCTCGTCCGGCGAGAAGTAGCGGCCGAAGAATTGGGAGACCAGACCGAGGCCCATCGGGAACTGGTAGGCCTGCCCTTTGTGCATCGCGAAGACGCGGTGCTGGTAGCCGGTGAACTCGGTGAACTGGGTGACGTAGTCCCACACCCGCTTGTTCGACGTGTGGAACAGGTGCGCGCCGTACTTGTGGATCTCGATCCCGGTTTCCGGATCCGGCTCGGAATAGGCGTTGCCACCGAGGTGGTGGCGCCGTTCGATCACCAGAACCCGTTTACCCAGCACGGTGGCGGCGCGTTCGGCAACGGTCAGCCCGAAGAATCCGGAGCCGACGACGATCAGATCGAACTGTGAGGCGGAATGGACGGAGTTACCCGGGGACGATGCGACGGTCACGGGAGCCCAGAGTATCGGAAGTCCCCGCCACGTCCGGGTGGAGTCGGAACTGTGCGCACCGGCACCGCTCGGCGTACCCGTTTTCACGTCCTCGACCTCGGCATTTCGCCGGAAGTTTGCCGTAATGGACTTCTCTGGCAACCGACCGGTTGTTTACTCCGGCGGCCGCAGGATCGCGCCCGGTTTCGCGGTGCGCTCCGCGTCCGGCCGGGCGCGATCAACCGTCCTTCCGCGTCTGCTCAGGCCGGGAAACCGACGTCGAGCTCGACCTTGTCCCTGTCGGTGTACAGCCGCCAATAGTGCTCGCCGAGCTCGTCGCCGCTGATGCGGACGATCTCCAGGCCCTCCGGCACCACTTCCGGATGCTCGTCGACGATCCGCGCGGCCTTGCTGCCCTCGATCAGCGCGCCGATATTGAGCAGTCCGACGTAGACGCCGGTGCCGCGCAGTTCCACCTCGAGCTGGCGCAGGTAGCCGCGCTGCGCGGCCAGCGCGATGCCGAAGTTGGCCAGGTAGGGCGCCACGAAACGCTCGGACGAGCCCGACGAGAACAGCAACGCGCCGTCGCCTCGCTCCACCATCTTCGGCGCGAGCGCCCTCGTCACCAGGATCGGCGAGTGCAACTTCAACGCGACCGGTGCGTCCAGCGAAGGGATGTCCACCTCCAGGGTCGATGGCAGCCGGTCGCTCATGTTGCCCGCCGCGCCGTGCATGGCGACGTCGATCGGCCCGAAGGTCGCCTCGATCTCCGCGATCACGCCGGTGACCTGCGCGGCGACGGTCACGTCCGCGGGGAAGGCGGCGGCTTCGACGCCTTCGGCCGTCAGCTCGTCGGCATGCCGCCGTGCCTTCTCGGGGTCGCGCCCGATGACGGCCACCCGGAACCCTTCACGCCCGAATCGGCGTCCCGTGCCGACGCCGAGACCGGGTCCATACCCGAAGATCGCGATGGTCTTGGACATTGCCACTCCTGAATAAGTTGAGACATGGTTCAAGTTCACCGCCGACGGTACACCTAAGTTGAATCTATGATCAACATATCCGGATGCGTGCGATTTGTAGGATCGGGCCGTGGACAAGCCGTTACGCAGCGATGCCCAGCGCAACCGGGACGCGCTCGTGACCGCCGCCCGCGCCGTCTTCTCCGAACGCGGCCTCGACGCGCCCCTCAAGGAGATCGCCGCCCGCGCGGGAGTCGCCATCGGCACGCTCTACAACCGCTTCCCCACCCGTGACGACCTCATCGCCGCCGCGGTCGAGGACCGGATCGAAGCGGGCAGCCGCATCGCCGAGGACGCGCTGGCCATCGATGACCCTTGGGACTCGTTCGTCTACCTGGTGGAGCAGGTCTGCGCGCTGCAAGCCGCCGATCGGCTGCTCAGCGAACTGGCCGTGCGGGCCGCGCCCAGCCGCGCCATCGCGCGCGCCCAGGAGTACGGCCACGGCCTGATGCGCCGGATCATCACCCGCGCGCAGGAGGCGGGGGTCCTGCGCGCCGATTGGGTACTCGAGGACATCGCCTTCATCACCTGGTCACACACCAGAATCGTCGAGGCGACCAGTCACATCGCCCCCGAGGCCTGGCGTCGCCATCTGGGCCTGATACTCGACGGCCTGCGCGCGGAAGCGGCCCATCCGCTGCCGGTGCCGCCGATCACCGAAGATCAACTGATGCACGCGCTCGGGCGCGACGACCAGACCTAGTGGGCCGTGCCGTGGGCTCGAGTCGCACCGAGTGAGCCCCTGACAGCGCGTCAGCGTGGCGATCGCGACTGCGGGGCGGGCGGGTGTTGACCGAACTGCGGTTCCGGTGGCTGACCACCGGATGGGTACACCGGAAACGCAGCACCGGACTGCGGCACCGGTGACGCGGCACCGGACTGCGGCATCGGCGACTCGGCACCGAACTGCGGCGTTGGTGGCTGGGTACCGAACTGCGGCACTGGCGACCGGTGGCCGGGCTGCGGCAGGGGCGCAGGTGAAACAGTCGGGCGGCCGGGCGGACTCGTCGCGATCGCGACGAGCGCGACCGAGCAGAGAGCCGCCCCGAGGATCAGGTAGAACGGCGAGGCCGCCGACTGCGCCGCCACACCGTACTCGCCGCCATAGGTCGCCGTTATCAGGCCGCCGAAGAATCCCCATGCGGAGCCGATCAGCACCGCGGGCCGCCCAGCCGACTTGCCGAGCAGCAGCAGGACCGCACCGGCGATCAGGACCAGCGCCTGCAACGCGGATACCGCGAGCAGGATTTCCTGCACGCTACGAATACGGGTCGCAGCCCACCAGGCGTCGAAATCCTTGGTCGCGTCGGGAAGTCCGCTGGTCGAGCTGTTGAGTTCCCTGATGCCGAACAGCGCGCCGACACAGATTCCGCCACCACCGAGACAGGCCCCGATCACCGCCAACGCGGCGTGCCAGGTCGACGGCGCTTTGTTGCCGGCCCGCACCCCGGGCTGACCGTACGAATTGTTCATCGAACCCCCTCGGCACCGAACCCTACCGCTCCGTCCCGACAGAAATCGACCCGAGAGCGACACTCGCACAAGGGAATGGGCGGCCTTCGACGACCGAACGACCGGCGGCCGGTACGCGCGCATGCGTACCGGCCGCCGGATGGTTGTGTGCTACAGCCGCTGTTCGGCGTAGACCTTCATCGCGTCCCGGACGAACTCGGCGGTACCCGCGCCGTGCACGTCGTAGTTCTGCGCGAAACGCGGGTCGGCCACGTACATCTCGCCCAGGTTGACGAACGCCTCCCGCACCACCGGACGCCCCTGCCAGCCGATGCCGATCCAGTCGTAGTGGCGCTGGACGATGGCCTGCACCTGCTCGGCGTCGGGCGCGAGCCCGGCGGCGCGGGCCCGGCCGTAGTCGGCGGCGATGTCGAGATGGGTCTGCTGGAAGGCTTTCTTGTCCGCGTCGGACATCGAGCGCCACCAGCGGTCACCGCTCTCGTAGGCGTCCTTGCCCCAGCGTTCGATCACCTCGTCCTTGTACTTCGTGTGGTCGAAGCCGTCGAAAACTTCCGCAGCCACGAGTTGTTCACCTCTTTCCGTCTTGTGCAGCGTGGTTTGCACCGACTCGATCTGCCGCCGGATCCGATCCTGTTCCTGCCGCAGCAGGCCCAGGTGCGTGCGCAGCGCGGCGGCGGTGTCCTGCTCTCCGGCGAGGACTTCGGCGATGACCGGAAGGCCGAGGCCGAGTTCACGCAGCAGCAGGATGCGTTGCAACCGCACGAGGGCGGCCTGGTCGTAGTAGCGGTAGCCGTTGGCCCCGATCCGGCTGGGCGGCAACAGCCCCAGCTGCCCGTAGTGGCGCAGCGTGCGACTGGTGGTACCGGCCGCCTTCGCCAGATCCTGAATGGACCATTCCCCGGTCCGCATGACCTGCCCCTCGTTTCTTGCTCTCGTCGGTGTAACCAGCTTGCAAGTTGACGTTACGTCAAGGTCAACTGCTTTCGCGGGGCAATTTCACCCTGACCGAAATACCGGTGCGGGAGCGGACCGGACGAGCGCCGGCCAGGACGAGCAGGGGCATGCGGTGCGCGGACCACCCTATGGACCGGGCGTCGCTCAGAGTGGTCGCGGTACCGAGCATCGCCGCGCGGTGAGCGCCCGCCAGAGGGTTGCCGCAGTTCGGTCGAGTTACGAGCTCGTACCACCGAGCGTGCCCGCCTGATCAGTCGTGGGAACGCCACCGACCTCAGGCGCCACGATCCCCCTGGGTGCAGCAGCGCTGGACGTAGCCGGGCCGGGTGCCGTGCTGGGGGAAACGGCCTGCGATCCAGCGGATTCCGGGACCTCTTGCAGCATGCGGGAGTAGTCCACGACCTGCGCGCCCAATGTGGGCGTCACGATGATGACGCCGTTGGTGTACATCCGGTAGGTGCCCGCGCGCTGCGGCAGGATCATCTCTGGTCCGAGCGGCGTCCCGATACCGCTCGCGGCGCCGCCGATGCGGCGATACTCGGCATCGACTGCCGATTCGGCGACCGCCGCTTGCGCACGGGGACCCCCGGGCGAACCGGGGGTGACCGCCACCTGCCCACGCGGATCCACAGGCGAACCGGGGGTGACCGCCACCTGCCCACGCGGATCCACAGGCGAACCGGGGGTGACCGCCACCTGCCCACGCGGATCCACAGGCGAACCGGGCGTGACCGCCACCTGCCCACGCGGATCCACAGGCGAACCGGGCGTGACCGCCACCTGCCCACGCGGATCCACAGGCGAACCGGGCGTGACCGCCACCTGCGTGCGGGGATCTTCAGCGGGCGCGGTGGTGACCAACTCCTCCGGCGCGGGTCCGACATCCAAGGTGTGGATGTCGGTGGGCTCCGCTCCGCCGGGTGCGGCGGAGTACTCCGTTCGCAGGATCCGGCCCTCGCGCAGCAGGACCGCACCCGTCGTGGCCGCGACGGCGGCCGCGGTGCGCGGATCCTCCTGCGCGGTACCGGGATACCTCTGGCAGGCGGTCGTATCGCAGGTCTGCGCGTACGGGTAGCGCTGTTCGGCGAGGGCGTAGGAGCGCGCCGCGATCGCCTGGGCCCGCAGTGCCTCGGCCGCGCCCTTGTCCGCCCAGTTGGGCTGCACCTCGGCCGGGACCACGCCGAGCAGATAGTCCTCGACGTCCACCTGGTTGACCACGCGGGCCGCGCCGTCCTCGAGGGCGACGCCCAGTGCGCCGCGATACGCCGGACCACCGCACAATGTGAGATGTTCCGCCGCCGGGCGGTTCGGCTCGGGATCGACCGGATGAATCCAAGGGTCGTCGGTCGCCGCCTGCCATAGCACCGCACCGTCGCAGCCGACCGTCACGACCACGCTCGCGCCGCCGCCCGGCAGCGCCGTCAGGTGCGCAACCTGGCCGGGCGCCACCTCCCGGCCCGCAACCCGCAGACCGGCAGCCGCGAAGACGCCCAGCGAGGAGTCGTCCCGCGCCATGAGGCGAACCCGCACGGCCGTGGGCGCGATGGTGGCGAGCGTCGCGCCACGGTAGTAGTGCGCGAGTATGTGTTCGGCTCTCCACCCCGCTCGCGCGTGGTCGAAGGCGCCGACTTGGCTCATGCCCCGCCCGTGCCCCGGTCCGGCCAGGGGGCGATACGGCGTATCGACCGGCCCACCCGAGACCGCGAAGAGGGCGCCGGCGATCATGCCGACTCCGATCAGCATGACGGGCGCCGATCCGGTGCCGCCCGGGCGCGTGCCGCATTTTCCCGTCCCCCGCATGCGTGCTTGACGAGGCATCCGTTCACTCCCACGGTTTCCAGGGCCGGTAGTTATCCACCTTTTACATTGGTTTCCGAGACGCGCCAGCAATCAACCAGCTACATTCAGGCAATCACATAATCCTCAACCAGAGGTTTAGCCCTGTGACAAATGTGGCTATTGTGACCATTGATACATCAGGAAGTAACTCGGAATCACCCGTGATCACTGGTTCGACCTGATTGGAGACGCTCGTGCGGTACCGCAAACCGAAACGTTCCTACGTCCTCCCGGTGGTCACCACCCTCGCGGTAGCCGCCCCGCTCGGCACTCTCACCCTCGGCGATTCGTCCGACTACCGCACCGCCACCAACAGCGAACCGGCCGCCGTTCCGGCCGAACTGGCCGAGGTCGCGCTCACGCACGCTCCCGATATCGTGTTGCCGCTGCGCGAACTCGCCGGACTGACCCTGCCTGATCTGCATCTTTCCGATCTGCGCATGCTGCAGGGCGCCGCGTCCATTCCGATTCCCGACGCACCTCTGCCACCGGACGCGCGGCCACCGGAAGGAATACGACTACCCAGCTCGAATTCCGGCCAAACCTCCGAACCGGAATTCGATCCGAATCGACGACCTGAGCACCCGAATTCCGCTGCTCAGCCGATTTCCGGACACGCCACCGGCAGTGTGCGCTTCATCGCGGATCCCACTCGGCTGCAGCCCGGCACCACGCCCGACACTCCCGCGCTGTCTCCCGGCGCCGTGAGCCCCGACCTGCTGAGTCGAGTGGGGGCCCAGGTGAAGGAACTCTCCAGCGACACCCCGTTCAGCATGGTCGCCCTCACCGCCCGCGAGCTGACGGACACCAAGGCCACGATCCGGGCACGGCAGCCCGACGGCACCTGGGGGCCGTGGTACGACACCGAGCCGGTCGACACCCACCGCACCGACCGATCCGGCCCCGGCGCGACCGACGGCACCGAGCCGATCTACGTCGGCGACACGACGGCCGTCCAAGTCCTGGTCACCCGCAAGCAGACGGCAGCGGGCGCGATCCAGCCGGTGGCGCAGCCGGCACCCGTCGCGGCCGACCCGGCGCAACCGGCCCCGGATGACCCGGCTCGGCAACCGGCCGCGCGCTCCGACGACTCGGCCCAGCAAGTCGCGGACCTGACCGCCGTCCTCATCGATCCCGGCCGCGGCGCCACCGACGGCGAACTGCGCAACGTCGCCGCGGCGCTGCCCGGCGGCGGGCCCACCGTGATCACGCGCGCCCAGTGGGGCGCAGACGAATCCATCCGCTGCGACGAGCCGACCTACGACGACGGTCTCGGCGGCGTCACGGTGCACCACACCGCGGGCCGCAACGATTACAGCAAGTCCGAGTCGGCGGGCATCGTCCGCGCGATCTACACCTATCACGCGAAGACGTTGGGCTGGTGCGACATCGGCTACAACGCGCTGGTCGACAAGTACGGCCAGATCTTCGAGGGACGTTTCGGCGGCCTCGACCGCCCGGTGCAGGGCGCGCACGCGGGCGGGTTCAACGAGAACACCTCCGGCGTCGCCCTGATGGGCAACTACGAGTCCGAGCAACCGACGGAAGCGGCGATCGAGGCCATCGGCGCGTTCGTGGGCTGGCGCACCAAGGTGGCCGGACTCGACCCCAAGGGCTCCACCACGATGGTCTCCGAGGGGACTTCCTACACCCCCTACGCCCAAGGCGAGTCGGTGCGGTTGCCGGTCGTCTTCGCGCACCGCGACGTCGGCAACACCACGTGTCCCGGCGACGCCGCGTACGCGCTGATGGATCGAATCCGCGATATCGCCGCGGGCGCTCCTGGCGCGCCCGGCGCGCCCAGCGGCGCCGACAGCCCGCCCCCGGCAACCGGCGAGGTCGACGTGTCAGCCCTCGCGGCATTGACCACCAAGCTGCTGAACATGGTGCAGGACAACATCATCGCCAAGCACTGGTCGCAGTCCGGCGGACCGAATGGCCCGCTCGGCGCCGTCCGGTCGGACGTGCTGCCCGCCGCGCAGGGCCAACAGTTCGCCAAGTTCTCCAACGGCTACGTCTACACCGCGCCGGACGGACAGGTCGTCGAGGTGCTCGGCACGATCCTGGACCGCTTCCTGCAGCTCGGCGCCGACACGGGTGTGCTCGGCCTCCCCCTGCACAACGCCTACCCGGTCCCGGACGGCCTGCGCGCCGACTTCGAGCACGGCTCACTGATACTCAACCAGCTGACGGGCCTCGTCACGACGGTGTGGAAGACCTACAACGACACTTACCGAGAGGAGATTGGCCGGAACCCGGTCGCGGCGCAGGTAAGCGCCCCGATTCCGGCCGATGCTCCGGCTCCGGCCGCCCCGGCGAACGGGGCTCCGGCCGCAGCGGCTCCCGGCCTCCCGACCGACGGCGCCCCGGCCGCCACCGCTCCGGGCCTCCCGACCAACGGCGCCCCGGCCAACGGCGCCCCGGCTGATGCCCCCGCTCCGGCCGCAACGGCTCCGGCTCTCCCGGCCAACCGCGCTCCGGCCGCCACAGCTCCAAACGCCCCGGCCAACGGCGCTCCGGCCGCCCCGGCTCCGGCTGACGCGCAGAACGCGAACGGCGCACCGGCCTCAGCCACCCCCGCACCGTCCGTCGGCACGACACCTGAGCCGAGAACCCCACTCGCCCAGACACCGGCACGGCCAGGCGCACCGGCCTTCACCGGACCGTCGCAACCGGACCCGCAGCACCCGGCCGCCGTGCACTCACCACACGATCCGGCCCCGGCCCAAGCCGCGTTCGCCGCTCCATCGCCATCACCTGAAGGCTGATCCAGGAAAGTGACTGTCGCCCGGAGCCCGCGCCCCATGCGCGGGCTCCGAGTCGTTCCGGCACCTCCACGCGCTCGTGGAGCCCTCCCGGGCCGGAAGCGGTTCGATACAGCTCACACCCACCAGCGCTCGAGGACGCGCGCGACTCCGTCGTCGGTGTTGGCCTCGGCGATCTCGTCGGCGGCGGCCAGCGCCTCGGGATGGGCGTTGCGCATCGCGACGCCGTGACCGGCCATGGTGAGCATGGGGACGTCGTTGGGCATGTCGCCGAACGCGACGATGGTGGACTCGTCCACGCCGAGCCGCTGGGCGACCACCGCCAGCCCGGCGGCCTTGGTGATGCCGGGCGCGGACAGTTCGATGAGCCCGTGCTCGGTCGAATAGGTGATGTCGGCACGCTCGCCGATCAGCGGAGCGAGCACCGCGCGCATGTCCGAGCTGCGCGCGCCGGGCAACCGGATCAGCATCTTGATGGCGGGCGCGTCGATGACCTCCTCGCGGGCGACCGAGGTGTCGTCCGGGTTGAGCCAGGCGTGCTCGTACTGTGGCGAGCTGACGAATTGCGGCGTCACCGCGTCGTGCGCGCTCTCCCCGACGCGTTCGGCCGCGAGACCGCAGCCGGGCAACGCCCGCTCGGCGACGTCGGCGAGCCAGGCGAGCGTCGGCACGTCCAACGTCATACTCACCAGCACCCGGTCGGCGGCGCTGTCGTAGATCACCGCGCCGTTGCCGCACACACACAGCGGCGCGTACCCCAGACCTTGCACCACCGGATCGATCCAGCGCGGCGGACGCCCCGTGGCCAGCACGAACGGCACGCCGTCGGCGATCAGGGCGCCGACCGCCGCCTTGGTCCGCGCGGTGACCCGCTCGTCGTGATCGATGAGCGTGCCGTCCACATCGGTGGCGACCATCTTCGGCTTGGGCAGGTGCAGGGGCGTCACCCATTCCATCCTGCCGGACAACGCCGGTCTCGCGCCCGGACCGGTGCCCGCTCGAGCCCCGGACATGCCCGGATGTCGGGTGGCACGCGCGCCGCCGACCACGTCCTTATGATCGGGGGCTAATACCGACGCTGGCTCGTCCAGCCGAAAGACCAGAGGACTGATGACCGGCTTCCTGCTACGACGCGCGCTCAACTATGTCGTGCTGTTGCTGCTGGCTTCGTTCCTGACGTTCAGTTTGGCGTCCCTGACGTTCCGTCCGCTGGACAGTCTCGAACAACGCAATCCGCGCCCGCCACAGGCAGTGATCGACGCCAAGGCCGAGGAGCTGCACCTCAACGACCCGATCCCGGAGCGCTATCTCACCTGGCTCGCCGGCATCCCGCACGGCGACTTCGGCACCACGCTGGCCGGGCAGCCGGTGAGCGAGGAGCTGCCGCGGCGGGTCGCGGTGAGCCTGCGGTTGCTGGTCGTCGGTTCGCTGGTCGGCACGGTGCTCGGCGTGCTGATCGGCGCGGCGGGCGCGATCCGGCAGTACAAGTTCAGCGACTATTTCACCACGGTGGTGTCGTTGCTGATCTTGAGCACGCCGGTGTTCCTGCTCGCGACGCTGCTCAAATACGGTGCGCTGGAGATCAATTCGCTCGCCGGATCGCAGATCTTCCTCTATACCGGCGAGACGTCGGCGAACAAGATCGAAGGGTTCGGGCCGCAGCTGCTCGACCGCATCCAGCACCTGATCCTGCCCACCACCGCACTGGCCCTCGGCGCCATGGCCGGCTACAGCCGCTACCAGCGCAACGCCATGCTCGACGTGCTGCAGAGCGATTTCATCCGCACCGCCCGCGCCAAGGGACTCACGCGCAGCAAGGCGCTGTACAAGCACGGCCTGCGCACGGCGCTGATCCCGATGGCCACGCTGTTCGCCTACAGCCTCGGCGCTCTGATCACCGGCGCGACGTTCACCGAGAAGATCTTCGGCTGGCACGGTGTCGGTGAGTGGCTGGTCGACTCGATCAACGCCCAGGACCTGTACGTCGTGGTGACGGTGACCGCGTTCGCCGGCCTGGTGGTGCTGGTGTCGGGTCTGCTGTCCGACATCGTGTACGCGATTCTCGACCCAAGGGTGCGTGTGGGATGACGGAAGCCGAGATCATCGTCCAAGGTGCGCCGGAGGTCACCGCGACGGGGCGGCGCAGGCTGGTGCTGCGGCGTTTCCTGCGCAACAAGCCCGCTGTCGCGGGCGGCCTGATCCTGATCGCGCTGTTCGTCGCGAGCTTCGCGCTGCCGCCCTTGCTGCCCTACGACTACCAGCAGCTGGACTACACCGCCCTGCTGAAACCGCCGAGCCCGGAACATCCGTTCGGCACCACGCAGATCGGCCAGGACGTGCTCGCGCAGACCCTGCGCGGACTGCAGAAATCGCTGGTCATCGGCCTGTGTGTCGCGTTGTTGTCGACCACGATCGCGGCCACCGCCGGTTCACTGGCCGGCCTGCTCGGCGGCTGGACCGACCGCGCAATCATGTGGCTGGTGGACCTGCTGCTGGTGGTCCCGAGTTTCATCGTCATCGCGCTGTTCGCGCCGCGCACCAAGGGCAGCGGTTCCATCCTGCTGCTGATCATCCTGTTGTCCTGCTTCGGCTGGATGATCTCCGCGCGGATCGTGCGCGGCCTGACCCTGAGCCTGCGTGATCGCGAATTCGTCCGCGCCGCGCGGTACATGGGAGCGCCCACCCGCACGGTGATCCTCAGCCATGTCATCCCGAACATCGCCTCGATCCTGATCATCGACACCACCCTCACCGTCGGCTCGGCGATCATGGCCGAGACGGGCCTGAGCTTCCTCGGTTTCGGCGTGCAGCCGCCGGATGTGTCGCTCGGATCGCTGATCGCCGCGGGGACGAAATCAGCGTTGACTTATCCCTGGCTGTTCCTGTTCGCGGGTGGTCTGCTGATCATCACCGTGCTGTGCGCCAACCTCGTCGGTGACGGGCTGCGCGACGCGTTCGACCCCGGCGCCAAGCGGGCACGGTCGAAGAAGAAGGCGAAAGCATGACGAGCGCGGGAACAACCGAGCAGACGGTCGAGACGACCTCGACCGCGCCCCTGCTGGAGATCACCGATCTGCGGGTGTCCTTCCCCAGCGAGGAGGGCCGGATCGACGCGGTGCGCGGCGTCACCTACACGGTGTCCGATGGCGAAGTGCTCGCCATCGTCGGTGAGTCCGGGTCGGGCAAGTCGGTGTCCTCGCTGGCGGTGATGGGACTGCTGCCGGAGCAGGCGCGGATCACCGGCTCCATCCGGTTCCGCGGCCGTGAACTGCTCGGCCTCGGCGATCGCGACCTGTCCAAGCTGCGCGGCAGTTCCATCAGCATGGTGTTCCAGGACCCGCTCTCGGCGCTCACGCCGGTGTACCGGGTGGGCGATCAGATCGCCGAAGCCCTGCTGGCGCACGGCAAGATGGGCCGCAGCGAAGCCGCGAAACGCGCGGTGGAGCTGCTCGACCTGGTCGGCATCCCGGACCCGCAGACGCGGGCCAAGGCGTTTCCGCACGAGTTCTCCGGCGGCCAGCGCCAGCGCGTGGTCATCGCGATGGCGATCGCGAACGATCCGGCGTTGATCATCTGCGACGAGCCGACCACCGCGCTGGACGTGACGGTGCAGAAGCAGATCCTCAACCTGCTGCGCAAGGCGCGCGACATCACCGGCGCGGGCGTCATCATGATCACCCACGACATGGGCATCGCCGCGACGCTGGCCGATCGCGTGGCCGTCATGTACGCGGGCCGGATCGTCGAAACCGCCACCGCGGCAGAGCTGTTCAACACACCGCGGATGCCCTACACCGTCGGTCTGCTCGGCTCGATTCCGCGGATGGACGGTCCGCCGCGGCGGCCGCTGATCCCGATCGTCGGCGCGCCGCCCGCCATGCACGCGCTGCCGCCGGGCTGCTCGTTCGCACCGCGCTGCCCGGTGTCGATCGACGAGTGCCGGGCGGCGGAACCGCCGCTGGAGGGCGTGGAACCCGGGCATACGGCCGCCTGCATCCGCACCGCCGAGGTCGGCACCGACGAGTTGTTCGAGGCCTATCGCCGCGAGATCGCCGAGCCGGACGCCGAGGCCGAGCCGGATTCGGACGTGGTCTTGCGGGTCTCGGATCTGGTGAAGGTCTTCCCCCTCACGTCGGGCGTGGTGCTGCGCCGTCGCAAGGGCGAGATCAGGGCGGTCGACGGCATCAGTTTCGAGGTGCGCCGCGGGCGCACGTTGGCACTGGTCGGCGAGTCCGGCTCCGGCAAGTCCACCACGCTCACCCAGATCCTCGATCTGGTCTCTCCGCAGGAGGGCACGATCGAGATCATGGGCAGCGACGTCGCGTCGCTGAGCAAGGCGCGCAAGCGGGAGATCCGCCGGAAGATGCAGATCGTCTTCCAGGACCCCACCGCCTCGCTGGATCCGCGCCTGCCGATCTTCGACGCGCTCGCCGAGCCGTTGCGCATCGACGGGCGTTCGCGGACCGAGATCGCCCGTCGCGTACCGGAGCTGCTCGAGCAGGTCGGGCTGCGCCCCGAGCACGCCGACCGCTACCCCGCCGACTTCTCCGGCGGACAGAAGCAGCGCATCAGCATCGCCCGCGCTCTCGCGCTGGACCCGGAGCTGCTGGTGCTCGACGAGCCGGTCTCCTCGCTGGACGTCTCGATCCAGGCAGGCGTGCTGAATCTGTTGCGTGACCTGCAGACCGAGCGCGGACTCTCGTATCTGTTCGTCTCGCACGACCTGTCCGTGGTGCGGAACCTGGCTCACGACATCGCCGTCATGTATCGCGGCAAGATCGTGGAATACGGTTCGGCGGAGCAGATATTCGCCGAGCCGCGACACGAGTACACCAGGGCGCTGATCGACGCGGTGCCGGTTCCAGCAGTCAGCCGATAGTCAGGAGAGCGCGATGCGGATCCGTTTCGACCGATGGCGGTGGACCGCGGGCTTGGCGGCGGTCACGCTGATCGCCGCGGGCTGCGCGACCGGCCCCGACGAGTCGGCCGCGGGACTGTCCGACGCGCTCGGCACCACCAGCGACATCAATCCCAAGAACCGCGACGAGGTGCGCGACGGCGGCAACCTGCGCTTGGCGGTCACCAGCTTCCCGGCGAACTGGAACACCCTGTCCAATGACGGGAACGACGGCGAGATCGGCGACATCGAGCGTCCGCTCATGCCGCGCGCGTTCGACGTCGACGCGGCGGGCAACCTGACCGTGAACCGGGACTTCTTCACCGATGTGGCGCTGACCGGCACCAACCCGCAGCAGGTCACCTACACCATCAATCCCGCGGCGGTCTGGTCCGACGGCACGCCGATCACCTGGGAGGACATCGCCGCGCAAGCACACGCGCTCAACGGGCGGGACAAGCGCTTCTTGATCGCGATCACCAACGGCTTCGAGTTCGTCGACAAGGTCGAGCGCGGTGTGGACGACCGGCAGGCGGTCCTCACCTTCAACCATCCCTACGGCGAATGGCGCGGACAGTTCGCGGGAAACTCCTCGCTTTTCCCGAAATCCGTGACAGCGACCCCGGAATCGTTCAACAAGGGACTCGTGGACCGGCTCGGCCCCAGCGCGGGCCCGTTCGTCGTCCAGTCCACCGACCGTGTCCAGGGCCGGATCGTGCTCAGCCGTAATCCGAGATGGTGGGGCGAGACGCCGAAACTGGACACCATCACCTACAGTGTGCTGGATCAGGCGGCGTGGGTGGGCGCCCTGCAGAACAACGAACTGGATCTGGCCCGGCTGGCCTCGATCGACGAGGTCAAGACGGTCCGCACTACCAACGGGCTGGTGATCCGCCGTGCGCCGGGTAACCGCTGGCGGCACATCACCTTCAACGGCGCGCCCGGTTCCATTCTCGCGGATGCGCGCGTGCGGGTGGCGATCGCGAAGGCCATCGACCGGCAGGGTATCGCGACCGCGACCCAGAACGGCCTGGTCGAGAATCCGAAGCCGTTGAACAACCACATCTTCCTGCAGGGGCAAGACGGTTACCAGGACAATTCGGCGCCGGTGGCCTACGACCCCGACCAGGCGGCACGGGAACTCGACGCGCTCGGCTGGAAGCTCAACGGCGACGTCCGCGAGAAGGACGGACGCAAGCTGGAAATCCGCGACGTGATGTACAACGACCCGCTGTGGGTGCAAATCGCGCAGATCATCCAGCAGAATCTGGCCCGGATCGGCGTGCGGCTCACCATCGACACCAAGCCGGGGGCCGGTTATTTCACCGACGTCATCATCCCCGGTGATTTCGACGCCGCACAGTTCATCTTCTCCGGGGACGCCTTCGCGATGAGTTCGATCCGGCAGATCTACTACTACGACCCGAACGATCTGCAGGGCAACTACGGTCGTATCGGCTCGCCCGAGCTCAATGCCCTGATCGAGCGCACGCTGACCGAACTCGACCCGAAGAAGGCGATCGAACTGGCCAACGAGGTCGACCGCAAGGTGTTCGAGGAAGGGCATTCCCTGCCGCTGACCCAGTCCGACGGCAGTTTCGGCGCCCGCGCGGACCTCGCCAATATCGGTTCCCCCGGGCTGGCGTCCTACGACTACACCAAGATCGGATTCGCGAAATGAGACCAGCACAGAACCGCCGGTGGCGGACACGCAAGGTGATGGTCCGAGCTCTTACCGTTGGCACGGCGCTCGCGCTGTTGGTCGGCTGTGGCGCCGGCGGCAACGAAGTCGAGTCGGGTTCCAGCGCGATCGGATCGACCAACGACATCAATCCCCGAGACCCGAGCGACGTGCGCGACGGCGGCAACCTGCGTCTCGCGATCACGAACTTCCCCGCGACGTTCAATTCGCACCACGTCGACGCCGACGGTGACCTCGCCGAAGTAGTCGACTGGACATTGCCAGGGCCGATCACCGCCAACGCCGCGGGCGAACTGTCGATCGATCACAACTTCTTCACCGATATCGCACTGACCGAGACCAATCCGCAGCGGGTGGTCTACACCATCAATCCCAAGGCGGTCTGGTCCGACGGCAGCCCGATCACCTGGGAGGACCTGCGCTCCCAAGCCGAGGCGCTGAGCGGCCGCAACACGGAATACCGGGTCGCCGCGACGCAGGGCTACAACCGGCTGGCCAAGGTCGAGCGCGGCGTCGACGACCGCCAGGCGATCGTCACCTTCGCGCAGCACTACGCGGAGTGGCGGGGCCTGTTCAGTCAGCTGATGCCGAAGGAATCGACCGAGACGCCGCAGGCGTTCAACGAGCGCGACCGCAACGGGCTGGCCAAGTCGGCCGGACCGTTCGTGATCACCTCCGTCGACCGGGCGCAGCAGCGAATCGTGCTCAGCCGCAACCCGAAATGGTGGGGCGAGACGCCGAAGCTGGACACCGTCACCTACAGCGTGCTCGACTATTCGGCCCGCCTCAACGCCTTGCAGAACAATGAACTCGACGCCATCGATATCTCCGGCATCGAAGAGGTCAAGTCCGCGACCAACTCGCCGGGCATCATCGTGCGTCGCGCCTCGCGCCCGTACAACTCGCACATCACGTTCAACGGCGCGCCGGGATCGATTCTCGCGGATGCGCGCTTGCGCGTCGCGATCGCGAAGGCGATCGATCGCCAGGGCATCGTCACCGCGCTGCAGAACGGGATCGTGGAGAATCCCAAGCCGCTGAACAACCACATCTATCTCGACGGGCAGAAGGGCTATCAGGACAACTCCGCGGTGATCGCCTACAACCCCGACGAGGCGGCCCGCATGCTGGACGAACTCGGCTGGAAGCTCAACGGCGACGTCCGCGAGAAGGACGGACGGCAGCTGGTGATCCGGGACGTGATGTTCCAGCAGGACACCTGGGTGCAGATGGCGCAGATCATGCAGCAGAATCTGGCGCGGGTCGGGGTGAAACTGGTGATCCAGACCTTCCCCGGCAACGGTCTGTTCACCGATGTGATCGACCCTGGCAACTTCGACATCGCCCAGTTCAGCTGGTCCAGAAGCATTTTCCCGCTCGGCGCGCTGCCGCAGATCTACGCCTACGACCCGGCGAACCCGCTGAGCAACAAGGGACGGATCGGGTCACCCGAACTGAACGAGTTGATCGAGCAGACCATTTCCGAACTCGACCCCGAGCGGGCGATCGAGCTGGCGAACAAGGCCGACCGGATGATCTTCGAGCTGGGCCACTCGGTGCCCATCGCGCAATCGCCGGGCAATGTGGCCGTTCGAGCGGGGCTGGCCAACTTCGGCGCCTTCGGGCTGGCTTCCCCGGACTATCTCCGGGTGGGCTTCGAGAAGTGAGGCCGTTCCGCAGGACCTAACGAGCAGGAAGGATCACCATGCGGATTACCTCTGCGTGTGCCCGGCTGGCGTTGTCGCTGGTCGTGATCGGGCTGACCGTCACGGGTTGTGGCGGGGACAACGCCGCGGCGCCTGGCACCAGCACGGTCGGCAGCACCAACGACATCAATCCGAGGGACCCCGGCGAACTGCGCGACGGCGGCAATCTGCGGTTGGCGCTCACCAACTTCCCGGAGACCTTCAACTACCTGCATGTGGACGGCGGCACCGAGAGCGTCTTCTCCATCGTCGAAGCGACGATGCCCACCGCCTTCGTCAGCGACGCGGCGGGACAGCTGAGCATCGACCACGACTTCTTCACCGATATCAAGCTGACCGGGACCAACCCCCAGCAAGTGGAGTACACCATCAATCCGAAAGCCATGTGGTCCGACGGCTCACCGATCACCTGGGAAGACCTGCGGTCGCAGGCGAATGCCCTGAGCGGGAAGGACAACGCGTTCCTCGTCTCGGGCACCGGCGGTTTCGAACGGGTCGGCAAGGTCGAGCGCGGCGCCGACGACCGGCAAGCCGTGGTGACCTTCGACCAGCCCTACAGCGAATGGCAAGGACTGTTCAACCCGCTGTACCCGAAATCGGTCACCGCGACGCCCGACACCTTCACCAACGCGGCCAAGAACGGGTTGCCGGTCAGCGCGGGCCCCTTCGCGGTCACCTCCATCGATCGCAGCCAGAATCGCATCGTGCTCGGGCGCAATCCCCGGTGGTGGGGCGATACGCCGAAACTGGATTCGGTCACCTTCAGCGTGCTCGACCACTCGGCCTGGCTGCCCGCGATCCAGAACAACGAGCTCGACATCGCCTACATGTCCGGCATCGAGAACGTCAGCGCGGCGCGCAACGCGGCGAATGTGGTCATCCGGCGCACGCCGGAGCCGACCTGGTCGCACATCACGTTCAACGGGGCGCCCGGTTCGCTGCTGGCCGACCCGCAACTGCGGATCGCCATCTCCAAGGCGATCGACCGGCAGGGCGTGGTCACCGCCTCGCAGCACGGCGTCGTCGACGATCCGAAGCCATTGAACAATCACGTCTTCGTGTCGGGGCAGAAGGGCTACCAGGACAACGCCGCGCCCATCGCCTACGACCCGGACGAGGCGGCCCGGATGCTGGACGCGCTCGGCTGGAAGCTCAACGGCGACGTCCGCGAGAAGGACGGCCGCAAGCTCGAACTCCGCGACGTGATGTACCAGCAGGACCAGTGGGTGCAGACCGCGCAGATCGTGCAGCAGAATCTCGCGAAAGTCGGCGTGAAACTGACCATTCAGACGGTGCCGGGCACGGGACTGTTCACCAACGTCATCGACCCCGGCAATTTCGATCTGGCCCAATTCAGCTGGAACGGTAGCGTTCTCCCGCTGAGCGGACTGCGGCAGATCTACTACTACGACCCTGCCAATCTGCAGGGCAACAAGGCGCGGATCGGAACCCCGGAACTCAACGCGCTGATCGATCGGACCCTGTCCGAACTCGACCCCGACAAGGCCATTCAGTTGGCCAACGAATGCGATCGGATGATCTTCGAAGAGGGGTACTCCATCCCGCTGCACCAGGCCGCGGGCACCTACGCCGTCCGGACCGATCTGGCGAACTACGGTGCGTTCGGCCTCGCCTCGCGCGACTACACCAAGGTCGGCTTCCTGAAGTGAGCGCCGGACCGGGCCACCCGCTGGCCTATCCGCTCACCGTGACGATCGGCGCTCTCGCGGTCTGTGCCGCTTGGGCGCCGTTCGGCACGTTGGACCAAGTGGCGGCCCTGGTCGCCGTTGCCCTCGGCATCGTCGGGTATACGGGGTACCGGCTCGCCGTCGCCTTCGGCTTGCTCCCGCTCTGGCGTTCGGGCGCCGCGCGCACCGTGCGGGTCACCCGCATCCGCCAGCAGCATCGCCTGGACAGCCGGTCGTGGTTGCAAGTCGCGGGCACCGGGCGGCCGCGGTGGCTTCCGGTGTACTTCGACCCGGCGCTGATCGTCCTGACCGAAACCGACGCGGAACTCACCGACCGCACGATCCACGTCGCCGGACGACGGCTCTACCCCTCCGGCCGCATCCGCGACGCCGAACCGCCCGGTCGTCTCATCGACAATCCCAGCCGCCCCGACCCGGACGCGCCCGCCCACACAGCGAAGGCCACCCGGCTGCGCCGTCGCCTTCTGCTCGACGCGCAATCCACCGTCGCCGCCCCCGTCGCCGCACTCCTGTGGGTGTATCTCGACGGCGGCGGCTTCCCGGTCTTCCTCGCCGCCACCACGGTCGCCGCAGCGTGTTCGATCTGGCTGTCCGCCATCCGGGGCTCCGACCCCAGCTGACCTCCCGCCGACCCGACGGGGGGGCGGATTCGGCTCCGCCCCACCGTCGGTACTGTCACGCCGACGGTGCTAGTCGATGCCGAAAGGGGCGGCGTAGCGGACCGTGCCGCGCGGCAGCGGCTGAGCAGGGTCGAGGGTCAGCGCCATCAACGCCTCATCCGGAACGTCGATGGTGAGGCCGATTCCGTGCTCGGACGCCCGGCCGAACCCGAAGCGCGGGTAATACGCCGGATGACCGAGCACGATGACGAAACGCTCGCCCATCCGCGCCGCCGCCGCGAGCGCGGCCCTGATCGCGGCGGAACCCGCACCGGTCTTCTGGTAGCCGGGCAGCACCGCGCACGGGCCGAGGCACAGCGCGGGCGTCGTGTGCACGTGGCAGCGAGTCAGCAGTGCGAAGCCGACGGGGGTGTCGTCCGGCAGCGTGCTGACGATCGACAAGCCGTCGATCCATGCGGGGTCGTCGCGCAGTGCGTCTACCAGCTCGGCCTCGTCGGCCCGCTCGAAGGCCGCGACGTTGATCTCGTGGATCGCGGGAATGTCGGCAGCGGTTTCGGCGCGCACGCGCCAATCGATGGTGGAACTCAACTCGGATTCTCCGTGTTCATGATGGTCGGGCCCGGTCACGGACACAGCACCACCGTCACGCGAGCCGAAAGCCCGCAACACGAACGCCGGACGAAGAGGGATCAGACCGGGACCCGGGACGTTGGGACAGTCCGGGCGTCGCGTGTGACGGCGGTCTTCGGCGCGGTCATCCCGCCCCACCTCCTCGGCAATGCTTTCCACCTCGAATACGGACGAGCGGATGTTAACTCCCCGACGGCAAGCGGGCCACCGAATTAGGGCTGCGGACCGGCACCTGTCGGCGCAGCGTTCCGAACGGGTCCGATCGATCGCCGCTCCGGTCGGAACCGGCGCTCGGCGGGGCGGAAGATATCGCTCAGCCCGTAGTAGGCGTCGTGCACGTTCTCCGGAATGTGCTGGACGCTATGGCCGTCGAGGGATAGCTATGCAGCCGCAACTGGTCTGGCCACTTGACCTCCTGACCAAATCGGCGCACAGTAGACGCATGGCGTTGCAACCTGTGGTCAAGCGGTCGGTGTCGGCGGATGTGTTCGAGCAGATCGCCGCGGATGTGCTCAGCGGCGAGCTGGCGCCCGGGGCGACCTTGCCGAGCGAACGGCAGTTGGCGGAGGCGCTCGGGGTGTCCCGGCCCGCGGTGCGGGAGGCGCTGCAGCGACTGGCCGCGGCCGGGCTGGTGTCGGTGCGGCAGGGAGACGCCACCACCGTGCTGGACTATCGCCGCGGCGCGGGGCTCGAGGTGCTGCCCAGGTTGCTGGTGCAGGCCGGGGAATTGGACCCAGCGGTCGCCCGCAGCATTCTGGAGGCTCGCCTGCACAACGGACCGAAGGTGGCGGAGCTGGCCGCGCGCCGGGTAGGCGCGATCGGCGCCGACGGGGTTCGTCCCCTGCTGACGGCATCCGTCGAAGCGCTTGCCGCCGAGCAGGACCCGATCGCGCGGCAGCGGCACGCGATGGAGTTCTGGGATCACATCGTGGACGCGGCCGACTCGATCGTGTTCCGGCTGATGTTCAACATGTTGCGCGCCGCCTATGAACCGGCGCTCGCGGCGCTGGCCCCGATCATGTCCGCCGAGGTGGGCAACGTCGAGGCATACCGCGAACTGGCCGCCGCCATCGCGGCGGGCCGGCCGCAGAAGGCCGCCACCACCGCTCGGGCGCTGCTCGAGCCGGCGACCACCGCCCTGATCGAGGTCCTCGGCGGACCGCCGGTCACGCACAGCTAGGAACGAACATGACGAAATCCAAAGCATCCGAACGGGCCTCGGTCGAGGCGGACGCGCGGGCGCGAGTGCGCAGGGACGAGCGGGCGTTGCGTCGCGGGCTCACCCTTAGCCAGGCATTCGCAGAATTCGTCCGGCATCCCTCGCCGTGGATGATCGGAACCACGCTGGCAGGCGCGCTGATCGCCCGTGTCGTCGTCGGCGACTGGCAGCCGACCGACCTGCTGGTCCCCGCCGCGATGCTGGCGGTCTTCCCGGTCTTCGAGTGGATCGTGCACGTCACCGTGCTGCATTGGAAACCACGGCGGGTGGGCCCGCTCGCGCTGGACAGCGAACTGGCCCGCAAGCACCGCGAGCATCACGTCGATCCGCGCGACATCCCGCTGATCTTCATCCCGACGAGAACTCTGGCGGTGCTGGTCGTGGTGTTGATCGCGCTGGCGGGCTTCGCCTTTCCCCGCCCGGGCCTCGGCCTCACCTTCCTGATCACCATCACGCTGCTCGGCCTCGGCTACGAGTGGACGCACTACCTGATCCACACCGACTACAAGCCGAAAGGCTCGCTCTACCGCGCGGTTTGGCGCAATCACCGCCATCACCACTACAAGAACGAGCACTACTGGTTCACGGTCACCAGCTCCGGCACCGCCGACCGCCTCTTCGGCACCTACCCCGACCCGGCCACGACCGAGACCTCACCTACCGCACGCAACCTGCATTCGGCCTGATCCGAGCAGGTGCCGCCCCGCGACGTCAGCGGGGCGGCACCGGTGCGCATGACCACCTCCGCACCGCCCCTACCGGGCAATTCCGATCGCTCCGGCCGTCCCCCGGCGACTCCACCGGGCGGTCGACGCGGCCAAGGTTCCGGAGTCGGCCTGCCACGATGCCCACAACAGCGGGCTCCGGCGATGGCCGCCCCGGCGCGGCGGTTCGTGGCAATGCTCCCGCCTCGACCACATTCGACGCCGACATCGGTCCCTCTCGGCAAGCTCCGGCAAGTCCCGGCGGACGGGTCCGCAACACTGAGCGGAGTAGGCGCGATCGCCACGGGTCGAATTGCTAGGCGGTCGGTAGCCGCCGGTCGCGTCGCGAGCCCGAATCCGCCCGTGGACGCGCGGTTCCCGGCTTCGCGTCCGGCTGCGACAGCGAGACGAGTCGGGCGAATCCCGCGAGCGAGTACACGATGACGCATCGCCGCATACCGACCGGCGGTAGCAGGTCGGCTCTCATGGCGTTGCGAGCAGTCGCTCCGCGATGGTGCGTGCACGAGACGCCGCGTCCGGCGTCCCCTCGCGCACGGCGGTGACGATCGCGCCGTCGACCAGCAGCGCGAGTTCGGCGGCCAGTTCCGCGGCGTCGGACCTCCCCGCCTCGGTGAGCAGTTCGCTCAAGTACTCGATCACGCGGCGCTTGTGCCGATCGGCGACCTGATGCGCCGCGCTGCCTCGATCGGCGACCTCGACCATGGTGTTGATGAACGCGCAGCCGCGAAAATCCTTGCGGGCGAACCGGTCGGCCAGGGCGTCGAAGACCGCGAGCGGCCGGGCGGCCGGGTCCCCGGTCTTCACCTCGACCGATTCCCGCAGCCAGCTCAGCCAGCGGCGGTCCCGATCCTCCAGCACCGCGACGACCAGGTCGTCCTTGCTCGCGAAGTGGCGATAGAAGGAGGCGCGACCCACGCCGGATTCCTGGAGCAGGCGATCGATGCCTACGGCGCGAATCCCTTCGGCGTAGAACAGCTCTTCCGCGGTGGTGAGCAAACGCTGCTTGGCCTGGGTTGGCATGACGCCACGATAGCAGAACGGAACCGATCAGTACCATCACGCTTGACCAAGACGGAACCACTCAGTACCGTCTTGCCTCGGAACCGATCGGTACCGTCTGTTCGAGCTGGAGGCTTCGATGTCCCGCCTGCCCCTTGTATCTCCCGACTCCGCCGATGCCGAGCAGGCCGACCTGCTGGGCGAGGTACAGCGCCAGCTGGGCCGGGTCCCGAATCTCTACGCCGCCATGGCCAACAGCCCCGTCACCTGCGGGGATACCTGAACCTGCGCGACGCGCTCACCAAAGGAAAGCTTTCGGCCCGCGTGCGCGAACAGCTCGCCCTGCTGGTCGCCGGCGAAAACGGTTGCGACTACTGCACCGCCGCACACAGCATGCGCGCCGAGCGCATGGGCTTCACCGAGCAGGCGATCACCGACACCCTCGCGGCACGCGCCGACGACCCGCACGCCGACGCGATCCTGCACGTCGCCCGGGACATACTCCGCTCCCGCGGCCGGATCGACGACGCCGCACTCGACTCAGCGCGCTCTCGCGGGGTGAGCGACGCCGAACTCGGCGAGATCGTGGGCCATGTCGCGCTGAACGTCCTGTCCAACTACTTCAACCACGTCGCCGAGCCGGAACTCGACTTCCCGCCGGTGGCGCCGACGAAAGGCGCCGGAATGGAAGCGAAATGGCGGCCCGCGAGCAAGGTCGTCCTGGTCGAGGGCTACTCACTGCTGGACCGGGACGGGCGGACCACACGCACCGTCGATGACGTCCGGATCGCGATCGAGGGCGGGTTCCTGCACGTCAAGGTGTCCGACTCCGCCGATGTGCAGGTGGTCTCGGCGCCCGCCGTCGCGCTGGTGACCTACCGCTGATCCCGTTTCATCAAGCCCGGTCCGCGAATCATGGCGCGGGCCGGGCTTTCGTCTGCGCGGGAACTTGACATCCACATACCCTAGGGGGGTAGGGTAGAATTGTATTCGAGAACAACCGCAGGAGGACACCGACCATGAGCACAACCACCGTGACCGTCACCGGCATGACCTGCGGCGGCTGCGCCGCCTCGGTCCGCACCGAGATCGGCCGCCTCGACGGCGTGGGTTCCGTCGCCGTCGATCTCGCCGACGGACTGGTGACCGTCGAGAGCGCGAGCCCGATCGAGCGCGCGGAACTCACCGCCGCCGTGGCCCGCGCCGGCTATGCCGTCGCCGACTGACGGACGGAGCACTTCGATGAACGCATCCACCAAATTCGGCGGCTTCGCCCTCGGCCTCGCCGCCGTCTTCGGGGTCGCCCTCGCGGCCGGTGCGGTGATCGGGCCGGAGCCCGCCGAACCCGCCGCCCACGACGCGAAAACTCACGACGCGGACTCGGTCGGGGCCGACGCACTACCAGCAGGACTGATGGCCACCGACCGCGGCTACACCCTGCGGCTGGACACCGCCCAGACCACCGCCGCGGCGAACGTACCGCTGCGCTTCACGATCCTCGACCGCGACGGGAAGCCCGTCACCCGGTACGTGCGCAGCCACGACAAGGACTTGCACTTGATCGTCGTGCGCCGCGATATGGCCGCCTTCCAGCACGTGCACCCGGTGCTCGACGGCAACGGAACGTGGAGCGTCCCGCTGGATCTCACCCGCGCCGGTGACTACCGGGTATTCGCCGACTTCACCCCGGAGGGCGGCGCCGGCCTGACACTCGGCGCGGACCTGCGGGTGGCGGGCCGCTACGACCCCCAGCAGCTGCCTGCGGCGACCTCCACCGCGAACGTCGGCGACTACACCGTCACGCTGGACGGCGCGGTGGTCCCGGGCCGGGCCTCGCAGGTGACCCTGTCGGTCAGCCGGGCAGGCAAGCCGGTGACGGATCTACAGCCCTACCTGGGGGCCTACGGCCACCTGGTGGCCCTGCGCGCCGCCGACTTGGGCTATCTGCACGTCCATCCGGAAGGCCACCCCGGCGACGGCGTGACCGCGGCCGGACCGGGCATCACCTTCGCCGTCACGGCGCCGAGCGCGGGCGACTACCGCCTGTTCCTCGACTTCCAGCACGAGGGCGTGGTCCGCACCGCCGAATTCACCCTGACCGTCGCGCCGGGCACCCCCGCCGTAGACGCCTCTAACCACGAAGAACACACTGGTCAGCAGCCGGACGGCCACGCGCACTGACCCGACGACCGTCCGCGCACAGAACGGAGCACCCACGATGACCACCGCGACACAACCGCCGCCCTCCGGGCAGGTCGAACTCGTGATCGGTGGAATGACCTGCGCGTCTTGCGCCGCCCGCATCGAGAAGAAGCTCAACAGGCTCGACGGCGTCACCGCGACCGTGAACTACGCCACCGAGAAGGCCCGGGTCGAGGTCACCGGCGACGTCTCGCCGGACGACCTGATCGCCACCGTCGAACAGGCGGGTTACACCGCGGCCCTGCCCGCTCCGCCGAAGCCGCAGGAGAACGCCGTCGAGGAGGATCCCGCCGCCGCCCTGCGCACCCGCCTGCTGGTCTCGCTGGTGCTGTCGGTGCCGGTGATCGCCATGGCGATGATCCCGGCCTTGCAGTTCACCAACTGGCAGTGGCTGTCGCTGACGCTCGCCGCGCCGGTGGTGGTGTGGGGCGCGCTGCCGTTCCACCGCGCGGCATGGACCAACCTGCGCCACGGCGCGTCGACCATGGACACCCTGGTGTCGATGGGGACGCTGGCCGCCCTGGGCTGGTCGCTGTACGCGCTGTTCTGGGGCACCGCGGGCACGCCGGGCATGACGCATCCGTTCGAGTTCACCATCTCGCGGATGGACGGCACCGGCAGCATCTACCTCGAGGCCGCGGCGGGCGTCACCACGTTCATCCTGGCCGGGCGCTTCTTCGAGGCGCGGGCCAAACGGCGCGCGGGTGCGGCGCTGCGGGCACTGCTCGAGCTGGGGGCCAAAGAGGTCTCCGTCCTGCGCGACGGAACCGAGCAGCGCATCCCGGTGGAGCAGCTGAGGGTCGGCGACCGGTTCGTGGTGCGGCCCGGCGAGAAGATCGCCACCGACGGCGTCGTGACGGAAGGTTCCTCCGCCGTCGACGCCTCCATGCTCACCGGTGAATCGGTGCCGGTGGAGGTCGGCCCGGACGACGCGGTGGTCGGCGCCACCGTCAACGTCGGCGGACGGATCGTGGTGCGTGCCACCAGGATCGGTTCCGACACCCAGCTGGCGCAGATGGCGAAGCTGGTCGAGGACGCGCAGACCGGCAAGGCGCAGGCCCAGCGGCTGGCCGACCGGATCTCCGGGTTCTTCGTGCCGATCGTGATCGCGCTGTCGGTCGCGACGCTAGGGTTCTGGCTCGGCACCGGCGGATCGGTGGCCGCGGCGTTCACCGCGGCGGTGGCGGTGCTGATCATCGCCTGCCCGTGCGCACTCGGACTGGCCACGCCGACCGCGCTGATGGTCGGCACGGGACGCGGCGCGCAGTTGGGCATCCTGATCAAGGGCCCGGAAGTGCTGGAGTCCACCCGGCGGGTGGACACGATCGTGCTGGACAAGACCGGCACCGTCACCGCGGGCAAGATGAGCTTGCTCGACGTGATCCCCGCCGAGGGCGAGCAGGTCGAGCGGATTCTGGCGCTGGCCGGAGCCCTGGAGGATTCCTCCGAGCACCCGATCGCCCAAGCCATCGCCAAAGGCGCCCGCGAGCGGGTGGGCGAGTTGAAGCCGGTCGAGGATTTCGCGAATGTCGAAGGCCTGGGCGTGCAGGGCATGGTGGACGGCCACGCGGTGGTCGTCGGTCGCGCCCGGTTGCTCGCCGACTGGTCACAGCACCTCGACGAAGCCTTGACCGAGGCGATGCGCGCGGCCGAAGCCGAGGGCAAGACCGCCGTCGCGGTGGGCTGGGACGGCGCGGCGCGCGGCGTGCTCGTGGTGGCCGACGCGGTGAAACCGACCTCCGCCGAGGCGATTTCCCAGCTGCGGGCCCTCGGACTCGCCCCGATCATGCTGACCGGTGACAACCGGGCCGCCGCCGAGGCGATCGCCGCGCAGGTCGGCATCGACGAGGTGATCGCGGAAGTGCTGCCGCAGGACAAGGTGGACACGGTGCAGCGGCTGCAAGCCGACGGCAAAGTGGTGGCGATGGTGGGCGACGGCGTGAACGACGCCGCGGCGCTGGCCCAGGCCGACCTGGGCCTGGCCATGGGCACCGGCACCGACGTGGCGATCGAGGCGGGCGATCTCACCTTGGTGCGCGGCGATCTGCGGGCGGCCGCGGACGCGATCCGGCTGTCCCGCCGAACCCTCGCGACCATCAAGGGCAACCTGTTCTGGGCCTTCGCCTACAACGTGGCCGCGATCCCGCTGGCCATGGCGGGACTGCTGAACCCGATGCTCGCGGGCGCCGCGATGGCCTTCTCCTCGGTCTTCGTGGTGAGCAACAGCCTGCGGCTGCGCGGTTTCCGCTCGACCGCGAACTGAACACCGCCGCGGGACGACACACGTGGTGTCGTCCCGCGGCGGTCCTGGGTTCGAGGGGGTTACCGTCGCGGCGCCCGTTGCGCCGTGGGGTGCGCTTCTACCTCGTCGATGGCCACGGCCTCACCGCAATCTCGGCAGACGGTTCGTTGGTGCACCGCGCCGCCACAGTGGGCGTGTCTGAGGACGACGGGAGGATCGCCCGGAGCTGCCCAGCGGTCACCCCAGTGCGTGAGGGCCACGATCACTGGTTGCAGTTCGCGCCCCTTCTCGGTGAGAACGTACTCGTGGTAGGCCGACCCGGCCGCGTCGGGCTGACGCCGCATGACCCCGTCTTCGACGAATCGGTCGAGCCGCGCCGCGAGGATATTGCGGGAGATCCCGAGACTGCGCTGAAAATCGCCGAATCGGGTGATACCCCGGAAGAGCGCGTGCCGAATGATCACCAGGCTCCAGCGCTCGCCGACGATCTCGAGCGCCCGCGCCGCGGAGCAATCCTGGGTTTCGTAGGTACGGCCGAGCATCTGTGCAGCATATCCGAAGTGGTTGCATGACAAAACCACCTCCTGCTATGTTCCATCCAGTTTCATCATGAAACTAGTTGGCGGTTGGCGGCGTCGAACTCGACGTCCACGCCGAATCGGCGCACAGCCCGGAACGAGGAGTCATCAGTGCTGCTTGAGAAGAAGAACGCGATCGTCTACGGAGCGAGCGGAGCCGTTGGAAAAGTCGTTGCGCAGGTTTTCGCCGCGGAGGGGGCGCGAGTCTTCCTCGCTGGGCGCACCCGCTCCACGCTGGAGGTGGTGGCCGATGAGATCAGGGCAACCGGCGGGGTCGCCGACGTCGCCACGGTAGATGTCCTGGATGAAGACGCGGTGGACGCGCACGTCGATGCGGTGGTCCGCGACGCCGGGTCCCTCGATATCTCGTTCAACGCGATCAGCCTGCCGCAGACCGGGATACAGGGCACTGCCATCGTCGACCTCCCGGTGGACAATTTCGATCTGCCGATGGCCACCTACCCCAAGGCCAATTTCCTGACCGCCAGAGCTGCCGCCCGGCGCATGACCGACCAGGGGTCGGGCGTGATCCTGACGATCACCGCGTCTCCGTCGCGGACGGCCGTCCCGCTCATGGGCGGCATGGCGCCGGCATGGGCGGCGATCGAAGCGTTGTCACGCGGCCTCGCCGCCGAACTCGGACCGCGCGGTGTGCGAGTCGTGTGCCTGAACGCCGCGGGAATGCCGGAATCGCCGCAGCTTTCCGAGGTGTACGGGTTGCATGCCGACGCCTACGGCATCAGCCGCGACGCATTCGAGGCTCGCATGGCGGACCGGACGCTGCGAAAGCAGTTGCCCACCATCGCCGAGGTCGCCGACGTGGCCGCCTTCGTCGCCTCCGACCGCGCCGGCGCCATCACCGGGGCGGTCGCCAACCTCACCGGCGGCCTGTTCGTCGACTGACGCAGCCCATCCGAAATGGCTTGATTTTTACGATATGGGGCATTCCTGCCACTGTTGGACGAGTTGCGCCGACAGCCATGATCGGAGGGAGTTCGCAGAAACACTCAGCGCCGGGACCCCGCTCGATCCACCCCGGCCGAGCACGAACAAAGGAAACCCATGATCGTCCGTTCCTTGGAGGAGACCATCGGCACCGAGCGCGAAGTGCGGGGCCCCACGTGGACCAGCCGTCGCCTGGTTCTCGCCCGGGAGAAGGCCGGCTTCTCCTTGAACGACACCGTGGTCGACGCGGGCGCCGAGCTCGAGATGTGGTACGCCAACCACATCGAAGCCGTCTACGTGATCGAGGGTGAGGGTGAAGTGGTCGACGAGGAGACCGGGGAGACGCATCGCTTGGCGCCCGGTGTGCTGTATCTGGTCGACGCGCACCAACGTCACACCCTGCGCGCCCACACGCGGTTCCGGGCGGTCTGCGTGTTCGACCCGCCCCTCACCGGCCGCGAGGTCCACGACGAGAACGGCGCCTTTCCGCTGCTGACCGAGGGGGACCGGTGAGCGACAGCTCTCCCGAGCTCGGCGACCACGGGGGCGAACCACCGCGCGGATTCGCCAGCGACAACAACGCCCCGGTTCACCCGGACATCATGGCGGCGCTGGCCGCCGCCAACGTGGGCCACCAGCCGGCCTACGGCGCGGACGTCCACACCGCCCGGCTGCGCGAGCTGATCAAACGCCATTTCGGCGAGCGCGCCGAGGTCTATCCGGTCTTCAACGGCAGCGGCGCGAACGTGGTGGGGCTACAGGCCATGTGCGACCGGTGGAGCGCCGTGATCTGCCCGGAGTCCGCGCACATCAACCTGGACGAGTGCGGCGCGCCCGAGAAGGTGGCCGGGCTGAAACTGATCCCGGTCCCCACCTCGGACGGCAAGCTGACCCCGGAACTACTCGACCGGTACGCGTGGGGCTTCGGCGATGAGCACCATGCCCAGCCGAAGGTCGTCTCCCTCACCCAGAGCACCGAACTCGGCACCCTCTACACGCCCGAGGAGATCGCGGCGATCGGCGCGCTGGCGCGCGAGCGGGGCATGCTGCTGCACGTCGACGGCGCCCGGCTGGCCAACGCGGCCGCCGCCCTCGACTTGCCGCCGCGCGCGTTCACCACCGACGCCGGGGTGGACGTGCTGTCGTTCGGCGGCACCAAGAACGGCCTCATGTTCGGCGAGGCGATCGTCGTGCTCGACCCGGACGCGGTGCGCGGCGTGCCGTACCTGCGCAAGGCCGGGCTGCAGCTCGCCTCCAAGATGCGGTACGTGTCGGCGCAATTCGTCGCGCTACTGGAGGGCGACCTGTGGCTGCGCAACGCCCGGCACGCCAACGCGATGGCGGCCCGGCTGGCCACGGCCGTCGCCGGGGTACCCGGCGTCGAGATCGTCCGGCCGGTCCAGGCCAATGCCGTCTTCGCCACGCTGCCCAGGGAAGTCACCGAGCGACTGCAGAAGCGGTTCCGCTTTCATATCTGGGATGAGCGCACCGGCGAGGTCCGCTGGATGTGCTCGTTCGACACCACCGAGGCCGATGTGGACGCCTTCGCGGCGGCAATCGACCAGGAAATGGCTGCCTAGGAGAAACACCGGACGGGACGGCACACGTAGTGTCGTCCCGTCCGGGCATCCGCCAGGAGGTCTCCAGGTCGGTAAGCACCGAAGGCGCGGCAGCCGGATGTCTGGCCGCGCGCTTGCTCGCCGCCGCTGCCCGAACCCTACGCTCGAGCACAGCGGATTCGGGCAATGCATGCGCATAACGCCATGGGCGAGCATACCCCTGGCACACCGAATCACAAACGGAAATAGCTCAGCCGCGCAGGGTGGTGACCGTGACCAGCGAGGGCTGGAGGAACGACCCGTAGACCTCGATCGACACTCCGCCGGTCGGGGATTCGCCTGCCCACCGGGCGTGCTCGGTGATCCCCTCGCCGAGCATCGCTTTCGCGCCCGGCGACCAAGCGACGGCCACTTGACTCAACGCCGGGCCGAGATTCAGGTTCGCGATCGCCGCGGATTCATTGTTGTCGAAGTAGACCTCCGTGCCGCCGGGGAAAGGGTTCACCGCCACGGCGGACGCGCTCGCCCCGCCGAACGCGGCGGCGGACCCGCCTGCCACAAGCGCTACCAAGACCGTCATGACCCGTTGACGCATCCGAATTTCCTTTTCGTGTAAGCACACCGGCCGCACGGCCGGTCATGTCACCTTTGCCGAGTGTGCATCGTTCGGCAATTCGATGTGGCACTGATCACAAGCAGCCTACGGTGTGTTGCCGACAGCCGTGAAGGCATTCACGTTATCGGCGGCCCATTCGGCGAAACTCCTTGCACGGCCGAGTATTTCGGTTACATCGGCGGTCACGATCGCGTTGTGCCCGGCACGCACATATGCCTGCCCCGCCAGTGCGCCGTCGACGAATTCGGCGGACATTCCGGACGCGAGCATATGTGCTCGCGCTTCGGTTTCGGGAATATCGGTCACATCCACCGGGTGGCCGGTGACTGTCGCCAAAGTCGCGGCCAGATCATGCGTGGTGAGCAATTCCGGTCCCGTCAGGTGGTAGATCCGGCCCGCGTGATCGGCGGAAATCAATGCCTCGACGGCGGCTCCGGCGACATCTCGGGGATCGACGACGCCCTGAGCCGCGTCGCCGGTCATATTCGGCACCGGATGTCCGGCACGGATCGCTGCGGCCCAGCTCAGGGTGTTCGAGGCGAAGGAGCTGGGGCGCAGAATGGTCCAGTCGACGCCACTCTCTCGCGCGGCCTGCTCACCGGGCAGATGCCAGGTGCCGACGCGGCCGAGACCGGTGTCGCCGGTGCCGATGGCGGACAGTTTGACGATGCGGCCGACTCCCGCGTCCCGCGCCGTGGTGATGAGCGCACGGTCGAGCTCCACGTACTCCGGGCCCAGCACGCCGACGATGAACGCGGCCTCCGCACCGGCCATCGCCTTCGCCATGGACGCCAGGTCGGTGTAGTCGCCGCGCACCACTTCGACGCCCGCGGGGACGGCGGCCCGGCCGGGGTCGCGGGTGACGGCGCGGATTGCGGTCCCGCGCTCGCTCAGCTGCCGGACGATTTCACTGCCGATGGTGCCGGTCGCACCGGTGATCACGATCATGCGAATCACCGTGCCGGGCGTTCGCGCAGGTCTCTAGGAAATTCCGGCACACCCGGGCAGCGCGCGGCTGCCTACAGTGGATGCGGTGACCACCCTGTTGCGCCCGGCCGTCGTGACCGCCGAGTCGGTCGAGACGTCCGAGGCCGCGCCGGAGTCGCTGCGGCCGTGGCTGGCCGAACTCGGCCGCATACCGACCGTGCTCGACCTGTCCGAGCCGTTCGCGCACGTGCCGCAGACCGCCACCACGATCGTGCTGCGCACCGAGCACGCCGAGATCGGTGAGCACCGTGTCGCGCTCGTCGTCGGGCCGCAGACCAAGGCGAGCTACTCACGCGCGAGCAAACCCGCGGGCTGTATCCGCTTGCGGCTGGCCCCGGGTACGGTCCCCGCGCTGCTCGGCGTTCCGGCGGCCGACCTCACCGATCGCGTACTGCGACTGGACGATCTACCCGGCCCCGTCGCGCACCTGGCCGCCGAGCTGATCGAACTCGACCACGACGAGGTCGTGCCGTACCTGGAGAACGAACTGCCGCGCCGCATCCCCGACGATCCGGCCCGGCGCGCCAACCGCCGACTCCTCACCACCGCCGTAGCCGCCATCGCCGCCGACCACCCGCTCTCCGTCACCGAGTTGGCCGCGCGCCTCTCGGTCAGCGAACGCCAACTCCGCAATCTGTTCGCCAATGGAATCGGCGTCTCCCCCAAACACTTCGCACGCATCGACCGAGTCCGCCGGGTGCTGTCCCGAACCGACGGCACACCGTTGGCCGATATCGCCACCGGCACGGGCTATTACGACCAGTCCCACATGACAGCCGATTTCCGCAGCCTGATGGGCGTCCCGCCCACCTCATACCTCCGAGGCGAGGTCCCGGCCCCTTCCCCATGCCGCGCACTCACCCGTCGCCGCTGATCGGGTCGCCATCGGTTTCGTTTCCGTCGAAATGATTCGCAACGTCAGCTGACCGACCGCCCCCTCCCGGGGCGTGCGCTTACCCGCTACCGCTGACTCGGTGTGCGGCACGCTCGCAATACAGCCGTTCGCAAGGGAGGCGGGGGAAGCCCTCTGCGCCGTCCGGGAGGATTTCGACCGCGTCGGGGTAATGGGCGTGCCGCCATTCGCGCGCGAACGTCATAGCCGCCGTGACGCATGCGGCGAAATCCATTCGAAGACCGTGCAGGAATACGCTCACGTGGACGTCGTCCGATGGATTCGTGCAGGAACCGCCGCACATCAGGCACCTGATCCCGGTGTGGGCGTCTTGCGGCCAGCTACCTTTTCAGCGGTGTTCGTTTCGGCGCGGCGAAAGTATCGGTAGTCCTCGCGGCTGACGATCACCGCCGCGACGCGCGTCGCGCACGATGAATAGTCGCAGTCGTAGTGCAGCTCGAGCGCATTCCTGGCATTCGCGGGACTTGATACCGACCACTGCGGATTGTCATGCGCCAGCCGCGACCGCAACTCCTCGACGCGGAGGAACCGCCGAGCGCGAGAGACGTCATCCGACATGGGATTTTCCCGGCCTGCGCCGAGTACGCGGCATCTGATCCGCCCATGCCCGAACGGCCTCGACCACCAAGTGACCCGATGGGCGAAAGGCATTGCGCGGAGGCACGACCCAATGCCGGATCGCTCCCACGGCAGCGGTGGGCGAAGGCAGCGCGATCGTCGCTCCGGACCGCGCGACCGCCACGTCCAGCCGGAACAACTCGGCGAACAACCGCACGTCATCGGGCAGATCAGGCTGCGTGAGAAAGGTCCACCGCCCCGAACGCGGATGCCCCACGATCGGCCCGAGTGCGACACCTCCGCTCTGCAGGTGCGCTTTCACCGCCTGCCCGAGACGAGTGGGCATCGTCATCGCCCACACCGATCCCGCGCGCATGACGATTCGCCCGAGTTCCGGCGGATCGACCACAGCGGGGAGGGCGCACTCCCGCCGGTAGAACAGGCACCGCGACAACGGTGTATCTCCATGCGTATCCATCTGTAACCCCCACTCCCATACGATTCGGGTCGGCCTCGACCAGGCGCTACGTAGTAGTCTCGAATCAATGGGTCAGGCGCGGAATCGGTTTGCAGTCCACAAGCGTCCACAGAAGCGGGGGTGCGTCGGCTCGATGGAGAATCCTGGATTCCTGCTCAGAAAAGCCCGGCTGAGCCGAGGGGTCAGCCTTGCTGCGCTCGCGGCGAAGACCAACTACAGTAAGTCGCTGCTCGGAATGCTGGAGAACGGGCAGCGCGATGTGAAGCAAGAGCACATCCTCGGCTACTCGCGAGCCCTCAACATTCCGATGGAAGCTCTCCTGGCACCATCACCGGACCCGATCCGAGTCGCACACGAATGGCTGGTGGCGGATTCCCCGCCCAGAACGCATGCCTCCGCTGGTCGGCGTGTCGGGGAATCATTGGCGACCGAAATGGAACGGCGCGTCGTCGAGCTCCGGCATCTGGATGACAGCGTTGGTAGCGAGGACTTGTTCCCCCTGGTACGACAGGAGTTCGAAAGCGCGCGAAAGGTCATCGCGGAATGCAGCTACTCCGAACGAGTGGGCAAGCGGCTGTTGACAGTCGCGGGTGAGCTCGCACAACTTGCCGGGTGGGTGGCCAGCGACGCAGGCAGATACGACGACGCCCAACGGCTGTATATGAACGGCGCGTCGGCCGCCGACAACGCCGGAGATCGCGTATTGACGGCACAACTCCTGTCGAGCCTGAGTTATCAAATCGCCAATATCGGAAATCCCAGCGAGGCGACGCTGCTCGCACGTACCGCCGTCAAAGGCGCGACGGGCGCGCCTCCGTTGGTCCGATCCCTGCTGACGGACCGCTTGGCGTGGGCATGCGCACGCTCACGAGATCACGAGGGAACCGAACGGGCGCTCGATGCGGTAGATGAGTCGTATGACCGCAGGTCATCGGAGATACCTGAGCCCGAGTGGGTGTACTGGGTAGACCGCACCGAGATAGATGTGATGGCAGGCAGATGCTATGTGGAGTTGGGCGAACCGGCCAAGGCAAGCCCGCTGCTGTCGCGTGCGATCGGACAACTCTCGGCCGACCGAGTCCGTGAAGTGGCCCTGTATCGCACCTGGCTCGCGGAGTCGTACCTGAAGAAGCGTGAACTCGACGCAGCACGCGCCACTCTCCGACAGGCGCAGACCGCAGCGGCCACTGCGCACTCGGCACGGCTGGATCGGCGTATCGCCGAAGTCCGGGGAATGCTGACCTGAATGACCAAGCGTCGCGACTACTACCGAGATCCGCATGCCCCCAGACCGAACAATCTGGTGCCGGGCGGCTCCGCTCTGATCATCGACGGCGCGGGAGCGATTCTCATGCAGCGCCGAGCCGACTCCGGCAACTGGTCGCTGCCGGGCGGCACCATGGAAATAGGTGAAACTCTCGAACAGTGCGTGATCCGGGAGACCAAGGAGGAAACCGGGCTCGACATCGAAATCACCGGTCTACTCGGCATCTACACCGACCCGGCACATGTCATCGCCTACGCGGATGGCGAGGTGCGCCAGGAGTTCAACATCACCTACTACGCCCGTGTGATCGGCGGCCATGTGACGGTCAGCGACGAATCCACCGACGTCCGGTTTCTCCACCCGCGACAGCTCCGGCACGAGCCGATCCACGAAACCGTCCGCCTCCGTTTGCGACACCATATCGAAGGCCGGACGCAGCCCTACCTGGGCTGAGCAAGCGGTCGGTCCGCATCGGCAGCAGGCTGTGCAAGCGTCCGCGGACAGGGCGTGATCATGGAGGACACCGCGCGAGCGGCCGGATCAGGCGGCAACTCGATACGAGGTCGATCACCCGTCGACGCATGCGGCCATTCGTGCCCGGAATGCGGGGGGCGCGAACGTTTCCGCGTGGGCGCGGATGACGTGGGGGTCGTAGTGGGCGGTGTCGAAGTTCGCCATTGCCGCGGCCAGGCGGGTGACGACGTCCGGATCGGCGCCTGGAGCGACGTGTTCGCCTGTCGTGCCGGGTCGTACCGTGTCGAGCGCGCCGCCCGCGCCGATGGCGATCACCGGGGTACCGCAGGCCATGGCTTCGACCGGGACGATGCCGAAGTCTTCCACGCCGGGCATGAGCAGGGCTCGGCAGCGTCGGTACATGTCCCGCAGAGTGTCGGTAGAGGTGGCGCCCAGAAAAGTCGTCTCGGGTCCGGCGAGAGCTTCGAGCTGGGACCGGAACCGTCCGTCGCCCAGCACGACCAGCCGTTTCCCGGCGAGTTGGGCGGCTCGGATGGCGAGATCGGCGCGTTTGTAGGGAACGAGGCGACCGGCGTAGAGAAAGAAGTCCTCCCGGGCGCGTGCGGGATCGAGGGTGAAGCGGTCGACATCGACGGGGGGATTGATCACGGTGGCGGGCACGCCCCACCAGTCGCGGATCCGGTCGGCGACGGCGGTCGAGTTGGCGATCACCCTGGCCAAGCGAGGCGCGGCTCGCAGCTCGGCGTGACGGGCCAGTGCGCCCAGGGCGCCGAGCGCGACCTGGCCGGCCCGTCCGCCGGCTTCGCGGATGCGGAACTCTCGATCCCAGGCCCACCGGGCAGGGCTGTGCACATAGGCGATCACGGGCGCGTCGGTGGCCAGTGCGGCCTGAGTGGCGAATGAGTGGTGGCTGACGACCACGGCGTCATAGCCCCGCAACGGCATACGTCGCAGGGAACGGGGGACGAGCGGCAGCAGCGGGGCGTGCCGACCGCGGGTCAGCATGTGGGCGCGGGACAGCCAGCTGTCGTGGACGTGCTGGACGGGCGGGCGGATTCCGTTCGGCATGACGATCGGCGCGTAGATGTCCGCGCCGGGCCAGGTGCGGGCGAACTCGCCCACCACGGCTTCGGACCCGCCGAATTCGGTGAATCGTTCGTGGACGATGGCGATGCGGGGTGCGGTCATCGGGATGTGCTCGTTTCGATCTGTCGCGGTGCTGCGGTGCGGCGAAGCGCGGGAGCGACCGATCGTCCGCGCAGCAGTCCGTCGACGGTGCCGCGTTCGAGGGCGATGCGGTACACCTGGGCCGCGTCAGCGCAAGCCGACAAGGTGGCGGCGATCGCGTCGTGGTCGTGTGCCGCCGAGGTGACGAAGGATTGCCCGAGTACTCCGCGTTGGAGCAGTTCTTGCAGGAACAAGGTGCGGAATGCCTGGCTGGGTTTTCCGTGGGAATCGAGGGTTTCGAAGATGAGGCAGGAGGAGCGACCGCGGACCCGGAGGTGGTCACCGATGCCCAGTTCGTCTGCTAGCGAGGCGAATCCGGTCGCCAGTGCGGCGCCGGCCGATTCCATACGAGAGATCGGTTCGCCGGTCCGGTAGGCCGCGGCGACCGCGCGGAAGGCCGCGAGCCCGCTGGTTTCCGGGCCGTGCGTGGTGGACAGCAGGAATACGCGGTCGGCGCCGGTGCGCAGGCCGCCTCGCTCGAGGTATTCGCGCCGTCCGGCGAGGGCCGAGATGGGGAATCCGTTACCCATGGCCTTGCCCCAGCAAGACAGGTCGGGAGTCACGCCGTAGACGGACTGCGCGCCGCCGGCGGCCCAGCGGAATCCGGTGATCATCTCGTCGAACACCAGCAAGGTGCCGTGCCGATCGCACAGCGCGCGTACCGCTTGGAGGTAGCCGGGCTCGGGTTCCGCCGTGGCGGTGGCCGCCTCCATGACGACCGCGGCCACGCTGTCGCCCACCAGGACCGCGGCGAGAGCGTCGACGTCGTTGTAGCGGAACCGGACGATTTCGGCGCCGACATGATCGGGGATGCCCGCCGACATCGGTGTCGTCGCGATGAACCAGTCGTCGACCGAGAAGAACGGCTGCTCGCAGACGGCGATCCGCCGGCGACCGGACACGGCCCGGGCCAGCCGGACGGCGGCTGTTGTGGCATCGGAGCCGTTCTTGGCGAACTTGACCATGTCCGCACCGGGAACGAGGTCCAGGAAGTCCTCGGCCGCGAGCAATTCCAGCTCGGTCGGCCTGCTGAAGTTCACTCCGTCGGCGATCGTGGTCGTCACGGCGTCGAGAACCGGTGCGTAGGCATGGCCGAGGGTGACCGAACGCAGTCCCATCCCGTATTCGACGTACTGGTTGCCGTCGGCATCCCAGACTCGGCATCCCTTGCCGCGCACCAATATCGGCGCCATCTGCTCGGGGTACTGGTCGGCTCCGCGAGCGTAGGTGTGCGCGCCGCCTGGAACCAGCTCGTGCAGCCGACGCTGCAGCGCATTGCTGCGGGCGAACCCGTGGTGCGGTGGGACGTCGGGGTGCAGGTTCATCTGATGCTCCGTGTGCGGTGCGGGCGGATACCGGCGGGAAGCCGGGATAGCAGAGCGGAAGTGTCGGACCGGGCTACGCTCCGGCGTCGAGCTGGTCACGGGCGTTGTGGTCGTGCGGCGGGGTGCACGCGGTCGCCGAACTCACGGACTCGGCCGTCGACGGGTCGGCACGTCATCCGGGGGCAGTCGTGGCAGCCGGATGACTGTACGCCCAGAGGTCGTGATCGCCACGGGGGCCGAAGACATCGAGGTGCCCGCGCATCCGCCCCTCCTCGGCGAACCCGGCCGCGGCCGCCGCAGCCGCGGCGGCCAGGTCGGATACCGGGATCGCGGTGGCGATGCGGAGGATCCCGAGCCGTTCGGTCGCATGGTGCACCAGCAGGCGGAGCACGCGTGCGCGGAGTTCCGGGCGAGCCGAGGCATCGGTCCAGATACTGAGCCGGATGTTGCGATCGAACATGTCCAGCCCGTGCAGCCGGACTTCACCGACGAAGCGGCCGTCGTCCAGGATCGTCAGCGTCAGCCCTGGCCGGGAACGCAGGCCCGTTCTGGCTTCGGCGAGTTCGGCCAGCCAGTGGCGCAGGGAATGCCGGCGCAGCCAGGCGGCGGGTGACATGTGCGGATCACGTGCCAGCGTCGCACGATTGCGGATACGGGCCGCGCGGCGCTGCCGGAAGTCGGCGACACGGCGTGATCGCACCAGCACCCGCCCGCGGTCGTCGGAGTCGGTGAGTGCGATGGCGGCGCTGCCCCGCAGCCACCGGAACACCCGCCGCAATCGGGATAGCTGGTACCGCAGATGCGCGGCCGCGATGCTCATGGGGGGCGGCCCGTGCGGGGCGGCAGAGGCGGCGGGCAGTCGCGTCGTCGTCGGGTGGAGGCGTTGCCGGGCCACATAGTCGGAGGTGAACCCGCGGTCGGGCCGATCGGCGCGGGTCACCGCCCACAGCTCGTGGTCGCGGCGTGCGCCACCGGCATCGAAATAGGCGCGCATCCGGGCTTCGTACCGCAGGCCCGCCGCGGCCGCGATCTTGGCCGCGGCGATGTTGCCGGGCGCGATCGGTGCGCTGATTCGCATGAGGCCGAGGCTGTCGAATCCGAAGGCCGTCATCATGGTCAGGACGAGAGCGCCGATACCGCCGCCCGCGACGGCGGAGCCGATCCAGATGCCGAGCTCGGCGCTGCCTGTCGCCGCGTCGATCGAGGCCAGTTCGACCTGCCCGGCGAACCGACCGGCCACCTCGATGACCATGCTCATCCGTCGCCCGGCGCGTGCGTCGGCCCGGTTGTCGAGGCATTCCCGCACCCAGTGGCGGGCGGTGTGGCGGGCGGGCCAGTCCTGTTCCGAGCTGACCCAGTAGGGCTCGATGATCGCGCGGTCACGGAGCCGGATCCGCCGCCACTCCGCGAAATCGTCGAAGCGCGGCGGCCGCAACCGCACCGCCGTACCGATGGGACCGGTGATGGCAGGCTGCGCTTCGATGCGGCGGTGCTGTCGTCGAGTCATCCGCCGGGACGCTTCCTGCCGAGCGCTACCGTGCTCAGCTTCCCGTCGTCGGAGACGGTGAGCCGCCAGTATCCGCCGTCGGGCGCCTTGAGCACGGGACCGTTGTCGGCGTGCTCGCAGACCCAGGTTCCGTCGGCGGTCACCGCGGCGCGGACGGCGCCGTCGCCGCTCTGTGCCTGGAACACGTCCGCGCCGTGCGGCCCCGCTTGGGACACCACGGTGCCGGTGAAGCGCGGCGTGCGCATGCCCTTGCGGCCGAGGATGTTCCAGCCGGTCGGAAACGTCTCGACGGGAATGTCGTCGGTGATCCCGGAGATCAAGCCGACCGCGGTGCCTTCCGGACAGCCGACGGGATCCACGCGCACCGGGATGCCCGGCGGCCGCGACTCCGCGTCGAAGATCACGTTCGCCAGATACGGCTGTCGGCAGTAGTTCAGTTCGAGCCCGACCGAACGGGCCGCGACCTTCGCGTTGACCATGCCGAACTGCGCGGGTCCACCGCGCCCGTTCTCACCGACCGACAGGGCGACCTCGGCTCCTTCGAACCACACGTTGGTCAGCCACCAGTCGTTGGCGGCGCCGTCGACCCGCAGGTGGCGGTCGGTGGTGAGCGGGTTCTGGTCGGAGACGAATTCGACGTTGGTGAGTGCCAGCCCGGCGTTGTGGTCGTTGCCGGTGCCGAGGACGCCGGTGTGATTGCTGGTGAACTTCGAGGAGGTGACGTAGTTCTGGATACAGGATGTGGTCAGTCCGATCCCGAAGTTGTTGATATCGCAGTTGATGAAGGCGGTGCCGCCGGTGTTGTCGCGCAACACGACGCCGCGCTGGGTGAGGTACTGCGGATGGTTGTCGCTGAGGTGGTTGCCGCGCAGTACCACCGCGTCGAAGGAGCAGCGGAAGCATTCCGACAGCTCGACCGCGGTCGAGCCGGGACCCGTGGTGAAGATCCCCAGCCTGGCGAAACGGACCCGGCTGCGCTTGCGCAGCCGCACCAGCGTGCCGTTGCCCGCGTAGACGATCGTGGTGACGTCGGCGCCGTCGCCGAGAATCGTGGCATAGTCCGGCAGATCGGGCATCGACTCGACCCGGTAGTGCCCGGCGGGCAGGTAGAGCACCAGCGGCCCGTTCGGGTCCGCGGCCACGGCTGCGGCCAATGCCTTGGTGTCGTCGGCGATTCCGTCTCCGACGGCTCCGAAATCCCGGACGTTGCGCGCTCCGGGCGCATCGGTGGTGGGCGACCGGAACTGCGGGTCGTCCGGCTCGGCTGTGCCGCAGGCGGCGGTGAGCGGAATCGCGGCCGCCGCACCCAGAGTCGCGGCGAGCAAGCGGCGCCGCCGGAGAAAGTCGTCGCTCATACCTTCAACCTTTCCATCAGCCGGTCCACCGCCGAACCGGGTGTGCGGTGGCTGACCACACCGGTCAGCCCGGCCGTGCCGAACGCGGTCAGGGCGGCACGCAACTGCGGTTCGGTGAGTCTGCCGAGATCGGCGATGCCGAGGACGGCATCGGATAAGGGCGCCACGGCGACCGCGTCGGCGGCGGAGCTGACCGGCGCGGTCTCGATGACCACGCGGTAGTAACGCTCGCGCAGATCGGCGACGAGATGAGCGAAGTGCTCCGAGGCGATCAGGTCGGAGGTGTCCGGCTCGATGTGCCCGATCGGCAGCACCGCGACCCCGGTCCCGCCCCAGTCGGCGGTGATCGCCCGGTCCAGTGGTACGCCGCCGCGCAGCAGTGTCGTCAGGCCCGGACCTGGCATGGCACCGGAGCTTCCGCCGCCGGAGGTGTCGGCGTCGACGAGGATCACCGGATGACCGGCATCCGCGAAGGCCAGCGCCAGAGTGTGCGCCACCTTGGACCGCGATCGGTCGGTGAGGCTGGTGCATTCGATGGTCTGCGCGCCCCGCAGGTGATTGCGCAGCCGCCGGGCCGACTCCGCGGCGGATTCACCGTTGCCGAAGTCGGCGAACACCGGAACCGGCGCGACATCGGCGAGGTTGCCGCTGGTGCGAACGCGCCGGTCGGTGCGTTCACGCAGGAATGCGGCGGCGAAGCCGAGTAACAGTCCACCGAACAGGCCGATCGCGACGAACCGGCTCGTGCCGGGACCGGCCGGAGCGGCCGGTAGCCGGGCACGGTCGACGACCGAGACGCGGGCGGCGGGAGCGGCGCCGGTCTCGATGGACTCGAGACTGTCGACCAAGGCCCGGAACTGGGCGACGGTGGCGTCGGTGAGATCACGCGCCCGCTGTGCGGTGGGCGCGGCGACCGCGATCTCCAGGATGGTGGTGGCGGGCGGCGACGAGGCGGTGATCCGGCCGCGGAACTCATCGGGGGATTCCGTCAGCCCTTGATCGTGGACGACCCGCTCCGCGACCGCGGCGCTGGTGGCCAGTTCGAGATAGGACCGCACGCGCTGCTGGGCAGCCAGGCCGCCCTGGTAGGAGTCGTTGACCGAGGTACCGGTGGCCATCGAGACGTACATGGTGCTGCTGGCCACGTACGTCACCGCCCGCGACGAGGCGTACCAGACGCCGGCCCCCGTCACGGTCAGCGCGATCACGGCGATCAGTACCCACCGCCGCCGAACGATGTGCCAGATATCGATCAAACCCATGGACTGCGACCTCATGTCTTCGTAATTGCTGAAGCGTGCGCCGGTGCCGGGAGCGGCGTCGGGCGGCGGCGGAATTCCGTGACGATCAGATGGACGAACCAGGCGAGCACGGCCGACTGCGCGAATTTGCCGAGATTCTCGAAGCTGCCGAGGATGCCGCGTTCGAACAGGGTGGAGGCGCCGGTGATCGCGAGGCCCAGCACCAGGACGGGGAAGTACCGCGAGTACAGCGATCGCTCCCAGGCGAGCAGCAGCGCGAAGGTGAACACGACGGCGACGACCACGCCCGCCGCGCCGCCGAGCAGATAGCCTTCGTTCACGTTGCCCTCCGCCAGGGACACCGACACGGTGCTCATATCCACCGACGCGCCACGCACGTCGTTCGCCCAAGCCGTGCCGGATTGGAGCTTCTCGGCGCCGAGCACCTGCGCCGGGATCAGGCTGAGGCTCGCGTGGTGCAGCACTTCGCCGGGGGACAACCAGCCGCGTGGGCCGACGAAGTAGGCATCGGTGGCGGCTTCGAGCAGGTCGAAGCGCCGCAGGATACTCAGGAACGGCCGCACGTCCGCCGGGTAGCGGGAGTCGACGAGGGTGGCGTCGAGCGCGGCGGTGCCGGAGTTCTTGAACGACTGCAGCCAGCCGAATCCGGCGACGCCGAGCACGCCGATCAGTGCCACACCGATCGTGGTGCGCCGGTTCCAGCCGAGCATCGAGAACCGTACGGCGAGAGCGAGTGCGGCGGCGAGGATCGGTGTCTTGGACTGCACGGCCGACGACCAGTACAGTTCGCCCGCGAAGAGCGCGCCGAGCACCAGCGCCGTGGTCTGCGGCCGGGCGGGCCGGAGGAAGACGATGATCCCGAGCGCCGCGATCCCGGCGAACGTGGCGACAAAACTGAGCAGGGGGTTGCCGCTGCTGACCTCACCGGCGGCGCCCAGCGATCCGGTGGCCACCGAGGCCGCCCGCCCCAACAGTCCGAGCGCGTAGAGCGCCAGCAGAGTCGGCATCACGCCGGGGTCCGCGACCGCGGCCGGGACGGGGCGAGGCGGGTGCCGACGCCGCCAGAGCGCGTAACCGATCACCAGCAGCGCGTAACACCACAAGCCGAACACGACGTGGTCGAGCACCAGACCGATGCCGCGGTCGTACCCCAGACCAGCCAGCCGGGGGTCGGAGATGTTGTCGCCGTAATGCGGGTCCGGCTGCACCGCGAGCAGCACCAGCGGCCGCGCCACGTAGGACAGCGACCAGAAAAGGGCCTGCGCGATGAAGAACACGCGGGCGATGCCCGGAACCAACAGTGCGGCAGCGGCGACCGTGATCAGTGCGGCCGCGACGGCGGCCACATCGGTGTAGGCGTTCAGTTCCCGACCTCCGCGGCGAGGCCGACGATCTGCCGGGCGCGATCCACGTAACGATGCCCTTCGGCGGTGATCCGCCGGTGCCCGGCCGCCGCGACCTCGGCCGCCCGCTCGGGATGGGCGGCAACCCAATCGAGAATCGAGACCAGTTCGTCGGTGCCGTCGAACAGGAAGCACTCGACGGTGTCGCGCAGCAGGTCGGCGTGTTCGCCGGTGCGTTCACCGACGAACAATCCACCGGCCGCGGGCACCTCGAAGGTGCGGCAGGTGTGGGTGTCGCGGTTGCCGGAGTTGAGCAGCACCAGATTGGCTGTCACCTCGGCGATCGCGGCCGAATACCCCGGACCGTACACCGCGCCGCCGACGACGGCGCGGGTGGCGCGCAACTCCGGAACGCGGCGCCAGCCGGGGCCGCGGACCAGCAGGCGCGGTCCGTAGCGGCGTGCCAGGGACACCAGTTCGGCGCGGCGGTCGGGCCGGCACACTCCGATGAAACCGACCAGATAGTCATCGGCGCCGCGGCGCGCCGCCGGATGATGCCAGGCCGGGTCGTAAGCGCTGAGCACGAAACCGGCGGCCCGGGCGCCACGCGCCCGCAACTCCGGCACGTTGTGCTGTTTGGTGGTGACGATCAGGTCCCAGCCGGGTTCCGCCGCCAGGTACGCATCGGTGAGGTTCTCGGGGTTGGACACGTCGTCCGGGCTGTAGTGCACGTGCAGTGCCGCGGGCACGTCGAGCAGTCGCTGCTGGTCCAGATGGATCCCCTTGAACACGAACAGCATGTCGGGCCGGAATGTGGCGGCGCTGCGTTCGATCCGGGTGTGCACTCGTTCGACCGTGCGCCGGTCGCGCCGACCGGTCGCCTTCGCGTACACCCACGGTGGCGAGAACCTGGCCGGGAGAGTCACCGGTGTCGAGTCGACCACGAGCACGTCGTGGCCGGCTTGACGGAAGCCGTCGGCCAGCGAACGTGCGTTGCTGCCGAGCCAGTCGTCGCCGACGAACAGAATTCTCATGGTCGGGTTTCCTTCCGGGGCACGACAGGCAGCGGCACGGTGTCGGCTTCGGCGTGGTCGCGGCGGGCCAGGAACCGCATCCGCAGCAGATGCCAGGTGGCGACGGTGATTTCGGCAAGCAGCAGGCCGTAGACCAAGGTGTGCACCGAGCGGGTCCAGACGGTCAGCAGCAATGCGCCGATGGCGACGAGAGTCCCGAGCAGCGCGCCGATCAGGACCCCGCTGGTGTCCTGGCGCACCGGCAGGATGGCCGTGGTGATGAACGAGGTGACCGTCGTGGCGGGCAGGATCAGCACCTCGATCCGCAACAGACCGGTGGACGCGGCGAATTCGGTACCGAAGACCAGCCGGATCAGCTGGGGCGCGGCCAGCCAGAGGCTCGCCGAAGCGAGTGCGGCGACGGCGACGGTCACGGCCAGCGCCTGCGTGCTGTACCGCCAGAACCCGAGATGGTCGCCGCGTCGAGCCATGCGTGGCAGCAGTGCGAAGCCGATGGCGTCGAGCAGTGATTGGACCGCGCGCACCAGGCGGTCGCCGGCCGAGTACAAGCCCAGCGAGACGGCGTCGAGCACGGCCGAGTACAGCGTCGCCGCACCCTGCCCGTAGCCGGTGACCAGCAACCGGGAGACGAACACCGGCACGCTGCGGCGCAGCACGACGCCGTAGTAGCGGGGACGGGCCGGTGCCCCGTACCGGCGCCAGGCATCCCACCAGGTCAGTGCCACCGTCGGCACGGAGGACAGCAATAGGCACAGCAAGGCGACGTGCGGGTTCGGCAGTTGCGGAAGCAGGCCCACCAGCAGCCCGAGATAGCACAGCCGCCCGACGCTCTGATAGGCGGTGGAGGTGCCGAACCGACCCTCCCCGATCAGCAGCCAGTCCTCCGACAGGGACCAGAAGCCACCGACGAACAGGCCGAGCAGCACCATCTGCGCGGCTTCGGGCACGCGCACGGCAAAGGCTACGGCGAGCGCGACACCGAACAGTGTCGCCGTGGCGAGACGGATGGCCAGATAGTCGCCACGCAGCTGGTTCATCTCCCGGAGCCGGGTGCCCTTGCGCGCGTTGATCTCCGGCACGCGGGCGGACAGGAACTGCGTGACTCCCAGATCCACGACGAGCGAGCCGATGAAGTAGGCCGACATGCCGATGGCCAGCAGGCCGAGGCCGTGGGCGCCGAGTACCCGGGCGATCAGCGGCACGGTGACGACCGTGACGATGTACTGACCGTATCTGCCGAAACTCACCAGTGCGATATCGCCGAGTACCTCGAACCGGCTCGGCTTGCTGTGCGCGCCACCACCGCCCGGCCCGCGAGCCCCGTCGGCGCGACGGTGCACCCCGCCGGGACGCCGGGGCAGTTCGACCCGAGGGAAGACGTCGGTGGTCAGCGTGGCGAGGTAGTCGGGTTCGGTCACGGCGGCGCCACCTCGTCGAGGAAGCGGGTGACCACGCGTGCCGTGGTGCCGATGTCGAAGTCGCGGGCGCGGGCGGCGCCTGCGGCGGCGATCCGGGCGCGCGCGGCCGGATCACCGAGCAGTTCGGTGAGAGCCGCGGTGAGCGCGGCTTCGTCACCGGCGGGCACCAGGCGGCCGGTTCGCCCGTCGGCGATGATCTCGGCCGGGCCGCCGGGCACCGTCGCGATCACCGCGCAACCCGCGGCCATGCCTTCCACAACCACCTGCCCGAACGGCTCGGGCAGCACCGAGCAGTGCACGAGCACGTCGGCCTCGGCGAGATACCGGTGGGGGTCGTCGACGTGACCGGTGAACGTCACGGCCAGGCCGAGTTCGTCAGCGAGTTGTTCCAGGTACTGCCGGAAGGGTTGTTCATCGAAGAACGTCCCGCCGACGAAGTACACCGCCGCGGGCCGGGTCGGCACCGCCGCCAGGGCGCGCAGAAACACGTCCTGGCCTTTCCAGGGGCTCAGCCGTCCCACGACGACCACGACCGCGTCGGCGGCCGCGCGGGTGCGGGGCGGCGGCGGTGTTGCGGGCAGGGCGACGCCCGGGTAAGCGACGACCGCCGGGATGCGCGCGGGCAGTGTCTCCCGGGTGCCGTGACTGTTGGCCAGCAGTCCCCGGCAGAACAGTGCGGCCAGCAGCCGGATAGTGGTGGCAGGGAGCAGGCCGAAGTAGTCCCGGGATACTCGGTCGTGGACCTGCCAGACGAGCGGCACCCGGGCGCGGCGGGCCGCGACCGCTCCCAGCACCAGCGCCTTGGTGCTCTCGGCGACCAGCACCCGGGCGCGCAAGTCGCGGACCGCACCCCCGACCGCCCAGCCCAGCCGCAGCAACGCGAGAAACCCGCTGATCAGCCGCAACGGGCCCGATCCGATGGTCATCGCCCGGCTGTCGAATCGGCCGGTCACGACACGGGTGTCGATCCCCGCGTCGCGGGCACGAGCCATCACCGGGCCGTCTTCGGTGCACACCAGCGCCACTTCGGCGCCATGCGCGCGCAGCGTGCGCAGCAGCCGCAGGGTGGCCAATTCGGCCCCGGACGGCGCGGCGGTGTGGCCGAGGAAGACCGCGGGCCCGTTCATCCGAGCTCCCGATACAGCGCGGCGTGCCGCTGTGCGGCCGCATGCCAGCTGAAGGTCTCCGCGTGGGCGCGGCACTGCTCCGGCGTCGGCCGGCAGCCGGAGATCGCCGCGCTGATCCGATCAGCGAGCGCGGCGGGGTCGCCGGGCGGCACGATCAACGAGGGGTCCAGGCCCCGCACGGCGTCGGGCAGACCACCACACCGGGTGACCACCGGCGCCCGGCCCGCGGCGAGCGACTCGAGGGCGATCAGGCCGAATCCCTCCAGGGCCACTGTCGGCACCACGGTGAGCGCGGCGGAGGTGTAGCGGGCGGCGAGTTCCTGGTCGGGAATCCGGCCGGTGAACTCGACGCTGCCGTCGAGCCCGCCCTCGATGGCTCCGCGCCGGAGATCCGCCTCGGCGCTGCCGGTTCCGACGATGACGAGACGAGCCTCCGGGTGCTCGGCGAGCACCCCGGGCCACGCGCGCAGCAACACATCGATGCCCATCCGGCGCTCCAGCCGCCGCACACACAGGACGACCGGCGGGGACGCGGGGAACGGGGCGGCTCGGAACCGGGTGAGATCGACTCCGGGCGCGATCACCTCGACACGATCGGACGCGATGCGGTAGTCCTCGCACAACACCGTGCGGAAGTGATCGGAAAGCACGACGAAACGATCCGCGCAAACGTATCGCAAACGTTCGATGAGGTATTTGGCGAAGGCTGCGGCGGGATGCTGTCCGTGCATTCGGCTTTCCGCTGCCCACGGACCGTGGAAATGCACGACCAGTGGTAGCCCGCGACCGCGCCGGTCTCGGGCGACCGGGCCGTAGAGGCAGAAGTGGCGATCCACGACGGTGCCGGGGTCCAACGCGTCGCGAGCGCAGAACGCGGTGCGGGCGCGGCGCAGTGTCGAACCGCCGACCGGCCCCCAGGACCGGGTACCGGCAACCGTCCGGTCGGGCGGGCCGAAGGCGGCGGCAGACAACGAAATCCCAGGAACGTCCAGCAATGCGCCGTGCAGATCCGTGAAGTATCGGCCCAGGCCGCCGGGCGCGGCGCCGAACCATTCCGATCCGGTCATGTGCACCCGCACCGCGCCGGAAGCGCTGATCATGACCCGGCCCCCTCATCCCGCATGCCGCACCGTGAAGTCGTCGGCCGAACTCGTTCGCGGCCGGGAAGTATCGGGCTGACCACCGGTTTCGGCTTTCTCACGCCGATGCGCGGTATCCGATATTCGGCACCGGTCCGCACGAGTCCGGATGCCGACCCGGCGCGAAATATGGCATAGTTCGGGCAATTACGAGGCAATGTCCGATTGCGGTTCTGACAAAAAGGCGGCTGGCGATGCGGAAACTGTCGGTGTGCGTGCCGGCCTACAACGCGGAACGAACGCTCTCCGCGACCCTGGATTCGGTACTGACCCAAGACCTCGATTTCGAAGTCGTGATCCTCGACAACGCGAGCACCGACCGCACCGGTGACATCGCGCGGGAGCGGCGCGATCCGCGGGTGCGGGTCCTGCGCAACGATCGCGTACTGCCGATCGGCGCGAATTGGGACCGGGCGATCCGGGAATCCACCGGGGACCTCGTGAAGGTGGTCTGTGCCGACGACCTCCTGCGTCCCGGCACCCTCGCCGCGCAGTCGGCGGTGTTCGACGAGGACGCGATCGCGTTGTGCGCGGGCAGGTTCGACGTGATCGACGAGTCCGGCGACCTCCTCGAGACCGGGCTGGGGCTGCCGCAGCTGATCGGCAGGCACGACAGCCGCCAGCTGGCCCGGGTGATCGTGCGTCGCGGGGCGGCGGACTTCGGCCCCACCGCGGCCGCCATGTTCCGGCGCGCCGACTACGACGCCGTCGGCGGACTGCGCGGCGACCTCGTATTCCCGATGGATGTGGACCTGTTCGCCCGCGTCGGCAGCCGCGGCGCTTTCTTCGGGCTCGGCGACATCGTGGCCGCCTGGCGGAACTCCTCGTTCAACCTGTGCAGCCGCACGTCGACCCGCAGCAAGCTCACCGAGCAGCTGCGATTCCATCATCGGCTGGGCGCCGATCACCCGGAGCTCGTCGGTACGGCCGACGTGCTGGCCGGTGACCTGCGCCTGGTCCGGGCATTGGGGACGCGGCTGCGGGTGCGCGCGCGGGCCGCGGTCGGCCGCTGAACAAGACCGCGGTTGCTGCTGTCCGGTAGTGGCCACCGCCGATCACACCGTCGAGGCCGGGAAGTCGACATCGCCGCTGGGCGACATCGGTTCGGCGCGGCGGCGTCCACGCACCGGTCCGATCGCCGCGATGCCTGCGGCGCGCACGAGACCGCCGGACCGGTCGGCCACGACCGTCGGCGCCATGGCCGGTGCGACCGCGTCGGCCGGCGAATGCGGTTGTCGGCGCATCCGAGAGGTGGTGTTCATCGGTACGGCTGTCCTCGCTCGGGAACTGCTGGCCGGGTGCGGCCCGGGAATCGTGGTCGGCGGGATGGAGTCACACGGTCGGGGGTCGGTCATCCACTCGCCCTTCTGGGTCCGCGCGGATCGTCCACGAACCAGCGACCGTCGAGTTCTGGAAGTTCGGTCGACACTTCGTCCAGTAGGTCGGGCAGCGTCAACAACACCCGGTCGGGTGCTGCCGCGATCAGATCCTGCGGGCTGATGATCGGGATGTCGGTGCCGGGCATCCGGCGTCCCCGTTTGGCGGGCGCGGCGTCGGCGACTCCGGCGACAAGTCCCTGGTGCGCACCGGCCAGCGACAGCAGAGCAACCGCCCGGGACGCGGCGCCGTAGGCGTAGACGCGCTGCCCGGCCGCGGCCGCATCGATCAGCCAGTTCCGCAGCGCGCGCACATGGTCGTCCACGAACCGCTGGAGCCGATGCAGCGATGCCGGGGTGACGATTTCGCGTTCGCGGGCCAGGATCTCGCGCACGGCGCGGTCCGGCTCGGTAGGGCCGCGCCGAGCTGCTACCAGCACCGTCCCGCCGTAGAGGTCGAACTCCCACGCGGTGGTCACGCCCATGCCCGCGGCGGTGAGCGCCAGGCTCAGCGCATGCAGGGAGTAGTACGCGAAATGCCCGTGCCGCAACGCGTTCCACTGCCGTTGTGCCACGATGGCGGCCAGCGAGTGGAACTGCAGCAGGAGCAGCCCGTCCGGCGCGGTGGCCGCGGCGCGTGCGGCGAACGCGGCCCGCTGGTCGGGTTCGTGCATGATGCCGAAACAGTCCACGACCAGGTCCGCTCGCGCCGCGTCGGCTGCGGTGCAGCCACGCTCGGCCAGCGACGGCAGCCAGGAACCACCGTGCGGGCTACCGAACTCGATGACCGTGCGCCCGCGCAGCAGACCGGCCGCGTCGACCCGGGCAATCGCATCGGCCGCTTGATCGCGCAGGGCCCGCGGCTCCACGCCACGGGGTTCGGCGGCCACGGTGTCGTCTTCGGCGAGCTGCGCCAGCTCGCAGCGCGGGCACCGCACCATCCGCAGCGGGTGCGTGGTCTCCGCCGGTGTCACCGGCCGGCCCGCGGGCGGGAAATCATCGGCTGCGGGCACCGTCCCGAGATCGAGGACGGTGTGCAGAACGGCGCCGGAGCAGGCGCGACAGCGGCCGGTCATGACACGATGTCGGTGTGCGTATCGAGCAGACCGACCTGGTCGGCGTGGTGGTGCTGGTCCCAGCGCCCGTCCGGGACGACCGTGGCCTGTTCACCCGGACCTTCGATGCCGCGGAATTCGACTCCCATCTGGGAATTCCGGGGTTCTCGGCCGGTTTCGTGCAGGACTCGCAGTCCCGGTCGCACCGCGGGGTGGTGCGCGGCATGCACGGCCGGTCCGGGCGCGGGGAGGCCAAACTGGTCCGCTGCGCGCACGGCGCGGTGCATGACGTGCTGGTCGACATCCGGCCGTCGTCGCCGACGTTCGGCCGGACGCAGGCGTTCCGGCTCGACGACGAGGAGTTCCGGCACCTGTACGTGCCACCGGGCTTTCTGCACGGATTCCAAGCACTCACCGACACCGCCGATGTGTGCTACCGCATCGATCGGCCGCACGATCCCGCCGAGGATCTCAGCGTCGCCTTCGACGATCCGGACCTGGCGATCGCCTGGCCGCTGCCGGTGACGGCGGTGTCGGATCGCGACGCGAACGCCGGACGATGGAGCCATCTGCGGGCTATCCTGTCACCGGCGCGGTGACCGCACGCAGTCGCGGGTCCAGAGCGCCGGACGCACGCAGCCGCTGCAGCCACGCGAGCCGGGTGAATCGCTGGGAGAACGCCTCTTCGGTGAGGCCACGCTCGGTGTACTCGCGGTAGAGTTCGGCGGCGCCGTCAGGCACCGACCACTGCGCCTCGAAACCGAGCACTGCGCGGGCGGCGGAGAAGTCGACCCGGTAGGAGCGGGGGTCGGCGCCGGTCTCCCCGGTGATCAGCAGTCGCGACCCCGGCACGGTGGCCACCACCGACTCGGCGATCTCGGCCACGGTGAGATTGTTTCGCTCCGTGCCGATGTTGAACGCCCGGCCCGCGACGGCCGACGCCGGTGCGGTGAGGCAGCGTTCGAAGGCCGCCGCGATGTCGCGGGCGTGGACCAGCGGCCGCCAGGGCGTGCCGTCGGAGAGCACCTTGACCGCACCGGTGAGGACGGCGTGTCCGACGAGGTTGTTGAGCACGATGTCAGCGCGAGGACGAGGGGAGAATCCGAACGCGGTGGCGTTGCGCAGGAAGACAGGAACGAAGTCGTCGTCGGCCAGCTCCGCGACATCGTCTTCGACGCGCACCTTCGACTCGGCGTAGGGGGTGATCGGCCGCAGCGGCGCCGACTCGGTCACCAGTTCGTCTCCGGCGGCACCGTACACCGAGCAGGTGGAGGCGTACAGGAACCGGGACACACCGGCTTCTTTCGCGAGCCGAGCCAGACGCACCGAGGCGCGATGGTTGATTTCGTGGGTGACTTCCGGCGCGAGCGCGCCCAGGGGATCATTGGACAGCGCGGCGAGATGGACGACCGCGTCGAAGCCGCGAAGGGCGTCGATCCGCACCGATCGCAGGTCGAGGCGCAGGCCCTCCGGGTCGCCGGCGAACGCACCGAGCAGGCAGTCGGCGAACCAGCCGGTGTCGAGCCCGATGACCTCGTGCCCGGCGGCTTGCAGTATCGGGACCATGACGGTGCCCAGATATCCCTGATGCCCGGTGACCAGGACCCGCATCGTTGTCACTCCTTTTCCCATGAGATCACGGCCTTGTTCACCACGAAGGCTTCGGCGTACTCGGTGCGGCACTGCACGCCGCGGATCCGCGCGGTGGCCAGGAACGCGGTTTCGTCGAACCAGTCGCGCCCGGTCTGCGACGGGTAATACCGGTGCAGCAGGCGGGATTTCCGCTGGACCAGTGCCGCGTCGACCGGGTGGAACACGGTCGGCGCCGGTGTGTCCACCTCAGCCTTGAGGATCTCGTAGCCGAGGATCAGGTGGTCGCGGAACTCGGTCGGCACCAACTCCGCGAGCGTGCGGTGATCCTGGTGCGCGTCGCCCGGTTGCGGGGCGAACACCAGGTCCGGTTCACCCGCACGGCGAAACTCCGCTACGGCCGTCTTGATCCGATCCCAGTGCGCCGGTGCGCGTCCGTCCGGGACGTCGAGCACCGTCAATTCCGGTGCCCGTCCCGAGCAGAAGGCGGTGAGCGCCGCCCGTTCTTCCCGCTCGCGCTCGGTGCCTGCGCCGGAAAGGACCAGAGCGCGCACCCGCATACCCGGATGGGCGCTGGTCAGCGACAGCAGCGTGGCTCCCATGCCGATCGGGATGTCATCGCAATGCGCGCCGAGCAGGGCGATCTCGGCCGGCCGCGGGGAAAGCAGAGCGATCACTGCTCCCACACCATCCATGGCCGGTGTCCGCGGCGGTAGGCCGCATCGAGTTCGGCGCGCTCCTTGAAAGTATCTGCCGGTTTCCAGAATCCATCGTGGCGGTAGCCGAACAACCGGCCCTGGCCCGCGAGCGTCCCACAGGCGTCTTCCACCAGATCGCCACCTGGTGGCAGCAGGTCGAATATCTCCCGGCCGAGCACGAAATAGCCGCCGTTTTCCCACAGTGGCATATTCGCCACGGGAACGATTTCCTTGACCTCGCCGGTGGGGCTGAGGTCCACACAGTGGAACGACGATTGCGGTGGCACCACCATGAGAGATGCCACCGCCCCTGAAGCGTGGAACTGAGCGATCATCTCGTCCAGGGGAGCGTCGGTGAGGACGTCGGCGTAGTTGGCCAGGAAGTACTGGTCGTCGCCGAGGTGCTCGCGCACCCGGCGCAATCGCTCTCCGATGGCCGACTCCACGCCGGTATCGACAAAGGTGATCGTCCAGTCGTCGATATCGCTGCCGAGCAATTCGACCCGGCCGTTGCGGATCACGAAGTCGTTGGACGCCGACTCCCGATAGCCGAGGAAAAAATTCTTGATGTGCTCGGCGCCGTATCCGAGGCACAGGATGAATTCGTTGTGACCGTAGTGCGCGTAGTACCGCATCACGTGCCAGAGCAGCGGGCGGGGGCCGACGAGTTGCATCGGCTTGGGCACCATGTCATCGGTGCCGCCGCGCATGCGCATGCCGTAGCCACCGCAGAACAGGACGACTTTCATCGGCGCCGGTTTCCTTTCGACTCGGCTCCGGCCGGCCGGGTCGGCGCCGGTGACGCCGGGTCGACCACGTGCAGCTCGGGCAAGGGATAAGCGAGCTGGCCGCCCCACTCGGCGACATGCCGGAGCTGTGCGGTGATCTCGTGCTCGAGATTCCAGGGCAGCACCACGACCACGTCCGGACGATCGGCGTCGAGCCGGGACGGCGGGTGGATCGGGATTCGCGTTCCCGGCGTGAATCTGCCGTGTTTGTAGGGATTGCGGTCGACGGTGTACTCGATCAGGTCGGGCCGGATCCCGCAATAGTTGAGCAGTGTGTTGCCCTTGCCCGGCGCACCGTATCCGACGACGCGTCGGCGCCGGCGTCGGCAGTCGAGCAGGAACCCGAGCAGCTCATGCCGCACCGACTCGGCACGCCGCCGCAGCGATGTGTAGCCGTCCGCCGAGTGCAGTCCGGCGGACCGCTCGAGTTCGAGCACTTCCCGCACCCGGTCGCTCACCGCCGCCACGGCGGCATCGGGGCGCGCCCACAGCCGGATCGATCCGCCGTGCGTCGGCAGCTGATCGACGTCGACCACGGTCAATCCCGCGACAGCGAGCGCACGTTGTGCCGAAAGCACGGTGTAGTACTGGAAATGCTCGTGGTAGATGGTGTCGAACTGGCCGAGCCCGACCAAGTTGAGCGCATGGTGCACCTCGATGGTCAGCATGCCGTCGTCCGCCAGCAGGACGCGTAGCGCACGGGTGAATCCGCGCAGATCCGGGATATGGGCATAGACGTTGTTGGCGACCACAAGATCCGCGGGGCCGTGTTCGGCACGGATCCGGCGAGCCGAATCCTCGTCGAGGAAGGCGGTTTCGGTAGGTACGCCCGACTCGCGAGCCGCTGTTCCGACGTTGACCGAGGGCTCGATGCCCAGGCATCGGATGTCGCGGTCGACGACGTGGCGGAGCAGGTAGCCGTCGTTGCTGGCGACCTCCACCACGAAGGAGTCCCTGCCCAGCCCCAGCCGGTCGGCCGCGGTGTCGACGAACTCACCCGCGTGGCGGACCCAGCTGTCGGAGTAGGAGGAGAAGTAGGCGTATTCGGTGAAGGTCTCTTCCGGTGTGATCAGCGCCGGAATCTGCAGCAGCAGGCAGTCGACGCACACCCGCAAATGCAACGGGTAGGTCGGCTCGGGCAGGTCGAGCTGGGCGGCGGTGAGGAAGGATTCGCACGGCGGTGTGGCGCCGAGATCCAGAACGCTGGACAGTCTGCCGGAGTCACAGAGTCGACAGCGCACAGATCCGATCCTTTGCTCGAAACGTCCCGGCCCCGTCGGAACGCCTGTCGCGGCGCACGGAAGCGGTAGCTGCCCGGCGTATCACGAGATGCGCGCGACGAGAACGTCATTCGTGGTACGGGCCGCACTGTCGCGACCGTCAGCGTACCGACGGCAATATCGGCTGGATTACAGATAAGCGTTACAAACTGTGATATAGAGCACATTCCATATTCACCTTCATGGTGTTATTCCCGATGCGTATCGAGATCGGTCGCCGAGGAGATCTGGATCAGTTAACATCCCGATCGCGCTGCTTCGCGCAAACGTTCTGATCGGCGAGAGACGTTGTGACACTTGCCGATCAAGTGCCGATGAAGCGCTCGGTAGAGGCGGTCGGGACGCTGCCGGGAAAGACGATCTCCGGATCAGGTAGCAATTCCACCGTTGCCCCAGGAGGGGTGTTCTCTTGATGAAATCCAAGGCTGTCCCGGAATGGAATGGGACCGCCGAATCCCCACGATCCTTCGTGGCTCCACCGATTACCGTCTCGACCCGTAAGGCCTGGCGATCGGAGTACGTACGTCGTCTCGCCATCACCGATTTCGCCGCCGTTTCCCTCGCCGTGGGGAGTGCGCAGCTGATCCGCTTCAATGGGAGTGGCGCTCCGCCGCTGGCCTGGGATCAGCCGTACCGAATCGGTTACACGGTGGTATCGGGCGCGCTCGCCATGGGCTGGTTCGCGATCCTCGGCAGCGCGGGTAGCCGCGCGCCGCAACTGGTCGGCAGCGGTGTCGAGGAATTCCGGCGGCTGATGTCGGCGACCATGCACCTGTTCGGCGTACTGGCACTCATGTCACTGGCACTCGAAATCAAATTCGCCCGAGGTTATCTCGCGATCGCCTTTCCGGCCGGCGTCCTCGCGGTGATCGGTGGACGACTGTGGTGGCGTCATCAGCTTGCCAGGGAACGCCGCCGGGGACGCCATCGTTCGGCCGTACTCGTGGTCGGCACTGCCGATGCGGCCGCGGCGATGACCGCGGCGTTCGCCGCGGACCCGGGCGCCGGCTACGACGTCGTGGGCGCCTGCGTGCCGGGTGGGCAATCAGGCGATGCGCCGCTGGCTTTCGCCGGCGGTACGGTGGCGGTCGTAGGTGACGACAGCGCTGTGCTGCGAGCGGTCCTGCACACCCACGCCGACACCGTCGCCATCGGTCCCACCCGGCATCTCGGGCCGACCGAGCTGCGCAGGCTCGCTTGGGAACTCGACGCGCTCGGCGTCGAGTTCATGCTGGCGCCAGGGGCAATCGACATCGCCATATCCCGGCTCACCAATCGGCAGGTCGCGGGGATGCCGATGATGCACATCGCCGAACCGCAGTACGAGCGGGCTCGATCGGTCAGCAAGACGGCCTTCGACATCGGCTTCGCGACAGTGTGCCTACTGCTGCTCCTGCCGGTGCTCCTGGTGATCGCGATCGCGGTGAAGACCACCAGCCGCGGCCCGGTCTTCTACCTGTCGGAACGCATCGGCCGATACGGCCTGCCCTTCCGCATGATCAAGTTCCGCAGTATGTACGACGACGCCGACCGGTATGCCGAAGCCTTGATCGCACAGCAGGGTGGAAATCCGGTCTTCTTCAAGATGAAGGTCGACCCCCGGGTCACGCCGGTCGGGCGGTTCCTGCGCAAGTACAGTCTCGACGAGCTGCCGCAGTTCCTCAACGTCCTGCGTGGCGACATGAGCGTGGTCGGGCCGCGACCGCAGGTGCGGCGGGAAGTCGACACCTACGACCACATGATGCGCCGACGCCTGCTCGTGAAGCCGGGGCTGACCGGCTTGTGGCAAGTCAGTGGCAGGTCGGACCTTCCGCTCGAGGACGCGGTGCGACTCGATCTGTCCTACGTGGAGAACGTGTCCATGAGGATGGACCTGCGGCTGATCGCGCGCACGGTCGGTGTCGTGGCGCGAGGTGAGGGAGCGTACTGACGCCTGCGGGGCGGTGGTCGCGAAGTGCCGACCATCGCCCGCGCTGGGGCGGGCTGCCGAGCTTCGCCGCCGTGAAATCCCTTCGTAAGCCGGATATCAACCGATCGGGCCGATCATGCAGGGAACGCACGGTGTCAGTGGCCGTATCAGGCGAGTGTCAGCGTGGTGTCAGGCCGGACGCCGACAGTGGTTCTCATGACGAACAACAGCACCTCCTCCACCGCTTCGAAGTGGACCGGCATGGTGCCGGTCGACGATACGGCCCTGGCCGTCACCGACACCGGCGGGCGCGGCATCCCCGTGGTCTACTGCAATGGCCAGTTCGCCACTCAGGGGTACTGGCGGCGGGTCATCGCCGAGCTCGGCCCGGAATACCGGCACATCACCTTCGACGAGCGAGCTCGCGGCAAATCGCGGCGTTCGGCGGACTATTCCTTCGAGGCCGCGGTCCGGGATGTCGATGCCGTCCTGGCCGCGCGTGACGTGGACCGGGCGTTGCTGGTCGGCTGGTCCTACGGGGCGGTCGTCGCGGCGCACTGGGCCGCCCGGAACCCGGACCGTGCCATCGGTGCGGTGCTGGTCGACGGCGCGTTCCCGTACGACTGGCTCGACCATGCCATGGAGCAGCGGATCCGCAAGCTGTTCAAGCGGCTGAGCTGGGTCATGCCGCTGCTGCGCCCGACCGGCCTGACCCCGCGGATGACCGCCGAACAGATGGCCGAAAGCAATATCGAACTCGGCAGGCTCTCCCGCGAACGGGAGCTGGGTCCCGTGCTGGACGAGATCAGCGTGCCGGTGCGGTATGTGGTCGCTTCCGGGACATCGTTCGGAAGCCGCGGTGACGAGCAGGAACGGATCCGCGCCGGCCTCGACGCGGTATGCGACCGCAACCCTGATATCCGCATCAGCGCGAAGGTTGCCAGCAACCACGGAGCGCTCCTGCGCAAGGATTTCCGCGCCATCGCCCAGGCCGTCCGCGAGACCGCATCGGCCCACGAGCAGCAGGGATCGCCGAGCCGCTGACCGACCGGCCGACCACCGGCCTGGGCGGCCCCGTTCGCCCACAACCAACCCCCGGCGCATTCGACCACGGATCGCATTTCCACACATTCCGAAGGAGAACCACCATGTCCGTCACCCTGACCGACCAGGACAAGGCCACCATCCGGACCGCCGCGTACGGCGCTGTCTCGCTGCTGGCCGCCGCTGACGCCACCGGCTCGCCCCACAAGGCCGCCACCCACGGCTCCATCGCCCTGTCGTCCGCGACCGGCCTGGTCGGGCACGTACTCGCCGCGAAGTCGAAGGACATCACCCTGAACGGCAAGAACGTCGCCGAACTCGCCGACCACGTGCTGCCCGCCCTCACCGCGGCGATGAACCTGCTGCAGAAGCAGGATCCGGCCGAGGCCGACAACTTCCGCAGCACCGTCCTCGTCGCCATCGACGCAGCCATCGGAACCCGCAAAGGCGCGCCCAGCCCCGTCCTGGCCGACATGACCCGCAAGATCACCGCAGCGCTCGACGCCGCCTGATCGGATGCCGGCCCGCACTGCCACAGCCTGTCACGGGGTCCGCACCGGGCCTCGTGACACGGCAGGGTGTGCAGCGGCGTCAGCTCAGCCGATCGCGTCGAGCAGTAGTTTCGCGGCCACCGTCGCTCCGTCCGAACGGATCATGCCGGCCACTTCGTTCGCGCGCGCTCGGGTGGTAGGCGCCAACGCCACGTCCAGAGCGGTAGACAAGGCCGCCGAGCTGGGATCCGCGTCGGCACATACCGCGCCGATGCCGAGATCGGCCACCCGGCGCGCCCAGTACGACTGGTCCATCATCTGGGGTACCACCACTTGCGGCGCAGCGGCTCGGGCGGCGGCCGTCGTCGTGCCCGCACCCCCGTGGTGGATGACGGCGGCGACCCGGGCGAACAGCGCCTGATGGTTGACCTCGCCGATGGCCATGCAGTCGGGAAGGTCGTCGATCAGCGCCAACTCGGCCCAGCCACGCGAAAGGAGCACACGGCGGCTGTGGGCGCGGATCGCTTCGATCGCCACCCGGGCGATGCCGGGACGCATCGGCATACTGCCGAACCCCACGTACACCGGTGGTGCGCCCGCGTCCAAGAACGCCGACAGTTCGGCAGGCAATGGGCGTTCGTCGGGCACGATCCAGGCGCCGGTCTGCACGACATCCAGACCCGGCGCTTGCGGCCATGGCCCCAGCACCGGGTCCGCGGCCAGCCATGGGGTCCCGGTGATGACGTGGTCGCGGACATCGGCTACCGGCGGCAGCCCGAGCGCTGCGCGGCCGGTGTCGAGCGCATGGCCGAACTGGGCGTTCCAACCGTGGGCGTCGATTTCCCACAGCAGCTGGTTGTCGATCGCGGCCGGTGCGGGCCGATCGCCCGGCAGCGGCATCGGCGGATGATGCGGCGAGGGCAGCGTGGTCGGCTGGTAGCTCACGTATTGGTAGTGGACGCCGAGCCTCTCGGCGACGGACCTGGCCGCAACCTGTGTCACGCCGGAGGCCACTACCGCGTCACATCCCGCGGCCGCTGTGGAGATCGTGTCGAACTGGATCGCGGGCCAGTCGGTTACGTACTGCGACAGCTCGTCGCGCGACGGCCTTCCGGCTCCCGAACCGGTCTTCAGCGGCCCCAGTGGCACCAGCGGCACGCCGAGGCCGGCGCATCGCGGCGCGCAGTCTGGTGGCGCGCACACTCGCACGTCGGCTCCGGATTCCCGCAACCACAGCGCGAGCCCCAACATCGGCTCGACGTCCCCCCGCGACCCGCTCGCCGTCAACAGCACTCGCACGTCTTCACCGACTTCCGTTGGCTGGATCCGCGCCTGCCCACCCGGTTCGAACGAGCTCATCGATTGCGCTCATACCGGCCATCATCGAGCCGAAGCGCCTACGGCGACGCCATAGTCGTTCCCACACAGGGGAATCGCCCTGTGCCGCAATTCGACGGGTTCACCGCGTCTTCGCGCGCCGCCGCCGCTCCATTTCCTCGCGTTCCAGCACAGCCGCCTCCGCGAGGGTCGGGGCGGTCCCGCCGAGCCGGGCGGGCACCCAGCGGGCGCCTTCCACCATCGGGTAGTCGCGTTGCGCGCGTTCCAGCAGTTCACTCATCCGAGTGCGCAGGGTGGCGGTGAGTTTCTCGGCCGGTTCGCCGGGCGGGATCGGTGCGCCGATACGGATATTGATCGGGAAGCGGTGGCGGCCGAGTTGCTTCGGGATGTCCTTGGTCCAGATCCGGTGCGCGCCCCAGATGATCATGGGGACGATCGGGACATCGGCTTCCACCGCCATCCGCGCCGCGCCGGATTTGAATTCCTTCAGTTCGAAGCTGCGGCTGATCGTCGCTTCGGGATAGACCACCACCACCTCGCCCTCGCGCAACGCGGTCACCGCGCGGGCATACGACTCGGCCCCGGCTGTGCGATCCACGCCGATCGCCTTGCAATGCTTCATGAGAAAGCCGACGATCCCGTGCTCGAGTTCGGCCTTCATCATGTACCGGACGTTGCGCCCCGACTTCCGCCCGACCAACCCGACCTCCATGAAATCGAGGTAGGCCGTGTGGTTCACGGCGAGCACCGCGCCCCCGGAACGCGGAAAATGCTCTTGCCCTTGGATATCGATGCGCAAGCCCTGCGCGAAGAAGATGGCGCGGGCCAAGCCGGTCAGGATGTCGTAAACCGGTTCCCGCGCCATCACAGCTCCCGTTACCCCGCCGCGTTCTTCCGCGCGGCCTTGGCCTCCGCTTCGGCGGCATCCATCGCGTCCGCCTCTTCCAGGGTAGGAGCGCTGCCGCCCAGCCGCGCCGGAACCCAGTACGCGCCGGGCTCGTGCACGTAATCCTTCTGCAGGTCCAACAGCATTTCCTGCATGGTCGAACGCAGCTTGGCGGTGAGCTCGGCGGCGGGCTCGAACGGCTGGATCGGCTCGCCGACCGCGATCGAGATGGGCGTGTTGGTGCGGCCGAGCCGCTTCGGGAAGCCCTTCGTCCAGACCCGCTGCGCGCCCCAGATGACGATCGGGATGATCGGCACCTCCGCCTCGATGGCCATGCGCGCCGCGCCGGACTTGAATTCCTTGATCTCGAAACTGCGGCTGATCGTCGCCTCGGGATACACGCCGACCAACTCGCCACGGCGCAAGTACTCCACGGCGGCCTGATAGGAATCCGCGCCCGCCGAACGGTCCACCGGGATGTGCTTGAGCGCGCGCATGATCGGGCCGGAGATCTTGTTGTCGAAGACGTCCTTCTTGGCCATGAACCGGATGTAGCGCTTCGGCGTGCGCACCGGCAGGCCCGCGTAGGTGAAGTCCATGTAGCCCGTGTGGTTCACCGCGAGCACGGCGCCACCTCGGGCGGGGATGTGTTCATCGCCCTTGACGGTGAACTTCAGACCTTCGATGAAGAAGACGGTACGGGCGAGGCCGATGATCGTCCGGTAGACGGGTTCCACAAGTCCGCTAGCGTAGTCGCTGCTCGTCCCCACCGGCAGTGCGCCGCCACCGCGCGCCGCGCCGCGACGAGGACGCACGAGCAGCCCCGACCGCACGCCTTGAGAGAAGAGGATCGTCGAAGTGGAACGCGCCCGATCGGTACCGCGCGAGTACGACCCCGGTGCAGCACACGAGCGGAACCGGACCTCGGGCGGGCGAGCGGCCCGCGGTGCGCTGGCCGGCGGAGTCCTGATCGCGGCGCTCGCCCTCACCGGTTGTGACTCCGTCGTCGGCATCCCGGACGAGAGCGCCCCGCAGGCGGCGGGACGCACGACACCACCGGCCGCCATTCCCGCCGCGCCCCCGCCGAGCACCTCGGCGTTGCCGCCGGTCCCCCCCGACGCGCCGCCGGTCGGCGCGGTCGACGGACTACCCGCCGCCGCCCCCGTGTTGCAGCGCTGGGCCGCCGACCTGCGCTCGCACACCCTCGCCGAGATGCAGGACAAGTGCTGGACCGTCGCGCCGAAGAACGTGGCCGACATGTACGCCGACCAGCAGGCCGTCCTCACCGCCTTGGCCCAGCCCGGCGCTGCGACCGAGGACGCCGTGGTGTGGAAGGGCGCCGACGCCACGGTCGCCGTCCGGCGCGCCGAGCTCGCGACCGGCTACGCCTGCCCGCGCGTCGCCACGGCGGGCTCGGAGATCGCCTACGACGACGCCGACGCCCGCCACACCGTGCGCCGGTACCTGTCCCGGTTCGTCGGCACTCCGCTCGACCCCGCCGACAAGGAAGGCGACTACCCTCTGATCTGTAAGGCGTCCCCGGCGACCTGGGACCCCAAAGGCACCGGGCGTCCGAGCCCCGCGCCGCTGGCGAACAACCAGGGCGCGCTCACCGGGGCCACCGAGTTCGCCGACCAGCAGATCCGGTCGGAGCAGGTGAACACCGACTACATCGCGGTGCTCGTGCCGGTGACCAACTCCTCCGGTGTGACGCAGACCCGCACCTTCACCTTGCGCTCCGGACCGGACGGCTACTGCATCGGCGACATCTCGCCGTAACTACTACCCTGGTTGGCTGGTAAACAGCAGGAGGAGCAGCTAGTGCAGATCACCAGCGTCGGACACGCCGGATTCCACATCCGCACCGCGGCCGGGTCGATCCTTTGCGATCCCTGGGTGAACCCCGCGTATTTCGGTTCGTGGTTCCCGTTCCCCGACAACACCCAGCTGGACTGGGACGAGCTGGGCGCGTGCGACTTCCTGTACGTCTCGCACCTGCACCGCGACCACTTCGACGCGAAGACGCTGACCGAGCACGTGAACAAGGACGCCACCGTCCTGCTGCCCGACTATCCCGTGCCGGACCTGCGCCGCGAGCTCGAGCAGCTGGGCTTTCACAAGTTCTTCGAGACCGAGGACTCGGTCAAGCACACGGTGACCGGCCCCGGCGGGGACCTGGACGTCATGATCATCGCGCTGCGCGCCCCGGCCGACGGCCCGATCGGCGACTCCGGGCTGGTCGTCTCCGACGGCGAGACCACCTGCTTCAACATGAACGACGCCCGGCCGGTCGACATGGACGTGCTGCACGACGCGTTCGGCCACGTCGACATCCACTTGCTGCAGTACTCGGGCGCGATCTGGTACCCGATGGTCTACGACATTCCCGCGCGCACGAAGTCGAATTTCGGCAAGCAGAAGCGTCAGCGCGGCATGGACCGCGCGCGCAGCTACATCGAGCAGGTCGGCGCGACGTGGGTGGTGCCGTCGGCGGGCCCGCCGGTGTTCCTGGACGACGAGCTGCGCTACCTCAACGACGACCGCGGCGACGAGGGCAACATCTTCCCGGACCAGAAGGTGTTCCTCGAGCAGATGGAGATCCACGGCAATGCCGGCGGAATCCTGATGATCCCCGGTTCGGTCGCCGACGTGCGCGGCGCCCAGCTGACGCTGACCCATCCCAGCGACCCGGCCGAGATCTACGACAACAAGGCCGAGTACATCGAGCGGATGGCCCAGCGTCTCGCGCCGGTGCTGGAAGCCGAGAAGGCGACCTGGGAGCGCGGCGACGGCTCCCTGCTGGAACCGCTGCAGAAGCTGTTCGAGCCGATCATGGCGCAGAGCGATGTGATCTGCGACGGCATCGGCTACCCGGTCGGCCTGGTGATCGGGGAGGAAACCATCGTGCTGGACTTCCCCAAGCGCACGGTACGCGAGCCGATCGAGGGCGAGGGCCGCTACCGCTACGGCTTCCGCATCGCGCCGGAACTGGTGCGCACGGTGCTGCGCGACCGGGAGCCGGACTGGGTGAACACCATCTTCCTGTCCACCCGCTTCCAGGCCTGGCGCATCGGCGGGTACAACGAATTCCTCTACACGTTCTTCAAGTGCCTCACCGACGAGCGGATCGCCTACGCCGACGGCTGGTTCGCCGAGGCGCACGACGATTCCGCCTCCACCGAGCTCAGCGGCTGGGAGGTGCAGCGCCGCTGCCCGCACCTGAAGGCGGACCTGTCGAAATTCGGTGTGGTGGAGGGCAACACGCTCACCTGCAACTTGCACGGCTGGCAGTGGGACCTGGAGTCGGGACGGTGCAAGACGTCCAAGGGGCACGAACTGCGCTCGCGCAAGCTGGACTGACCCCAGACTTCCGGCCGGCGATTCCGCCGGCCGGAAGCATTTGCCAGGAGATTACCTGTCCGCAACCTCACGAGTCATCTTCGACGACCACGGACACCAGAAGCAGCCCGGCAGGAACGCGCCGCACGCTTCGTCCAGGTGATCCTCGACGTACATGATGCTGGCGTCACAGACCTCGATCGCCATGGTGAAGAAGGTGATGGTGTCCGGGTCCAGATGGAAGCTCCAGCCGGGGTTGTAGGGAGCCGGAACCTTCCTGATCCGTCCCATGACGTGTACCGACATCTGCTCGTCACCCGACAGGATGCGGCGGGCTTCGGCGATCCGCTGTTCGTTGGTCAGCTGGATGATGAACTCTTTGCCGGAGTAGTCGGTGAATGCGAAGAGCGCCATGTCTTTCCCCTCTGTCGATGGGTCTGGTCGATGGATGGCGAATTCCGCACCGGTGCGACTCGATCCTATCGGCGCACCGCCAGAAATTAGCTAGAAATTAGCCAACCGATGGATAACCGAACCGCGGTCGGTCTCGACGGCAGGAAAAGAGGTACGCCCCGAAACTAGCGGGCCGCGCCGGCCGGGATCCTGTCGCGCGCGGGCTCGCGCGACGCCGGTCGCACCGTGCCGATCAACTCGCGGATCGCGATCCCGCCCCTGGCCACCGGCGCGGCGACGCGCCCGTCGGGATCGATCAGCACGGCGGAAGGCGTACCGCGCACCCGGTAACGCAAGGCCGCCTCGTTGCCCTGCTGCACCAGCGAGGGAATATCGCCCAACCCGTGCTCGATGCCCCACGCCGCCTGTTCGGCGGCATCACCGTTGCCGACCGCCACGATCGCCAGGGCGTCACCGGTTCGCGCGCGCCAGCGGGGCAGTTCGCGGGCCAGCGCCGCGCACAGTTCGCACCCGGGGTGCACGAAGACCAGCAGCACCGACTTCGCCGCGCTCAGCAGATCCTCGAGCGTGGTCTTCGCTCCATCCGGGCCGAGCAGTTCGAACTCCGGCGCCACCGCGCCGACCGGCAGGCCCTCCGCGCCCAACGTGGACAGCGCCTGCTCGTCCACCCGGCGGCGCAGGATCCGAAGCTGTCCGGCGAGCCTGATCAAAACCGCGACCAGCACCGCGACTACGGCACAGCCGATCGCGTCATCGGCGGGCAGGTCCATCGGCACCCGTGGATGGGTCTGCGAGCCGATGCCGACCAGCACGGCGAGCACTGCGAAAAGACCGTTGCGCACCAAGATCTTCGGCCCGATCGGCGTGGCGCTCGCGGCGCCGAAGCAGGAACAGGAAGGGTGCTCGCCGCGCCGCAGCAGGCGCGCGATCACCGCCGTGAACACAGCGAGCAAAACCAGCACCGACAGCGCGGCCACGCCGGAAACCCCGGGAATCAGCACCGCTACCGCGATGATCGCCTCCGCGATGGACAACGCCCATGCCACCGCGGGCACCCAGCGCAGCGGCACCCCGAAGTCCCCCACCGCCTGCCGCGTCGCGCTCCGATCCGCCAGCTTGCCCCACGCCGACAACCCGAACACGACAGCCAGACCCAGCCGCGCAACCCACACCCCGTATTCGATCAGCATGAGCGCACCATTCCACACTTATGCGGTTTACGTATGAATGCGCGGCGAGTGTCCTCAGGACTGCGACCGAGCGGCGACGGCGACCGCGACCAGAGTCAGCGCACAGCCGACGACGGCGGTGATCGACAGTCCCGCGCTGGTCGGGGCGAGTACGTCGAGAATCAGAGACGCCAGCAGCTGCCCTGCCACCGAGGTGAGCCCGAGCAGCAGGACGCCGATCCAGCGGACGGTCAGCGCGGCGAGGGCGATGAACGCGACGCCGATGAATCCGCCGAGATACAGCCACGGCTCGGCCGGAAATTCGGCCGGGCCGCCGGAAGACACGATGACCAGCCCCTCGATGACGAGCAGGGCGGCCAAGCCGACGCCGAAATTCACCAGCGCCGCCGTCAGCGCTCCGCCGACGGCGCCCACCTTGCCGTTCACCGCCTGCTGCCAGGCCAGCCCGATGCCGGCCAGCGCGGGCAACGCGATCAGCAGCACGGTCGGCGTGCCGCGCAGCGCCTCGGGCACGGACAGACCACCGGCGGCGCGGGTGTGCCCGACTCCGGCGATCAGCACGGCGACCACGCCGAGTGTCGCCCCGACGAGGCGCACCGCGGTGACCGGCGTGCGTCCGCTCGGGCCGAGGCCGAGCCGGTCGACCGCCAGGCTGCTGAGCAACTGCCCGGCGACGGTCGCAACGGTGAACGCGGTAACGCCGATGGCGGCGACGGTGAGCCCCTGGCACGCGACGAAGAACGCTCCGCACAGACCCCCGAGCAACTGCCAGGGCCGCAGCGCGCCCGCGGACAACGCCCGCCGCACTCGTCGCCCGCCCTCCCGCAACCGCCCACTGACCGCGAACGCCGCCGCGAGCACAACCAGCCCCACCCCGAAACTGATCGTCGCCGCGGCGATCCCATCCGCCAGCCGCGCCCCCAGCGCACCGTTGATCCGCCCCTGCACCGCCACCCCGGCACCGATCCCGAACCCGAACACCAGCCCCAACCGCACTCCCGCACGCTACCCAACCGTCGCGAGCGGCACATGGTTGCGCGTCAGGCGGCGCGGGATGGGAGCCAGCGGGGGGTGAGGGTGGCGATGGCGAGGAGGGACGCGCCCAGGAGGGCCAGGAGGGTGGAGATGGAGGCGTGGAGGGCGACCAGCGCGGCGAAGCCGAAGACCGCCAGGGCGAACACCTCGCCGAGCAGTCCGGAGACCGAGGTCACGGTGGCTCGGGCGGGGCCTTCGATGGCGTCCTGGAGGCGGGCGGCCGCGACGATTCCCGCGTTGTAGACGATGCCGTAGGAGACGCCGATCGAACCGAAACCGAGGCCGGTGAGCAGGTAGACCGCGTCCGGACGGCCGGTCGCGAGACCGGCGATCAGCGCGCCGCCGAGAAACAGCACGCCGGCGGCGGCCACCGCGATCGACATCGTCCGGCCCGACATCCCCTCGGTGCGCCCCGCCAGCACCGAACCGGTCAGTGAACCGAGCACGGTCAGACCGACCAGCAGTGGCACCACGGCTGTCGAGACCCCCGATTCCTCCGCGAGCAGGGCGAAATACTCGTCGAACGCCGTGATCCCGAACAGCAGCGCCTCCAGCAGCACGCCGTAGCGCACGACCGGTACCCGAACCGCTTCGCCCACACCGGCCTTCAACATGGCGAGGTAGCGCGCGAACGGGCCGGGATGTCGCGCAATCTGTTCGACCCCGGTTCGCTCGGGCATGCGATCCACAGAAGCCTCCCCGGCAACGTGGGCACGGGCAGCGGCGAAATCAGCGGTAGGCGGTGCCCCGACGGCGCGCGGCATCCGACCGCCGTCGTCGTGATCGCTCGTGAGCGCCGGATCGTTCGGCCGTATCCCGTCCCACCCGTTGGATACCGCCACGGAACCACGTCCGTCCGCCTCCGCGCCGGGAGCCCACGCCCCGACCGGGCCGGAGTTGCCCACGTCATCGGCCGACATCGACACGCGCGCGGGAACGACCGACTCTTCCTCTTCCAGGTCGTCCACATGCACTGCGGACACCGCCTTGGGCGCGGTGGGCAGCGCCAGCGCGATCAGTGTGTGCACGGCCGCGACCGCGACGCTGGCCCAACCGACCAGGGCGTAGCCGCCGTAGAGATACAGGGGCGTCGCCGCGACGATCGCGATGACGACGGCGACTTCCGCGCCGGCCCGGGTGTAACCGAGGATGCGCGGGTAGGCCGACGATTCGCCCCGGGCGGCGAGGTCGTCGTACAGCAGCGCCTCGAAGGTGCCGGAAGCCAGCGCCCCCGAGGTTCCCCACAGCACGAATCCGGCGGCGAAACCCGCGAACGAGGGCGCCGCCGTCCACAGTGCGAAGCCTGCCGTCAGCAACGCACCGCTGAGGACGAGCAGCCCGCGCCGCGAGACCGTGTCGGCCCAAGCACCGGAGGGCACCTCGAGCAGGAACGACGTCGCCGACCAGAGCGCGAACAGCGAAGAGATCTGCCCCGTGCTCAGGCCATGGTCGGCGAACAGCAGGGCGTACAGCGCGTACAGCGGAATCAGTTCACCGATGCTCTTGAAGAGCACCGCCCGAACCGTCAGCGAGCGCAGGCCGATGGTACGTGTGCTATCCGCCCGGGAAGGGCGCAGCGATTCGGCGAATCAATAGGCGTAGACGAGCAACCGCATGTCGATCAGCATGCGCACCGTGGGCCCGCGCGGTCAAGCGAATTACGGCAGCGGTACCCAGCCGTTGGCGGCCACCGAGTCTCCGTCACCCAGTTCCCCGTCGGCGACGCCGGATCCGATCCGGCCCTTGTTCTCGTTGAGGTCACTGATCAGCTCCGACACCGGGTGCGAGTCGCTGTAGTGATAACCCTGCGCGAGCGCGAAGCCGAGTTCGGTGAGCACGGCGGCTTGGTACTCGGTCTCCACACCCTCGGCGATGACCTGCAGGTCCAGCGCGTTGGACAGGGCGGCGATCACGCCGAGCAAGGGCGGCGCGGGCGAGTCGGAGCGGATCGCGGCGACGAACGACTGATCGACCTTGAGGATGTCACTGGGCAGGGTGGCGAGTCGGCTGAGCGAGGAGTAGCCGGTGCCGAAATCGTCGATGGCGATGCGCACGCCCCGGTCGCGCAGGAGGTGCAGATTCTCGATCGCGGTCTGCGATTCGGCGGCCAGCTCGCTCTCGGTCACCTCGAGCACCAGCTGATCGGCGGGCCATCCGGTGGAGGCGAGGATGCCCGCCACCCGGTCGGCGTAGCCGGCCTCGGCCAGCTCCAACCCGCTGACGTTCACGTTCAGCGTCAGATCCAATTGCGCGAAGGTCTCCTGCAACCGCGCGGCGTCGGCGCAAGCCCGGCGCAGCACCAGCTCGTCCAGATCGGCGATGAGGTCGTACTCCTCGGCGACGCGGATCAAGCCCTCGGTGGTGACGTCCGGCTGCGCGCTGGACGACCAGCGCAGCAACGCCTCCACGCCGACCGCCTTGCCGCCGCCTTCGGTCAGGCTGACGATCGGCTGGTAGTGCACGTCCAGGGCGCCGCGGTCGATCGCCTCGCGCAGTTCCACCGCCAGCGGCAGCTGCCGGGAAGACTCCAGCACCGTCCGGTTGCGCCCGGCCTGCTTGGCCCGGTACAGACCGACGTCGGCGCGGCTGACCAGCAGCGACCCGGACTCGCCCGGCTGCCAGGAGGTCACACCGGCCGAACAGCCGGTGGTCACCGCCGCGCGCAGCTGTTCGGTGAGCAGGATCGCGGCCTGTTCGGTGGTGTTCGGCAGCAGCAAGGCGAACGCGTCGCCGCCGTAGCGGGCCAGGCGCTGCTCGGGAGTCAGCAGTTTCGACCAGGTGTCGGCCACCCGCTGGAGGACGGCATCACCGGCGCGGTGCCCGAGATGGTCGTTGATCTTCTGGAAGCGGTCGAGGTCGACCAAGACCAGCGCGAGGCCGTGCCCGGACCTGGTGGCCTGCTGGATCGCGGTGTTCAATGCCCGGTCGAACCCGCGCCGGTTGAGCAGACCGGTGAGCACGTCGATGTCGGCTTCGGACGCCATCCTGGTCAGGATCCCGACCACCACGCCCACGCCGAAGGTCACCCCGGCCGGGATCAGGCCGGACCACCACGGCAGCCCGGGACTCACCGGCCGCGCCGGCAGCACCCATAGGCACAGCGCCAAAGCGAAGGCGATATGGGCGGCGGCCTGCGACCAGGCGAAGAACAGCGCCGCGTCGCAGGCGATGAACACGTAGAACGCCGCGAGACTGATCGCGCCCACCGTGTTGGGGAACGAGTGCACCGCGATCGTCACCAGCACCGTCGCGATCGCGACGTAGACGTGGTGGATCGAATGCGGCAGTCGCGGCCCCCAGGCGAGCAGCGTCAGGCCGAGCACCAGCGCTACCGCTGCCGCCCCACCTACCAGCGGGCGATTACCCTCCTCACCAGGGGCGATGGCGGTGATCAGCAGACCGAGCACCCCGCCCATGACGTAGAACGGCCCCGGTAGTCCGAGCCATGACCATTGCCGTCGCCAGCGCAGACGCGGCCCGCACCCGGGTTCGGGTATCGCCGCGAGACCCGATTCCTCGCACGACGAATAGCCTAGACACAAGGAATCCCGCCGGTTGCCACATCCCGGGAATCCGGCATGGCGAACCAGTAGCTATTCATCTGGATGTCATTCGCGCGTTGTCAGTTGGCTGGTCGCAGCACGTCCGTGCCGACGAAGGGAACCAGGGCGGGCGGAACCCGGACCGACCCGTCGGCTTGCTGATGGTTCTCCAGGATCGCCACGATCCAGCGGGTGGTCGCGAGCGTGCCGTTCAAAGTGGCGGCGATCTGCGGCCTTCCGTTCTCGTCCCGATAGCGGACGGCCAGCCGCCGCGCCTGGTAGGTGGTGCAGTTGGACGTCGAGGTGAGCTCCCGGTAGGTCTGCTGCGTGGGCACCCACGCCTCGCAGTCGAACTTGCGCGCGGCGGAGCTGCCGAGATCCCCGGCCGCGACATCGATCACCCGGTAGGGCACCTCGATCGCCGCGAGCATCTCCTGTTCCCACGCGAGCAGGCGCTGATGTTCGGCGTCCGCCTGGTCGGGCGTGGTGAAGACGAACATCTCCACCTTGTCGAACTGATGCACCCGGATGATGCCGCGGGTGTCCTTGCCGTAGCTGCCCGCCTCCCGGCGGAAACACGAGGACCAGCCCGCATACCGCTTCGGGCCGCCGCTCAGGTCGAGGATCTCGTCCGAGTGGTAACCCGCCAGCGGCACCTCCGAGGTGCCGACCAGGTAGAGGTCGTCGTCGGCGAGGTGGTAGACCTCGGCCGAGTGCTGGCCGAGGAACCCCGTGCCCGCCATGACCTCGGGGCGCACCAGCACCGGCGGGATCATCATGGTGAAGCCGTTGGCCACGGCCTTCTGCGCGGCCAACTGCAGCAGGCCGAGCTGCAGCAGCGCGCCGTAGCCGGTCAGGAAGTAGAACCGGGCGCCGGAGACCTTGGCGCCGCGCTCCATGTCGATCAGACCGAGCGACTCGCCGAGCTCGAGGTGGTCCTTCGGCTCGAAGTCGAACTCGGTCGGCGTGCCGATGGTCTGCAGCACGACGTAATCGTCCTCGCCGCCCGCGGGCGCGCCCTCCTGCACCACGTTCGAGATGGCGCGGTGCGCGGCGTCCAGGTCCGAGTCGGCGGCGTGCTGCGCGGCCTCGGCCTCTTTGACCTTGACCGACATCTCCGACGCCTGCGCCAGCAGCGCGGACCGCTCCTCCTTGCTCGCCTTGCCGATCAGCTTGCCCATCGCCTTGTGCTCGGCGCGCAGGTTGTCCGCGGTGGCCACCGCGGCACGCCGCGCCGCGTCCGCCTCGAGCAGCGCGTCGACGAGGGCGGGGTCTTCGCCGCGGGCGCGCTGCGAGGCGCGGACCGCGTCGGGGTCGTCCCGCAGGAATCGGAGGTCGATCATGGGCCATCAGCCTAGTAGTCGATGTGTTGCCGTTTCACGCCGATATCCCAGGATGCGGTCCATACCCGCCGGATCGCGCGCATAGTGGGCTTGTGGGCACGCCTTTCGACGAGACAGCCATCGACAACGCGCTGGCCGACCTCACCGCCGGCGAGAAAACGTGGGCCGCGACCTCGCTGCGCCGACGCCGTGAGCTGCTCGACGAGATCCACGCCCGGACCGGCCGCTTCGCCGAGGACTGGGTGCGGGCCGCGTGCGTCGTCAAAGACCTGGACGCGCACTCCCCGCTGGTCGGCGAGGAATGGATGTCGGGCCCGCTGGCCCTGCTGCAAGCCACGGACGCGCTGTCGGTCACCCTCGCCGCACTGGAGTCCGGGCGCAGCCCGCTCACCGGCGTCACCCTGCGCGAGGCGCCGGGCGGACGAGTCGCGGTGCCGATCTTTCCGTTCGGCGTCTACGACCGGTTACTGCTCAACGGCTTTCGCGGGGAGGTGTGGCTGCGGCCCGGCGTAGACGCCGACACCGCGCGCAGGCGAGCCGGACTGGCCCAGCTGGATCCCACCGCCACCGGCGGGATCGGCGCCGTGCTCGGCGCGGGCAACATCACCTCGATACCGCCGCTGGACGCGCTGTACGAGCTGTACGCGCACAACCGCGTGGTGGCGCTGAAGCTCAACCCGATCACCGACCCGTTGTTCACCGTGTTCGAGATGGTGTTCGAACCGCTACTGGAACTCGGCGTGCTGCGGATCCTCACCGGCGGCGCGGAGCAGGGCGGTTATCTGGTGCGTCATCCCGACGTCGCGCATGTGCACATGACCGGCAGCGCCAACACCCACGACGCCATCGTGTGGGGCCCCGGTGCGGAGGGCTCGCAGCGCAAGCAGGACAGCCGTCCCCTGCTGGACAAGCCGATCACCAGCGAGCTGGGCGGCGTCTCGCCGACCATCGTGGTGCCCGGCGACTGGTCCGACGCCGATCTGCGCTACCAGGCCGAGCACGTGGCCACCCAGCGGCTGCACAACGGCGGCTACAACTGTGTGGCCGCGCAGGCGGTGGTGATCGCCTCCGAGTGGGACCGCAGAGATGAATTCCTCGCCGAGCTGCGCCTGGCCATGGAGCGGGCGCCGCAGCGCACGGCGTACTACCCGGGCAGCGACGCCCGCGTCGCCGACGCGCTGGCCTCGTATCCGGAGGCCGAGCGGCTCGGCGCGGGACGGCTGCTGGTCGACGGATTGCCGCGGACCGGCACGCCCCTGCTGCGCACGGAGTACTTCTCCCCCGTGCTCGGCGTGGTGGAGCTGCCCTACGCGGGCGGCGATTTCCTGCAACGGGCGGTGGACTTCGCGAATGCCGAGCTCACCGGGACGCTCGGCGCGAACGTGATCGCCCATCCCACGACCATCCGCAGGCTCGGCGTCGCCTTCGACCGCGCGATCGAGCGGCTGCGCTACGGCGCTATCGCGGTGAACACCTGGACGGGGCTGGCCTTCCTCGCACCGCGCGCGTCCTGGGGAGCCTTCCCCGGGCACACCCTCGACGACGTGCAGAGCGGAATCGGCGTAGTGCACAACGCCCTGCTGCTCGACGACGTGGAACGCACGGTGGTGCGCGGCCCGTTCCGGCCCGCGCCGCGCTCACTGCTGGGCGGCGAACTCGCGCTCTCCCCGAAACCGCCGTGGTTCGTCGGCAACGCCACCGCCGCGACCACCGGCCGCAAGCTCACCGAGTTCTACGCCGACACCAACCCCGCCCGGCTGCCCGGCGTCTTCCTGTCGGCTATGCGCGGCTGAACCATCCGTGCCGCGCCGATCGGGGCAGGTCGTGGCACCACGGCACGGACGCTGCCATGATGGACCGCGATGTCCTCCGAACCTAGGTCCCGGTCCCCGCAGGCGCCCAAGCGCGGCGCATCGTCGCGTGCCGACTCGGTACGCCGCTCGTTCGACTCGGCCAAGGCCGCCCTCGCCGACCGCGATCTGCGCGATGTCCACCTGTCGGCGCCCACGTTGCGCCGGGGCCTGCTCGCCGTTGCCGTCGGCGCCGTGGTCGCGGCCTTGGTGACGCTGTTCATCACCGGCTTCGACAACGAGAAGGGCCTGGAGGCGCACAATCCCGCCGCCCCGGCACAGCCCCTGCTGGACAAGGAGTTCGGCACCGCTTCCAAGGGCGACTGCCTGAGCTGGACCAAGCCCGACCGGGCCGATCTGGTCAAGGTGAACTGCTCGAGCAAGCACATGTTCGAGGTCGCGGCCGACATCGACATGAGCAGGTATCCGGGCAAGGAGTTCGGTCCCGGCTCGCGGTTCCCGGACTCGCTGCGGCTCACCGAGCTGAAGGAAGAGCACTGCGTGCCCGCGGTGCAGAAGTACATGGGCGGGCGCTTCGACCCGCGCGGCAAGTACATCGTCGGCCTGATGTACCCGAGTCCGGACGGCTGGCAGCACGGTGACCGCACCCTGCGCTGCGGCCTGCAGGTCGCGGCCAGCGCGGGCACCCCGCCGTCGGTCGGCAGCGCCACCGAGCACGACCAATCCAGGGTGTACGAGCCGGGCGTGTGCCTCGGCATCAATCAGAATCTGCCCACCGATCCGGTGGACTGCGCCCAGCCGCACGCCGTGGAGATCGTCTCCACCGTCGATCTGTCCGCCCACTTCACCGGCGGCCCGCCCGCGAAGGAAGAGCAGGACAAATTCGTCGAGGAGGAGTGCACCCGCACCTCGACCGAATACCTGGGCGCGCCGGACGTCATCCGCAACAAGACGCTCACGCTGTTCTTCGACTACATCGATGCCCGCAGCTGGATGGCGGGCAGCCGCAAGCTGGACTGCATGATCGGCAAGGGAGCCGACCGGGAGGGTTTCGCGCCGATCACCGGCTCGGCCAGGGGCGACATCCTGATCAACGGCCAGGCTCCGGTGCCGCCGCCCAACAGCGGACGTTCCACGCCTGCACCGCTGCCCGGCGCCGCGCCGCTGCCGCCGCAGCCCCAGCCGAGGTAGCCGCACGCCGATGCCCGTATCGATGTCCGCCGACCGCTTCGAGGAATTGGTCGGCGACGCACTGGATCTCATTCCGCCCGAGCTGGCTCGCGCGATCGACAATGTGGTCGTGCTGATCGAGCCGCGCAATCCGGAGGATCCGCATCTGCTCGGTCTGTATCACGGCATCGCCCTCACCGAACGTGACAGTCATTACGGCGGAGCGCTTCCCGACACCGTGACCATCTACCGGGACGCCATTCTCGAGCACTGCGCCGACGAGTCGGAAGTGGTGGAAGAGGTGGCCATCACCGTGATCCATGAGATCGCACACTATTTCGGCATTGACGAAGACCGCCTGCATCAGCTGGGATGGGGATAGTCTGATCCGAGCTGTATTGCGCGCCCCGACCGGTGGGTGTGTAATCGGCACGGAGATCGAAAAGTTGGGGATTCGATGGAACCGATCGCGTTGCTGTCGCGTCCTATCACTCGAAGGGGGAATTCTCGTGGTTCCGCCCCACAGCCACTAGAAGGAGTCGAGTCATGGTTGGACATGTACTGATCGCACCCGAAGCCATTCTCGCCGCCGCGGCCGAACTCGACCTCGTCGCCGAACGTCTGGCCGCCGCCGCGGCGATCACCGCGCCCGCGACACACGTGCTGCCCTCCGGCGCCGAGGAGGTCTCCTTCCTCAGCGCGAGCCACTTCAACCAGGGGGCCATGTCGCACGACCGCGCGATCGCGCAGGCGATTCTGGAATGCCACCACGCCGCGGCCACATTGCGCATGCAGCTGGCGCAGCACGTCGCCGGTGACGTGGTGCGCGCCGCGGGCATCAGCGCCATTCAGGTGTAGTTCCGGAACCGGATCCATCAGCAACGCCAAGCAGGGGAGAAGTCAAACATGGTTGCAGGAGTCACCGGGGTGATCTGGGCGGCGCGCCCGTCGGAGATCAATTCGGCCACGCTTCACGCGGGCGCGCACGCGATTCCGATCTCGGCCGCCGCCACCGCCTGGGGCGGCCTCACCGCCGCCTGGATCGACGCGACGACCACCGTCGCCAGGGTGATGGCCGAACTCGGCGTCGGGATGCAGGGCATCAACGGTATCGCCGCGCTGAGCAAGCTCACCGGTTTCCTCGGTTGGTCCGAGCAGCAGGGCGTGCAAGCGGCCGCGATGGGTGCGAAGGCCGCGGCGAACGCCACCGCCTACACCGTCGCATCTTTGGCGATGCCGAGCCCGCCGGAGATCGCGGCCGTCAACGCCGCCTTGGCCGCGTCGGCGAACCCGCCCGGTGTGCTCAGCGGCGCATTCGAGGTCGCGGAAGTCGCCAGGAACGCCATGGACATCCGTGCGGCTCTGGTCATGGAGACCTACGAGGCCGCCACCAGCGCCATGGTCGCCACGCCCGCCGAGTTCCTGCTGCCGCCGCCGATCGCCAAGGGCGCCGGAACGGCCAGCCCCGAGCAGGCGGCGGACACGACCACCGAGGTTCCGGCGGATCCGATCCAGGCCGCCGTCGCCGCCACCCAGGCGTTCTTGAGCAACCCCGGCGTGGCGAGCGCTGCCACCCAGGCCGCGCAGGCGGTCGGTTCGATCGCCACCACCGGTGTCTCCACCGTCGGAAACGTCGCGGGCAGCGCGATCGCGGCGGCGACCACCACCTCCGCGCCGACCTTCTCCGGCATGGCTCCGATGGTCATGGGAGCCGGTGCGGCGGCCACCGGCGCCGCGACTCGCGCGGTGTCGTTCTCCGGCCTCGGGTCGGCGGCCGGCATCAGCAATGGCTCGCTGAAGCTTCCGGAAGGCTGGGGCTCCAGCGGCACGATCGGTGGCGCCGCCCCGGTGCAGGAGACGGTCGGGGTCAAGCCCGTCGAAGCGGCGCCGGTCCGGTCGGCGACCAACGGCAACGGCAACCCCCTGCTCGGCAACCAGGCGCGCAGCGACGAGGACGACGAGGCCGAGCACAACGGCCGGGACTACCTGCGGTCGACCGAGCACTTCAACGACGGCCGTTTCACCGCCGATGGAGTCATCGGCGGTGACCTCAGCGGGACGGTTAGGTGACCGTACTCGGTGCGGGCCGCGATCCGTCCACGCTGGATGCGGTCGTCCTGTCGCTCGACGAAATGCAGTTTCTCGTAGAGAAACTGCAAATCGAAGTCCCCGTCGTCTTGAACGCTCGGGCGCGTTACGACAACCTGACCGATCACAAAGCGGCGATGGACGCGGCCGCCGAGTCGCTCGCCCAGCGGGAACTCCTCTTCGACGATGTGCTGCATCGCGATCTGGAGAATCGGCTGCGCGCGCTGAACCGGCCACACTGGATCATCGCGCTGCGATTGATCGTCGATGGTTGGGTGAGTCGTTTCTGCCTGGCGAAGGGCGTCGACCTCGAGGTCGTCGCCCTTCGAGGGCAGGACTCCTACGTCATCGACGAGGCGGGCAACGATCTGCCCGGCACGGTTCTCGCGGCACTCGGTTACGCCGAGCCGCTGGAGCTGTACGGGATGAACGCCCCGACCGAAGAACTCGCCACGATCTTCGGCGACACCGGTGACGCCGCGGCCACCGCGGAGCGGCTCACGAAAGTGGGCAACCCTGCCCAGGATGCGAAGACCTTGGCGGCGGCATTGGTCGAGATCCACTCGTTCGCCGAGATCGTCGGCGTGGTCTATGGCGACGGCACGAGAGACATGGCCGACAATCACATCGCCGTCTTCAACACGCGGGCAGGACGATTCATCGCGACCGCGAGCAAGTCCGACGACGGCGTGAAGTGGACATCGCTCAGCAGCGGAACCCCCGCTCGACTGCGCACGGCGGTGCAGGATCTGATCCATTCGCTGCCGGAGCGCGAAGAGTTCCCGCGGAATCCGAAACTGTCCTGAACAGGCGCTAACCCATGGGATCGTCGGAGGTCGGCGCGACGTCGTAGCCGAACGGCGGCGTGAACCGGCCCCACCGAATGCACTCCCACCCGCCATCCGGCATCGGCACGAGCTCGATGGTCTCGGTGTTGTCCAGGTGGTTGTTCGTGGTGAACGGCGGCCGCACATCCGCCAGCGTGCGGCCGACGAGCCGCATGGCCGCGCCGTGACTGACCACCATCACGTCGCCGTGCTCGTCGTCATCCGACGTCAGATACGTGTTCCGCAATTCCGCGATCGCAGGCAGGAACCGATTCAGGACGTCCTGGGCGGATTCGCCGCCGGGCACTCGCAGCGTGAGATCGCCTTCGTGCCAGGCACGGTAGATCTCCTGGAAGGTGTGGTGCGCTTCCTCGCTGTGTTGTCCCTCCAGGTCACCCGCCTGCACCTCGTGCAGCCCGTCGAGCACCATGGCGGCGACACCGGTCGCCGCCTCGATGTAACTGGCGGTCTGGCGCGCACGCAGCGCCGCCGAGGAGAACAACACCTTCGGGGGTCGGAGCAGGTTCTCCCCGAACGTCTTCGCTTGTGCCGCACCGCGTTCGGTCAGCGGCAGTCCTGGGATCCTGGTGTCCAGCAGCTTGGCGACGTTGCCTTCGGTCTCCCCGTGCCGGACCAGGATCAACCTCCCGGTCATAGGTCCGCCATCCCCTTTCTCAACTGGATCAACCACTCCGCCGAGGCTTCGTCCGACGGTGGTGGCGTGCCGGTCGCGGAAGTCGCCGGCCACGACCCGAGAAAGCGGATCCGCGCGGTGCGATGCAATGCCTTGAGCGCTTCCGCCACGGCGGTGTCGTCGATGTGTCCGACGCAGTCGAGATAGAAACGATAGGTGCCCATGCCGGTCCGGGTGGGCCGGGACTCGATCCTGGTCAGATCGATGCCGCGCGTGGCGAACTCGGCGAAGGCGCGCATCAGCGAGCCCGGGACGTTCGGCAGCTCGAGCACGATCGAGGTGCGATCGGCTCCCGTGGGGGGTGGCGCCACCGTGGGCCGGGTGCACAGTACGAACCGCGTGATCGCCTGCTCATGGTCCGCGACCCCGGAGGCCAGTGCCATCAACCCCAGCCGTTCACCGGCGAGGGCGGTCGACACGGCGGCATCCGCGTGGCCCGCCACCACGTCTTCCGCGGCCGCGGCGTTGGACGTCGAGGTGTAGGGCTGCGCCTGGGGCAGATGCCGCGCCACCCACAGCCGCACCTGCGCGGCGGCCACGGGGTATGCGGCGAGGGTGCGCACGTCGGGCAGCGCCGTGCCCGGCTTGCCGAGGATCGTGAAGCTCACCTCGAGTTCGGTCTCGGCGACGATCTGCAGCCGCGGGCCGATTGCCAGCGAGTCGAGCGTCGCCGAGATCGACCCCTCCACGGAGCTCTCGATCGGCACCACCGCGCCCTCCACGTCGCCGGAGCGGATCAGCTCGAGCGCAGCCCCTTGGCTGGGCGCGGCGACCCGCTCGACGGGTCCGTCGAAGGTTCCCGAGGATTCCAGTTGAGCGAGGGCCATCTCGGTGAAGGTTCCGGACGGCCCGAAGTACGCGATTCGCGGCACGGTTACGAGATTACTTGCGCGTTCGCCCGGCTCCCCACCAATTGCGGAGGCACGGCCACCGCGCGGCATCTGTTCGACGGCCGCACGAGCGGCGTTCAACCTCTCCCGAACACCCGCAATGCGGCGTTCACCTGGTCAACGGCTTCGGTTTCGATGGCGAGCAGGACGGACCGGACCGCGTCGATCGCCGGGGGTTTCAGAGAAGTGAGGAAGGCGATATCGGGGTTGCGCAAGGCGGTGCCGATGTCTTCGCCGCACAGGGCGGCGGCCGTGGCGGCGACGACGGCCACCGCGCGGTCGCCGGAAGAGGTACGCGCGACGAAGCCGGTATCGGAGTGGGCGACGTGCGCGAGGAAGGCGGCGATCTCCGCGTCCGGGGCGTCCAGCTCGAGCGTCGGAGCGGCGGGGCTTGCGCCGATGTTGCGGACCAACCCATCCGAGAGACTGCGCCGCGGAGGCGCCGACAACGACACCAGCACCGGTTCGCCCGGTTCCATTCCTTCCGACACGCCCCAACCGTAACAACCCGCGTCGAACGAAATCGACGCACTTCGCTCAGTCCGATCGGAACGCTTGCGGAACCGAGCATCGTCACTTAGCTTAGGGTAACCTAATCCTCAGCTTGCTGCGTCGCCCGCTCCCCGGAGGTTTGAATGCCGCGTCCATCTCCGACCGTCGCACCGTCCACCGCCGAGCGGGTGCGTAGCGCGTGCGCCCACGCGGAGCAGGCGGTGCTGGCCATGCCGGGCATCGACCCGACGCCCGCGTCCGTGCACCACGTACGGCAGTGCGGCGACGCCGTGATCGCGGTGCCGACCGCCTCGGTCGCCGCGATCCTGGCAGGCAATTCCGGGGAGCACGGCGCACCCGCGGTGCTGGAACTCACCGATCACGCGCCGCTGCCGCTGCGCGAGCCGGTGCGCGCGCTGGTCTGGCTGCGCGGCTGGGTGCGCGCGGTGCCCACCCAGGCGCAGCGCGCGCTGGCCGGCGAGGTGGCCAAAGAGCTCCCCCATCCCGGACTGCTCGACGTCGGCTTCGGCGCCACGCTGCTGCGGTTGGTGATCAACTCGGCGGTGGTGGCCGACTCGACCGGCGCGGAATCGGTGTCCAGCGACGAGCTGCGCCTGGCGCAACCGGATCCGTTCTGCGCCATGGAATCCGCGTGGCTGCAGCACATGCAGGCCGACCACGCCGATATCGTCGCCCAGCTGGCCAGGCACCTGCCCGCGCACCTGCAGCGCGGCATCGTGCACCCGCTGGCCATCGACCGGTACGGGCTCACTCTGCGGGTGGAAGGACACGATGGCGATCACGACGTCCGCTTGCCGTTCAACGCCCCGGCCGACGACATCGAGGGCCTCAGCCGTGCCGTACGCACCCTGGCCGGGTGCCCGTTCCTCAACGGCCTGCGCCGCATCTGACCGCCCGCTGTAAGGGGATCAGGCGCGAGCATCGGGCGCACGCGACCGACGGCGGCCGTAAAGACCGTGGTCCGGCCGGTCGCACTTTTCCACGGCGACGCGCCGCGCGCCGGACAGGGGGAGCGCAATAGATTCGACTCATGCGCGCGGAGTCCGATGCCCAGTGGGACGAGACCGAGCCGACCGATCGGGAGCGGCTGGCGATCAAACTCGAGATCGCGGTGGTGCTGCTCGTCACGTTCGGGCTCAGCGGGCTCAGCGCCGCGCTCTCGCTGGTGGAGAGCGCGCTCGCGCCGGGCGGGATCGGTGGGCGGACCGTCGCGCTGAACCCGTCGCGGTCCACGCAATCCACCATCGACCTGCTGTTCCAGCTGCTCAGCGTGCTACGGCTGCTCGGGTGGGCGGCACTGGGCCTGTATCTGCTGTGGCGCGGCGGCATCGGACCGCGACTGATCGGGCTGGCGAACCGAATCCGGTGGCGCGCGGACGTGCTACCCGGCTTGACCCTCGCCGCGATCATCGGCCTGCCCGGCTTGGGGCTCTACCTCGTGGCCCATGCGCTGGGTTTCAGCGTGACGATCGTGCCCGCCTCGCTCGGCGACTACTGGTGGCGGCTGCCCGCGCTCGTCCTGTCGGCCTGCGCGAACGCCCTGGCCGAGGAGGTCATCGTGGTGGCGTTCCTCCTCACCCGGCTGCGCAGGCTCGGCTGGTCGGAGAACTCGGCTCTGCTGACTTCGGCCCTCCTGCGTGGCAGTTATCACTTGTATCAGGGACTGGGCGGCGGGCTCGGAAACTGTGTGATGGGCGTCATATTCGGGCGCTATTGGCAGCGCACGAACCGGCTGTGGCCGCTGGTCCTCGCCCATGCGACCATCGACGCGGTCGCCTACATCGGCTACACCGTTCTGCGCGGCCATGTTTCGTGGCTCCCGTGACGCAACCGTGCCCTCCGGAACGCTAACAACCTGATGCCGCCCGCGAATTAGGAAACAGCGCCGCTTCGCGTGCGCCAGTGTCCACATGCGGCACCGCACAACCGCCCGATAAGTAGAGTTTCAGTGATGAACGGCGACGACCCCCAGCGCAACGCGCGTACGCGCCGGATGCCGCCGCCCGGCAGACCCGGTGAACCTCCGATGCGCCGGCGCATGCCTCCTCCGGGTCCCGGCGCGCCGCCACCGATCGAGCCCACCCAGGTGGTGCGCCGCGACGGAACGGGCGACCCGCACGCGCAGCCGTTGGCGTATTCGCAGGTCCCGCCGGAACAGGCCCGGCGAATGCCACCGCCTCCCCCGGCCCGCAGGCACGCCCCCACACAGCGCCCGGTGCCGCATCACGAAGGTCAACCACACGCCCCGACACAGCGGCCGGTGCCGCATCACGACGGGCCGACGCACGCGCCCACACAGCGCCCGATGCCCTACCACGAAGGTCCACCTCCCGCACCGCCCCGGAAACCACGACGGTTCCGCGAGGGACCACCCCCGGTGCCGCCGCGCGGCCAACGCCCGCCGCGACCGCGCCGCAAGCGCCACCCGTTCCGCTGGTTCCTGGTGATCCTCCTGGTGCTGGTACTGGCCGCCGTCGGCGCCGTCATCCAGTTGGACAACTCCCTCAACCGCATCCCCGCGCTGGCGAACTACGCCAAGCGAGTCGGCGACACACCCGGCACGAACTGGCTGCTGGTCGGCTCCGACGGCCGCGGCGGGTTGACCCCTGAACAGGAGCAGGAACTCGCCACCGGCGGCGAGGTCGGTCCGGAGCGCACCGACACGATCATGCTCGTGCACGTGCCGAAATCGGGCAAAACCACCCTGGTCAGCCTTCCGCGCGACTCGTACGTCAGCATCCCGGGCCAGGGCAAGGACAAGCTCAACGCGGCGTTCGCCGTCGGCGGCCCCGCGCTGCTGGTGCAGACGGTGGAGATCGCCACCGGCCTGCGCATCGACCACTACGCGCAGATCGGTTTCAGCGGCTTCGCGAGTGTGGTCGATACGCTCGGCGGTATCGACGTGTGCGTCCCCAAAGCGATCGACGACCCCCTCGCCGGCATTGATTTGCCCGCCGGCTGTCAACGCTTGAACGGACCGCAGGCGTTGGGCTTCGTCCGCAGCCGCGCGACCGCGCTGGCCGACCTGGACCGGATGAACAACCAGCGGATCTTCATGGCCGCCCTGCTGAAGAAGGCGACCAGCGGCGCCACGCTGGCCAACCCGTTCAAACTTTGGCCGCTGGCCTCCGACACCGCCAAGTCGCTGAAGGTCGACAACGGCGATCACATCTGGAACCTCGGCGGGCTGGGCTGGGCGCTGCGCGGCGAGACCGTCGCCACGACGGTGCCGGTCGGTGGATTCGACGACACGGACAGCGGCAACGTCCTGCTCTGGGACAAGGAGAAGGCCGGGCGGTTCTTCGACGCGCTGGCCGCCGACCGCCCTATCCCCGAGGACCTGCTGACGCGGTAGCGTCATTGCCATGCCGGACATCGACGAGGCCGACGAGTCCTTCCCCGACTTGCTGCGCACGCAGATCCGACACGGATTCACCAGCGCCCAGCAGTATCTCGCCGCCGCCGTGTACTTCGACGCGCATCGGCTGCCGCAGTTGGCCGGACATGCCTACGGCCGGTCGCGCGAGCACTACGGCAACGCGCTGCGCATGGTGCAGTACCTGCTGGACCGGGATCTCCCGGTGCAGATCGGCGGCCTGGAGGCGATCACGTCAACGTTCGAAAGCCCGCGCGGCGCAATCGCTTTGCTGCTGGAGCTGGAGCAGGACCGCAGCACCCGGATCAGCGGTCTGGCTCGCGCGGCCCGCAACTCCGGGGACTATCTGGGTGAGCAATTCGTCCGATGGTTCCTCGAGGAACAGGTGAAGAGCGTCGCCCGGATGACCACGCTACTGTCTGTGCTCGACCGCGCCGACGGGCAGTTGTTCGATGTGGAGGAGTTCGTCGCCCGCGAGATGCGGACGCGGCCGCACACCGAAATCCCGGCGCCGAAAATGGCTGGAGCGGCGCAGAATTAATTAGGCAACACTAGCCTCATTAAGGTTGTACTTGGATGACACGCGACCGCACCGGCGCTAATGTCGATGCCATGTCAAGCCATCCGGAATCCCCACGCAGCAAATTTCACAGCCTGTTGCACGATCAGATCCGGCACGAATTCAATGCCGAGCATCAGTACATCGCGATTGCGGTGTGGTTCGACAATGCCGACCTGCCGCAGCTGGCGAAGCGGTTCTACAAGCAGGCCGTCGAAGAACGCAATCACGCGATGATGATCGTGCGGTACTTCCTGGACCGGGATATCAGCATCGAACTCTCCGGCATCGACGCCGCGAAATCACGGTTCGAGAATGCCAGGGAACCGATCGCGCTCGCGCTCGCGCAGGAGAAGACGGTCACCGAGCAGATCATCCAACTGGCGAGCACCGCCCGCGAAGAGGGCGATTACCTCGGCGAACAGTTCATGCAGTGGTTCCTGAAGGAACAGGTCGAGGAAGTCGCGAACATGACCACACTGCTCACCATCGCCGATCGCGCCGGGTCGAACCTGTTCGACTTGGAGGAATTCGTCGCCCGGGAAATGAGCGGCCCGAGCGACGCCTCCGGTGCGCCTTCGGTGGCCGGCGGCTCCGTCTGACGGAGCTTGCCGGAAAGGTGCACAGGCCCGGTTCCCCAGGAACCGGGCTTGTCGCTGCCCGGGCCCATTGCCTGTCGAAATCCGAAATTCCGGGAGAAGGATTCTCCCGCATTCGCGGCAGTTCGGTCAGACTTACCTATCCCCAGCGATATCGGCGGCAAACAGTAAACCTTGTTCGCCGCTCGACAGTCGCGGGACATCTCGCAGGATTCCGGTACTCAGCGCAAAGTGACCTGACGTGACCGCAAGCCGTCGCGGGAGCGCCGCTCGTCGGCATTCAGCGGGGCGTCGACAGCCAGCGCCTCGGAAAGTCGCGCACCGAACTCGACCGCCGGCTTCACCCATTCGTCGGGGTGCCGCTCCCGATCCAGATCGAACACCGGGACCAGCAGGCCGTGCGTGCGGAACGACCCCGCGAACCGAGAACCCTCGCCGAGGTGTAGACCGCCGGACGCGTGTACCCGCGCCAGCGCCAGCATCAGCGCGTCCTCGTCCTCCGGACGCACCCAGCGGATATGCGCCTTCTCGCCGGCGTCCACCCACCAGGCCGCGCCGATCGCGTCCGCGTCCAGCCCGAGCCGCGCCGAAGGCATGATCGCCTGCTTGGCCTGCTCGATGGTGGCGGCAACCTGCGGATCGGGCTCGACACCCGCCGGCACCCACCAATCGAAGTCCTGGTGCACGGTCAGGTCCAGGCTCGCGCCGGGATCGATGACGTCGGCCAGCCGCGGCCCACCGGCGACGCTCTCCACGGAGGTCAGCGAGTCACCGGGCTCGGCGGACTGGGTCCACAAGATCGCCGCGGCCAGATCGGCGGCCGGGTCCGCACCCTGGAACTGCACCTGCGCGCCGACATACCCGCTCGGCTCGTCGCCGGCGCGCACCAACGCGGCCACCGCGCCGGGCAGCACCGTGGCGAGCACCACCGGGCGCTCCGCCGCGACCGCTGCCGCCAGCGTCAACTCCGCGGTGGCCGACGGCACGAATTCGCGCAGCGCGACCAGATCGCACTCCGCGGCCAGACCTTCGAACGGACGCGTGACGGCCTGTGCCGCCTGCTCCTGCGCTGCCCGCCGCTCGGCGAGACGCTGCGCCCGGTTACCGCCGGGCTTAGGACTATTGCGCTTGCTCTTACCCACGAGGGGTCAACCTACACAGTGTTTGATTTGCCGCGCCCGCGGCGCGGCGTGTCGCGTATGACCGGTCGGTGAAACGATCCGGTCCGCCCGATCTGACCGGATCAGGCGGCAGGCAGCAGCGACTTGGTGCGGCCGGGGTGGTTGGTGGCGATCCAGCTGACGCCGAGGTCGGCGCACAGTTGGACGTCGTCGGGGTCGTCGACGGTCCAGCAGTAGGTGGCGCGGCCCGCGGCGGCGGCCTTGTCGACCAGATCGGGGTGCTCGCGCAACGTCTTCACCGAGGGGCCGACGGCCGTGGCGCCGACCGTCGTGGCGGCGGATCCGCCCAGGTAGCGCGACGATTCGCCGAGCAGGACGGTGGGCAGCAGCGGCGCGGCGCGGCGAATGCGCCAGACCGCGGTGGCCGCGAACGACATCACGACGGCTCGGGAATGGTCGGCCGAGGCCGGGGTGGCGATGCCGAAGCGCTGGAGTTCGGCGAGCAACTTGTTCTCCACCAGCGCGCCGTAGCGAACCGGGTGCTTGGTTTCGATGAACAGCTTGGTCGGCCTGCTGCGCCAGTCCAGCACGAGGCCGATCAGCTCGCTGAGGGTCAGCACCGAGGCGGGCGAGCCGTCCGCGCCGAAATCCAGGGCCCGCAGCTCCTCCAGCGTCATCTCGCTGACCAGCCCGCTGCCCGAGGACGTCCGGTCGACGGTGCGGTCGTGCACGCATACCAGATGCCCGTCCCTGGTCAGCCGGACATCGCATTCGACCCCGTCGGCGCCCTCCTGCAGCGCCAGCTCGTAGGCGGCGAGCGTGTGCTCGGGGCGCGCCGCCGAGGCGCCTCGATGCGCGACGACGAAAGGCGCGCGACTGCCCTGGCTCACTTGGCCATAACCTCCTCCTGCTCACGGTCCTCAGCACCGTTTTCCTCGTGCGCCGGTCCGGCGTCCACCGGTTCGGCCGCGGTTCGCCGTCCGCCGGGATGCACCGGTTCGATCACCGGCACGGCGGGGTCGACCGCAATCAGCCAGCGGCGCGCGGTCCGGTGGCGTCCGAGCAGATCACGCCCCTCGATGGTGCGCAGCAGCCAGAGGGTCAGCAGCGCGACCGCCGCGCCGACCGCGTCGGCGAACGCGGTGAACAGCACCCCGTCCGCCTGGGCCTGCAACGAATCCGCGGTCCGCCACAGTAGCGCGGCGGCCGCGACGAGGCCGCCGAAGACCCAGGCTGCCCACCAGATCCGGACCGCCCGGCCGATCCGGGGATCACCTCGCAGCGCGGCCACTTCGCTCAGGAAAACCCCGGGCCACAGCAAGTTGACCACCGGGACCAGAGACCCGAGCGCGAGCGCTCGCGGCGACCGCGGGTCGCGCCTGCCCTCGGCCGCGTAGGCCGACCGCCTGACCTCGATCAGCCTTCCGGTCGCGGCCGCGGCCGCCAGCAGAGCGAGCACGATGGCGAGCACGCCCGCGCCGATCACCAGGGCATCGGAAGCGAAGAGGACGGCGGGGTGGATCAGGCGCGTCCGGTTGCGCAGCAAGACCCCGTACCGCGCCAGCTCGGCGCCGGCCGCGAGCCCGAACACGCTCGCGGTCGCGACGAGCAACTTGGTCACCGAGTCGGTCAGTTTCTCGAACGGGCGGCGTGCGGCAGCACCGGCCTGCGGTGGCGGGTCGATCAGCCCCCAGCGCGGGATCTGCGTGTACCGGGGCGTGCGACTCTGCGTGACCGGCCGGGCGGGCGGCTGCGCTCGGCGACCGCGCTGGTCTGGTCTGCGTGCCACCCAGCGATAGTTGCGGCGGTCGGCGGGCGCGTCGATCGGCGCGGGCGAGAGCAGAACGCCGCGGCAGCGCGGGCACCAGTGCATCGGCGTCCCTTGCACGGCCCAGCGCGCCCCGCAGCGCGCACAAGGTTGCACCACCGTACTCACCCGCGCACCTCGTTCTTTCGTCAGTAGATCTTCGCCTCGTGGTCGCCTTCCGCGACCAGCGGTCGACCGGCCTGCTGCCACGCCACCATGCCCCCGTGGACCTGAACGGCCTCATAGCCGATGTGCGTGAGGTATTCGACCACCTGCAGGGACCGGCCGCCCTGCCGGCAGATGACATAGAGCTCCGCGTCGTACTCCAGCTCGTCGATCCGGGCGGGGACGTCGACCATCGGGATGTGGATCGCTCCCGGGGCGTGTCCGAGCCGCCACTCGTCGTCCTCGCGGACGTCGAGCAGGATCGGTCGCGGCGTGTCGGCCGACGCGGGGACGCTGTCGAATTCGGCAGGCACGTCCTCCACCGTCACCGACGGAACGTGGGGGCTCGTCACAGATTCGATCCTGCCATGGGCGGCGGGCCGCCGTGCAGTTCCATGCCCGGGGAGCGGCCTCGACAGCGCGCGACGACTTCAGGTATGTTCTCTGCTCCGGAACTCGACCGCGCCCCCGCTCGATGCGGGTTGTGCATAACTCGGGCGAAGTTATCCACATAATCCACAGCCTGATCCACAAGGCGTGCTGCCGACCAGCGTCCACCCAGCTCGCGGCACTCATTAGCTACTGTTCAGTTACCTACTGCGGGGATTTTCCATACTTCTGGTCCGCAATCGAGCGGTGTGCCCATACCTGATGACTGGATTCGGCCCCAACGGGCAGCGATGCGAATGGCCGATCCGGGACTCCCCTCCTGTCCATCCCGGAGCGGCCATTCGTCGCCGACCTCGGAACCTGCGGCCGAAGAGGTTCCGATAACTACTTGGACGGGCCCGGCCCGCGATCGGTTCCATCGAATCGTGAACACCGCCGAAATACCGCGATCCGGCAGTGGCGATCGGTAGCCTGGGGCTATGAACGCGAGCAGGGGGCTACGCCACGGACTGGATACCGCAGGGCTGAACATCGCGTTGTCCGAGGCCACGTGCCTCGGTCTCGCGGTCGACGAGCCCGCGGGCGAATTGCGGCTCGACCTCGAGGTGCTGACTCTCCCCGAGCAGGGGACGGCGAACGAGGACTATCGGGTGCAGGTGACGTTGACCGGCGTGAGCCGGGTCGCCGCGTCCCTGCGCACACAGCACTGGGACGACCTCGAGCCGCAGGTGCTGCCGCTGCAAATGGATGGCCTGGACGAGGCCATCCGGAGTTTCGGCGGCGGTCGGCTGCACGGCTGGGAGTTCGTCGACCTCGACGACAGCAGCTGGGCGTTGTGGAGGGAACTGCTCAGCTTCGACACCCGGATCCGCGATCACGAGTCCACGCACGTGCTGGAGTTCTCCCAGGAGGAGGGCATCGATCCGCGCGAACTGGACATCCGGGTGTGGTTCGACGACATCGTCGTGCACGACGCGCGCGGCAAAGAGATCCCCTTGGCGGACTTCATCGCGGGCGGCGCGCGGTGGTGGCAGGCGCATGACGCGGGTGATCCCCGGGCGACCCGTCCCGGCATCGCTCCCCCGCTGTGAGCGCTGCCTCCGCGATCATCACGAGCGAACCGCGCATCCGTCGACGGAGGTGCGGTTCCTGTGTTCAGGCGCCCGTGCCCACCGGGCAGCTCACTCCGGTGGCATGCACCGGGCAGTATCCGCCGGGGTTCTTCGCCAGGTACTGCTGGTGATAGCCCTCGGCATAGTAGAAGGCCGCCAGGCCGGGCAGCGGCGAGATCTCCGTGGTGATCTGCCCGTATCCCGCCGCGGCGAGGCGCTTGCCGTATGCCTCGGCCGTCGACCGGACCAGATCGGCCTGCTCGGCGCCGAAGGTGAAGACGGCCGAACGATATTGGGTGCCGCGATCGTTGCCCTGACGCATGCCCTGGGTGGGGTCGTGGTTCTCCCAGAAGTGCCTGAGGATGCCTGCGTAGCCGATCACGGCGGGATCGAATACGACGAGCACCGCTTCGGTGTGCCCGGTCCGCCCGCTGCAGACCTCTTCGTAGGTTGGATTCGGCGTGTACCCGCCGACATAACCGGCTGCCGTGGTGTAGACGCCGTCGAGTTCCCAGAAACTCTTCTCCGCACCCCAGAAACACCCCATCGCGACGACCGCGAGCTGGAGCCCCTCGGGGAACGGCGGATGGATCGGGTGACCGTTGACGTAGTGGGTATCCGGCACGTCGAGCGGCTCCGCCCGGCCCGGCAGTGCTCGCTCCGGCGCGACCATGGCGGGTTCGGGGAGGCTCAGACGCCCCACTAGTTCGTCGTACCACGACATGGTTCGATGCTACGCGTGCGTTTCCACTGGGGCCGATGTGCGGGATGTGACGGTGCGCGACCCGATGTGTGTGAGCGGCGTCACCGGAATGTGCGGGCGTGGGCCCGAGTTGGAATCGACCGGGTGTACGAATGATGGTTGGCTGTGCTCGGAACAACGGGCACAACCGGCCCGACATAGGAAGGGACATCGTGGCTGAGTACACGCTGCCAGATCTGGATTACGACTACAGCGCCCTGGAGCCCCACATCTCCGGGCAGATCAACGAGCTTCATCATTCCAAGCACCACGCCGCGTACGTCGCCGGCGCGAACACCGCGTTGGAGAAGCTGGAAGCCGCTCGCGAGTCGGGCGATCACAGCGCCATCTTCCTGCACGAGAAGAACCTCGCGTTCCACCTGGGTGGGCACGTCAACCACTCGATCTGGTGGAAGAACCTCTCCCCCAACGGCGGCGACAAGCCGGTCGGCGAGCTCGCCGCGGCGATCGACGACCAGTTCGGTTCGTTCGACAAGTTCCGCGCGCAGTTCACCGCGGCGGCCAACGGCCTGCAGGGCTCCGGCTGGGCGGTGCTCGGCTTCGACACCCTCGGCCAGAAGCTGCTGACCTTCCAGCTCTACGACCAGCAGGCCAACGTCCCGCTGGGCATCATCCCGCTGCTGCAGGTCGATATGTGGGAGCACGCCTTCTACCTGCAGTACAAGAACGTCAAGGCGGACTACGTCACCGCTTTCTGGAACGTCGTCAACTGGGCCGACGTGCAGGAGCGCTTCGCCAAGGCGACCTCGCAGGCCAAGGGCCTCATCTTCGGCTGAGCCGGCTCAGCACCCGAACCGGGTCCGCGAATCCGTCCGCCCCGCGCGGCCGGGATCGCGGGCCCGTTCTGTTTTCCGGCGACGCGGACGCTTTGCCGAGCACGCCGCCCCGCGCCGCGTATGCGGGCTCGGCGAGGTGAGGCCCTATCCGCCGCGTACGCAGCACGATTGCCCGCCGACCGGTCTCCGGCTGTCCGATTGGCACTCTTTGGTACTTGTGTGCCAGGTGACTCGTGGTTCATATTCGGAAATCCACACAAATAGCACGGGCAAGGTCGCCCCCGGGTTCGACAACGGGAGGCAGGAATGCGCACGAACGAACCGATCGGCATCACGCCTTTTCACTCGCGCGGGTCGCTACGCGGCTTCGTGATCTCCGGCCGCTGGCCGGACACGACCAAAGAGTGGGCCCAGGTACTGGTACTAGCGGTGCGTGTGGCCACGCTACCGGGCTTGCTGACGACCTCGACGGTGTTCGGAGTCCGCGAGGACCTGCCCGACGATCCCGCCCCTGGCACGGTCGGCTTGGTGATCGCCGAAGGCCCCGTTCTCGGCGACGAAGCGGTCGAGCCGGGTCATTTCGCCGAGCACGTGCCACCGGCGCTGCTGATGTTGCATCCGCCCTGCGAGACGCGCCCCTCGCTGCCCGAATGCGCGGGCGCGGCATCCGGCTGCGTCTTGCTGCCCGGTGTGCCCCATCTGGGGCTGGAACACCGCGCGGCCTGGGTGGAGGCGGAGTCGGACGGAACGGTTACCTCCCTGGTCAGCCGGGTCGGGCTCGATCCGATCAGCGATCCCGACACCGCGGTTCTGGCCATGCTGCTGGCCGCGTGAGGGTAACCGAATTTCCGGACGTGGATCGCCAAACTTATTGTGCGCATTGCGATTTCGATTACAGCGGGTTGGCAGGAGCGGCTCGCGCCGGTAGAGTCGGCTGCAGCGAAGGGGAGTAGCCCCCAATTGCGCAGTCGACATACTGACCCGCCGGTCCATTCGGGCCCGGGTCCGGCTGTGTGAACCGGCATCCGTCCGGTGGGCGAGACCTTCGGCCTGGACAACCATTTCGTTGTCGGCCGGAGTCCACCCGTATCTCCGGCCGGCAGGCCGGAGACCTGGGAGCCGCCAACACATGATCGCCACCGTATTGCTGAGTATCGGCATCGTCTTCCTCGCCGAACTGGGCGACAAGTCCCAGCTGATGGCGCTGACGTTCGCGCTGCGCTATCGCTGGTGGGTGGTGCTCGGCGGCATCGCGACCGCCTCCGCCGCGGTACACCTGATCTCGGTCGGCGTCGGCCACTTCCTCGGTGCCGCCCTGCCGACCACGGCGATCGCGCTGATCGCCGCCGTCACCTTCCTCGCCGTCGGCCTGTGGACCCTGCGCGAGCACTTCGGTCCCGGCGACGACGACCCCGAGCCGAAGACGCCGAAGGCCGCCGGTGCGCCGTTCTTCGTGGTGCTGTCCGCGTTCCTGCTCGCCGAGCTGGGCGACCGCACCATGTTCGCGACCGCGGCGCTGGCCACCGACTACGACTGGGTAGGCGTCTGGCTGGGCTCGACCATCGGCATGGTCGCCGCCGACGCGCTCGCCATCGCGCTGGGCATCCTGGTCGGCAAGCATCTGCCGGAGCACGCCATCGGCATCGGCTCGGGCCTGCTGTTCCTCTACTTCGGTGCGGCGACGCTGTTCGGCGCGGCCGCACCCGGTCTCGGCGGCGTCGCGGTGGCCGGGCTCGCGGCGCTCGCCCCCGCGCTGGCCGGTGCGGCGCTGCTGCTCACGCGGATGGCTCGCCGCGCACGTCCAGCGCGGCCCCGTACAGTCCGCCGCCCCGGCGCAACAGATCCAGCAGCGGTTCCCGCAGCGCCAGCAGGCCGGCCGAGTCCCCGGCCGCGATCCGAGCGGTGACCATCGCACCGACCGCCGCGGCCAGGGCCTGACAGGCGAAACGCTGCTGCTCGGTCCGCGCGTCGAGCACGGCGGCGATCAACTCGACGAACCGCTCTTGCAACTGGGCCCGGCGCGCGATGGCCGCCGACCCCACCGCGAAGACTTCGACCAAGAACAGCCGCGCGCTCGCCGGGTCGTCCACCAGATAGTGGAGATAGGCGCGCAGGATCCGATCCATCCGAGCCACGGCGTCGCTGTCGCCTTGCCCAGGCGCGGCCTCCTCCTGTTCGGTGGCCTCGGCGATCCGGTCCAGCAACAACTGCACCGCGCGCTGATAGGCCGCCTCGAAACAGTCCTCTTTGGAACGGAACTGCTCGTAGAACGTCTCCCGCGACACGCCCGCCCGCTTGAGGATCGCCGCGACAGACGTTCCGATGTAACCGTTCTCGGCCATGGCCTCCGCCGTCGCGACGAGGATCCGCTCGCGCTGCGAGGCGATCACCTGCTCCCGCGGCAGGCCGTGCCTCCCGCGGGGCAGACGTGCGCTGAGGGCCGATTCGGTCATACGGAGACTCCGGTGTTCGGTCGAGCTGACTGGGCTGTTCCATTCTGCGCGGTCGGTTCTATCGTCCGGCCGGACAGGGGGCGCGCCGGGAACACCGATCGGTAACGAGTCGCGGGAGCCATGCGGGGCCGCGCGCCGAGCACCGGTTAGGGTGCAATTGACGAAAGGCCAACTGGCTGTCACAAACGAGAGGACCATCGTGGAGATTTCGGGTTCCGCCGCCATTGTCACCGGAGGCGCATCGGGCCTCGGCGCCGCCACCGCCAAGCGTTTCGCCGAGCTCGGCGCCACCGTCTTCGGACTCGATGTACCGCAGTCGATCGAGCGCGCCGGCGACAATGTACCCGCCGGGGTCACCCTCATTCCCGCCGATGTCACCAGCAATGACGAGGTCAGCGCGGCCGTCGCGCAGGTCGCCGAGTCCGGCGCGCCGTTGCGCATCGTGGTCAACTGCGCCGGTGTCGGCTGGGCGGGCCGCATCCTGTCCAAGAACGGCCCGCACGACCTGGAGCTGTTCCGCACGGTCATCACGGTTAACCTGCTCGGCACCTTCAACGTCATGCGGCTGGCCGCCGACGCGATCGCCAAGACCGACGCCGTGGACGAGTACGGCCAGCGCGGCGTCATCATCAACACCGCCTCGGTCGCCGCCTTCGAGGGCCAGATCGGTCAGATCGCCTACTCCGCGTCCAAGGGCGGCGTGCACGGCATGACCGTCCCGGCCGCGCGTGACCTGGCTCAGTTCGGCATCCGGGTGAACACCATCGCCCCCGGCATCATCGACACCCCGATGCTGGCCGGCGTCACCGAGGAGTACCGCAAGGGCCTCGAGGCGGGCGTGCCCTTCCCGTCCCGGCTGGGCCGTCCGGACGAGTACGCGCAGCTGTCGCAGTACATCGTCGAGCACGACTACCTGAACGGCGAGACGATCCGCATGGACGGCGCACTGCGCATGGCGCCGCGGTAATTCCGTTCCGCTCTCCCGGCAGCGCGCGGCTCTTCCTCGGAAGAGTCGCGCGCTGTCGTCTGTCACGCCTGCGGCTTGTGACCGATGCCGAGGTACGCCGTGGTGGACAACGGGGAGTTCGGCCGGTATTTCTCGGCCAGGAACCTTTTCATGACGGCGGCGCGCCGAGCCCACTCCTCCGCGCTCACGCTGTGGCGCATGAGTTCCAGCGGGGCGCTGCTGCGCACCATGGTTTCCCACATCTCCTCGGGGTCGCCGAAGGTCAGCGCGATCGAATGCCGCTGGATGGACACGGCTTCGAAGCCCGCGCCGCGCATCTCCGATTCGAAGACCTCGGGATTCTCCAGGCTCAGGAAGTTCGGTTGCGGCTCTTGGATGTTCGGGTCGGCCGCGGCCAAGGCGCCGAACATCATCCGCATCAGCGGCGAGTCCGCGATCGGCGCCCAGCTCGACACCACCGCGGTGCCACCCGGCCGCAGCACGCGGAACAGTTCGGCGAACCCGCGGGCGCGATCCGGGAAGAACATCAGGCCGAACATGGAGAACCCCGCGTCGAAGCGGTCGGATTCGTACGGCAGATCCTGGCCGTCGCCCACCCTCGCGCGAATGTTCGTCAGCCCGGCGGCGGCGGCGTCCTTCGCCAGACGCGCGATCATCGACTCCGCGAAATCCAGCGCCTCGACCTGCGCCACCTGGCCCGCGGCCGGCAAGCTGAGCGTGCCCGGCCCCGCCGCCACATCCACGATGTGCGATGTGGGCGACAACGACGCGAACTCGAGCGCCCGCACCGCGAACGGCTGCATGATGGCGGGTGCGAACTCTGCGTATCCGTCGGCGACCAGATCCCACGGCTCGGACACGGCAAGCGGGTTTGCGGACATGTTGTGACAATCCTTTCAGACATCCACATCTAACCGCGCCACCCGGGGGCGAACTCCCCAGTCCTGCGAATATGCCATCTCGGCGGTCACCGTAGCCGAGAAATGGCCGAAATACCGCCGACCGCACCGGCCGCGACCGGAGGACAACGGCGTGGTCCTCCGGTCGCGGGCGATGTCACAAGGTGCGGGTGAGCCGATCGGTGAGGATATGGGCGAAGTGCGCCGGATCCTTCAGTTCACCGCCCTCGGCGAGCACCGCCGTGCCGAACAGCAGTTCGGCGGTTTCCGACAGCTCGGTCGCCGTACCCGCGTCGGCCTCGTCCTTCTTCGCCGCGTACGCATCGCGCAGGCCGGTGACCAGCGGGTGGGTCGGGTTGAGCTCCAGAATGCGCTTGCTCTCCGGCAACGCCTGGCCCGACGCGCGGTACATCCGCTCCAGCATCGGCGTGAAGTCGAAGACGTCGCCGACCAGGCAGGCCGGGGAGGTGGTGAGCCGGTTGGTCAGACGCACCTCCTTGACGTTCTGCTCCAGCGTCTTGCCCAGCCAGGTCAGGACATCGGCGAAGTCCTTGTCCTGCTGCTCGCGCAGCGCCTCGGAGGCCTTCTTCTCCTCCTCGGTCTCCAGATCGACCTCGCCCTTGGCGATGGACTGGAACGCCTTGCCGTCGAACTCCGGCACCGAACCGACCCACATCTCGTCGACCGGATCGGTCAGGATCAGCACCTCGCGGCCCTTGGCCTTGAACGCCTCCAAGTGCGGGGAGCTCTCGACCTGCTGACGGGTCTCGCCGGTCATGTAGTAGATCGTGTCCTGCCCCTCGGGCATCCGCTCCACATACTGCGCCAGCGTGGTCAGTTCGGTATCGGAGTGCGTCGAGGCGAACGAGGAGACCTGCAGGATCGTCTCGCGGTTGTCGAAATCCGAGAGCAGACCCTCCTTCAGGACGCGGCCGAACTCCTTCCAGAAGGTCTGGTAGCTGGTCTGGTCCTCGGCGCCCTGCAGATCCTTGACCGTGGACAGCACCTTCTTCACCAGGCGCTTGCGGATCATCTGGATCTGCCGGTCCTGCTGCAGGATCTCGCGGGAGACGTTGAGCGACAGGTCCTGCGCGTCCACCACGCCCTTGACGAAGCGCAGATACTCCGGCATGAGCTCTTCGCAGTTGTCCATGATGAACACGCGCTTCACGTAGAGCTGCACGCCGCGCTTGTGCTCGCGGGTGAACAGGTCGAACGGCGCGTGCGAGGGGATGAACAGCAACGCCTGGTACTCGAAGGTGCCCTCGGCCTTCAACGGGATGATCTCCAGCGGATCGTCCCAGCCGTGGCTGACGTGCTTGTAGAACTCCTTGTACTCCTCGTCGGAGACCTCGCTCTTCGGGCGCGTCCACAGCGCTTTCATCGAGTTGAGCGTCTGGTCCTCGAGGACGGTCGTCTCCTTGGCGTCCGCACCCTCGCCCTCGGTGACGGTCCGCTCGACCTGCATGCGGATCGGCCACGCGATGAAGTCGGAGTACTTCTTGACGATCTCCCGCAGCTTCCATTCCAGCGTGTAGTCGAAGAGGTGATCCTCCTCGTCCACCGGCTTGAGGTGCAGCGCGACCGACGTGCCCTGCGGGGCTTCGTCGAGTTCTTCGATCGTGTAGGTGGAGCTGCCCGCACTCGACTCCCACCGGGTGCCGGTGGTCTCCCCCGCCCGGCGGGTGGTGAGCGTGACCTTGTCGGCCACCATGAAAGTCGAGTAGAAACCGATGCCGAACTGGCCGATCAGCTCCTCGGCCGCCGCCTCGGACTTGGCCTCGTTCAGCTTCTTGCGCAGCTCGGCGGTACCGGACTTGGCGAGGGTGCCGATCAGGTCGACGACCTCGGCGCGCGACATGCCGATGCCGTTGTCCCGCACGGTCAGGATCCGGTTGTCCTTGTCGACCTCCAGCTCGATGTGCAAGTCGGAGGTATCGACGTGCAGATCCTTGTCCCGGAAGGACTCCAGCCGCAGCTTGTCCAGCGCGTCGGAGGAATTCGAGATCAGCTCCCGCAGGAAGGTGTCCTTGTTGGAGTAGACGGAATGGATCATCAGCTCGAGCAGCTGATGGGTCTCTGCCTGGAACTCGAGTTGTTCGACGTGCTCTGTCACGTCGCGATGGTACCGCTGCGCGCCGGCTAGGGAGTCGAAGGAGGCACCACCGCGTAACCCGCGACGGCCTCGGGCGACCGCGGATCGGAAAGCGGCGGGAAGTCGGCGAGACCGGGGACCTCGGCGTCGGCGCGGTTCGTCATCCACTCGCGCAGCACCTGGGTGGCGCGGACGTCGTCCTCGTTGTACTCCAGCAACCGGGTGCGCTGGGTCGCATCCGGCGCGGCGCCGTCGTAGCCGACCGCGAGCCGATACCAGCTCATCGACGCCTCGCCGCCCGCCTCGGGGTCGCGCCACGAGAACCCGGCGACCGGCGCGATCTTCTTCAGCCCCTTGCCGTTCGGGCAGATGAACTGGTCGGAGACGGCCTGGAACATGTCCACCCACTGCGGCCCGTCCACGAACGCGCGCACCTGCTCCACCGTCGGCACGCCCGGTCGGCCCGCGAACCGGCGCGCCGATTCGTACAGCCACTTGTCCTCGGCGGTGCGCGAATAGCAATACGCCGCAAACGTCTTGCCCGCCGCGGCCGCCTCGGCGCGCACCGTCATCAACCAGGTCCAGAACTCGCCGAAGGAGCGGCCCTCGTCCTCGGTGGGCAGCGGATCCCAGGTGACGAATGGGCGGTAGACACCGTTCAGCAGCGTCCCCCAGAGGTAGGCGCCGTATTCCTGGAAACTCTCCAGGTCGACGTCGACCTCCACGTCCGCCCGCCGCACCCGCACGCGCTCGACTCGCCGCACCACCGGCGCGCCCGCGATCCACGCCCGCGCCGTGACCACGGCCTCGTCGAACGGGCCGTGCTGCCAATCCTCGGGATCCTCCCCCACCCAGGCGGCGAGCTCGTCGATCGTCTCGACGTTGTGCCTGCGCAGCACGTCCGCCCGCGAGCCGGGCGCCACCAGGCTGACGTCGCGGTGCTCGATCAGCCAGTCCTCACAGCTCGGGCCCTCGATGCCGCGCGTCCACCACGGGCACTGCCTGCACTCCGGCACCTTGGAGGGGACGGTCGGCAGCTCCCCGCGCACCACCGCGATCCGGTCGGCGTAACGACGGTCGTAATCGGCCAGCAGCGGGGCCAGATCGTGGACCAGGATGCGATCGAAGTCGAAGCCGATGACACCGCCGAGCAGCGCGGGACTGGCCAGACCGTGACGTTGCAGCATCCGGTGCAGATGGGCGAGCCGCTGTTGGTCGCGGGGCTGCTGCCGCAGCTTGCGGTGCGGGTCCGGTCGCGGATTCCAGTGGTAAGGGTCGGAGGTGGTGGGGTGGAAGTCGGCCGGTTCGGGCTGACGCGGGTCGGTCACCTTGTGGTTCACCACGATGACCGGGATGTACCCGCCGCGGTCGGCGTCGCGCAACAGGATCTCCGAGCCGCCGCGCCTGCCGGTGTCCGGCTCCTGCGGTAGCAGTCCGCCCCAGATGTGCCGCGTGCCGGCTTCGCACGCGCGCATAGTCGCTTCGGCGCGCTCGGTGGCGCGTAGACCGGGATCGATCACCACCCAGGCGTCGGGATCGGCGCCGACCAGCGCGTCGCGCACCCGGGCGCGGTGCGCGGCGGCGGCGTCCCGCCGCTGGCGTACGCCCGCGTCCTCCACGACGCCCGCCAGCGCGCCGGGGTGCGCGGCGTCCAGATGCAGCCGATGGCGGCAGCCGATCAGCGCCCTGGCATCGATGAAGGCGGTCGGCACGTCGGTGGCCCGATCCACGGCCGTTCCGTTGCGCTTGCGACCATCCCGGTCACCGATGTCCGAATCCACGCTAAGCAGTATGGTCCCTACCCCCGACAGTATTAAATTTCCAGCGCCTGCGGCGCTGGGTGTTCGCGGCCCCCTCATGGCTCGCGTTCGAGCGACCGCCGCTGGCGACTTCGTCGCGGACGCGGCGGCCGCTCGAACGCGAGCCGGGCCGCGAACGGCGCATGCTCGGTCTCGCTCCGCTCGAAACCGGGAGTTCAGGTGGGTGGTTGCGTCAGGTGGTAATCGCCGCATCCAGCGCAGGCAGCAGGGACGCGAGATATCTGGCCGGCTCGCTCGGGGCCGAAAGTTCGGTCGACCGAGGTGATGCCGCTTCGGCAGGTGCGGAGTGCGGGGGCCGCACTACCCTCGCAGCTGAGACCGGGGACCCGATAGGGTAGCGGCAAAGCGTGTGACATGGGCGGACGGGCTTCCCCGGCGTCGTACTGCCATGGCGAACCAGCATGACGGAGGGCCTTCGATGGGGTTGTTCACGAAGCGCAAGCGGCGGCCGAGCCGCAGGGCCGAGGCGAAAGCCCTCAAGCACAAGGCCGCGATCGAGGCCAAGCTCGCCGCGAAGAACGACCGCAAGGCACGCCGCGCCGAGGCCCGCACCCAGCGCAAGGTGGCCAAAGCGCAGATCGCGGCGTTCCAGGCGGAGGAGAAGGCCGCGCTGAAGGTGGCCGCCAAGGCCGAACGCGATCCGTTCAGCGCCGGCCAGGTGAAGAAGTATCTCGGCGTGGCGCGGGTGCTCATCCCGGTGCTCGCCCCGCTCGCCTACCGCGGCGCCACCTTCCTGCGCGGGCAGTTGGACACCCGCCGCGCCCAGCAACTCGGCGTGGGCATCGACCAGCTCGGCGACTTCAGCGGACACGGCGCCAAACTGCAGGCGCGCATCACGAATGCCGAAGCGGCCCTGGCGAAGATCGGCGCGCAGGACGGCAAGGACAAAGGCGAGACGCAGAAGTTCGTCACCGCCACCAAGGACCGTCTCGGCAGTCTGACGGCGGCGGTGCACACCTCCGACCAGATGCCTGCCAACCGCCGCCGTTCGGTGCACGCGTCCATCTCCCACGAACTGTCCGGGATCGAGTCCGACATCCTGGCCCGGCTCGGCGTGCGCTGAGCGTCCCCGTCCCGATGTCCCCGCACCCGATCACCGGCCACCTGCGTGGTGGCCTGGTCGGCGTGCTCGTCGGCGTCTTGGCCGTGGCGGCGCACGGGGCGGCGGGCGGAGGTGCGCCGCGCACCACCGAACTGACGTTGCTGCTGCTGATCGCCGCCGGATTCGGTTCGGCCGCGGGAACCCTGCGGGCGCACCCGTGCGTCGTGGCCGGGTCGCTCGGCGCCGGTCAGCTGCTGAGCCACGTCGCGCTGTCGGTTCTGCTCGGCCACGACCACACCGAAAGCGGCTCCAGCGCAACGTCATCCCCATTGCCGACCGGAGGGATGCTGCTCGCGCACATCGTCGCGACTGCCGCCTGCGCGGCGCTGATCGTGCTCACCGAGCGGCTCTACGCCGCCGCCTCCGGCGCACTTCGCGCGATACTCGCGCCGCCGCGGAGGGCACGGATCGTCGGCGCGCCGCTCTGGCCGGATTCCGGCCTTCCGCCCTATCGCTGTGCTCCGCTCGGTGCGCTCGGCCCGCGCGCGCCGCCGGTGTCGGCCTGACCGCCCGACACCCATGTACCTTCGCACAGGAAGCTTCAGCATGCACAGCTCTCTTTCGCGCGCCGTCGGAACGACCGTCACGACAACGGCACTCGTCCTCCTCGCGGGCGGCACCGCCGCCGCCCACGTCACGGTGGACGCTCCCGGCGCGACACAAGGCGGATACGCCGTCGCCACCTTCCGGGTGCCCACCGAATCGGATACCGCGGGCACTACAGCGCTCACCGTCACCCTGCCCAATCTCAAATCGGCGCGGACCGAGCCGATTCCGGGATGGTCGGCCAAGGTCGAACGCAACGACAAGAAGGAGATCACCGCGATCACCTGGACCGCCGATCCCGGCGCGCCGGGTATCCCGCCCGGTCAGTTCCAGCGCTTCGCGGTGTCCCTCGGCCCCCTGCCCGCGCAGGATTCGGTGAGCTTCCCCGCCAAGCAGACCTATTCCGACGGCAAGGTGGTCAGCTGGGACCAACCGGTCGAGAAGGACGGCGACGAACCCGAACATCCGGCCCCGTCGGTCACCTTGGCCCCCGGGAAAGAGGATGGGGACGGGCACAAAGTGAGCAGCGAAGCCGCGGACGAGGACTCCGAGCACGAGGACGAGACGGCCCGCTGGCTCGGCGGGATCGGCCTCGCGCTCGGCCTGCTCGGTGTCGCGCTCGGCCTCGGCAATGTCGTTCGCGGACGTCGCTCATGAACCGCCGACTCCTCGCCGCCCTTGTCACGGGCCTGTTCCTGCTCGGATTCGGTATCGCCGCAACCGGGGTCGCCGCCGCGCACTCCGCGGCCACCGGAAGCGTCCCGGACGACAACGCGACAGTGGACGCCGGGCCCGAGCGCGCCAGCGTGGCGTTCAACGAGGCACTGCAGCCCAGCTTCCCGTCGCTCACCGTCGTCGGACCGGACGGCAACCTCTGGTCCAAGGGCGACCCCGTGGTCGAAGGCAATACGGTGAGCGTCGTCCTGGGCGAGTTGGGGCCGGTCGGCGAATACACCATCGCCTACCGGGTGACCTCGGCCGACGGACACCCCGTCAGCGGCAAACGGCACTTCACGCTCAGCAAGCCGGGCAACGGCACGCCGGGACCGAAACCGAACGCGAAGGCGCACGACAGCTCCGACGGCTCGGACGGAATTCCGCTGTGGGTGTTCGTCGCCGGGGCGGTGGTCCTGTTCGGTGGCGGACTCGCGTTCGCGTTGTTCGGCGGCAGGAGCCGCGACCAGAAGCGGTGAGCGACGTGAAGACCGGCGGCCGAGGCGGCGCGCGGCGCGCTCCCGGCCGAACGCCCTGGCCCGCGCTGCTCCTGGCCTTCCCGGCCGGATTGCTCGGCGTCGCACTCGCCTGGGTGCTGATCCTGCCGAGTCCGCTGCCCGGTGAGGCCGTGGTCCGGGTGGTGGCCGACGGTGTCGGGGCGACCGCACTGGGATTGGCGGCCCTGCCCCGCGTGACGCCGCGGTTGACGACACCGTGGCGGCTGCTGGCGGTGCTCGCCGGAATCTGGGCGGTCGCGGAATTCGCCGTGCTGATCTTCGAGGCAGCCGAGGTGGTCGGCGTTCCGGTACGCGAACTCGGCGCCGAGGAGTTCGGCACCTATCTGGTCGACGTCAGCGGCGGGCAGATCGGGATCGCGATCCTGGCCGGCGTCGCGACGGTGGCCTGCGGGTCGGCGCTCGCCTTCCGGCGACCCGGGTCCGCCTCCGCGGATCTGGTGCTGGTGTTCGCCGCGGTCGCGCTGGCGTTGCGGCCGATCACCGGACACATGTCGCAGCAGGCGTTCGGGTCGGTGCTCGCCGCGGTGCACGCGCTGGCGGCGGGCGCCTGGTTCGGGTTGCTGATCGCGCTGGCACTGGTCGTGCGGACCCGCGGCGAGTGGGCGGTGGTGCTGCCGAGGTATTCGGCGGTGGCGCTGCCCCTGGTGGCGATCGTGGCGGTGACGGGGCTGCTCAACGGGCTGATCCGGGTCGGAGGGGTAGCTCCGTTCGTCGGCACCGGCTACGGCCGGATCCTGCTCGCCAAGACCGTGGTGCTGCTCGGCTTGCTCGCTCTCGGCTGGTGGTGGCGGCGCAGTTGGGTGCCGAAGGCGGCCGACCACCGGATGGACGCCGACGACTCGCTGCGCCGCGCGATAGCCGAGGTGATCGTGATGGCGCTCGCCTTCGGCCTCGCCGCCACCTTGGCGGTGACAGCCTGAGCCGGATCGGCCCGCCCCGGTTAGGGTCTGCGCATGACCGAAGTGAAGATCGTCGAGGATTGCGTGGCCTCGGCCGAGTCAGCGTTCGCCTATGTGAACGATTACCGGAACCTGTCGCGATTCCTGCACGGCATCCAGTCCTTCACTCCGGTCGGCGAGCAGACCGAAGGGGTCGGCGCCACGTTCGATGGGCACATGAAGCTGGGTCCCGCCGCACTGAAATCGCGGATCCGGGTGATTCGGTGGGAGGAGAACTTCGCGATCGGCGTCGAGTCGATCAAGGGTTTCGACGTCGAATCCACGTTCCTGTTCCACGCCAAGGGCGACGACTTGTGCACCGTCGACGCGATCGTGGACTTCCGAGTGCCCGGCGGCCTGGCGGGGCGAGCCCTCGGTAAGACCATCGAACCGTTCGTGAAGATCGCCGTGCAGCACACGACGCACAACCTGGTTACGCAGATCGCCGCGTTCCATGCGGGACGTGTTTGATCGGCCGCGACTGTGTTGGGTTTTCAGCGCCTGCGGCGCTGAGTGTTCGCGGTCAGTGACTGGTACCGCGCCATCGGCCGGCAGGGCGAGCAGTTACGTCAGGAGATGTCGTATGCCCGGCCGCGCTATCGATCCAGAGTCCACCGGCGGTGGCCATGAGGCGGGACGATGGCCGCAATCTTGGTCCGGTCGCGTTCCGCGAAGCGGGTGGGGCGTAGTTGCGCGGGTGATTGCGGAGTCGGGATGCTGGAGGCGTGCGCGCTTCCCCCTCGTTCGGCCAACGGGTCGGCTATATCTTCGGCCGTACCCTGCCGGAATCGATGTCCGACTGGGTGCGAGACGACCTGGTCGGGCCCGGGGCCACGCGGCGCTATCTGGTGCGATTCCTGGTGCCCGTGCTTCCGGTGCTCATGCTCTTCCTGCTGCTGCCCGGCCCGTTGTGGATGGGTCTGGCGATGATGGCGCTGTTGTACATCCCGTTGATCTACTTCACGGTGGCGCTGCTGTACGTCTACCGGCGCCATCGGCTGATCAAGCACGGTCTCGACCCCGCGCTCGCCGACGCCGACGCCCGTCGCCGCGACGAGCGCGAACGGCTCGACTACGAGCGCAGGCACGGACGCGGGTGAGCCGCGCCGGGAACTAGCGGTGACTTATACCACAGGCATAGCCTTGTGATATGCAAACCCCCACGTTCAGGCAGCGGGTCGCCTACGATCTGGGCCGCGAGCTCCCCGAGGAGCTGCACGAGTGGGTCACCCACGACCTCGTCGGGCACGGGGCCATGGAACGCTATCTCGTCCGTTTCCTCGGGCCGATCATCCCGTTCTTCGCCCTGGTGCTGCTGTTCCCCGGGCCGATGCCCCTGAAGATCGGCTTGATCGTGATGATGATCGTCCCGATGGTGGTCTTCACGGTCGCCCTCAGCTACGTATGGCGCCGCTTCCGCTTGGTCCAGCACGGCCTCAACCCAGACCTGGTCGACCACGGCAAGTGCACCGAACACGACCGCGACCTGTACGAACTGCGCTACGGCCACCGATAACGCCGCCCACCGCCTCGCGCGCTGACAACCACGCGCGCCGCCTGTGCACGCCTACGGAACGAAGCCGATCCACCGGGTAGCGCCACCCCATCCCCCTCCGACCACCCGGCAATCCGAACCCGGCCGGTCACCCCCAAGGAGCACACCCGAACGACCTGCTCCGCAACAAATGAGCAAGCGACGACCCTGCGCCACCGCAATCACACCTGCCCACGTCTTCCGAGCAAGCGAGGTCGAGCCCTCACCGCTCACGGCCAAGCTCCCGTTCGCGTTACTGCCGTCTAGACGAGGGAGTCTCGTGCCACCAGCCACGCTGAACCGCGTGCCGGGGGCCGACCTTCGAACCCCACGCACCCAGCGCACCTCGACTCCCGGTTTCGAGCGAAGCGAGACCCGAGCATCCGCCGTTCGCGACCCGGCTCGCGTTTGCGCGGCCGCCGCGCACGCGACGAAGGAGCAAGCGGCGGTCGCGCAAACGCGAGCCATGAGGGGGCCGCGAACACCCAGCGCCGCAGGCGCTGGAGAATAAACACCGTGACCGAATCGCAGAATGTAATCGCCACCGCCGACCTGGCCGACGAGATCGGCCCGGAGATCCGCAGCTGCGATACGCAGTTCATCCAGTTCGGCGGGCGGGCGGCGTTCTCCGGACGCATCACCACCATCCGCTGTTTCCAGGACAATCTCCTGGTGAAGCAGACGCTCGGTGAGCCGGGCGAGGGCAAGGTGCTGGTGGTCGACGGCGGCGCGAGCGTGCATACGGCATTGGTCGGCGACATCATCGCCGGGCGCGGCGTCGAGAACGGCTGGGCGGGCGTCGTCGTCAACGGCGCGGTTCGCGACTCCGCCATCTTGCGGACCCTGGACATCGGTATCAAGGCGCTGGGCACCAACCCGCGCAAGAGCACGCAGACCGGGAGCGGTGACCGCGATGTGCCGGTGGAGTTCGGCGGGGTGACGTTCGTGCCCGGCGACATGCTCTACAGCGACCACGACGGCATCGTGGTGCGCGCCGAGGACTGAGCCGGTTCGGCGGCGCGGCCGGACCGCTCCGGCCGTCAGGCGGACACGATCGCCTTGTGACCGGCGAGAGCCACCACGTCGCCGATGTGCAGTTGCCGCCCGCGCCGCAGTTCGACCTCGTCGTTCACCCGCACCAATCCGGCGGCGATGACCGTCTTCGCCTCCGAACCCGAGTCGATCAGGTTGGCCAGCTTCAGAAACTGGCCGAGCCGAATAACGTCGTCATCGATCGGTACTTCGACTGGTTCCGACATGGGGTAAATACTTACTCCCTCACCCCAACTCGCCGGACACCGCCCCACACGCCCAGCGATCTCGGAGCAACTCGAACCCTCGCCGGGCATCGACCGAAATCCGATCGCTGCTATCGCACGTATCGAAATTCACTCCGATTCGCTCGGCCCTGTCGTGCAGGGCGCCGCGGAATCAGGAAAGTTCGTGTTCGGCTCCGACCTGCGGCATACTCGTCGCGACGAAGTACCGCCCGCACAAACACCGCACAAACACGCGCCCCGCAGGCTTGGCAAATCCGACACACTCACGTACACACTGGTTCCGTGACCTCCACGCAAGCCCAGCAACACCTCGATACCGCACCACGCGCGGATAAACCGACTCCGCCGGTTCCCCACCGGGGTCACGGACGACTTTCGGAAGTGCCGCATATCGCGGGATTGACGCTCGGGGTATTCGCGGTGCTGTGCTTCCTCTGGAGCCTCTCACCCGGCCTGCGTTTCCTGACCCAGGTGCCGCGCCGCTATATCGATACGTATTACTTCGACGCGCCCGACACGAACCTGATGTGGGCGTTGGTCGTCGGGCTGACGGCAGGCGCGATCGCCAGCCGCAAACGGATCGCCTGGTGGTTGCTGGTCGGCTATCTCGCGATCTACGCCGTGGTCAACGCCGTCACCTTCGCCGATCGGGGCAGTATTCACGCGCTGGTGGCGATGGTGCTGCACCTGGCCACGATCGGTGTGCTCGTCGCGGCCTGGCCGGAGTTCTACACCAAGGTGCGCCGCGGCGCCGGGTGGAAGGCGCTCGGCGTGCTGGCCGGCGGCCTGGCCATCGGCGCGCTGCTCGGGTGGGGCTTGGTGGAATTGTTCCCCGGCAGCCTCCCGCAGGGCGTGCAGCGACCGGGGTGGGCGGTCTATCGCGTGACCGCTGCCGTGCTGGCGGACAACGAGCACTTCGACGGACATCCGCCGCCGTTCGTCAACTTCCTGCTCGGCCTGTTCGGCGCGGTCGCGCTGCTGGCCGCGGTGGTCATCCTGCTGCGCTCGCAGCGGGCGGCGAACGCGATGACCGGTACCGACGAGTCGGCCATCCGCGGTTTGCTGGACCGCTCGGACGTGGAGGATTCCCTCGGCTACTTCGCCACCCGCCGGGACAAGGCGGTGGTGTTCGCCCCCAGCGGCAAAGCGGCGGTGACCTATCGGGTGGAGCTCGGCGTGTGCCTGGCCAGTGGCGACCCGGTCGGCATCCGCGAGGCGTGGCCGCAGGCGATCGATGCCTGGCTGCGCTTGGCCGATCGTTTCGGGTGGGCTCCCGCGGTGATGGGCGCGAGCGAACTCGGTGCGACGGCCTACCGCCGCGCGGGCCTGTCCGCGCTGCGCCTCGGCGACGAGGCCATTCTGGACACCAGGAACTTCTCGCTGGCGGGGCCGGAGATGAAACCGGTGCGCCAGGCCGCGAACCGGCTGCGCAAACACGGCGTCATCGTCCGTATCCGCAGGCACCGCGACATCCCCGCGGAGGAGTTCGCCCGGATCATCGCCCGCGCCGACGCCTGGCGCGACACCGAGACCGAGCGCGGGTTCTCCATGGCGCTCGGCCGCTTGGGCGATGCGCTGGACGGCGACTGTTTGCTGGTCGAGGCCGTCAACCCGCAGGATCGGGTGCTCGGCATGTTGTCGCTGGTGCCGTGGGGCCGCACGGGCGCCTCGCTGGAGTTGATGCGCCGCGACCCCGGCGGGCCCAACGGCGTGATGGAGCTGATGATCTCGCAGCTCGCGCTGAACTCCGAGCAGTACGGCATCACCAAGGTGTCGCTCAATTTCGCGGTATTCCGCTCGGTGTTCGAGGAAGGCGGGCGGATCGGAGCCGGTCCCGTGCTGCGCTTGTGGCGCGGCGTGCTGCTGTTCTTCTCCCGCTGGTGGCAGCTGGAGGCGCTGTATCGATCGAACGTGAAGTACCAGCCGTACTGGGCGCCGCGCTTCTTCCTGTTCGAAGAGCGCAGGCAGCTGCCGCGCGTCGCGGTGGCCAGCGCGCTGGCCGAGGGATTCCTGCCCCGGTTCGGCAAGGAACCCGACGCCGCCGCCCACACCGGTGAGCATGTCGCGGTGCCTGCCACCGTGACCGGGCTGCACACCGACGGCAGCCCGCCGGACATCACCGAGGCGGAGGCCGAGGAGCAACTGCCGCGCAGGCCCGAACAGGTCCGCGTGCGCATGGACAAACTGGCGCGCTTGGCCGATGCCGGTATCGATCCCTATCCGGTCGCCTATCCCCCGACGCACACCGTCGCCGACGCGCGGCGTTCGCCCCGGGGCACCACGGTGCGGGTCTGCGGCAGACTGCTGCGCATCCGCGACTACGGCGGCGTGATCTTCGCCGTGGTCCGCGACTGGACCGACGACATCCAGCTGGTCATCGACCGCGACCGGGTCGGCGCCGCGCGCAGCGCCGAGTTCGGCGAGTTCTTCGATCTCGGCGATCTGATCGAGGTGAGCGGGCAGATCGGGGCGAGCAGGCGCGGTGAGCTCTCGCTGCTCGCGGCCGACTGGCGAATGCTGGGCAAGTGCCTGCACCCGTTGCCGGACAAGTGGAAAGGGCTGGCCGATCCCGAGGCCAGGGTGCGGCAGCGCTATGTCGACATGGCGATCAACACCGAGATCCGCGAGGTGCTGGCCAAGCGCAGCGCGGTGGTGCGCTCGCTGCGGGACTCGCTGAACTCGCTCGGTTTCCTGGAAGTGGAGACGCCGATCCTCCAGCAGGTGCACGGCGGCGCCAACGCCACGCCGTTCATCACCCACATCAACGCCTACGACCTCGACCTCTACCTGCGGATCGCGCCCGAGCTGTATCTGAAGCGGCTGTGCGTCGGCGGCATGGAGAAGGTGTTCGAGATCGGGCGGACGTTCCGCAACGAAGGCGTCGACTTCAGCCACAACCCCGAGTTCACCATCCTGGAGGCCTACGAGGCGCACAGCGACTACGAGCGCATGATGCACACCTGCCGGAGGCTGATCCAGAATGCCGCGATCGCGGCCAACGGAGCCATGGTGGCCCTGCGGCCCAACGGCGACGGCAGCTTCGAGGAGGTGGACATCTCCGGCGACTGGCGGGTGCAGACAGTGCACGGCGCTGTGTCGGAGGCGATCGGCAGCCAGATCACTCCCGAGACCGGTGTCGCGGAGCTGCGCGAACTGTGCGAAAAGGCCGGCGTGCCTTATCAGCACGGGTGGGACGCCGGCCAGGTGGTGCTCGAGATGTACGAGCACCTGGTCGAATCCCGCACCGAGGAGCCGACGTTCTACATCGACTTCCCGACTTCGGTCTCCCCGCTGACCAGACAGCACCGCAGCATCCCCGGCGTCACCGAGCGCTGGGACCTGGTGGCCTGGGGCGTCGAACTGGGCACCGCCTACAGCGAACTCACCGACCCGGTGGAGCAGCGCCGCAGGCTCACCGAGCAGTCACTGCTCGCGGCCAACGGCGACCCGGAGGCGATGGAACTCGACGAGGACTTCCTGCAGGCGCTCGAGCACGCGATGCCGCCCACCGGCGGACTGGGCATGGGCGTGGACCGGATCGTCATGCTGATCACCGGCCGCAGCATTCGCGAGACCTTGCCTTTCCCTTTGGTGAAACCCCGCTGACCGCCCCTTCGTCCGGAAGAGTTCTCATCGAGCGAATCGGGCCGCTACCCTTGGAGATTCGGCTCCGGGAGGAGGCCGCTACACCAAAGGGGTTCGAATATGTACCTTGACCTGCTGACGAACGCGAGTCTGCTGGACCACACCGTATGGGCCAGCCCCGACACGTGGAACTCCGCGCTCGAGTTGGCCGCCAAAAAGAAGAAGAGCAGGGGCGGAGGCGGCCTGATCATCGGCGCGATCTGCTGCCTGCTGGTGGTCGCGCTGATCATCGGCGGCATCTACCTGCTGACCAAGCGCAAGAAGAACACCTAGCGGCAGACATCCGACGGCCCGAATGACGCGACGCGACCCGGGCCGTCGTTTCTCGTCGTCCACGGCACCGTGCACCCGATGTCGGCTCGGCAAGCAGCTGCGCGGTCGTGTGCTCGCTGAGACCCGGCCTCACCTGACCCGGCCTCACCTGACCAGGCCCGCGCGACCGGCTTCAGATCCGGTCGATCTCGGTGAGGTCGACGTCGATATCGAACGGCACGGTCAGCTTCAGCCGATCGTGATGAATACCGGTGAGCGCGTAATCTTTCGTCGCCGGATCCAGCTCGTAGACATACGCCACCGGTCGGCCGTCGACGTTCTCGACCCGCCAGAAATGCGCAATGCCCGCCCGGGCATACAGCTGTGGTTTGCGCTCTCGATCGCGTGTCCGCGATTCGGCGGATACGACCTCGACTGCCAGTACGACATCGTCGGCCTGATACGAGGTCAGCTCGGGACCACCGTCGCGATCGGCGTGAATCACTATCAGGTCCGGCTCCGGGCGCTGGTCCCGTCCCAGTGTCACGGTCATCTCCCGGCGTACCCGCAGGTGTTCCGGGGCGAGCCGACGAAGCACGGAATCGAGCAACGTTATGGCCAGCATGTGGAACTTCGCCTGCGGACTCACGAAGACGAGACTCCCGTCGATCAACTCGGTGTGTGGAGGAAGGTCTGGCAGGCGATCGAGATCCTCGGCTACGAACCCGCCGGGCGGCGGACGCAGCCACTGGGGAAACGGCTCGACGGGCATGGCATCGAGTATCTCACCGCAGGTGGCCATGCACAGCGGTCGCACCGGGGCGAGAGGAGACCGGGCAGGCGAATGCGGCAGAGTGGGGTGGGTGCAGTTGATTCTCGTTCGCCATGCCCAGCCGGTCCGGATGCTGAGCTCCGGTGGGCCCGCCGACCCGGAATTGGCCCCGGTGGGAGTGGAGCAGGCCGAGCGGGTGCCTGCGGCGCTCGGCCATCATCGGGTGTCCCGGGTGGTGAGCAGCCCGCAGCGCCGGGCCAGGGAAACGGCGGCGCCGACCGCCGCGAAGCTGGGTCTCGGCGTCGACATAGTCGACGACCTCGCCGAATACGATCGCGATCTGCCTGCCTACATCCCCATCGAGGATGCCAAGGTCGAATTCCGCGACGCCTATGACCGGATCAAGGCCGGTCACCTGCCGGTGCAGGTGGACGGTGCCGCGTTCAAGGCCAGGGTGCACGCTGCCGTCTCCGATATCGTCGCGGCCGCCGACCCGGCGGACACGGTGGTCGCGTTCGCGCACGGCGGAGTGATCAACGTGCTGCTGCAAGAGGTCCTCGGGCTGGAAAGACCACTGACCTTCCCCATCGACTACTGCTCGATCACCAGGATCCTGTTCTCCCGCACCGGGCGGCGCACGGCCGCCACCGTGAACGAGAACGGCCACGTGTGGGATCTGTTGCCTCGCAATATCCTCCCGCGCTGAGCCTTCCCAGCCGATTGCCAGGCCGGTCGCATCGATGTGCCAGTGACGCGAGCTGAGATAGGACACGTGAGCCGCTCCGACCGGCGGCCCACGATCCGAACGAAAGGATTCTCGTGTCGCTCTCCAAAACCGCTACACCGCTGCGGCGTCTGGCCCAGGTGGCCCTAGCCGGCGCGCTGATCGCCGTCCCGCTGGCGGCCCTCTCGGCGACCGCATCCGCAGAAACCCCGTCCGACCAGAGCGTTGTACAGCTGGTGGACACACCGCAGCAGATCGCGGACCACGATCGCCAGTTCGACCGTGACGGACGGCATGACGATCAGGGCCGTGGACCGGACGACGGCCCCGGCCACGGACCCGACAACGGACCAGGTCAGGGACCGGACAACGGCCCGGGCCGTGGCCCGAACGACGCCCCGCGGCAGGATGGCCCGCAGCAGCAGCAGTTCCTGCCGCCGACCGGGTCGAGCTAGCCAGTCGACCACATCGAACAGTGCCCGCCTCCGAATTCGGAGGCGGGCTCTGTTGTGCGACGAGACGGTGCCGGCCACCGTCGATGAGAACGGGCACGTCCGGGAGTTGTTGCCCCGCACCATCGCTCCGTGCTGAGCATTCACAGTCGATTGCCAGGTCTGTCGCACCGGTGTCCCAGTGACGGAATCTTCGATAGGACCGGTGGGCCGCTTCCGACAGTGGTTCACGGTTCGAGAGAAAGGAATTCCGTGTCGCTCTCCAAAACCGCTACGCCGCTGCGGCGTCTGGCCCGGGTCGCCGTGGCCGGGTCGCTGATCGCCGTCCCGCTCGCCGCCCTCGCCGCGAACGCTTCCGCCGAAACCGCGGCCGCCCAGGGCCAGGTACAGCTGGTGGACGCACCGCAGCAGGGCGCCGACATCGACGGCAGGCCCCGCCATTTCGAGCACCATGAACGGCACGACGGTCCGCGCCGTGGACCGGACGACCGGCCGGGTGACGGCCCGTGGCGTGGGGGCCCGCCGCACCAGTTCCACCAGTTCCAGCAGTTCCTGCCGCCGACCGGCTCGAGCTAGCCGCCCGGCCACATCGAAAAGGGCCCACCTCCGAATCCGGAGGTGGGCCCGTGGTTTCGCTGCGGCTCAGGCCATGCCCGCGATCCAGTTGTGCATCCAGGAGATGGCGGTCTGACCGCCACCCACCGGGTAACTGCCGTACAGGGTGTGCGCCTGCGACTTGTAGAAGCGCTCCAGGTCCTTGGCCCGCTGCTGGTTGGCCGAGTCGGTCAGCTGCGCCTGCAGAGTCGGGACGCCACCCGAGCTCATCAGGTCGCCGATGATGTTGCCGGCCTCGATCTGGTAGCGCCACATGTTGGCGGGGTTGGCGTCCGACGCCTGGGCCAGGAACCCGGCGAACCGGGTGACGAAGTCCTCGGTCGCGGTCGCGCAGTAGAGGTCGTCGAGCGCGCAGATGGTGCGGGTGCGATCGCTGACCCAGCCGAAGCCGCCGACCCGGGGGCCGCCCGCGCCGGCACCAGGAGCGACCGGGCCGACCTGGATGTCGGTGGGCGAACGACGCGGATCGGAGATCAGGCCGACGCCGGCGACGCGGTCGGCAGGCACGACACCGAGGCCGGTGCCGAGCTCGGCGGCGAGATCGCCTGCGGCGTCCGCGCCCTGGCTGTAGCCGATTAGGGCGATCTTGGTCGCGCCGCACTGCTGCGCCATGTTCGCGATCAGACCCCGGGCGTTGTCGACCGCCTCCTTCTTGGAGTTGCCGTAAACCTCACCCTCCCAGGGGAAGGCGGTCGCGGCATAGGTCACATAGTCGACCTCCGTGTTGGACGGGAGGCCGCGGGTGACGCCGGCCAGCATGCCGGGCTGCGGGGTCTTGTCCCGTCCGGTCTCCCAGGTACCCGGGATCGCCACCACGTACAGGCTCGGGCAACCGGGCGCGGCGCTCGCCGTCGCACCACCGAAAACCAAGCCGGACATCACGGTCGCGGACGCGCCCAGAGCCGCGACGACCTTCTTCCACTGCATACCGCTCCAAACCTCGCCCTCGTCGAACTTCCCGCCGAGTTGCCGCGTCAATGCTGAACTCACCGGATGTCGTTCCAGTGCACGCCGGGTGAACACAAGTCACCCGACCGGATGACGTGCACCCAAAACCGCATCCCAAGATCAGCAGCACGCCGAAGATCACAATAAAGCCACGAACGCCGCAATGCCATTCGAACTCCGCAGTGTGTCGGATTTCCGTTCCCGGTGCGCTTCGAAGCCCGGAGATCAAGGCGGCGGAACGCCCCGGACATGCGGAAAGGCGCCTGTGGACGAGTTGTCCACAGGCGCCTTCTTTTCCGCTCCGGTAAGAGAGGGGACCTAGCGCTGAGCCACCATGGTGGGGGTGATCGGCGCCGGGAGGGCGGTCTCGCCTTCCAGGTACCGGTCCACGCCCGCGGCCGCGGCGCGGCCCTCGGCGATGGCCCAGACGATGAGCGACTGGCCGCGGCCCATGTCACCGGCGACGAAGACGCCGGGAACGTTGGTCGCCCAGTTCTTGTCGCGCTGCACGTTGCCGCGCTGGTCGTAGCCGACGCCCAGATCGGTGAGCAGGCCCGGCTTCTCGGGACCGACGAAGCCCATGGCCAGCAGCACCAAGTCGGCCTCGAGGGTGAAGTCGGTGCCCTCCACCTTCTCGAACCGGCCGTTGACCATCTTGACCTCGTGCGCGTCCAGACCGGTCACCTTGCCGTCCGCGCCGACGAAGCGCTCGGTGTTCACCGAGAACACCCGCTCGCCGCCCTCCTCGTGCGCCGAGGAGACCCGGTACATCAGCGGGTAGGTCGGCCACGGGGTGGACGCGGCCCGCTCCTCCGGCGGACGCGGCATGATCTCGAACTGGTGCACGCTGGCCGCGCCCTGGCGGTGCGAGGTGCCGAGGCAGTCGGCGCCGGTGTCGCCACCGCCGATGATGACGACCTTCTTGCCCTTCGCGTGGATGGGCGGCAGGCCCTCGTCGTCGGTGACGTCGTCGCCGAGCTGGACCCGGTTGGCCCACGGCAGGAACTCCATGGCCTGGTGGATGCCGTCCAGATCGCGGCCGGGGATCGGCAGGTCACGCGCCAGGGTGGCGCCACCGGCCAGCACGATCGCGTCGAACTTCTCGCGCAGCTGCTCGGCGGTGATGTCGACGCCCACGTTCACACCGGTCTTGAAGATGGTGCCCTCGGCCTCCATCTGCGCGAGACGGCGGTCGATGAAGCGCTTCTCCATCTTGAATTCCGGGATGCCGTAGCGCAGCAGACCACCGATGCGGTCGGCCCGCTCGAACACGGTCACGGTGTGCCCGGCGCGGGTCAGCTGCTGCGCAGCGGCCAGACCGGCCGGACCGGAACCGACGACGGCGACCTTCTTGCCGGTGAGGCGGGTCGGGTAGACCGGGGTCACCCAGCCCTCGTCGAAGGCGTTCTCGATGATCTCGACCTCGACCTGCTTGATCGTGACCGGATCCTGGTTGATGCCGAGCACGCAGGACGCCTCACACGGCGCGGGGCACAACCGCCCGGTGAACTCCGGGAAGTTGTTCGTCGCGTGCAGCCGGTCGATACCTTCGCGCCACCGGTCCTTGTAGACCAGGTCGTTCCACTCGGGGATCAGGTTCCCCAGCGGACAACCGTTGTGGCAGAACGGGATACCGCAGTCCATGCAGCGGCTGGCCTGGGTCCGCAAGGTCTGGTGGGAGAAGTTCTCCTCGTAGACCTCTTTCCAGTCCATCAGGCGCAGCGGCACCGGCCGCCGCTTGGGCAGTTCGCGTGCGGTGTGCTTCAGGAACCCTTGGGGGTCAGCCACGTGCGGCCTCCATAATCGCTTCGTCCACGTCCTTGCCGCTCTTCTCAGCTTCGGAGATGGCGAGCAAAACCTTCTTGTATTCGCGCGGCATGACCTTCACGAAGTGGTTCACCTGCTGCGACCAATCGCTCAGGATGCGCTCGGCGACAGCGGAACCGGTCTGGTCACGGTGCTGGGTGATGATGTCGTGCAGCCAGGTGAAATCGTCACCGGCCAGCTGCTCGACGGCGTCGGCCTGCTCGGGGTTGAGCCGAGCGGCGAAGGTGCCGTTCGGGTCGAAGACGAACGCCACGCCGCCGGACATACCGGCGCCGAAGTTGCGGCCGGTCTCGCCCAGGATGACCACCCGGCCACCCGTCATGTACTCGCAGCCGTGGTCGCCCACGCCCTCGACCACCGCGGTGGCGCCGGAGTTGCGCACGGCGAACCGCTCGCCGACCACACCGCTGAGGAACACCTGGCCGCTGGTCGCGCCGAACAGGATGACGTTGCCCGCGATGATGTTGCGCTCCGGGACGAACTCGCCGGGCGCGTTCAGCGATGGGCGCACCACCAGCCGGCCGCCGGACAGGCCCTTGCCGACATAGTCGTTCGCGTCACCCTGCACGCGCAGCGTGATGCCCGCGGGCACGAAGGCGCCGAAGCTGTTGCCCGCCGACCCGGTGAAGGTGATGTCGATGGTGTCGTCGGGCAGGCCCGCGCCGCCGTAGAGCTTGGTCACCTCGTGGCCGAGCATGGTGCCGACGGTGCGGTTCACGTTCGTGATCTTGGTCTCGAACTTCACCGCCTGACCCCGTTCCAGCGCGTCGCGGCTCTGCACGATCAGCTGCTGGTCCAGCGCCTTGTCCAGGCCGTGGTCCTGGGACTTGGTGCAGCGGCGGTCCTGGAACATGAACGCCGTCTCGACGTCGTCCAGGATCGGCGACAGGTCCAGCTTGCTGGCCTTCCAGTGCTGCTTGGCCCGCGAGGTGTCGAGCAGGTCGACCCGGCCGATGGCCTCGTCCAGCGTGCGGAAGCCGAGCTGCGCCAGCAGCTCCCTGACCTCCTCGGCGATGAACAGGAAGAAGTTCTCGACGAATTCCGGCTTGCCGGTGAACCGCTCGCGCAGCACCGGGTTCTGCGTCGCGACGCCGACCGGGCAGGTGTCCAGGTGGCATACCCGCATCATGATGCAGCCCGAGACCACCAGCGGCGCGGTGGCGAAGCCGTACTCCTCGGCGCCGAGCAGCGCGGCGATCATCACGTCGCGGCCGGTCTTCATCTGGCCGTCGACCTGCACGACGATGCGGTCGCGCAAGCCGTTGAGCAGCAGCGTCTGCTGGGTCTCGGCCAGGCCGAGCTCCCAGGGACCGCCCGCGTGCTTGAGCGAGGTGAGCGGCGAGGCGCCGGTGCCGCCGTCGTGACCGGAGATCAGCACGACGTCGGCGTGCGCCTTGGAGACGCCCGCCGCGACGGTGCCGACGCCGGGCTCCGCGACCAGCTTCACGTGGATGCGCGCCTGCGGGTTGGCGTTCTTCAGGTCGTGGATCAGCTGCGCCAGATCCTCGATCGAGTAGATGTCGTGGTGCGGCGGCGGCGAGATGAGGCCGACGCCCGGCGTCGAGTGCCGCACCTCGGCGACCCACGGGTACACCTTGTGCGCCGGAAGCTGGCCGCCCTCACCGGGCTTGGCGCCCTGCGCCATCTTGATCTGGATGTCGGTGCAGTTGGTCAGGTAGTGCGCGGTCACGCCGAAGCGGCCGGAGGCCACCTGCTTGATGGCGCTGCGCCGCCAGTCACCGTTCTCCTCCGGCTCGAAGCGCGACGGCGACTCGCCGCCCTCGCCCGAGTTCGACCGGCCGCCGAGGCGGTTCATCGCGATCGCCAGGGTCTCGTGCGCCTCGGCCGAAATGGAGCCGTAGCTCATCGCGCCGGTGGAGAACCGCTTCACGATCGCCGAGGCCGGCTCGACCTCCTCGATCGGAATCGGGTTGCGCGCCTTGTGCTTGAACTTGAACAGACCGCGCAGCGACGCCAGCCGCTCGGACTGGTCGTCGACCAGCTTGGTGTACTCCTTGAAGATCGAGTACTGGCCGGAGCGGGTGGCATGCTGCAGCTTGAACACCGTGTCCGGGTTGAACAGGTGGTATTCGCCCTCGCGCCGCCACTGGTACTCACCGCCGACCTCGAGTTCGCGGTGCGCGCGCTCGTTGCGGTTCTCCAGGAACGCGACCCGGTGCCGCTGCGCGACATCCTCGGCGATCTCGTCCAGGCCGATGCCGTCCAGGTGCGAGCGCAGGCCGGTGAAGTACTCGTTCACCAGCTCCTGCGACAGGCCGATCACCTGGAACAGCTGGGCGCCGTTGTAGGAGGCCAGCGTGGAGATGCCCATCTTGGACATCACCTTGAGCACGCCCTTGCCCGCGGCCTTGTTGTAGTTGGCGACCGCCTTGCGGTAGTCGGCGGCCAGGTCGCCGGTGCTGCCCGGCATCTCCAGCGCGCCGCGCTCGAGCATGTCCTCGATGGTCTCGAAGGCCATGTAAGGGTTGATCGCGGCGGCGCCGAAACCGACCAGGGTGGCCATGTGGTGCACCTCGCGGGCGTCACCGGCCTCCACGACCAGGCCGACCATGGTGCGGGTGCGCTCACGCACCAGGTGGTGGTGCACCGAGGAGGTCAGCAGCAGCGACGGGATCGGCGCCAGCTTCTCGTTGGACTCGCGGTCGGACAGCACGATGATCCGCGCTCCGCCGTCGATGGCGGCCGACACCTGGGTGTTGATCGCCTCCAGCGCCTTGCGCAGGCCCTTGCCGCCCTTCTTCACCGGGTACAGGCCGCGCACCACCACCGAGCGCAACTCGGGGTGCGATCCGTCGTCGTTGATGTGCACGAGCTTGGCCAGCTCGTCGTTGTCCAGGATCGGCTGCTCCAGCGCGATCATGTTGCAGGACTCCGGTCCCGGGTGCAGCAGGTCGGCCTCCGGGCCGATGTTGCGCTTGAGGCTGGTGACCACCTCTTCCCGGATCGCGTCCAGCGGCGGGTTGGTGACCTGCGCGAACAGCTGGGAGAAGTAGTCGAACAGCAGGCGCGGGCGGGCCGAAAGCACCGCGATCGGAGTGTCGGTGCCCATCGAGCCGAGCGCTTCGCCGCCGGTCTTGGCCATCGGCGAGATCAGCAGGTTGAGCTCCTCGGTGGTGTATCCGAAGATCTGCTGGCGGATCAGCACGCGGTCGTGCGACATGTGCACGTGCGGGCGGTCGGGCAGGTCGGCCAGGCGGGAGACGCCCGCGTCCAGCCACTGCTGGTACGGGTGCTCCGCGGCGAGCTGGGACTTGATCTCCTCGTCGCCGACGATGCGGCCCTGGGCGGTGTCGACCAGGAACATGCGGCCCGGCTGCAGACGCGCCTTCTGGACCACCTTGGACGGGTCGATGTCCAGCACGCCGACCTCGGAGGCCATCACGACCAGGCCGTCGTCGGTCACCCAGATACGGCTCGGCCGCAGGCCGTTGCGGTCGAGCACGGCGCCGACGACGGTGCCGTCGGTGAAGCACACCGACGCGGGGCCGTCCCACGGCTCCATCAGCATCGAGTGGTACTCGTAGAAGGCCCGCCGCTGCGGGTCCATGGTCTCGTTGCGTTCCCATGCCTCGGGAATCATCATCAGCACGGCGTGGGGCAAGCTGCGGCCGCCGAGGTGCAACAGTTCCAGCACCTCGTCGAACCGGGCGGTGTCGCTCGCCCCCGGGGTACAGACGGGGAAGATCTTCTCCAGCCGGTTCTTGCCCGCGGAGTCGACGCCGAAGACGTCGCTGCGCAGCAGCGCCTCGCGGGCGCGCATCCAGTTCTCGTTGCCGGTGACGGTGTTGATCTCACCGTTGTGCGCCACCCGGCGGAACGGGTGCGCCAGCGGCCAGGACGGGAAGGTGTTGGTGGAGAACCGGGAGTGCACGATGCCCAGGGCGCTCTCCACGCGGGAGTCCTGCAGGTCCAGGTAGAACGCGCGCAGCTGCGGCGTGGTGAACATGCCCTTGTAGACGAAGGTCTGCCCGGACAGGCTCGGGAAGTAGACCGACTCCCTGCCGACCGCGCCCTCACCCGCACCGGCCGACCCCAGCTCGCGCTCGACCCGCTTGCGCACCACGTAGGCGCGACGCTCCAGATCCATCTCCGACAGCGGATCGGAAGCGTTCTTCGGCGAGGCGATGAAGATCTGCCGGAAGCTCGGCATGGCGTCGCGCGCCAGCGCACCCAGCGACGACTCGTCGATCGGCACCTCGCGCCAGCCGAGGACCTCGAGGCCCTCTTCCTTGACGATCTTCTCCACGCCGTAGGCGGCGCGCGCGGCTTCGCGGCGGGCCTGCGGCAGGAAGGCGATGCCGGTGGCGTAGGAGCCCTCCGGCGGCAACTCGAAGTCCACGATGGCGCGGAAGAAGCGGTCCGGGACCTGGATCAGGATGCCCGCGCCGTCACCGCTGTTCGGCTCGGCGCCCGCGGCGCCACGGTGCTCCAGGTTCAACAGAGCCGTAATAGCCTTGTCGACGATGTCGCGGCTGCGTCGGCCGTGCATGTCGACGACGAATGCGACGCCGCAGGCGTCGTGCTCATTCGCCGGGTCGTAGAGCCCGATGGGTCCAGGTGACCGGTGGCCAGGAAGTTGCGTCATGCCTCTGCCTTCAAGAAAGTCGGCCTTCGAAGAAAAACGGCCTTTCGTCGAACGCCTCCGTACAAGACTGCGCCCGTACGTTCCGAAGCCAGCCGCGCTGATGGTCTTCGGCGTGCAGTCAGGTCTGCAGTTGTCTCCACCCGCTTCTGTGACGTAGTGGGTGCCCTTCGGTAACGGATCCCTAACAAGATCCTTACCTCCGAGCGGGTGCTCGCCCGCTACGCTGAGCACCTGGCTAGGGCTGCCCGAGCGGGCGAGGTAGCCGAACGTTCTGTGTTCGGCGTAAGAGCAAACGATAAGTCAGGTCCAGGGCCCAACCAACTTAGGTAGTGCTAATAACCAGGTTTAGCTGGGCTTCTGCATTCGGTCCTCCACGTGTGCGCGTTGTCCAGTGTAAAGCAGCGAGTACCGTGCGATCGATCCCCATGGCACCCGGTGCCACCTGGGGAAACCGGCGCGCGACACCCACCCGAGACTTTCCTCACAAAGCCCGGAAACCGCCCTCACCTGCGTCGAAGTGGATTTCCCCGGTTCGCCACGCGGCAAACCAAGTGGCAGCGGCTAACTCGGCGATCGGGCCGTTGAGATATTTCCGACACGGGCGTGACAAGCCATGAATGTGATCCGACCGTCCGGCCTCTTTTGCCCGCTGTGTCGTTCAGCACATAATCAGCAAATATCGTGGAGTGGTGTTGGACACAGTGTTCCGCCGCAGTCCGCCGGGCGGTCGGGGAGCACTGCCTAGGCCGGGCAGAGGGATACGGCGGCGCGCACCAGCGCCGCTCGATGCAGGGCGTCGCCGCGGCCGGCGCTGAACACGCCGAAGACGCTGCGTGCCAACCGTTCCGCGCAATCCGGCGCGGTCAGCTCGGCTCGGCGCAGGTCGAGCTGGTCGAGGATCTCGACGTTCACCCGGTCGATGACCGGGCGCACGGACGCGAGCCCCTCGGGTGCGGTGGGCGCCGCGGCCGGGTCGAAGCGCCACTGCAGCATCAGTCCGCGCTGCACCGTCTTGTTCGCCTCGATCTGCCCGAAGAACACCTGACGCACCCAGTTCTCCGGCAGGTCACGGCCGTTGCCCAGGCGGGCCATCGCGTCGTAGACGTTCGCTTCCCGCACCGGATCGTCGATGGCGGGCTCCGTGCCGAGTTCGCCCGCCGCCACCCACTTCGCCGCGGCGACGGCGTCCGCGGTGTCCAGCCGCTCGAGCACCAGGGCGACCAGCCGGTCCAGCGACCGGTCGTCCGGTGCGGCGCCCGCGCTAGCCGGCCACATCAGCAGCGCCACGGCCAGCAGCGTCAACCCGATTCTGCGCACGCCGCGACCTCCTCGGATCCCTCGCACGGAAACGAATCACCGCGTCAGCGTAGGCACACGCGCCCCCGCAGCCGCATACGACGTTCGAACGACCTGTGAGCCTGGCCACATCCGGCCTTCCCTGCTCGCTGCGCGCCCCGGGAGCCTGTCACGCTGTCACAACGAATCCGTGACAGTTTCGTCGCGCCCGTGTCAGCGCCTGGGACGTAGAGGATGTGCCTTCCGATGACCGTCACCAGCTTGTTCACCTGGCTCGGCGGGGGCAACAGCGCGATCACCGATCGTCATGAGCGTGCGGGATACGCCGTCACAGGGGCGGTCGTGCTGTTGTTCGGGACGATCTCCGGTGTGGTCGCCGCGCTGGCCGCGGGCTCCGCGTGGCCATGGTGGGCGGCGTCGGCGGCGGGCGTCGTGATCGCCGCGCTGACCGGCGCGCTCGCCCGGGCGCTGGCTACGGCCCGGCCCGGTGGCGGGCCCGATCGGCTCGGCATGATCGCGCGTCTCGTGGTCGCGGTGCTGGTGGGCGGATTGCTCGCCGAGCTCGCCGCGATCGTTCTGTTCAGCGGATCCGTCGGCCGGCTGCTGGACGAGAAGGCGCAGCGGTCGCTCGATTCGGCGCCGCGGGTCGTCGCCGCGCAGGCGGAACTCGACCGGGCGAAAGCCGACCGGGCCGCGCTCGAACAGGCGATCGGCATGGCGCAGAACGATATCGATCACGCCTTGGTGATCGCCCGCTGCGAGCTCAACCCGGCTCCGGAGTGTCCGCGCACCAGGATCACCGGCGTGCCAGGCCGCGGGCCGGAGGCGCAGACGGCCAACGACATGCTCGACGACGCCCGCAAGCAGCTCGCCACCGCGCAAGGCCGGGTCGATGCCGCGGACCGCCGGATCGACGCGGGCCAGGCCGCCCTGTCGACCGCACGGACCGCCGCCTTCGACGACGCCGACCGCGGGCTCGGCGCGCGCTGGCAGGCGATGAACGACTACACGGTGCGCGACGCGCTGCCGCTGCGCGTGCTCACCATCGTGGCGTTCGTCGCGCTGGCCCTGCTGCCGCTGGTCCTGCGCTGGTGGCGTGGCGAGACATCGTTCGACCGGCACAACGCGGCCCGCACGGTGCACGACCGCGCCGAGCGGGAAGCCGACGCGGTGATCGCGGTCAAGCAGGCCGAAGTGCGCGCCGAGGCGGAAACCCTGCGCGCCGAGCGGGAACTCACCGCCGCCCGCCTCGCCGTCGAGGCGGACACGGCCATCGACCGGGAGCGCCAGCGCACCCGCATCATCGCGGCCATCGGCGGCATCGAGATCGGCATCACCGAGCCGCCGCGCCGCCCTGAACTTCCCGCCGTCGCGGCGGACGACCGAAAGGACAGCGCCGTGCCCGACGAGGCGACGAACCTACCCGCTCCCGCTGCCGTGCATCCGCCGGTGCCGGCCGTCGCACCCGCACCGACGGCGCCGAGCGGCGGCGGCCTCGAGCTGCCATTGATCGGCACGGTCCCGTTCACCGACACCGCCGCGCGTTTCCTCCGGCCGCTGGTTCCGTCGTTCGTCGCCAACGCGATCGACACGGCGACGCATCCGTTGCGCACCGCGCGACAGGCGTTCGAAGAGGTCGAGGAGATCACCTTCACGCTGCGGCGCACCCGCAAGGTCACCGTCGACGGCCAGATCTCGCATCCGCAGGCCGTCGGCTACCAGCTGCAGCCGGGCACGCCCGACATCGCACACGCCCAGCACATTGCCTCCACCGTCGTGGACGCCGACTACTCGGCGCCGCACGCCCCCCGTTACTCCTCGCTTCCCCCCACCGGCGCCGCCGGCTACGGCCTTCCCACCGGAGCCCGCCGGGACGAGCTGCCGGGCCACCACCGCCCCGAACTTCCCGAGTCCAGCCGCCGCGAGCTCCCGCCGGGTCGCTGACCACCCCACTGAGGCAAGCGATTCAGCTACACCGGGAGCGGCCGCAGCGGCAATTTCGCACACTTGCCCCGATGCGGGCGGCTGTCCCGAGGATCGTCGCGCAGCGCCGAGCGCCCGGCACGGTCACCCGGCCGAGCCGCGACGGAGCACCACCGGCAGCGAGTTCTGGTTCCGACGGCGCGCCCCGCATGCGGGCTGCCGACGGCGGTCACCGTCGGCAGCCCAGTCACCGCTGTTTTCCGAGCACTCGATCACCCGCCGAGCACGAACCGTCCGGCGCGGGCGCACGGACTGCGGCGGCGACGTACTCCCGGGATCACATCCGGCCCCGACCGCACGTCGACCGCGCACCGATGCGTCGCCACCGCCTGCCCAGCACGACTCGACCCGTGAACCAGCGAGACGTGCGGAGCATCGTCCGGGTCGGAGCGCTGCCGCCGAACTCACTTGCTCGGCTCGGAGCCCGTGGTTCGGGCTCACGGTGCGACTCGCCTCCGCTTACGCTGCACCCATGCAACACAGGGAGGTGACGCTCGCCGCGGCGCCGTGGGGATCACGATTGCTCGGGTCCGCCGAGGAGTCGTCGGGGCTGCGACGCATCCGCATCCAGCTGTTGCTCACTGTGCCCACCCTGCTGGGCAACCTGACGGGCATGGTGGTGTCGATCGCGCTGGTGGGCTTCGTCTTGCCGGGGCCGTCGGTCTTCACCCGGGATCTCTTGCTGCTCGACGTGCTCGCCGCACCGCTGTACGCGACCTGTGCGCTGCTGCTGGGGCTGTGGTGGGGCACGACTCGCGGGCTGCGGGCGCTGCGGTGGGCCACCGACCCGCTGCACGTGCCCACCGAGGAGGAGCAGGCCGCGGCCATCGCGACACCGCGCAGGCTGGTGCGCAACCAAGCGCTGCTGTGGTTCGGCGGACTCGTCGTGCTGACCACGCTGTACGGCCTGGCCGAACCGCGGCTGATTCCGAAGGTGGCCTTCGGCATCGCGCTCAGCGCCATCGTGGTGTGCGCGAACAGCTACCTGATCATCGAGTTCGCGCTGCGACCCGTCACCGCGCGGGTGCTGGAAGCCGCGGCTTCCGGTCGACGTCGCGGCATCGGCGTCTTCGGGCGCTCGCTGGTGGTCTGGTTGGTCGGATCGGGCGTTCCGGTGGCCGGGATGATGGTGCTCGCGGTGTCGGCGCTCGCCATGGACGACGTCACCAAGGCTCGGCTGGCGGTCTGCGTGCTGTCCCTCGGTGGGGCCACGTTGATCTTCGGTCTGCTGCTGATGACGCAGACCCTGGCCGCTACGGTCGCCCCGATCCTCGGCGTGCGCCGCGCGATGCGTCAGGTCGAGGACGGTGATCTCGATGTGGCGCTGGCCGTGTACGACGGCACCGAATTGGGTGAGCTGCAGAGCGGTTTCAACCACATGGTCGAGGGACTGCGCGAGCGGGAGCAGATCCGGGATCTGTTCGGCAGACATGTCGGGCGCGAGGTAGCCGCCGCGGCTCTGGCGGGTGATCCGACGCTCGGCGGCGTGGAGACCGACGCCGCGGCCCTGTTCATCGACATCGTCGGCTCGACGACGATGGCCGCGACCATCCCGGCGCCGGAGATGGTCGCCCTGCTCAACCGGTTCTTCGGGATCGTGGTGGACGAGGTGGAGCGCCACGGCGGGCTGGTCAACAAGTTCGAGGGCGACGCCGCCCTCGCCGTTTTCGGCACACCCGCTCCGCTGGGCGACGCCGCGGGCGCGGCGCTGGCCACGGCGCGCGCGATCCGGGTCAGGCTCGACGCCACCGCGACCGATTTCGTCGCGGCCATCGGCGTGGCCGCGGGCCGGGTGGTCGCGGGCAATGTCGGGGCGCATCAACGCTACGAGTTCACCGTCATCGGCGACGCGGTCAACGAGGCCGCCCGCCTGTGCGAGCTGGCCAAGCAGGAGGGTCTGTTGCTCGCGTCCGGCGCCACCGTCGCAGCGGCTGCCGATACCGAGGTGCGACATTGGCGGCTCGGCGAATCCGTCACCCTCCGCGGCCGCCTCACACCGACCCGGCTGGCCCGTCCCACATAGAACTTGTCCCGGCGGTGTCGCGATGCAGTACGCGCAACGCCCGCTACCGTCGCCCGCGCTCGCGCTGCCGCCGCCGCGGCTGACCGGCGGGAGCGGTGGCTGCCTCGGCGACCGCAGCCAGCCCGAACGCGCCCACATGTCTCGCCTCCACGGCGACGACCACTGCCCGTGACCATGCCGCCACCGAGTGCGAGGTGGTTCCGGCGCGCCGAGAACGGGCGACCGAGAATCACGGCAGTCGCGAGCACCGCCACCGATCGCATGGCACCGGATGAATGAGAGGTCGGCCCATTCTGTGCCGGGCGCACGAGCGGCGCGCCCGGCAGGGGACTCGGGTCCGGTCCGCTAGGCCGCGAGAACGGGGCGACCGGCAGCCGCGAGTGCCCTCACCGACCATCGGGGCACCGGCGCGGAACGGCATGGTCGCCCAGCCAGGCGGACGGTCCCTGCCCGCGCCGTCGCAACTACTACCTGGTGCGGAGGCTTTCGGAACCGGCGATCACGCACGGGCACCGCGCAACCGGAACGCCACCAGCGCGGCCATCAACAGGATCGAGGTGGTGCCGATCGCCGCGAAGTGGATGCCGGAGACGAACGATTCGTGCACGGAGGCGAGGAACGCGCTTCCGGCGGCCTCCGGCAGCTCACCGGCGAACGCCGTGGCCGCGCCAAGGGATTCCGAGGCGGCGTCCACCTGATCGGACGGCACGTGGCTCAGGTCGAGACCGTTGCGGAAGATCGCCATGACCACGCTGCCGAGTACCGCGACGCCCAGCGCGATCCCGGTCTCGTACGCGGTCTCCGACACCGCGGCGGCCGCACCCGCGCGCTCCGGCGGCGCCGAACCGACCACCAGGTCCGACGACACGGTCAGCGCGATGCCGACGCCTGCCCCCACGAAAAGGAAGCCGAGCACGAACGGCGTCGTGCTGGTGGCCGCGTCCGGGCCCAGACTGCCGAACAGCGCAGCGCCCACCGCCGCCGTGCTCAGCGCACCGCCCAGCACCGTGCCCGGCCGCAACCGCCGCACCAACCAGGCCGCGGCGAGCGAGGCGACCATGCCGGTCAGCAGACCCGGCAGGAGCAGCAAGCCCGCCTGCATCGGCGAGCGGCCGAGCACCAACTGAAGGTACTGCGAGCCGAAGAACAGCACGCCGGCCAGCGCGAACACCGCGAGCAGGTTGGTCACCACCGCCGTACGGAACTTGGGCAGCGCGAACAGCGCCAGATCCAGCATCGGCTGCGCGAGCCGTCCCTGCCTGTGCACGAACCCCACGCCCGCCAGCACGCCGAGCGCGCCGACCAGGACCGGTCGCAGAGCGGGACCGTGTGCCGCGAACTCCTTCACCGCGTACACGACGGGTACCAGCGCGAGCATCGACAGCAACGCACTGGGCAGGTCGAAGCGACCGGGCTTCGGATCACGCGATTCCGGGATCAGCACCGGACCCAGCCCGAGCAGCACCAGCATGACCGGCAGGTTCACCAGGAACACCGAACCCCACCAGTAGTGCTCGAGCAGCCAGCCGCCCAGCAGCGGTCCCGCCGCGGCGCCACCGCCCGCCATCGCGCTCCATACCGCGATCGCGACGGTGCGCTGCCGAGGATCGAGGAACATCGACCTGATCAGCGCGAGCGTCGCGGGCATCAGCGTCGCGCCGGCGACACCTTGCAGCACGCGGGCCGCGATGAGCATTTCCGGCGTCACGGACCAGGCCGCCAGCACGGATGCGACACCGAATCCGGCCGCGCCGAGCAGCAGCAGCCTGCGTCGCCCGATCCGGTCGCCCAGGTTGCCCATGACGACGAGCAACCCGGCCAGCACGAACGAGTAGACGTCGATGATCCACAGCAATTGCGGCGTGGTGGGCGCGAGATCGGCGCTGATCGCGGGCACGGCCAGATCCAGCACCGTCGCGTCGACGGCGAGCAGTAGCAGAGCGAGCGCGAGCACCGACAACCCCGCCCACTCGCGCGCTCCGGCGCGGTGGGTGGTGGCCGCTCGTCCGATGGGCTGGGGGGTCATGACTTTCTCGACTTCCGTCGTTAGTTTTACCGTCCAGACGGTATAGTACTCACATAACCGTCCGGACGGTATAGTCGACCGGGTGACGGCTGACACCCGCGACCGCCTCCTGGACGCGCTCGAGACCTTGCTGCTGGAGAAAGGCATGTCGCACGTGACCCTGGAAAACGTCGCGGCCACCGCGGGCGTCTCCAAGGGCGGCTTGCTCTATCACTTCAAGAGCAAGGACGCGCTGCTCGCGGGCTTGGTCCGCAGGCTGGCCGACCGTGCGGGCAGGCAATTGGACACGGCCGTCGCCAAGGGCGGTTCGGTAGCCGAGTGGTATCTGCAGACGCCGAACCCGGACAACGCGGCGGAAGCGGTCGAACTCGAGCTCTACCGGTCCATGCTCGCGACCATGCGCACCATAGACGCCACCCCGGAACCCGACGAGGTGCAGCGCGCGCTCGCCGAGATGATGAACTCCTGGTCGGACGGTTTGGACGAGGAGGTCGCCGATCCGGTTCAGGCCGACCTCATCCGGTTGGTCGGTGACGGTGTGTACCTGCGCGCGCTGCTCGGCCTCCCACCCATCGATCCGGTTCGCTACCGGCACGTGGTGGACCGCTTACTACAGCGCTGACGGCTAGACTCGGCCCGTGCTGCCAGCCGCCGAACCGGCCGGCGCCGTCGGGGCGGGAACAGATCCGGTACCGGGGTCTCCTGGAACGACGGTGCCGATCCGACCGCTGAGTTTTCGCGAACTGCTCGATGTGCCGTTCGCTCTGATCCAGGCGAACGTGCGCGCCTTGGCCGGGCTGAGCGTGACGGGCCTGGTCCTCGCCGAGGCCGTGGTCGTCGCGGTGACCGCGGGCGTCTCCGAGCTGACCGACGGCTCCGACCCGGGCACCGCCTGGGCGGCGATCCTGTCCACCGCGGCTTGCGCGTGGTTGCTGCGCTTCGTGTTGCGCGGCACCACGGTGGCCCTGGGGCTCGCGACCGTCGGCGGCGCGCCGATCGACCGCCGGGCCGCGCTCCGCCGATTCGGTGCGACGCTCGGCCCGTTGCTGGTGTTCCAGCTGTTGTTCACCGTGGTGGGCGTCGCCGTGCTGACGGTGGGCAGTGTGCTGATCGTGACGTTGCCGCTCGCGGCGATCTGGCTGGGCCGGCTGCGCGCCGGCCGCTGGGTCGCGGTGCCGGTGCTGTTCGTCGAGCGCACCTCGCACCGGGACGGTATCGCGCGGGCCAAGCTGCTCGCGGAGGGCGCGGAGTGGCCGACCACCGGGCTGTGGATCGTCCAGCGCGCCCTGTTCGCGCTGCTGGCGGTCCCGGTGCTGGCCATTCCGCTGTTCGTCTCCGACTTCTCCGGCACCCACCGGTGGCCGGTGATCGTGCTGACCACGTCGGCGGTGCTGCTGCTGACAGCGTTCGGCGAAGTGGTCGAGGGTTCCTCGCGGGTGGTGTGCTACGTCGACCGCCGTTGCCGCAGGGAGGGATTGGACATCCGCATCCGCAGGCAGGAGGCGCGGTGAGCGGTCCCGTTCCGCCGGAAAGCCCGTCGGCGCAGCAGTCGGGCGAGGTCACGCTGACCAAAGGCGCGACCGACGACACGGCGCCCGGCACACCACGGCTCGGCGCGGCCGCCGATCATCGCGCCGCCGCCGAAACGGCCGCCCAGCACCGGGATTTCGATCGCGCCCTGCGCGAACGCTTCCGTGCCGTGCTGCGTGGTCTGGAACAGGGTGGTGTGCTCGAGGTGCGGCGCTCACGAACCGCGCGGGAAACCGCCGACGACGTGACCACCGCCTTACCGCTCGAGACCGCCACCGAGATCCAGCCCGCCGCACTCAGTTTCGACGAGGTGGTCTACGGCGGACGCCGCGCCACCGAGGACGAATACCGCAGGCTGGAATACGCCGACCGGTTCTCCGCTTCCGCGCCGCCGCCGGCTCCGGAACCGGTGGAGATAGAGGCGGTGGAGAAGGCGCCGCGCAGCAAGCGCAGGCTGCCACCGCTGCCGAGTCTGCTGCGCAACCCCCGCTTCTGGGCGGCGCTCGCCGCCGCGGCCACGTTGCTGCTGCTGGTCTACGGCGCCCTGCAATCCTGCGGCGCGCCGACCGCTCCTCCGGCGCCGCCGCCGCAAACGCCTCCGGATCTACCCGACGTCCCGCCGCCGGACGCCCCCGGCTTCGGAGCGGGGGACGACCCGATCTGGGACCGGCTGCCCGCGCCGGTCTTCTACGGCGGCGTGCAGTTCCTGATCGCCGCCGCACTGGTGGTGTGGTGGCGTGCCCGCAGGCGGGGCGCGCTGGTGCGCGAGCCCCGGCCCGTCGAGGTGGCGGCGAACGAACTGCTCGCCGGGCAGGCCGCCCTGTACCGCCGCTCGAAAGATCACGATCACGTCGCCGGGAAACTGCGGGCGGCCACGCTGCGCCGCATTCGCACCCCGCTCGGCATCACGGCCGACACCCCGCCGGACCGCATCGTCGCCGTGCTCGCCGCGCGCATCGGAGCCGACACCGCCCAGATCGGCGCGGCCTTGTTCGGTCCCGTGCCCGATCCGTGGACGCTGCAGGTGGTGGCCGCCCAACTCGAATGGATCGAATCGGAGGTCGGATGAGACGCCTTTGCCCAATCCTCCCCCGGCCCACGGCATGCGGGAACACCCGCGAACCACAGGAGATCGAATGACCAGCACCGAGACCACCCCGACGGCCGAGCAGGCGGGCGCCGCGTTCCACGCCCTGCGCGCCGAGATCGGCAAGGCGGTGGTCGGCAACGACAACGCGGTCATGTACTTGGTGCTCGCGCTGCTGTGCCGCGGCCACGTGCTGCTCGAAGGCGTGCCGGGCGTCGCGAAGACGCTGCTCGTACGGGCGCTGGCCACGGCGCTCGACCTCGACCACGCCCGGGTGCAGTTCACGCCGGACCTGATGCCCGGTGACGTCACCGGCTCGCAGATCTACGACCCGCACTCCGCGGAGTTCACCTTCCGGCAGGGTCCGGTGTTCACCAACCTGCTGCTCGCCGACGAGATCAACCGCACGCCGCCGAAAACTCAGTCGGCGCTGCTGGAATCGATGGAGGAGCGGCAGGTCTCGGTGGACGGGAAACCGCAGCCGCTGCCCGATCCGTTCGTCGTCGTCGCCACCCAGAACCCGATCGAGCAGGAGGGCACCTACCCGCTGCCGGAGGCGCAGCTGGACCGGTTCCTGTTCAAGGTGGACATCCACCTGCCCGGCCGCGACGACGAGTTCCGCATCCTGCAACGCCACGCCGCGGGCTTCGATCCGCGCGACCTGGCCGCAGCGGGCCTGCGTCCCGTCGCGGGCGCGGCGCACATCACCGCCGCCCGCGCCGCGATCGCCCGGACGACGATCACGCCCGAGGTGCTCGCCTACACCGTCGACGTGTGCCGGGCCACCCGCACCTCGCCCGCCGTGCAGCACGGCGCCTCGACCCGCGGCGCGACGGCGCTGATGGCTGCCGCCCGCGCGTACGCCTGGCTCAACGGGCGCGGGTTCGTCACGCCGGACGACGTGAAGGCCGTCGCCGTCGCGGTGCTGCGGCACCGCCTGCATCTGCGCCCGGAGGCCGAGCTGGACGGCGTGACCACCGAGAGTGTGCTGTCGTCGCTGTTGCTGTCGGTTCCGGTCCCGGTGTAGCGCATGGTCGTCACCGGTCGGCTGGCCGCCGCGGCAGGCGTGGCGGCCCTGTTCGTCACCCTGGTCCTGCCTTCCGTGGCCGGCGTGGTGGTGGTGACCTGTGTCCTGGCGGCGGGGCTGCTCGTCGACCTGGGCGCGGTGGGTCGGGCACGCGATCTCACGCTGTCCCGCGAGGCGCTCACCACGGTGCGACTCGGGCGCTCGGCCGAGGTGGAACTCGTCGCGGTCAACACCGGAGCCCGGGTGCTGCGCGGCACGGTCTGGGACGACTGGCCCGACAGTGCGCGTCCCGAACACCGCACGCACCGGCTCGACCTCGCCCCGGGCACCAAGGTCCGTTTCCGCACCACGCTCACGCCCACCTACCGTGGCGATCGGGTCGCGGGCCAGGTCACGGTGCGGCTGCTCGGCCCGCTCGGACTGGCTGGGCGCCAGACCAGGCGCGACGTGCCCGCCCGAATCCGCGCGCTGCCCGCGTTCCGCGCCGAACGGCTGTTGCGCTCCAAAGTGAAGAGGCTGCAACACCTGGAGGGCAGCAACGTGGCCGATCTGCGCGGACCGGGCACCGAATTCGATTCGTTCCGCGAGTACGTCGCCGGAGACGACGTGCGCGCCATCGATTGGCGCGCCACCGCCCGCGCCACCGATGTCCTGGTCCGCACCTGGCGTCCGGAGCGCAACCGGCACATGCTGATGTTGCTGGACACCGGCCGGATCAGCGCGGGCCGGGTGGGTGACGGTACGCGCCTGGACGCGAGCATCGAGGCGGCCCTGCTGCTCGGCGGTCTGGCCGCCGCCGCGGGGGACACCGTCGATCTGCTCGCCTTCGACCGCCGACCGCGCGCCGAGGTCCGCGGGGTCGGTGGAAAAGGATTGCAGCTGAAGCTGATGCACGCGATGGCGGGCATCACCCCCGCTCTCGTCGACACCGACAGCGCCGGACTCGTGCGGGCGGCCGTACAGCGCACCCGCCGCCGCAGCCTGGTCGTCTGGTTCACCAGCCTCGACGGCGCCGCGGTCGAGGAGAATCTGCTGCCCGTGCTGCCGGTGCTGGCGCAGCGGCACCGGGTGCTGATCGTCTCGGTGACCGACCCCGAGATCGCCGCGGCCGCCACCCGGCGCGACCGCCTCCCCGACCTCTACGCCGCGGCGGCGGCCGAATCCGTGCTCGCCGAGCGCGCGCTGGTCCAGGAGTCGCTGCGCCGCACCGGTATCGCGGTCGTCGCCGCGTCCCCGGAACGGTTGCCCGAGGCGCTCGCGGACGAGTACCTGGAGCTGAAACAGTCCGGGGCCCTCTGAGTTCCGGCCGTGGTCTGGTCGAAGGACGTCCTCGCGGGGCCGCCGAGGAGGATCATGACCCCATGGCCTCAGATCTCGCCGCCTTTGTCCGTGGACTGCCCAAAGCCGAGCTGCACCTGCATCTGGAAGGGACGCTGGAGCCGGAGCTGAAGTTCCGCCTCGCGCGGCGCAACGGCATCGAGCTGCCGGAGAAAAGCGTGGACGAGGTCAAGCAGACCTATCGCTTCCACGACCTGACGTCGTTCCTGCAGGTGTATTACCCCGCGATGCGCGTGCTGCGGCGTCCGGAGGACTTCCACGACCTCGCCTACGACTATCTGCGCCGCGCGCACGGCCAAGGCGTGCGTCATGTCGAGCTGTTCTTCGATCCGCAGGCGCACACCGGGCGCGGGGTCCCGTTCACCACGGTGATCAGCGGATACCGCTCGGCGATCGCGCGGGCGCGGCGGGAGCTGGGGATATCCGCCGAGCTGATCCTGTGCTTCCTGCGCGATCATTCCGCGGAGTACGCCATGGCGACGTTGCTGGAAGCGTTGCCGTACAAGAGCTGGATTCTCGGCGTCGGCCTGGATTCCGACGAGCGCGGCAACCCGCCCAGCAAGTTCGCCGCCGTCTTCGAGCGCGCCCGCGCGGAAGGATTCCTGCTGACCATGCACTGCGACATCGACCAGCCGGATTCGGTCGAGCACATCCGCCAGGCGCTGGAGGACATCGCCGTGGACCGCCTCGACCACGGGACGAACATCGTGGCGGACGACCGTCTGGTCGAGCTGGCCAAGTCAAAGGGCATCGCGCTCACCTGCTGTCCGGTGTCGAACTCGTTCGTCACCGCCGAGATGAAGTCCGCGGAGATCGTCGGCTTGCTCGACCGCGGGCTGACGGTGACCGTCAACAGTGACGATCCCGCCTACTTCGGGGCATACGTGGCGGACAACTACCTCGCCCTCGCCGAGCAGGCGGGGCTCGGCATCGATCGACTGGCCGAGCTGGCCCGCAACTCGTTCCGCGCTTCTTGGCTGACGCCGGCCCGGCAGGATGCCTTCCTCCGCGAGGTGGACGACTACGTCGCGGCGAACGGCTGACCGGGGCGCAGCGGCATCGGCGGGAACACCGGCTGCGGCAGCACCCGGCGCTGTCGTTCGGCGATCACCGCACCGAGAATCTGCGGCGGGGGGTAACCGGCCGGCGGCGCGACGCGCAGCCGCCCGCACACCTCCGCCACGAGCTCGGCGCCCAGCTGGTGTTGCGCGGCGGGAGTCAGGGTGCGCAAGCGCGTCAGGTACTGCCGCACGGACAGCGCGAGATCCTCCGGCAGTCCGGACAGATCGAGCTGCGCGCTCCAACCGGTCAGCCACGGCGGCGCGAGCGCGAGCGCGGGCGGCGGCAGGGAGCGTTGCGCGTGCACGACCACGGTGCCCGCGAGCACGTCACCGATCCGCCGCGCATGCGGCGAGCACATCGAGGTGAGCACCGCGATGGCCCCGAACCCGCCGAGCATCCAGAAATCGACGATCGCGCCCGCCAGGCCGCGGGTGAGCGCGTGCCGGAAGTCGATCGGCCCGCCGTCCGCGCGCACCACGCGCAGCCCGAGCATCAGCTTGCCCAGGGTGCGTCCGCGCCAGGCGGTCTCACAGGTCACCGGATAGCCGACCAGCACGGTCACGATGGTGACCAGCATCACCACGTCGAGCCACGCCGAGTCCACGCCCGCGGGCAGCAGCAGCGTGACGACGGCGAACAGCAGCACGAACCCGAGCGTGCACTGCGCCAGCACGTCGATCAGGAACGCGGTGGCCCTCGTGGGGATCCGGGCGATCGGCAGTTCCAGGGCCACTGCTTCGCCGGTGGTGAACTCAGCCATGTCGATAGCATTCTTGCGACCGGCGGGAGTGGGAGGCAACCGAATGGACGTGGACGCATACAGCCTGGCGCACCGCAGGGCGTGGGACCGGCTCGACTACTTGTCCAAGCGGAGCAAGCTGACCGGCGCGGAGGTCGACGAACTGGTCCTGCTCTACCGCCGCACCTCCCAGCAGCTGGCACGGCTGCAGGCGCACAGCCCGGACCCGGAACTGATCGCCGGACTGAGCGCGCTGCTGGCGCGTGCGCGCGGCCGGGTGCTCGGGACGCGCGCCGACACCTGGCAGGAGATCGGCCGGTTCTTCAGCCACCGCTTCCCGGCGGCGCTCTACCGGTCGTGGCCGTGGTGGGTCGGCGTCGCCGCGGTGTTCCTGTGCGTATCGGCCGGCTTGGCCGTCTGGGTGGAGCGGTTCGACTCGGCCCGCGACGTTCTCGGAATCCCGGCGGACACCAGGAGTCTCACCGCACCGGGCGGTGCGTTCGAGACGTACTACTCGGAGCATCCGCAAGGGGCCTTCGCCGCGCAGGTGTGGACGAACAACGCGTGGGTCACCGCGATCGCCCTGTTCACCGGCGTATTGATCCTGCCAGCGGCCTACCTGCTGTTCATGAACGCACTCAATCTGGGTGTCACGGCGGGGCTGATGTCCGAGGCGGGGCGGCTGGATTCGTTTTTCGGCTTCATCCTTCCGCACGGCACGCTGGAGCTGACGGCGGTGTTCGTGGCGGGCGGCGTCGGCCTGAAACTCGGGTGGACGCTGATCGATCCGGGACGGCTCAGCCGGGTGGAGGCCGTGGCCAGGCAAGGGCGAGCGACCGCGACGGTCGCCCTCGGGCTGGTCGGAGTGTTGCTGGTGTGTGGCTTCATCGAAGGATTCGTGACGCCGAGCCCGCTGCCCACCCCGATTCGCCTCGCGATCGGGTTCACTGCCGAGACGTTGTTCCTGGTCTACGTGTTCGTCGTGGGCCGCCGCGCGGTCACGGAGCGGGTCGACTCGGGTGCTGAGGCGGCGAGCTATCAGCCGGACGGTGTGACTCAGACAACATTCAGCACACGTCGAGCGGCGTGATCGGGATAATCGACAGCTAAGCGGCGCCAGATCGGTTCGGAACTCCCCCATTTGAGTTCCGCTGGCCGCAGCGAGTCGCTGCTCTAGCTGCGGCCAGCGTTACCGTCAACTCTACACAATCGTTATCCCTACGCAACCCTCCCCGCCGAGGTCAAGCGTATAAAGCAGCGGGCCAGCAAACCCCTACGGCACCCTCCGGGCACCCACATCCAGCTAACCGCATGCGACTCGCGCGACCGGAGTTTCGGGAACCCGGCAGTACTCCGGTGATGCCGCCGGAATACTCTCCCGGAGCCTCCTCCGGCAATGGATCGGAACGCTCCGGAGGCGTTAGCCGAGCTATTGCATAGACCCCTCCATGGTTTGCTGAGACCGCCTCCCACCTGCACGTTCATTTGCACAAAAGATCAGTTGCTGACCACCCACCGATAGAAAGAGACCACAAGTTTGTTTACGCGGTAATAAACCGGGTAAAGACATAGCGGCACGCGAGGAAGACCGGCCAGTTCCCCGACAGGCTCCGCATTAACCGGGGAGCGAAAAGCCTCCGGTTCACCTGCTCGGACCACTCGATTCAGCACCTGGGCCGCAACCATAACGAGGCATGTGATCTTCGCCTCACCTGCCGTTACCGTGCCCCGGAGCCGCGCGAAAACGGCGCCGCCACATGCCACTTGGAGAGACACACGTCACATACGAGGGCGCTGCGCAACGGCTGAGGAGATCGCTCGATGGGCCCCGGCAGTTCGGGGCCTATGCCGGGTAGACCTCGGTGATCTTCGAGGTGACAAGAGCGCTCAACCGACGCGCAATATCCCGGTGACCGTGCCTTGTAGCAGACGACTGTCCTGGGTGATCAGCGGCGCGGTTTGCAAAGGGTCGTCGATGATGGTGCCGGGGAGGGGGTGGGAGGCGGTGACCATACCGGTTTCTGGATCGATGACGGTGAAGGCGTACCCGTCCAGGGGGGTGGTCTGGTCGAGACCGACTCGCGCGACCGTGTAGAGCGCGCCGTCGGCGGTGGACAGACGTGGTACGGCCGCGCTGCGAACCCTGTTCTCCCACACCACATGACATCCGTCGTCGGCGACATCGACGCGCGTCATCCCGCCGGTGAACGGCGCGCTCGGCGGCACCGCCGGTCCCGCCCCCTCGGGTAGCGCCGGATACGGGTAGCCGTAGGTGCTCGCCACGAAGACCGAGCGGCCGATGCCGACCGGCGAATTCTCGCTTCCTGATCCGCCTTCGCCGAGCACCGGAACCGCGCACATCAATTCTCCTGTGCCCGTCCGGTACACCAGGGCGTGCACCTGTTCGTCGGCGTTGTCGACGATAGTCACATAGTCCGCGCCGGTCGCCGGGCCGAAGTAGGTCGGTGTCGAGCCCGTACCCCAGCTGAGCTGGCCGGGCTTACGGGCTGATCCCCGGTCGTAGGCCGCGCGCCACGCGATCTCCGGGACACCGGACGCGCCGACGCGCAGTTCGTACAGCGCATGCGTCGTCGCCACCGCGACCTGTCCGCCCGGGGCCGACGAGATGCTGTTCGCCACCTGCTCCCCCGGAGGCAACGTCGACTCGGCCACCCGTCCGGCAGCGGTGACGAACCCGACCACTCCCCGGCCGGTCGCGAACCACACATTGCCCGACCAGTCCGGCACGAGTCCCGTCACGTTGTCCCCGGTCGGGATCACGGGCCTCAGATCGGCGGCCTCTTCGCTGATCAGCCGCCAGGTTCCCGCCGCGCCACGCTCGTGCCGCACTCGGAGCAAGCGGTCCGAACCGTCGACGACCACCAGACGGTCGTCCTGGTCGAGGTAGGCGTAGACGCCACCGAGCAAACTGCCTTTGGTCAACGGCAAGGCGGCGAGCGATCGCGCCAACGGACCCGGCGCCGCCGGATCGAGCAGATGCACCGTCGGCGTCTGCCCCGCGATCGCGGTGCACAACGCGACCACGAGACGGTCCGATCCTTCCAGCAGGGTCGGGCACGCCGAAGCCAGCGGGTACGCGGCGACCGCCGCGGCACCGGCGCCCGGCCCGGCGAGCGGCGTCACGTCCGACGACCCCGCGTCGCCGTGCATGGTGGCGGTGCCGGTCGGTCCGAGGAAGGGATTCGGCGACCCGAGGGGCCCCCACGGCCCGGCTGCCGAGGCGGGCAGAGCGGGCAGCAATGCCAGCGCGCAGGCGGCGAGGAGAGTCATCGGTCGGCGCATCGCGGATGGTCCTTCGCTAGACAACGCGGTATCCGAACGGACACCGGGGAAACAGTATTCGGACAATCGCCGCCCCACCCGGAAGGCCAGGCTCGATACGATGACGCCCATGAACTCCGTCCGAGCCCGCCTGTTGTCCACTCTCGCCGGTCAGCTCGGAAATCCGCACGGCATGCTCGGCAAAGGCGTCGCCTTCGTGCTCAATCGCGGCAACAAGGCCGCCATCGCCGGGGCGGTGGAGGCGGCCGGCCTCGCGCCGGGCGGCACCGCGGCCGACGTCGGCTTCGGTGGTGGAGCGGGGCTGTCTCTGCTGCTCGAGCGCGTGGGTGCGGGCGGGGTCGTGCACGGCGTGGAGATTTCCGCCGACATGCTGGCGCGCGCCCGCGCGAGTCACCGCGGCGCCATCGATGCCGGAAGACTCCGGCTGCTCGAGGGGTCGCTCACCGCGCTGCCGTTGCCGGACGACGGCCTCGACGCCGCGATCACCGTCAACACCGTCTACTTCGTGCCGGACCTGGCGGCTGCCTGCGCGGAACTCGCGCGGGTGGTCCGGCCGGGCGGCCGCCTGGTGATCGGCATCGGTGATCCCGACGCGATGGCGAAGCTTCCGTTCACCTCGTACGGCTTCACCCTGCGCCCGGTGCCGGACGTGATCGCGGCGCTGGAGCGGGCGGGCTGCGCGGTCGAGCATCGGCGGCCGGCCGGCACGCCGATCCCGCACCATCTGCTGGTGGCCACGCCGCGCTGACTACATCAGCGCGCCGCCGTCGACCCTGATCTCGGTGCCGGTCATGTACTTGCCGTCATCGGAGGCGACCATGGCGACCACCCCGGCGATGTCCTCGGGAGAACCGAGCGCGCCTTTGTTGAGCCAGCCGGTCATCCGGGAGAACAGCTGCGGGTCGAAGCCCTCGGGCTGGTCCAGGATGGATTTCGTCGTGATGCCGCTGGTGATGCCGGCCGGGACGATGTTCACCGCGCGCAGACCCTGCTTGGCGTACTCCAGCGCGATGGCGTGCGTGAAGGCGTTCACGCCGCCTTTGGACGCCGCGTAGGAGGCGAGGTAGGGCGCCGCGCTGAAGGCCGCGGTGGAGGAGAGGTTGACCACCACCCCGCGCCCGGTATCCAGCAAGGCGGGCAGCGCGGCCTGGGTCATCAGGAAGGTGCCGGTGAGATTCACCCGGATCACCCGGTCCCACACCTCGAGCGGCATCTCGTGGGTGCGCGCGGGCCGCAGGATGCCCGCCGCGTTGACCAGCACGTCCAGCCCGCCGAGGAATTCGAGCGCCGTCGCGATCGCGGTGCGCACCGATTCCGGATCGGCGATGTCGACCTCGACCGTTCGCAGTCGTTCGGCGCCGTCGCCCGCCTTTTCCGCGGTGGCCGCCAGGCCCGCCACGTCGATGTCGGCGGCGACCAGCTGTGCCCCTTCGTCCAGCAGCCGCAGGGCGATGCCCTGACCGATGCCGGATCCCGCTCCTGTCACCACCACACGGCGGCCGTCAAATCTGCGCATGCCAAAAATTAGAACACGTTCTCATCGAGCGTCAAAGGACTTCGCCGCTTCCCGGCGATCCGCAGCACCATGGCCGCCGCCGCCGCGCCGTACGCCCGGCTGGCCGACGCCGGACGACCCGCCGGGTAGTTGGAGCGATGCGTGACGACGACGCCGTTCGGTAGCGTGACGGTCCGGTCCGGCACGGTCGCGACGCAATTGCCGCCCGCCTTCCCCACCAAGTCCACGATCACGGTTCCCGGGCCCAGCAGGTCCAGCTCCGCCTGCCCGAGCAGGCGGGGCGCGGGCGATCCGCGATGCACGGCGGTGCAGACGACGAGGTCGGGCGGCGTGGCGGCGAGCGTCTCCAGCACCGCCGCGTTGTCGTCCTGATTCGGCACGAATCGCCCGGCGCCCGCCGCGACCGCGGCCGCCCGCTGTTCGAGGCGGTTGCCGATCGCCACCGGCTGCTCGTCGCCGAACGCACGAGCGGCCGAGATCGCGGCGAGCCCGGCCGCGCCGCACCCCAGCACGAGAGCACGGACCGGGCGCGTGCGTCGCTCGGAAGCCAGCAGTCGCCTACCTTCGGCGTAACCCTCCGCGCCCGCGATCCGGCTCATGGTCGACAGCGCATCGATCTCGGTTGTCGTGTCGTCACGCGGCACCTCGTCGAAGGCGACCGATTCGACGCCCCGGCGGCGCAACCGGTCGATCTCCTCGCGACGGTAGTGCGGATCCTGGAAGCCGAGCAGCGTCGTTCCCGCGCGCAGCGGCATCGAATCCAGCTCGAAGGCAGGCGGTTTCACCCAGACGACGATGTCCGCGCGCTCGAAGACCGTCGCCCGGTCTGCGACGACGACCGCCCCGGAAGCGCTGTACGCGGCATCGGCGTAACCCGCACCGCGCCCGGCGCCTTCGTCCACCAGGACTCGAAGTCCCTCCGTCGAAAGTGTGCGCACGTCGTCGGGAGTGAGTGCCACACGAGTCTCCCGCGGCGCGGTTTCGCGCAGCACCCCGACGATCACCGCGTGGCCCTGCGCTCGGCCACCAGAGCGGTCAGGCCGCGATCGGCGAGCGCGTCGCGATAGGTCAGTCCGCCGACGATGTCGCGGATCAATTGCTCGAGCCGGTCGAAGAGTTCCTCGATCAAAGCGGGCGATTCCTGGCGGGGAGCTTTGCGCGGAGCGAGGACGTTCAGACGGACGCCGGGACGCAGCGAACCGGTCCGGTCCAGCGCGACGCTGTCGACGCCGGCCACGGCGAGCAACAGGTCCTCCACCTGCGCACTCGTGCGGACTCCCGCCCCGTCGAGCAGCGCGCGATCGAACACCACGGAGACGAACATCCCTTCGGGGTTGCCCAACGGTCGCAGCACGTCGGCCCCGAGCCGGGTGTTGATCGCGGCGATATGCGCACAAGCCCGCTCGATCTGCGCGCGCATCAGCGCGTGGTTGCGATCGAAGTAGTCGTCGGGGGTGTGCTCGAGGATCGCGCGAGCCAGATGGGTGGTCTCGCGCTGGAACGAGATGGTGAGCCGTTCCCGGATCCGCTCCAGCCACGCGCTGTCGCCGGTGCACGCCGCACCCATCTTGCAGGGACCGAAGGCGTTGTAGCCCTTGGAGTTACCTGTGACGGTCAGCATCACGTCGTACAGCCGCCGGATGCCGCGCTCGGTCTCCACGTGCAGCGCGGCGATCGGGATGTGTGAGGCCACCAGCCGGTCGAAGGCCATGTCGCAGATGACGGGAACACCGCAGTCGAGCAGCACCCGCCCGATCTCCGCGAGCTCGGTCGCGGTGTAGTCCGCCACCACCGGATTACCCGGCAGCGTGAGCAGCACGCCGCACAGTTCGCCGGTCGCACGCAGCCCGTCGAGGCAGCGGGCCAGCCGGGCGGGATCGATCTTGAACGCGTCGTCCGAGCCCACCGGGCACGACACGATCCGCAGACCGAATTTCTCCACATGAATGCTGGAACTCTTGTAGAAGCCCTCCGGGCAGACGATCACCCCGCCCGGCCTGGCCAGCGTGGCCACGGCCTCCTCGAGCAGCATCGTGCTCGAGTACGGGCAGACGATCACCTCCTCCGCGCGCACCCGGACGCCGGGCACCCCTTCCACCGGATGCGACAGGCGCTCGAACAGCTTGCGTGCTGCCAGCTCGCGCAGGATCAGCGGCTGCCGCTTGTCGTAGAGCCGGCCGTCGAGGTACTCCGCGGAGGGCGCGATGTGCAGACTCTCCCGCCACGCGCGATCCAGCGCCGCGACGGCGTGTGCGTCCGGGGCCCGGCCGGTTTCCCCGTGGTAGGCGTCGATGACGCCCGAGTAGCGGCGGCCGCCGGTCCCGGCGAACCACGCGTCCCGCGAAACCCGCCCGCGTACTTCCCGTTTCCTGGCCTCGGAGCGGTTGGTCAGCGTCGCCAGGTCGGCGAGCGGAAGGGTGAGCACCTGGCTCTGAGTCACGGAACCTCGCCTTCTGAAGAGTCTCCCGGTGCGGGCATGGTGTTCCATTTCTCCTGCAGTGCGGCGCGGAACAGGCTGCGGCAGTTGGCCTCGGTGAGTCGTTCGAACTCCGCCAGGGGCGGCTCGGCGACGATCTGGTCGACCACGATGGCCGTTCCGGCGCGTCGAAGATCGTAGAGTTTCTCGAACCGCCGGACCGCGAACGCGACATCGTGCTTCAACACGGAGAAGCGCGTCGCGACCCGCGCCTGGCGTGAGTAGTCGTACTCGCCCACCGCGACGTAGCGGTCGTCGACCACGAGCATGCTCTGCGCGTTGCGCGCGTATTCGCGCTTGACCAGCACGCTCTCCACGCCCGAGCGGGCCTGTTTCCACAGTTTGTCGTCATAGGGCCAGACATCCGAGATGTCGTCCAGCACATACATCCGCCGCACATCGATCTTCGGCGGATGAGTCTTGTCGGCCAGGCGCAGAATCGCCGCGTGATAGTCGTCGCCGACGTCGCCGCCGATCGTGCCCAGGTCGGCGGTATGGATCGCGCGCACCGACGTGGTGGCCTGTTCCAGGATCGTCAGCCAGTCGGTGACGGTGTTCCATTCCCATACCGTGGCGCTGCGCGACGGAATCTGCGCGAGGATCTCCTCGGCGCGCTCCAATTGCCGATCGGCGACCAGGCGCAGCGGCTCGATTTCCGCTCGCGCGCCGGAGGCGTCGATCAGGCTCTGCGCGATACCCAATGCGCGCGAGACCAATTCGGGGTCCTTGCCCAGCAGGACGTTGAATCGCATCCGCAGGTCGTAGTAGGCGCTGCTGGTCGGGTCGGTCGCGGGGTCGGCGCTGCCGTCGGTGGGCAGTTCCGCGCCGAGGGCCAGGCTCAGGCGTTCCCGTAGCGCGAGCGGCGGAATCCGGCTGCCGTTCTCGATCTGCTGAATCAGACTGCGGGAGCAGCCCGCCCTGGTTGCCAGCGCGGCCTGGGTGTAGCCGCGTTCTAGTCGTAGCCTGCGGACCAGGTTGCCGACCTGCTCATCCGAGCCCGAGTCAGCCATCCCGTGCCTCCCATCCTGCGCAGTGCATACTCATGCTCACGGAGTATCACGATGCGCCATTCTAATCATCAAATGTCAAGAGGCGTGCGATGAATCGCGTTCACACGATTTCGTTGCGAACCGGAGATCCGCCTGCTCGATCACTCTTGCGAAGAAAAGACTGCCACATAGGCTCAGAAACGGGCTTCGCGAGTTCCATCCCGCGGTGGGAACGGATAGTCGTGCAAAACTTCGATGAATTTTGGGCGCTCTGATTATTTTCGAGCATGGAGGCTCACTGTATATCATCACAAAGCGTTAAAGCTTCGTTGACAGCATGTAGTGGCCGTACCTAGCCTGGTTCTCGAAGCCACCGCAATTCGGTGTCGGCGCAAAGGGTTTCCTCCTTTCCGACCTCGGTGGCCCGATAACTCTAGGAGGTGCCGGATACGGATACCTCGTCATGGCGCGGTCCGGGCCCCAACGCCTGCGGCCGGGTGTGACCATCCCACCCCAACGCCATCACGCCCGACCTCCCGACGATTCGGGCACCGAACCATCCAGGCACGGACGACTCCACCGCGTTCGGGCCGTGACCGAGCACGGTCATCGCACCCGGCGGCGGGTCCGCGTCATCCAGAACAGAGTGAATGAGAGCGGATCATGGCACTCGACATCACCGATTCGATCATCACCAGCGACATCACCCCGGAAACCGCACGGCTGCTTCCTTCTTCCTCCGGCGCGGCATGGGAGCTCAGTTGGCTACCCACCGTCATCCTGACCCGCGAGCAGGCGGTGAGCGGGATGGTGCTCGACGAAATGCTCAGCGATCCGGGCACCATCACCAGCGATCTCGCCCTCGAACTGGCCGCCATCCGTGCGGCGGAACTGGGCGTCACCCTGCGGGACGTGCTGATCCGGCTGTACGTCCGCATCACCGAACGCGACAACGAAGCCGCCTGCTGCACCCATACGCCCCTGCCCGCCTGACCCGGCGTAGACCGGCTCGCCACAGTGGCGCCGGACGCGCCACCCAACCGTCGCGGTCCCGCGCTTTCCTCGACTGATCGCTCGACTCCCGATATGACCGCGTCCGGCCTTGCATGGCGCAACCGGTCGGCGAACGATTGACTTGCGCCGGCCGCGCTCGCGGGCCGTGCGGTGTCCCGCGCTCGGTGGACCACGAGGTGACGGCCCGGCGACAAGCGGAGCGATCACTCCGTTCGAGGAGGAACCGATGTTCATCCAAGTAATACAGGGCAAGGCCGCCGACCCGGCCCGGCTGCGGCGATGCATGGATCGGTGGAACGAGGAACTGCAGCCGGGAGCCATCGGCTATCTCGGCACTACGAGCGGGCTGTGCGACGACGGCACGTTCATCGCGCTGGCCCGATTCGAATCCGCGGAAGCGGCGCGCCGCAACAGCGAGCGCCCGGAACAGGGCGAATGGTGGCGGGAGACCGAGCAATGCTTCGAGGGTCCGGTCACGTTCATGGACTGCGCCGAGGTCACCGAGTGGATGGGTGGCGGCTCCGACCGCGCCGGTTTCGTGCAGGTCATGGAGGGCCACACGCGAGACGCGGGCCGGATGCGCGAGCTACTGACCCAGACCGGCGATCGAGTGCACCAGTTGCGCCCGGAAATCCTCGGCGGCACGCTGGCGACCTACGGGGACGACGGATTCGTGGAGACGTTGTATTTCACCTCCGAATCCGAGGCTCGCGAACACGAGAATATGGAGGTACCGGACGATCTGCGGTCGCTGTTCGAGGAGGAGAACGCGCTCATGGGTGACGTCGCCTACTTCGACCTGCACCAGCCGATGCTGAGTTCGCCCCGAGGTTGAGCGGTGCGACCGCGCGCCCTGCGGTCGCATGGCGTATCCAGATACTTCGCGGCAACTACATACACAACTGAGCTCATCCCGCCTCCGATAATTCTCAACACCGAGAAGAAGTGAAACGGACCTCGGGATGAGCCGAGAGGACAATGTCTTCTCTCGGTGTCGTTGACGCGGGGAGAAGGGTTTGCCGGGATATGGGTCGAGTGTTGCGGGTGGACACGGACCTGCTGCGAGCCCTGACCCCGGAACTGGCCGCCATCGCCGACGCGGCGCAGGGGGAACTCGCGCGCCTGAAGCACAGGCTCGCCGCGGAGGGCGAATGCTGGGGTGACGACGAACCGGGCCGGGTCTTCGGTGACAGCTACGAGCCCGCGGCCGAGAAGGGAGTCACCGGCTTCGAGAACCTGGTTCACAATCTGCGGGGTATGAGCAGCAGCGTCGCGGACAGCGGCGAAGCCCTGCAGGACCGAGACCAGAACCTCGGCTCCCAACTCCGTAACCAGGACCCGTTCCGCTCCGATCCGGTCGGCAGCGGCCCGTTCGACCAGCCGCGATGGCAGAGCGCGGCACCGTATCGACCCGTCTCCACACCGGATGCCGCCGATCCGGATCCTGCCCGGGACGCAGCCTCGCCCACCTCGGCGGACGACCCGGCCGGTGCGGCGAACAATCCCACCGCCGCAGCGGACGACCCGGCGGCTGCGCTGGGAAGCGAGCAGACCGGCTACCAACCCGCGTCCAACCCGGCCGCGCCCGGTCGAACGAATCCCGGCGACTACAGTCCGACCGACGGTCCCGGGTCCACCGGGCAGCAGCCGTACCCCAACTCCAACCCCACGCCGTCGGTTCCGGACCGGGCGACGCCGATCGCGCGAGGCTCCGCGCCCGCCGCGCGAACCCCGGCGTCTCCCGCTCCTACCACCCCTTCGACCGCCGATCCAGCCCCATCGGCGGCACCCAAACCCGGCGCGCCCCAGCCCTCGGCCAGTCGGGGCACACCGGAAACCCGGTGGACGAGGCCACCTACCGAGTCACCGTGGATGCGAAACGCTCCCGGCACGCCGTGGTCGCGCGGTGCCGGTGGTCCGTCCCAGGGCCAGGCCTTTCCGCCGCGCCGCAAGGGTCCCCAGCCGAGCGAGGCGAAATCGGGGAAGCCGGGCAAGGACGCGAAACCGCGCAAGAAGCCGATACCGACGGAGGCGAAGCGCTCCTGGGTACGCACCGACCCGAGCGCAGTCGCCGCCGCACAGGAACTCGCCGCCCGCCACGGTCTCCGGATCACCGGATTCGACACCTCCGGCGTGCGGCGGCCAACTGTCGACCAGATCGCGGCGGCCATCGACGGCATCCTCGGCAAATATCCTTTCATCGAGCTGGCCGGGATCGAGATCACCGATCTGCGGGACGGCGGGGTGTCTCGCGTGGTGCTGGATCGCGCGGACGACGAGGAAAACGAAGAGATCACCGGCGGATGGATCCTGCTCGACCGAATGACGCTGGCGAATCCGGCGCTGCTGGCCGAAAAGGTCGAGACGGCGGTTCGATCGGGCGAGCGGGTAGCCGGATCGGCGGAACAGCCGATGTATTCGACCATCGTGCGCGACCTCGGCCGGATACTCGCAGCGGGAACCGCTCCTGGTGTCCGGCAGTCGGCGCACCGCTCGCTGCTGATGGAGTACCAGCGCATCAGCGGGCCGTGGGACCGCGAGGTCACGCTCGCCACGATCGTCCGCGGCTACCGGAAGTGGCGTGCCCAGCTGATCCGCGCCTGCTTCCGAGGCGACCGGTTCGACCCTCGGGCGGCGGTGGCAGAAGCTTTCGCCGAAGTCGAATTGCGTGGTGAGGGAGCCTGCGGGCCCGCGAAAGTACTGCATCGCCTGGTCGTCGAGCATGCCCGCGGGCGGTCGAGCGCCTGATGGTGGCCATTCCGGACTATTTCCCCGACTGGCTGACCACCATGGTGCTGGGGCACTTTCCGGAGGGGGATCCGGAGGCGATGCGACGCACCGCCGACGCGTGGTCGGACGCGGCGAACGCGCTCGTGCCGGTACTGCATCGGCTCGAAGCGGCGTTGGAGCAGTTGGACAAGGCGGTCGAGGGCGAGACCGGTACGGCGATGCGGGAGCAGTACCGCAAGATCATCGACCAGATCCAGGCGCAGATCGATTTCAACAACGCCATGGCCCGGCAGTTGTACGACAACGCGACGGCCATCGAGTACCAGCAGTACGTCATCATCGGCATCGCCGGAGCGCTGCTGGCTCAGGTGATCATCGACATGGCGATGCCCCCGCCCGGCAGCATCGTGAAGGCCGTCGCCGACCGCGCCGAGGCCAGGGCGGGGATGGAACTGGCCAAGCGCGACTTGGTGCTGTCCATGCTGGGCAAGGCGGCGCGGTTCGTCGCGGAGCACCCACGACTGATGCTGGCCACGAAGGGCGTGTTCTTCGGCACCGCGATCGGCGGCGGTGTCCCGTATGTCGCGCAGCGTGTGCAGATCGCGCAAGGCCACCGGGAGAAGGTGGATTGGCAGCAGGTCGGGATCGGAGCGGCGGCAGGCGCTGTCGGCGGTCTTATCGGTGTCGAGGTCGGGCGGCGCGTCGCACCCGGGGCGATCCGGGCGGGTGGGCGGGTGCTCGGCACCGTGGCCGCGGGCGGTGTGGGCGGTATGGCCGGTGGCCTGGCGGGTGGGCTGACCGCGTTCGGTTTGACGGGCGGCGAACTGCGCGGCAAAGACCTGGCCACCATGGTGTGGACGGGATTCGGCTCCGGTCTGGTCGGGTCGGTCGGGGCATCGGTGCGAGCCGTGCGGGCCGGGGCGTACACCGGTGCACCCGAACCGGTGTCGTCCGCGGATCCGGGTCGACCGCCCGACGCCGCGCCACCGGCCAGGGTTTCCGCGCCCGGGGACGGTCGGCCGCCCCAGACGCAGGCAGCGACTACCGAACCTGTTTCCACCACCAGTCAGGTGGACGCGCCGGGATCGAGACGTTCCGCAGGCGGCTTCGGCGACGGTTCCGCGGATTGGGACATGCCGGACGCGATCAGGGCGGAGGGCGATCAGATCCTCCGCGACCTTTTCAACGATCTTCCGGAGGGGCCGGAGCGCGACGCCCTCGTCGCGTTCCTGAGAGGTGACGGCCCGGGGCAGCTGCCGGACGGAAGCGGCGGAATCACATCATCCGGGAATGCGCCCGACCACCCATCGGGAGGACCATCGCACCCCTCGGCACCGTCTTCTCCTGGCCGCGGCGGCTCATGGCCTGCCTGGGGCAACACACCGGCCGCGCGCGCGGGCAGCTCGGTCGCGGTGGCCGCGCCTCCCGAATCCGGTCCGGCCACAACGATTCCGGCCCGTCAGTTCCATTTCAGCGATCCTCAGGTGCGTCCGGACCAGCAGGGCACCGATGTGCTCACCGAAGGGACCATCACACAGCCGGACATCCCCACCTTCGGCGCTGAGGTCCTCGATGGCAGCAGTACTTACACCGATCCTTTGATGATCGAGTACGGACCGGCCGGCGAGATGTACTTGGTGACACCGGAGCAGACCACCGGAAACGCCACAGCATCGCCTTCGGCTCACATCGGAACGGACAACGTCCTAGGGGACGTACAGTCGGCTCCGGATACCCCGCCCGCAGTGTCTGCCGGGACCGATACGCCCGACCTCAGCGCACAGGCCGGTGCGGCGATACCGAAAGCCGACTCCGCGCCGACGGGGCACACCGCCACCACACCCGAAGCGCACAGCCCCGTCGTCGCATCGAACGCAGTGAACTCGGCCGGCCCGGCAACGGCAACACCCGCAGCGGCCACGGCAACCCCGGCGGTCGCCACGGCACCGCCGGCGGCCACGGCCACCCCGGCGGCGACAAGCGGCACCTCGCACACCAGCGGACCGAAACCACCCACCGGCCCCACCCCGCCCAGCGGTTCGCAAAACACCGGCCCGCTCGCGGGCCCCACACCGAATGCCCACGGCCCTATCACCCCCACGAGTGCGCAGGCAACATCGGCTTCGCCCGCCTCCCAGGTCTTCACCACACCATCGGCCCCCACCGCCGCAACCGGCCGACCGGGCGACGAACCCGACACCAGCCCAGAAGAATTCCCCACACCCCCGGGAACCGTCGTAGACCACCCCCGCGAGCACAACGTTCAAAAAGACCCCCGCGAGCACAGCGTCCAGCAAGACCCGCGCGACCACAGCGTCCAAAAGAAACCGGCTTCGGACTACGTCACCGTCCCCGGCGTCTCCTACCCACTGGAGGAAGAACCACCCGCCGACGCCATCCCCGTCATCCCGCGCCCACGCGCTTCGACTCCCCTACCCAACGATTCCGTCGGCTTGGGCCGCGCCTTCGAGAACCCGGACGACCCCGAGGGCACCCCGGACCCCACATCGCCACGCCAGCCGGACATCGCCAACCCCCTGTCGGATCGCCATCTCGCCGCGCCGGAAACTGATCTGGACGCCGGGCTGGGCGAAACACCCGACTCGCCGGCGATGGCGTCCCGGTACGCGACCGAACCGAACGCCGAAACACCGGGTGCTCCGCAGAAACCGGCTACCCCACGACTGAACCCGTATTCGCTCGAATACAACGAGGACCCCAGCCGTCTGCCCGCTATAGGCGTAGTACCGAGCCTCTCACCCGCCCCGCAATCGAAGAAGAGGGACGGAAAGCGCCTGGTCGCCCGAATGGGTGGCGAGCCGGACGACAAACCCGAACGCCGCAAAAAACAACCGCCACCGCCACCGCCACCGCCGGTAGAGGCGGCCGAGAGACCTGTCCCGACGCCGCCGCCGGACGTGCGGTCCGATGTGCAGAATTCCGCTGATCGTTCCGGTCACACACAGAAGCTGGGCCGGCCGGCACAGGCCAAGGGCCGCGAGAGTGTCGGTCCAGCAAACGATTTCACCAGGATAAAGGACGGGATCACCACCGCCTATCGGCAAACCGAGGGTGCAGGGGAGCTTCACCCGGTGAGCCAGGCGCTGGCGCGGATGGGACCGCTCGATCTTGTCCTTCTCAGCGAGCTGAGCCCGCTGGTGCGCAGACGCATCATCGACGTCGTATCCGCCGTGGAGAACGGTCAGGAACTCTCGCCCTTGCAGAGTGACGCGGTCAAGGCATTCATCCGGCTGTTGCCGATGGAGCCGCTCGATAGCACCGGGACGCTGACCGATATCGAGTTCACCGAGCTCCGATTGGTCGCGGAGGACAAATCACTCCGTGAGATCGGCGTATTGATCGGGTTGAAGGAGACTACGGTCCGGGCCCACCTGGTGCGCATCGAACGCAAGCTCGGCGCCGAGGATCGAGTGACAGCGGTGGTGGCGGCGATCCGCAGCGGCATCTTGCCGCGAACGCTCGAGGACGGCGCGGCTCGCGCCCGTTCGCCCCTTCCCGGGCTGACCCAGCGCGAGATCCAGGCTCTCGCTCTGGTCGCGGACGGCAGATCGAGCCCTGAGATCGCGGCGCAGCTCGACATCTCGGTGGCCGCGGTGAATTCTCTCGTGGAGCGCGCCGGTGAAATGCTCGGCTCCGCCACCCGGGCCGGAATGGTTGCCGTGGCCGTCAGTACGGACGTCCTCTCTCGCAGCACACAAGAAGCTGATTCCGGCCGGGATCTTCCTGAACTGACTCCACGCGAGATCGACGTACTCTCTCTCGTCGCCGAAGGGAAGACCAGCGCCGAGATAGCCGACGACCTCGGACTGACACCGCAGACTGTGGAGTCCTATGCCTCCAGGATCAACCGAAAACTAGGCGTCGGCACCAGAGCCGGCTCGGTGGCAATCGCCATCCGCACCGGCGTCATTCCTCCGATCGAAGCGCGTGCGGCAGGCGGCACCGCCCGGCCCGAGCTGACGCCTCGTGAAAGAGAAGTGCTCGAGCTGGTCGCGAAAGGCGCGAACGACAACGAGATAGCCGCCGCTGTGGGCCTGACCCGACAGAGCGCGAAGACGTACGTCTCCAACATCAACCAGAAGTTCGGTACCCATCACCGCGCGGGGATGGTGGCTTTCGCACTGCGCACAGGCAATCTCCCGCTGGCGGATCCCGCCCCGGTCACCCGTGCCGAGCTGTCAGCGGGTGGCGGTGCCCAGGGTGGACGACAGTCGACCCGACCGCACGGCGCAGTCGACAGCTACTACGACGCCGATCCGGCGGCCGCACTCGGGCTCTCTCCCAGAGATCATCCAGGCCCGATCGCGGCGCACGTACCCCGCGATGTGCCGCTCTGGGCGATGGGCTTCAACCGCAACCCCCACACCGGCGAGGAATGGGGCGACGCCTCGGACCAGAGCGGCCCCAGGCAGTCCCCGAGCGACGCCCACCGAGGTTCTGCGGTGCATTCTCGACCGGATCCGGACAATTCATCAGCGCGGAAGCCGCCTACCGATCGGTCGAACGCGTCGGCCGACCATACGGAGTCGGCGGCACAGCCGCGTCCGACCACTCCATGGAGCGGTCATCCCGACGCGGCGACTACGCCGCCGACCACCGAGGCCGCGCGAACCACACCGTGGAATCGTGCTGGAGAGAGCGAGTCAACCGAGGGCGGGTTCGCCCGCGGCAAACAACCCGATGCGAAAGACGCCGGGAGAGGCGGGGAGCGGGGACAGCCCGACGACCACGAGCCGCCCGGCAAGCCCGAGACGCCGAATCATGAATCGGCCGAGAACGAGACCTCGACTCCGAAACCGTCCTCGGCTCCCGACTTCCGCAACGCCGACTACGCCGATCTGCGCGCCTGGGCCGCCGGACTTTCCGACGAGGACGCGCGCCACCTGCTCGACCGTCTGCATGCCGATGCAACCGCCCACCTGGACGCGCTCGAGCGCGGCGCACCTCCGCCGGGAACGGAAGTGGTGGCAACCGCTCGGGCCTTGAGCGTCGTCATGTGGGAGCAGAGCCACCGGCTCGGCACGGAAACGCACGCCGGCCCGATCCACGATTACGCGACCCTGTTCGCCGTCAGCCGACAGCTGGCCGCTCAGCTCCCGACTGTCCGAAAGTTGTACGCGGCGGCCGACACCGTGTTCACCGTGGCCGGAGCGTTGGCGCTCGACACGCCCGGCTCGGCTGGCGCGCGCGGGTCCATCATGGCCAACGATTTCAACGTCATGCACAGCGTGCCAGAACATCTCGGCCGCTCGGTGGACAAGATCGAACGATCCTTCGGTTCCGTCCCGTGGTCGGCGGAGTCGTCACTTTCGCCACGGAGCGCGGCGGATCCGGAACACCGCGGACTCACCGCCGCCGCGGTTCAGCAGGTGCAAGGTTTGCGGCTGCATTTCGAAACGGTACGGGAGACCAGCGGAACGGACTGGTCGGAGTTCGTCGACGAGTATCTGACCTCGAGGTCCGAGCTCGGATTCGATTCCGAACTCGCCCGCGCCATGGCATCCCTGACGGAGGAAGCGGAAGCCTTCGCTAGTGCGCAAACCGGCTCGGAGCAGGAGTTCGCCGTCGCCGCGGCACCCTATCTGTCCGATCTGACCGCAGTGACGACCCATTATCTGACTCGATCCCGCGATACCGGACTGGCCTTCGATCTGCTTCACCAGGCCCGTCGCGCCTTCACCCGCGTCGCTGAGCGTCTGCCCCACTGGCAACCGGCGCAGCACGCCGCCCGAACGATGACATTGCTGTACGAAACCGTCACCGCTGCCCATCCGGAGCTGCCGATTCACGAATACGCGCGCATGATGCGTAGTTACGCGCTGATCTGGCTCGCCGAGCCGACTGGATTCCCCCGATCGCTCGACCAGACCTTGCGAGAGCTTCGCCGTCTGGGCACTCCGAGCACCACGGCGAACGCTCCGGATCTTGCCGTCGATGACAATGTGCCTCGTCGCATGATGTCCGCCTCGGAATTCGCCGCACGACTGGCCGAGGCCGAACGTTCCGGTCCACCTGTTCGCACCGCGCCCGCGCACATGTTCACGCAGAACAGCGTGACCGAACTGCTCACCTACCCCGACGGTTTCCTTGTGGTCGAGAAGAGCGCGCTGACGCGAAGCGCCCGCGCCGCAGAAATCCTGGCTTCCGCGGTCGGACATGCGATGGAGGCGCCGGTCCCGCCGGTGCTTCCGGTCGATGGCGACGACAGCGCCGTACGGATGCCGTGGCTGCCCGGTATCACCGTGCGGGGAACGATGGATGACCCCGGGGCCATCTCCGCTATGGAAGCCCTGCTCGGCCATCCGGACGCAGATCAGCTGGGTCTCCTCGATGTGGCGATCAACAACTGGGACCGGCAGATGAACTGGATGCGCGACCGGAATCGCTTGTACGGCTATGACCATGCGTTCGCGTTTCGCGCGCCGGTGGATCCCAGCTCGAGCCCCTTCTCACAGCCCTACGTCAGCGATGTGGTCGCTGAGAACTCCGAAGACCCGTACGTGTGGTTGCCCCACAACCGCAGCCGGTCGCAGATCGACAGATATCTGCGCGCCGTCGAGGGGCTGCTCCCGCTGTTCGAGGAGTACCAGTTCCCCGAATGGCATCCTGGCGTGGTCGCACGACTGCGCTGTGCCAGAGACCACGCCCGCGATTCTGCGTCCGCCGATCCGGGGCTCGCGGGAGCGGCACAGGCATCGACAACCGGCACGCCGACGACCGTTGAGTCCCCGGCTCCTGCGTTCGTGGGATCCGAAGCAGCCCGGACCGAAGCACTCTCCGAGGAGTTTGTGAATCCACCCTGTGTGGTAGGAGCATTCGCGGATGCCGAGGAACTCGGGTTCGACGTGCAGCAGCCGGTGGACGCGGATGGACCGGTTCCGGCGGCGGCGGTGTCCTGGCTGGCCGGAGCGCACCACGAGCGGTTCGATGGCGGTCTCGGTGAAGTCGCGCACTTCCTGGCCGATCTGGGGCCCGGGGCAGGGATGCTGGTGAATGCCCGCCCGGTCGGTGCGACGATCGGGCATCTCTTCCTGCTGTACAACGACGGTGAACAGATCTGGATACACGATCGGCAGGCAGTGGAGCCGAAGGCGGTGTTCGATCCGGAGAATCCCCCCTTCACAGCGCAAACCACCCATGCGCTGAGGTTGACCCGCCGGGGTGGTCGCAGCACGTTGGCGTCTCGACAGTGGCAACTGGGCGAAGACATCGTTCCCGGTGATCCGGATATGACCCGCGGGCGGGCCCTACGACCCATCGATGCCGGTGCGCTACCGCCCGACGACGACGTCGACGAACCGTCGGCCGTCGCGCCGCCGATCCCGCGCACGACTACAGAACCTCCGGGCACGACCAACCCACCGGCTTCTGAGAACCACCAGAGCCGGACTCCGATGTCCGAGCACGAGCCGACCGACTCACCCGAGCGGCCTGGAACACAACGCGCTACGAAGCACGTCGGCCTGATCGGGCAGGCAAGCGTCCCTTCCTGGGACGACATCGACGGCGCCGGCGCACTCGCGGACGGTGGCCCCTCGGACCTCGCGAAACGGCAACAGATGCGCGGGCGGCGACAGGAACTCGGTGAACTCCACATCGATGGTGGTGGTTGGGTCTCCGGGGGATGGCAACAGCGCGGACTCGATCCGGACGAGGCTGCCGTTGCCGCGGTACGAGAGCTGCCTGCGACTGCGGGACATTCGAATCCGGATCTGACGCTGGAATTCTTTCCGCTCTACGCATCCGACGGTCTGCGCACCGAGGAGGACTTGGAGGCGGTCGCGACGGCGGTCGCTGACATGATGCGCGAGTGCGGCTGGCGCGATCGGGATCAGATCGAAGCCGCATCCGAGTTGGTGCGCGGTGCGGGGCGCAACGCCATGACGTACATGGAGCGGTACACCCGCGCACTGCAACGGTCTGGCGTCGAATGGTACGAGGAACAGACGGCCGTGCAGGACATGAAGGCTCGGCTCATGCTGCGGATGTCCACGCAGGCCGATGCCCGATCGCTCTGCGTGTCGTTCGACGTGGACCAATACCGTCCTGAGCGATCTCCCGACATCCGAATGTTCACGTGGCACGCGCCGCTGTTCAGCCATGCGGAGGTGGGAGCCGAGGTGCGGGGGCTGCTCGACTCTGCCACCGTGTCGGGTGTCGAGCAGTGGGGCGAGGTCTGGGCCCGATTCGACGAGCCGCGACCGGAATCGAGCGGCGACAGCTTCATCGAGCCGCCGCCCCGAGGAGATCTCGACACGAAGGCTCGTATCGTTCGGAAACTGTTCGACGATCACCGCATCCGTTTCTCGGGCTGGGAGGATCCGGTTGTCACAGTGCAAGCCGTCGAATCCGTCGACCGTGCGCTGCGCGATCGGATCGCGGAACACGGCAGCCGCTTCGCTCTGCGGTACTTCGTGTTCGACGACGAGATCGAGGGCTTCGGCCTGACCCAGAGTTTCGGTACCACGACTCCCGACACCAAGGATTACTACGTAACTGTCACGCTCAACAAGAAGATCTTCACCGATCCGGAGTTCGCACAGGCGTGGGCGGATCAGGTCGCCGACCACCGCTGGGCGCAGTCGGCCGAGGACATGATCTACCAGGTGACACACCATGAGTTCATCCACGTCGTAGCGGACGAGGGTAATTGGGCGCTCCACGACCTCGCGCCGGCGATGTTGCGAGCGGCCCATGAGCTCTACCGACAACTCGATCTGATACCGGCCGATGTCGGGTACACCGAGTGGCTTGCGCTGCTCCCCCACTACTCGCTGCTGTCGTTCTCGCACCCCGTGACGGATACCTTCGACCCGATCGAGGGTGTGGCGGAAGGGGCGAGGGCCGGCGCGGTCGAGTCATGCTTGCCGTTGACCGATCCGGCGCGAGTGCTGCATTGGCTGACAGTGACACGTGACGGATCGTCGCCGGCGGAGTTCTTGGCGCGATGGGCACAGCGACAAGCATCCGGCGATCCGGATATATCGCTGCTCGTGCAGGACTTCTGTGACGTCACCGGCCGCAATGACATCGCGATACCGTCCAGTCCCCGTCCGGGGGATACGACAGTCGATGTCCTGGCGGCCGCGACCGGCGGGCAGCCGCAGCACTTCGCCCATGCCGGTGAGATCGAGGCACGGTTACGGGCGTGGGACGAGTCGCCGGACAATCGAGGCGACGGTGTCTCGGCACTGGTCGTCCCGCCGGAAGGAGATCCCTACCTGCTGGTGCGCCGCCTCTCCTCGGACGGGACCACGCGGATCGAGCTGCGAAACCCGGTCGAGGGCGTGCTGCGTGCCAATCACGTCCGGTCCACGCGATCGCCGGCACCGCTCGGCGCGCAGGCGATGTTCTTCGATGAGACCGGCGCGCCGATCCCGGGTCCCCTCAGCCCAGTTGGCCGCTCCGCGCCGCACACCTACGCGGTCGAGGTCGAAAGTGGTCATCTCGACCCGCACGTCGACCCCGCTGTAGCAGCCGGTCTCGCCCCCGAGCGCTTCCGGCACGTCGCAGGGGTGCGCAGGTCTGGGATCATTCCCAAGGACGCCCATCTCGCGTTCCACCACAACCCCGAAAACGGCCAGGAGTGGGGTGAACACGAACCGGCTCCGCGCCCCGGACAGCCAAGTGCCCGCGAGAGCACCGGCGGCGGCATTCGCATAACTCCCGCCGGCCTGATCGTGCCCGCCGACCCGACCAACCGCTTGATCGTGCCTGCCGCGCATGTGCTGCCCGCCGATCCCTCTCTGGAAGAACTCATGGAGCGGCTGCGCCCGTGGAAGGAGATCTTTTCCTACTTCTGGGAATTCCCGCTGCCCCGGGAAGGTGAGCCGTCCGGCCGCGAATGGATCGAAAGCAGCGAGCGAAAAGCTTGGATGAGGAGGCGGGCGATTCGACGGACCCCGCTCTATGCGGGGGTCGACGCGGCCGTACGGTTGACTCTCGGAGCCGAGAGACTGCTGAAGGCGCCCAATGCGACTCCTGGACCCGCGACGATCCAGCAACGACGGGTGATTCCGGGTCGTGGGGAAACAGATGCCGAGAAGAAGCGGACGATGCACCCCGACGCGAAGGTACGCGAGGCGAATCGCGCCGACGTCGAGGAGATGACGGCCTTCGAGAAGTTCTGGAGGAAAGTGTCCGGGGACGAGCTGCCCCAGACCAAGCAGATTCGCCGGGGAGAAATGGCCTACGTCGGAGGTCGTCTGCTCCGCGCAGAGGGGCACAACCTCATGGTGGCGGGTCGTTATGCCGAGGGCTACCACCTCATGGTGGCGGGACGTGATCCCGTCCTCACTCCCGAGGAGTACGCGTTGTGGCTGATGTTCAGCCACGACGCACTGTGGACCGTGCACTATCCCGGCTGCCGAGAGCTGGAACCGCAATCGCCCGACTTCCTGCTCACGCGCTACCTGACGGTTGCCATCTTCGACAAGATCGCCTCCAAGCCGCTCGAGGTCCAGTACTTGGATGATGTCGTCCGTCCGTACTTGCGCCGTCAGGGTGTCGCAGCCGGCCGGGTATTGCTCCACGAACTATCCCATCACCTGCCGAATTCATGCCGCTCCACGATGGAGCAGCTCGGGGTGTGGGCACTCAGAGGCCTGGGCCGAAAGGTAGGGGCCGAGGTCGAGGAGCACCTGGACAACTGTGCGGCCTGCCGGAACTCCGCTGCGACTCTTCCCGCAGTGGACAGCAGCCTGGGCGGCCGCAAGCTGCTCGTTCCGCCGGGCCCCGCCGGAGACGGCGCCACTCGGTTCCCCCCTACCGCACCAGCGCAGACCGCTCCTACGACTGGCGCCCGCACGCCCGCACCACGGGCTGGGACGTCAGCGGACCACGCCCAAGCCGCCCCCGCGCAGCAACTCGACGAGCGCGCGGCTCGAGACGACGAGGTCGGTGACGGTGACGCCAGGCGCGGCGGCACTCCCGCACGACCACCCGAGGGCGTACTCCGGGGCGGTAGCCGTCCCGCGCCCACGGTCGATCCGCGAGATGGGGTGCACGGCCCGAGCACCGTCGGGCGAGCGCAAGCAGTCCGTCCGGGCGCCTATCCGCAGGCCGCGTTCGATCCGGCTGTCGCGCTGGATGTTCCGCCGCACCGTGCCCGTGGTCTCGATGGACTCGGCTTCGATCCGCCGCAGGCGGTGGCGAATCACCTCGGCGGCGTGCCGCGGGGATTGCCCGAGGGCGTGGTGGCCCATGCCGCGAATGCGGACGACACGCACGGCGCCCTCGGCGGTGGACGAAGAGAAGCCGAGCGAATCGCCAGCGCTGCGCTGTCGACCTTTCGGGTCGAGGCCACATTCGACAACCTGTGGAATTGGGCCGCACGCCTCTCCGATGACTCCCTCCACCACCTGCTGACCGGCTTCACCGACCGGGTCGCCGGACAGCTGTCGGCCATTCATCGCGGCAAACCGCCATCGGTGACCGACCGCGTGACCAACCCGGCACGCTTACTGGGCGCGATCGTGGCGGAAGCGGCCCGCCGCTTCGGCGACAGCGTTCCTACCAACACGCCGACCACCTACCGGGATTTGCTCGCGCTCGGGTCCTGGCTGCGGGCGAACCGAAGCACCGTCGCCGACCTGCACGCCGGCATGACCGCCGTGCTCGACGCCGCGTTCGCGGTAAGCCGTACGGCCGCAGGGCACCGCTGGTCGGTGGATGCCATGCATCACACGGTCCCGGCGCATGTCCAGGAGGTAGCACGCCATATCGAAGAAGCCGGGCGGCACCGCATCTGGTCTGAGGAGGATGCATTCCCGCCGGATGGCGCCCTCGATGCGGAACATGTGCGGCTTGTGCAGTCCGTCGTGCTGGACGACGTGCGCACCCCGACGATGGCTCAGATGGTCGCGCGGTGGGCCGATGTCATGGACACGCTGCTACGGTTGCGATCCAGCGAGGACTTCTCGCCGAGGTACGCCACGATCTTCGAGTCGCTGCCCATCCACGCCCTTGCGCTCGATCGGGCGCGAACCGGCTCCGACCGGCTGTTCGCAGCGACGGCAGCGACTGCTCTGCCGCATCTGCTCGATGCGGCGTTCTACCTGCTCCCCACCAGCAACTCCGCCTTGGGACTGGACTACCTGCGTCAGATCGACGACCTGCTGAACGAGGCCACCACTCGCTTCGCGAACCACATTGCCATCTACTCGCTCCAGGAAGCCGCCGACGACATACACAGGCTCTACGAAGAAATCATCGCCGCGGACTCCCGCCGATCGCACGAGGTGCGGGCGCGGCGCATTCACGACGCGCTATCGGACTTCTTCGGCATCGGATCGGAGCCGCACCTACACCGGACATTTCATTGGGCAGTGCGGGCGCTGTGGGGACTGGGTAGTCAGCATCCGGGGATCGAATACGCGACTCGGGAGCACCGGCTGGACCCCGTCCTGCCGTGGGACTGGGATATCACCGATGACGAGCGTGCCCTCGTCGCAACCGCAGCGGACTTGCTGCACAGCCTCTGGGGACCGGAGGTCGGCATCTCGTCATTGCTACGCCACAGCGATTCCCCGGATCTGTTCGAGGACACCTTCGACAGCGTCTCGAAGAACATGCGTTGGTGGATGAAGCTGGGAAGATGGACCGGCGGGCACACAACGATCGGTTCCCTGCTGGCGGGAGCCACGGACTTCTCGGTGTCGCAGATGCAGTTGGCGGTGCTGAGACAGTATCCCCACATCATCGGAGCCGCCGCAGGCATCGAATACCGGGCGCGGGATCTGGCGAATCGGCTATCGCTCGCCCGCGATCTCGAATCCCCCGGGCTCGCCCCCGAAATCCGGCATCAGCTCGCCGCGCTGCGCGAGCAACTGGCAGAGGTCAGACACCGCGCCTTCGGGCTCCGCAGCCCCGGCTCCGGTCCGGCACCAGTGCTGCTGACCTCCTACGATCCCATCGCCGAAGGCGGCACCGGCAGAGCTGTCATCTCGATCGGCGAAGCCGACAGCGCATCCTTCATGGCGTTCAACGTCACCGGAACCGACACGCTCATCACCGGTCCGTCGAACTGGTCGGATATCGCCTGCCGGCAGTACGAGGAAGCGCAGCGGCATGCGCCCCCCGACGCCCGCGTAGCGATCATGTTCACCGTCGGCTTACCGGGTGGGAGCGGTGCACCTACGCACGCCGCAGGGCCGGACACCATGCCGATGGACAACGTCATCGAAGCCCGAGACGTAGCCGGGGAGATCGTGGCGAGAGAACTCATGACCTACGACGCAACCCGCGAATTGGCCCTCGACAGCCGCGACGAGAGTTGGTCGCGAATGGTACGGCTATCCACCGCGATCGGGCACGGCGACGGTATCGGTGTGCTGCGCGCGGCCGCTAATACCTTGTGGCTCGATCGAGCTGTGGACCAGATCGTTCTCGCTCCTGGTTCGGCCGACGACCGGCTACCCACCGCCAGTCAGCTCGATATCGGCACCGAGCATGTGTACACGCTCAATCCCCACCGCGACCGGAACGGCGATCCGAACACCATCGGGCTGATCATGGTCGGACGCGGCGCCGATATCGAATCCGCACCCGACGCCGAAAGCCGCTCAGCCGCTCCGCTGATCGAGACGCCCACGACCGTCCGCGATCTCGCTCAGCTGCTCTCCGCGCACGAATACCGCCCCCTCGAGGGCAGCCGGGGATACGCCATGACTCACGACGAGGGCCTGACGGTGTACCGAGCAGCACAACCACTGCTCCAGGACGCCCTGACGGGAACCTACAACACGACCGTCCTCCTCGAAGACCTCGGTTTAGTCCTGCGCATCGGTCGACCTGATACCGACAGCTACGATCCACGTTTCGGACCTGAGCACAGAACCCTCCCGGTCATCTCCCGATACGTGCGGAACGCACCTCAACTACTGAAAGTTCTCACCGGCCGCATGCCGGACGGGCGCGTCATCGACGAATCGGCGCCGATTCTGATCGAAAGGCTCGCGCGGGGACAGAATCTCGCCGAGACATTCCGGCGAGCCGACCGGCGAACGATCCGGTCCCATCAGGGTCTGATACTGCGGACCTTCGCGAGCATCCACGAGCAGCTGCGCGCGATGCCGGAGGACCATCCGCTGCTGGATCAACTGACCCCACCAGGCGTCGCCAAGGGCGACACCGGCGGGTGGTACCTGAATCATATCGATTGGTACACCGAGAATTTCTATCGGCGGCACCTCGATCGCTTCGGTCACCTGTTCGAGGAGTTCGGCCTGCTCCACGGCAATCCTTTCGAACCGCTGATCGATGAGGCTCGATCGATGCGGGAGTCCCGCCACCACATCCTGCATGCCGACCCGAACGAGGGAAACTTCCTCATCAGTAACGAGCTACGCGTGACCCTGCTCGACTGGGAACTCGCCGTCAACGGTCCGAGCGCCTACGACTGGGCCCGGCTGGGCCATCTCATTCCAGGGATCGAGGTGCCTCGTGAACTCGGCGGCCCCGACATGGTCAAATTCGCCCGGCTCGAGAAGTTCAAGCGGGTCATGAACGACACCGTCAAACTGGCGCCGCTGGCTGCCGCCGGACAACTCACCCCGCAACTGATCGAATTCATCGACACCGAATTCAGCGAGGCCGTGATCCAGGTGCGTCAGCTATCCGGTCACACCGATCTGCTGCCGCCACGGGCGGAACTCGAAATTCTCCGGTCATGGCGACCGTGAAAGACCGCAGCCGGCACTGCTCACTCCGCGGTGTGCGGCGAGATCAGTGACTGGATATCGATACGGAGGACGACGTGGTAGACGCCCCCGGTGGGCTGACCAGAGAACACCCACTCGCTCGTGCGCTGGCGACGCACGCGCCGACCGGGTGGGAGCGGGTGGACGCGGTGTTCGCGGTCACGGTGGTGGGTGAGATCGCCCAACTCGTGTATTCCGTCGGCCGGCAGGCGGTGTCGGTAGACCCGCCGGAGCCGGTGCTCGCCATCGTCCGGGAGCACCGTGCGATCGCGGCCTGCTCCGGGGCGGACCCGTGGTGGCGGATGATGATCGCGATGACGAGTTCCGGCCGGATCGAGGTCGCCTACGACTACGGCGACGAACCCTTCCCGGACGGTCAGCTGTTCGTGCCCGAGGCGTATCGCGCCGATCTCGAGGCGTATCCGCGCGAAAAGGTGCCGGTGTGGCTGGCCGCCTACATCGGGCATGGCGACCGGCAGCGGCGCACTCCACAGCAGGCCGCCGCCCAGGCCCGTGCCGACCGGGCGCAGCAGGTGTGGGCGGTACTCGCGGAGAACGAGTTCCCCCCATTCCCGCAGATGTGGGCCCGATGGACCACGATCGCAGCGGCTTTTGTGGCGGCGAAGTCGGAATGGGGTCCGCGCATGCTGCCCTGGGTCGGGGTGTTCGAAGGCACTGCGCGCGGCGGCTCCACGTTGCACGCGCTTCCGGCCGGACGCGCCGTGTTGTCCGGTGGCGTCTGGAACGCGCCGACACTCGACGCTGTGTACAACGCCGGCGCACCGATGCCCGAGCTGTACGGCGGCGCGCCGGACTGGGTGGCCGACCCCGTCTTGAATCCGCGGGCCGCTTCCGGCCTGCTGTCATTCTGCTACTGGTGGGAAGCCGGGCGGTGGTACCGCGGGCAGTCGCCGTCGGCCCAGGAGTGCGCGCCCGCGGTGCCGGGCGTCTGGACGCGCGAAACGGCGATGAAGGTCGTGGCCGGGGTGCTCGGGGACCGTCCGGGCGCGGACGCGATGGAGGCGATAGGAGCGTTGTTGTCCGCCGCCGAGATGGGAAGGGTGACACGAGCCACGCTGGCCGCCGTCTTCGGCGACGACGGCCGCTTCGACATCGATGGCGCGCTCTATCAGTTCTCGGTGGCCGGGCTGCAGTCCACGGTGCCCGAGCCGATGCCCGCCGAAGCGGCGATCAGCCGGGTCCGGGACTACGTCACCGGACGGCAGCTGGACACCACCGGGTATCCGCTGTCGCGGCTGACCGCCGAGCGCTTCCGCTTCGGCTGGATGGTGCACGTGCCCGCGCGCGAGAACCCGCGGTCGGACCGGGCGATCTTCTATATCGCCGACGACGGCGAGTTCGCGCACTCGTCCTCGGCCGTCGATCAGGCGCGCTTCATCGCCGCGTTCGAACAGCGCTTCCTCGACCGCCACGGCCCGGTGAACTGATGGTTCGCTACCAAGCTGTATCCGATTTCTGAGCAGTGTTGTCGGAGGTTGCCGCACGCGCGGTGCGACACTCGGGTGAATGGCCGCTCGCCGCCCGGCACCCCGAGGAGGAAGGTCGATCATGTCGCTGGAAGCCAACAAGGCGCTGGTCCGCCGGTTCTATCAGGAAATCGACGCGGGGAACGTCGACGCCATGGACGAAATCGTCGCGGAGGATTACATCGATCACTCGCCGCCGCCCTTTCCCGGCCTCGCCCCGGGTCGGGAGGGCCTCAAACAGGCGTTCCGCATGTTCTGGGACGCCACTCCAGGACGGCACGTGATCGAGGATCAGCTCGCGGAAGGCGACCGGGTCGTCACCCGGCTCACCGCGTACGGCCGGCACACCGGCGACCTGCCGGGGATACCGGCGACCGGGAACGAATTGACGATGACCGGCACGGCGATCCACCGGATCGCGGACGGCAAGATCGCGGAGAAGTGGTCCGACAAGGACGTGCTCGGATTTTTGCAGCAACTGGGCGTACTGCCCGCTGTGGGAGGACACTGACGCGCCCGGACATGGGTCACCAGCGATTCGAAACACAGAAATAGGGAAAGCCGCGTATCAGAATGAACCTGAAACACGGCTTCCCGTCTGTGGGCGAAGGGGGACTTGAACCCCCACGTCCCGAAGGACACTGGCACCTGAAGCCAGCGCGTCTGCCATTCCGCCACTCGCCCGAGCGACTGGGAGACAGTATCACGGCCCCGCGCCGGATACGAAATCGCCATTTCAGAGGCCTGACTGGGGGGCTGAACGGGCCCGGGAACCTGGGGCCGTCGCCAAGAGTTACAGGTGTGGACGATCGTGGATATCATGCAATGAACGTGGTCGATTAGCGACACGCCATACACGCGTGTCGTTGTTACGAATCAGGAAGAGACGCGCACCGAAGGGAGGCCGAGATGGGCATCGTTTCGCGATTCGAGCGTCGCCTGCAAGGCGCCGTCGGTGACGTGTTCGCCCGAGTGTTCGGCGGCAGTGTCGTACCCCAGGAGGTGGAGGCGGCGCTGCAACGCGAGGCCGCCGACCACGTCCAGGACCTGGGCGGCGGGCATCTGCTTGCGCCCAACAGCTATGTGATCACGATCAACTCCTCCGATCACCAGCAGTTGGATGCCGACCACGACCTCACCACCCGCGCGTTCGCCAAACACCTCCAGGACTACATCCGCGACCAAGGCTGGCAGACCTACGGCGAAGTACACGTGGCGTTCGAGGCATCACCTACGCTGCACACCGGACAGTTCAGGGCGAGTGGCCGCGTCGATCCCGACGTCGGACACAGAGCCAGCGCGGCTCGCGGCCCCGAATCACCGCCACAACGACCTGCAAACCCGCAACCAGGAGCTGGCCCCATGACGCAGAACTCAGGCTACGACCCGAGCCGTGAGCCCGCGGAGTCCGATCCACGCAACCGCGGGTACGCTCCACCGCCTGCCGGTCGCGGCGGTCCGCAGAACGGCGCGTACCGCGACGACTACGGCCGCGGCGGCGCGTACGGGGCGGATTACCAGGCTCCGGACGCGCAGCAGGGTTACGGCGACTACCAGAACGGCTACGACTACCCGCAGGGTGGCCAGGGATACGGCCAGCAGGGCGGCTACGGCGAGTCCGGCTACGGCCAGCAGGGCGGCTACACCGACCGCGGCTACGGCCAGCAAGGCTACGGCGAGCCGGGTTACGGCCAGCCAGGCTACGGCGAGCCGGGTTACGGCCAGCAGGGCTATGCCGACCAAGGCTACGGCCAGCCGGGCTACAGCGAATCCGGCTACGGCCAGCAGGGCTACGCCGACCAGGGTTACGGCCAGCAGGGCTACGGTCAGCCCGGGTACGGCCAGTCCGGATACACCGACCCGGGCTACGGCGATCAGAACTACGCCGACCAGGGCGGCTACGGCCAGGAAGAGCAGGGCGGCTACGGCCAGGCATACTCCCAGCAACCGGGGTACGGCGCGCCGCAGGGCTACGCGGGCGGAGCAGGCTACGGCGCCGCGCCGCAGGCAGGTTCGGGCTATTCGGCGACCCTCCAGCTGGACGACGGCAGCGGCCGGACTTACCAGCTGCGGGAAGGCAGCAACATCATCGGCCGCGGCCAGGACGCGCACTTCCGCCTGCCCGACACGGGCGTCTCGCGCAGGCACATCGAGGTGCGCTGGGACGGCCAGACCGCGATGTTGTCCGACCTCGGCTCCACCAACGGCACCCTGGTGAACGGTTCCCCCGTGCAGGATTGGCAGCTCGCCGACGGCGACGTCATCCGTGCCGGGCACTCCGAGATCCTGATCCGCATCGTCTGATCCCGTAAGCTCGCGGTGCAGGTCACGAGATGGCTCTCGAGGGATTCGTCGGTCGTATCGTGATCGAAATCGACCGACGGCCCTATGATGCTGCCAACACACGCGCGGCGCCGACACCGGGGCCGGCAAGACCAGCAGGCTGGTGGGGGTGGTCGAACCGCACCTACGGCACCGACGTACACGGTCGAACAGGAGGTGGAGCGCCGTGCAGGGACTGATCCTGCAACTGACCCGTGCGGGGTTCCTGCTGCTGTTGTGGTTGTTCGTGTGGGCTGTGCTGCGCACGTTGCGCAGCGACATCTACGCGGCATCCGGCATTCGGATCCAGCCCAAGGCCCCACGCGGTGCCGCGGTGCTGCCGTCTTTCAGCCGGGGCCAGAAGGGCGCCAAATTTCTTGTGGTGACTCAGGGTTCACTCGCCGGCACCCGCATCTCGCTCGGCACCCAACCGGTGCTGATCGGGCGTGCGGACGATTCCACGCTGGTGCTCACCGATGATTACGCCTCGACCAGGCATGCGCGACTGTCTCCGCGTGGTGACGACTGGTACGTGGAAGACCTCGGCTCGACGAACGGCACCTACCTCGATCGCGCGAAAGTCACCACCGCCGTCCGTGTTCCACTCGGCACGCCCGTCCGTGTCGGCAAGACAGTGATCGAGCTGCGATCGTGACACTTGTTCTCCGCTACGCAGCGCGCAGCGACCGCGGTCTCGTCCGAGGCAACAACGAAGACTCCGTGTACGCGGGCGCCCGGCTGCTCGCACTCGCCGACGGCATGGGCGGCCATGCCGCGGGAGAAGTCGCGTCCCAGTTGATGATCGCCGCGCTCGCCCATCTCGATGACGACGAACCCGGCGACGATCTGCTCGGCAAGCTCGACGCGGCGACCCGGGAAGGTAACGCGGCCATCGCCGATCAGGTCGAGGAGGAGCCCGAGCTCGACGGCATGGGCACCACGCTCACCGCAATCCTCTTCGCGGGCAGGAAACTCGGCCTCGTGCACATCGGCGACTCGCGCGCCTACCTGTTGCGCGGCGGCGAGCTCACCCAGATCACCCGCGACGACACGTTCGTGCAGTCGCTGGTCGACGAGGGCAGGATCACGCCGGAGCAGGCGCACACACACCCGCAGCGTTCGCTGATCATGCGCGCGCTCACCGGCAACGAGATCGAGCCGACGCTGATCATGCGCGAATCGCGTGCCGGTGACCGCTACCTGCTGTGTTCCGACGGCCTCTCCGACGTGGTCAGCGACGAGACCATCGCGAACACGATGCGCGAGGGCAGCACCGACGAGTGCGCCGACCGGCTCATCGAGCTGGCGTTGCGCAGCGGAGGCCCGGACAACGTCACCGTCGTCGTGGCCGACGTCATCGATCTGGACTACGGCCAGAGCCACCCGATCGTGGCGGGCGCCGCGTCCGGCGTCGACGAGGACACTCCTCCGCCGAACACCGCCGCGGGCCGGGCCTCCGCCTTGCGCCCGCCGCGCGCCGCTCCGCGCCGGGCCGCCGCCGCGCCCGAGCCGCCCGCGAAGAAGTCGCACCGGCTGCGCTGGATCGTGCTCGCGCTGGCGCTCGTCGTCGCCGTCTGCGTGGGGCTCGTGGTCGGCTACAAGATGATCCGCAGCAACTACTACGTGGGCGCCGACGACGGCTCGGTGGTGATCCTGCGCGGGCTGCCGGGGTCGATCCTCGGCTACTCGATCCACGACGTGAACCTGGTCGGGTGCGTCACCCGCAACGGCGAGCTCACCCTGACCGAGCCCGGCGCGGACGTCCCTTCCGCGTGCAAGCCGCTGAAGGTCAGCGATCTGAAGCAGACCGGCCGCGATCAGGTGGACAAGGGATTGCCGCCGGGTTCGCTGGACAAGGCCAGGGACTCGATGACCTACCTCGCCCAGCGAGAACTGCTGCCGCCGTGCCCGGTCAAGGAAGCGGCGCCGCAGCCGGGAGTCGTCCCGCCGGTCGAGACCGCACCGCCCGCACCGAACGGCGCTCCGCCCGCACCTGCCACCGCCGCGCCGGCCCCGGCGCCGGAACAGGGTGACGCCAGGGGCACCGAAATCAAGACACCGACGAAGTCGGAGGCTCCGGCCGCGCCGTCGAGCACGTCACCCAATCCCCAGACCGCGGGGGAGAACTGCCGGGTGACGGACTGATGTCCGCGCCGGCACCGCCGTCGGCTGGAGCTTTTCCCAGTCCCCCGGGCGGCTTCGCTCCCGCGCCACCGCCGAGCACCAGACGAAACGTCGAACTGTTGCTGCTCGCGGCGGCGGCGGTGATCACCACTGTGTCCCTCTTCCTGGTCGAGGCCAGTCAAGAACAGTCGCTCACCTGGGATATCGCCAAGTACGGCCTGGCCTACCTGGCGCTGTTCGCGGTCGCGCACCTGGCGGTGCGGCGGTTCGCTCCCTTCGCCGATCCGCTGCTGCTGCCGATCGTCGCGTTGCTCAACGGACTCGGTCTCGTGCTGATCCATCGGCTCGATCTGGCCGACCAGCAGACCGCCGCATACAACTCGTGGGCGACCCCGTCACCCGACGCCACGCAGCAGATCCTGTGGACCGCGCTGGGCACGCTCGTGTTCATCACCCTCCTGATCGCGCTGCGCGACTACCGCACCCTGGCGCGCTACAGCTACACGCTGGGCCTGGTCGGTCTGGTCGCCCTCGCCATCCCGGCACTGCTGCCCAGCAAGTTCTCCGAGACCAACGGCGCGAAGATCTGGATCCGGCTGCCCGGGTTCAGCGTCCAGCCGGGCGAGTTCGCGAAGATCCTGCTGATCATCTTCTTCGCCTCGGTGCTGGTCGCCAAGCGCGAACTCTTCACCGCCGCCGGGCGCCACGTGCTGGGCATGGAGTTCCCGCGCGGCCGCGACCTCGGTCCGATCCTGGCCGTCTGGATCGTCTGCATCGGCGTGCTGGTGTTCGAGAAGGACCTCGGCACCTCGTTGCTGATCTTCAGCACGGTGCTCGTCATGCTCTACATCGCCACCGAGCGGGTCGGCTGGCTGGTCATCGGCGGCGGGCTGCTTGCCCTCGGTTTCGTTTTCGCCTACCAGCTGTTCGGCCACGTGCGGGTCCGGGTGGAGACCTGGCTGCACCCGTTCGACGATTACAACAACACCGGCTACCAGATCTCCCAGTCGCTGTTCGGTCTGGCCACCGGCGGACTCGCCGGAACCGGCTTGGGCAGCGGCAGACCCAGCCAGGTGCCCTTCGCCAAGACCGACTTCATCGTCACCACCATCGGCGAGGAGCTCGGGTTGATCGGGCTCGCCGCGGTACTGGTGCTGTTCCTCGTCTTCGTGGTGCGCGGCCTGCGCACCGCCCTCGCGGTGCGCGACAGCTTCGGCAAGCTGCTCGCCGCCGGACTCGCGTTCACCATCGCGGTTCAGCTGTTCGTCGTGGTCGGGGGTGTGACCAAGCTGATTCCGCTGACCGGTCTCACCACCCCCTTCATGTCCTACGGCGGCTCTTCGCTGCTGGCCAATTACGCATTGCTGGCGTTGCTGATCAAGGTCTCCGATGCCGCCCGCGCACCCGCCCCGGTACGCAAGAAAGAACCGGCGCCGATCGCCGACGCGCAGACGGAGCTGCTGCGGCGCGACGGCGGACGACCGGAGGCGGGGCAGCTGACATGAACACTCCACTACGCCGAGTCGCGATCGCGGTGATGGTGATGGTCGTCGCGCTGCTGGCCAACGCCACCTACGTACAGGTGATCAAGGCCGACGACCTGCGCTCCGATCCGCGCAACTCCCGGGTGCTGCTGGACGAGTACGCCCGCCAGCGCGGGCAGATCTCGGCGGGCGGCACCGTGCTGGCCAGTTCCATCGCCACCGACGACCGCTACAAGTACCTGCGCGCCTACCCGACCGAGCCGGAGGCGTATGCCCCCGCCACCGGTTTCTACTCGATGCAGTACGGCAGCACCGGATTGGAACGATCCGAGGACTCGGTACTCAACGGCTCCGACAGTCAGCTGTTCGGCAGCCGCCTCGTCGACCTCATCTCCGGCCGGGACCCGCGCGGCGGCAACGTGCTCACCACGCTCAATCCGCTGATGCAGCAGGTCGCCTACGACCAGATGACCCGCAAGGGCTACACCGGCTCGGTGGTGGCGATCGAGCCGAGCACCGGCAAGATCCTCACCATGGTGTCCACGCCGAGCTACGACCCGAACCTGCTGTCCGGGCACGACGGCGCGCGCGGCACCCAGGCGTGGGAAACGCTGAGCGCGGATCCGAACCATCCCATGTTGAATCGCGCCATCTCGCAGACCTATCCGCCCGGGTCCACATTCAAGGTCGTGGTCACCGCCGCTGCGCTGGCCAACGGCGTCGCGACTCCCGACGACCAGTTCACCGCCGCGCCGACCTTCACCCCGCCCGGCACCAGCACCCCGATGGAGAACTACAACGGCACCACGTGCGGTCCGAACCCGACCGCTTCGCTGCTCGAGGCGTTCCGGCGCTCGTGCAACACGGCTTTCGCCGAACTCGGCATCAAGGTGGGCGCTTCGACCCTCAAGGACGAAGCGGCCGCGTTCGGTGTCGGCCCGCACCGGGGTATCCCGATGCCGGTGGCGGAGAGCACCGTCGGCCCGATCTCCGACGACGCCGCCCTGGCCCAGAGCAGCATCGGGCAGCGCGACGTGGCCTTGACCCCGCTGCAGAACGCCGTCGTCGCGGCGACCATCGCCAACGGCGGTGTCCGGATGGAGCCCTACCTGGTCGATCAGCTGCAGGGCCCGGATCTGAGCGAGCTGTCGAAGACCAAGCCGGTCTCGGTCGGCCAAGCCGTCAGCGCCGATGTAGCGTCGACCGTGACCAACCTGATGATCGCGTCGGAGGGCAACACGGCTGGAGGTAACCAGACCCCTTATCAGATCGCGTCCAAGACCGGCACCGCGGAGCACGGGACCAACCCGCGCAACACGCCGCCGCATGCTTGGTACATCGCGTTCGCCCCCGCGCAGAACCCGAAGATCGCCATCGCGGTGATCGTGGAGAACGGTGGGGACCGGGCGCTTGCCGCGACCGGTGGGTCGGTCGCCGCGCCGGTGGCTCGCGCGGTTCTCGACGCCGGTCTTCGAGGGGGCTGAACGATATGGATGTGCGAGTGAAGGTACGGGGACCTCGATGCTGAACAACGGTGCGATGATCGCCGACCGGTACCGGCTGCAGCGACTGATCGCGACCGGCGGCATGGGTCAGGTCTGGGAAGCGCTGGACACCAGGTTGGACCGCAGGGTCGCGGTCAAGGTGCTGAAATCGGAGTTCTCGGCCGACCCGACGTTCCGGCATCGATTCCGCACCGAGGCGAAGACCACCGCCCAGCTGAATCACCCCGGTATCGCGGGAATCTACGACTACGGCGAGACGATCGACCCGCAGGGCAGCGAGATCGCCTACCTGGTCATGGAATTCGTCCAGGGCGAACCACTGAACACGGTGCTCAACCGCCTGGGCAGGCTGTCGGTCGCCCAGGGCCTCGACCTGCTCGAGCAAACCGGACGCGCGCTGGAGGTGGCGCACCGCGCGGGCGTGGTGCATCGCGACGTGAAGCCGGGCAACATCCTGGTCACCCCGACCGGACAGGCGAAGATCACCGACTTCGGCATCGCCAAGGCGGTGGACGCGTCCCCGGTGACCAAGACCGGCATGGTGATGGGCACCGCGCAGTACATCGCACCGGAACAGGCGGTCGGCGAGGACGCCTCCGCGGCCAGCGACGTGTATTCGCTCGCCGTGGTCGGCTACGAGGCGCTGTCCGGACAGCGGCCGTTCACCGGCGACGGCGCGCTCACCGTCGCGATGAAGCACGTGCGCGAGACGCCGCCGCCGATGCCGGCCGATCTGCCCGGCAACGTGCGCGAGCTGATCGAGATCACGATGGAGAAGGATCCGGGGCGCCGCTACGCCAGTGGCGGTGAGTTCGCCGACGCGGTCGCCGCGGTGCGCGCGGGCCGACGTCCGCCGCCGCCGAGCGGCGCCCACCCGGCCGCTCCCCTGACCGGCGCCACGCGAGTTCTCCCGCCCGGCCCGACCGCCGTGATCCCCTCCAGCCCCGCCGACTTCGACGGTGCGACGGTGCGCTACTCGACGCCCGCGGCAGGCGCGGTGAACGCGGCGAATCGCGCGGGCACGGTCGCCGCCCCGGCCACCGTGCTCAGCCGTGGCGCGGCGGGCGGTCCGCCGCCCGGCGACGACAAGCGGTTCACCTCGACCCAGAAATGGTTGGCGGGTCTGGGCATCGGCGCCGTGCTGCTCGGCGCGCTCACGACCTTCTTGCTGTTCGGCGGCGACACCAACCCGGATTCCACACCGTCGCCCACCACCACGTTCGCGCCGAACCCCAAGCCCGCGCCGCCGGTGGCCACCACGACCACCCCCAAGCCCGCGCCCGCGCCGGTGGACACCGAGACCTACGAGCCGACCACCACCGAGCCGAAGACCACGACACCGGAGCCGACGACGACCACCCCGCCGACCACCACCACGGCACCGAGCACCACCAAGCCGACCACCACCGCGCCGACCACCACGATCACCCGGCCGCGCGTCCCCACCCTCGACCTACCATTCCCCGAGATTCCCGGTGCCCGGGGGCCATCGGCCACCCGTAACGGAACCGCTACTCCTCCGCAAGGACTGCCATGACGACCCCGAAGAATCTCTCGTCTCGCTACGAGCTGGGCGAGATCATCGGGTTCGGCGGTATGTCCGAGGTGCACAAGGCGCGCGACGTCCGGCTGAGCCGGGACGTGGCGATCAAGGTGCTGCGGGCGGACCTGGCCCGCGACCCCACGTTCTACCTGCGGTTCAAGCGCGAAGCGCAGAACGCCGCCGCGCTCAACCATCCGGCCATCGTGGCGGTCTACGACACCGGCGAGGCCGAGGTGGACGGCGGCCCGCTGCCCTACATCGTGATGGAGTACGTCGACGGCGACACGCTGCGCGACATCGTGCGCGGCAAAGGACCGCTCCCGCCGCGCCGCGCGATGGAGATCATCGCGGACGTCTGCGCCGCCTTGGATTTCAGCCACAAGGCCGGGATCGTGCACCGCGACATGAAACCCGCGAACATCATGATCAACCGAGCCGGCGCGGTGAAGGTGATGGACTTCGGCATCGCGCGCGCGATCGCCGACAGCTCCAACCCGATGACCCAGACCGCGGCGGTGATCGGCACCGCGCAGTACCTCTCGCCGGAACAGGCCCGCGGCGAAACGGTGGACGCGCGCTCGGACGTCTACTCCGTCGGCTGTGTGCTGTTCGAGATCCTCACCGGCGAGCCGCCTTTCACGGGTGACTCACCGGTCGCGGTCGCCTACCAGCACGTCCGGGAGGATCCGCGGCTACCCTCGCACGTGTACTCGGGCGTCCCGCGCGAGCTGGACTCGGTCGTGCTCAAGGCGATGAGCAAGAACCCGGCCAACCGGTACCAGACCGCCGCCGAGATGCGCGCCGACCTGATCCGGGTGCTCGGCGGCCAGAAGCCCAGCGCTCCCATGGTGATGACCGACGAGGATCGCACCACCATCATGGGCCAGGACGAGCCCGCGCCGCGCACCTACCGCACGGTCGAGCGGCACGACGACACCGCCGAACAGGATCCGGCCGAGCCGAATGGCCGGCGTCGGAGCACCTATATCGCGCTCGGCGTCGCCGCGGCTGTCGCCGTGGCGTTCGCGCTGTTCTGGGTGCTGCTCGGCCCGGGTAGCCGCCCGGATCAAGTAGCCGTTCCCGATCTGTCGAACAAGTCCTCCCAGCAAGCGCAGGACGCGTTGCAGAAGCTCGGCTTCTCGGTGGCGGTCCAGCAGAAGCCCGACAGCAAAGTCGCGACGGGCAACGTCATCGCGACCCAGCCCCTCGGCGGCTCGCGGATCGACGAGGGCAGCACGGTCACCGTCCAGGTGTCCTCCGGTCCCGCGCAGGTCCAGGTGCCGAAGCTGACGGGGCTGACCCAGGAGCAGGCCGAGCAGGTGCTGAACTCCAAGGGGCTGCGGATCAACCCGAACATCGAGCGCAAACCGTCGAGCACCGCCGAGAAGGACCAGGTGATCGAGCAGAACCCGTCGCCGGGTTCGAAGGTGGACGTCGACTGGGAAGTCGTCGTCACGGTCGGCACCGGTCCGGAATCCGTGCGGGTGCCCTATGTCGTCGGCCAGTCGATCGACGTGGCCCAGCCGAACATCGAGGGCAACGGCTTCAAGGTCGTCGTCCAAGAGGTGCAGTCGTCCAAGCCCAAGGGCGAGGTGGTCGCCTCCAGTCCGGCCGGCGGCAGCAACGCGGAGAAGGGTTCCACGGTCACCGTCCAGGTGTCCGCGGGTGACCTCAGGATGCCGTCACTGATCGGCCTCACCGTCTCGCAGGCGGTGGAGAAGCTGCGCGCGGAAGGCTGGTCGGGCAGCACCAGCCAGATCAGCCAGTCGCCGCAGGGCACCTTCGACGCGGGCAACGTCGGGCGCATCCTCAGCCAGCAACCGTCGGCGGGCAGTTCCATCCAGAAGAACAGCGCCATCCTGGTCGGTGTGGGGGTGCTCGGCCCGCCGTGATCGGCGTCGCCGCTGGTATCCAGAAAACGAGACCATCCGGTGTGAATTGCGGGAGAATGATGCTGCTCCATCCCAATCAGCGCAGCTGAGCACGAGGAGGTAGCTCATGACCACTGCCAGGGACATCATGAAACCGGGCGTTCAGTGGATTTCGAAGGACACGACCATCCAGCAGGCCGCGCGCACCATGGCCGAGCTCAACGTCGGGTCCTTGATCATCTCGGACGAGAACGAGCGGATGTGCGGCATCGTGACCGACCGCGACATCGTGGTGAAGTGCATCGCCCAGGGCAAGGCACCGGCGGATTGCCGCGTCGACGAACTGTGCGAAGCGACGCCGCGGTGGGTCGACGCCAACGCCGACATCGAGGAGGTTCTCGATGAGATGGAGAGCAACCGGGTCAAGCGCATGCCGGTGATCGAGAACAAGCGGCTGGTCGGCATGATCAGCGAGGCGGATCTGGCCAGGCACCTGGACGACAACCAGCTCGGCGAGTTCGTAACCGCCGTCTACGGGCGTCCCTAGGCCCCGGAAGCGCACCGAGTTGCCGTGCCGCCTTGGGGCTGAATTCCGCTCGGTCCCGGGATCCGGCGGTCGGTCGAATGGCGATTCAGGCGCGAACCGCGGACGGCCTGCCCGTCGTCCGCGGTTTCACGCGCCCGCGTGGCGTACGAAGATCGACGCGCGGCAGCGGCGTCAGATCGGCTCGGCCTTCGGTAGATAACGCAAGACGGCGACATCGCCGACTTGCGTCACGCCCGCCAAGCGCATCCTTCGGTGTGGCGCCCCGGGAAAGTCGGCTGGATCGACGAAACGCGGCGCGGCGGCGTCGCCGACCAGAATGGGGGCGATCGCCAGGTGCAGTTCGTCGGCCAAGTCGGCAGCGAGAAACGCGGTGTGGATGCGGGTTCCGCCCTCCACCATGAGGCGGTCGACACCGCGTCGGCCGAGGTCGTCCAACAGCGCACCGAAGTCGAGGTCGGCACCCAGATCCACGACCTCGGCCAGTCCCGCCAGCCGGGCGGTGAGTTTCGGCGCGCCCGCCGTGGTGGTGTAGACGAGCTTGTCGCCGCCGTGGTGCCAGAATCGCAGACCGGGATCCAGTTCGCCGCTCGCCGAGAGCGTGACCTTCAACGGGTACTCCGATTTGCCCGCCGCGACGCGTGCCGCCCTGCGGTCGGCGCTGTCGACGAGCAACCGCGGATTGTCGCTGCGCAAGGTCTGCGCGCCGACCAGGATGGCGTCGGAGTCCGCGCGGACCTGGTCGACCCGGTCGAAGTCCGCGGCGCCGGACAGGCGCAGCCGCTCGGGGCTCGCGTCATCGATATACCCGTCGACGCTCACCGCGACCGACAGCAGCACATGCGGACGCGTCACTGCAATACCAGCGCGGCGACCTCCGCCTCCAGCGCCTGCACCAAGCCCTCCGCGGGACGTTTCCCACACACACCGAGCCAGTTCGCCAGCATCCGATGCCCACCCTGGGTCAGCACCGACTCCGGATGGAACTGCACACCGTGGATAGGCAGGGTCCGATGACGCATGGCCATCACGATCCCGCTCTCGGTGCGTCCGAGCACCTCGACCTCCTCCGGAAGGGTCTCCTCGAGCACGGTGAGCGAGTGGTACCGGGTGGCGGTGAACGGGTCGGGCAGACCGGCCAGCACGCCTGCGCCGATGTGGAAGACCTCGCTGGTCTTCCCGTGCAACAACTCGGGAGCCCTGGTGACGGTGGCGCCGAACGCCTCGCCGATCGCCTGGTGCCCGAGGCACACGCCGAGCAGGGGGACGCTCTGCTCCGCGCAGGCGCGCACGAGCGGGATGCTGGCGCCCGCACGGTCCGGGGTGCCGGGGCCGGGGCTGATCAGAATGCCGTCGAAGTCGCGGACGACCGCGCCGACGTCGGCCAGATTCGGATCGTCGTTACGCCACACGACAGCGTCGACACCGAGCTGGCCGAGGTATTGCACCAGGTTGAAGACGAAGCTGTCGTAGTTGTCGACGACCAGAACACGCATGGCATCGAGATTACGTCCCCGCACGGCACCGCGTCGCATCCATTACCTGTTGGGATAGCCTAGAGACCACGACCTGCCGCCGAATACGAGGACGTCATGCCCAAGTCGAAGGTCCGTAAGAAGACCGACTACACGATCAACCCCGCCAGCCGGACCCCGGTGAAGGTGAAGGCCGGCCCCTCTCCGGTCTGGTATGTCGCCATCATGCTCGGGTTCATGCTCGCCGGGCTGGTGTGGCTGCTCGTCTACTACTTGGCGGCCGAGCAGATCAGCTGGATGAACGACCTCAACGCCTGGAACTTCCTGATCGGCTTCGGCCTGATGGTGGTGGGCTTGATCATGACGATGCGCTGGCGCTGAGTCGGCGACATCGGCCCGGATTACAGACGTGTCATTCATGCACACCTGTGGATGAGCCTGTGGACAACTCGAGGAGCGATTGGGGAGTGTCGTGAGTCCGGAGCGCTCCGTCCCCGGCCCACCGGACCGTGACGAGCCGAACCTGACCTGGAGCACGCCGACGCCCGCGCTCGTCGCGGTCGCCGTCGGCGGCATCGCCTTGGCCGTCGCCGCGGTGGTGACCACCGAGGCGGCGAGCCGCCTGCTCGTCGGGCTCGCAGCCGTCGGCCTGCTCGGGCTCGCCGGGCTCGGATTCCGGCAACGCCCCCGGCTGTCCGTGGTAACCGGCGAGCGACCACGCATGGTGGTCCGCACGCTGACGGGACCGGACGAGTACGCCCCGGACCAGATCGTTCGCGCCCGGGTGGTGAGCTATCGGCGTCTCGGGCGCAAGATGCCGATGCTGGAACTCGACGTCCTGCACGATGGCGCGGAGCGGCTGCTGATCTTCGGCCGCTGGGATCTGGGCGCCAACCCGGAGTTCGTCTACCAAGACCTGGTGGGAGCGCTGCGGCTCACCGAGGACAAGACCCGCTGACGAGACATTCGTCCCGCTGCCGACGAAATGTTTCACGTGAAGCGAATCCCGCTGTCAGACAGCAGAAGTGACCGCGCTCACAGTCACCGCGGCCAGAGCCGCGAATGCGACCAGAGCCACTGCCACCCAGCCGACAGTCCGCGCCGCTTGCGGAGTCCGCACGCGCAGCCAGCCGGGCAGGAACAGGATGCCGAGGGTCGCGAGCGTGCCCGCGGCCAGTCCGCCCAGATGACCCCAGAGCGAGATGCCGGGCAGCGACAGGCTGATGAACACATTGATGCCGATGATGATGAGCATCTGATTCGGATTCTGCCGCAGCCGGATCAGGATGACCGTGATCGCACCGAACATGCCGTACACCGCTCCGGACGCACCCGCTGTGAGGCTGTGCTGCGCGAACAGCATGACCCCGGCGGACCCGCCGAGCAGCGAGACCAGGTACACCGCCAGATAGCGCGACCGGCCGAGCACCAGCTCGGCATCCCGGCCCACCACGTACAGGGCGAACATGTTGAGCAGCAGATGGATCGGGCCGTAGTGCAGGAAACCCGAACCGAGCACCCGCCACCATTCGCCGTCCGCGACCGCCGGTGCGTACAAGACCCAGTCGATGAACAGCGCGGAGCCCAGCTGGTTGTCCATCAAGCTCTTGGCCTGGGCGGCGGTGATCGCGTAGATCACGACGTTGATCGCGATCAGCGCGTAGGTCACATAGGGAGCGGACGTTCGAGCCGCTGCGCCCGAGACCGTCCGCACCGGCGCGGCGCTACGCTGATCCGCGCGCAGACAGTCGACACAGTGCTGGCCGACGGCTGCTGGGCGCAGGCACTCCGCACAGGACGGCCGCCCGCACCGGGTGCAGGCCAGGCCGGTAGGGCGATTCGGATGGCGGACGCACGTGGGTGCGGGCGGCTGGGGGTTCATAGTCTCATTCGATCGTGATCTTGGTGATGACGACGGGCTCCAGCGGCCGGTCGTTGCGATCGGTCCTGGTGGCCGCGATCGTGTCGACGACCTTCCGGGAATCCGGGTCCACCACTTCGCCGAAGATCGTGTGCTTGCGGTTGAGATGGGGCTGCGGGCCGACGGTGATGAAGAACTGCGAGCCGTTGGTGCCCGGCCCCGCGTTCGCCATCGCCAGCAGGTAGCCCCGATCGAACCGCAGCTCGGGGTGGAACTCGTCGCCGAATTCATAGCCGGGGCCGCCGCGCCCGGTGCCGGTGGGATCGCCGCCCTGGATCATGAAGCCGGCCATCACGCGATGGAACAGGGCGCCGTCGTAGAACGGGCCGGTGCTGCCTCCACTCGCGTTCGCGGTGGTGTACGGCGCCGAACCGTCGGCGAGACCTAGGAAATTGCGGACCGTCTTGGGCGCGTGGTTACCGAAGAGCGAAAGCTTGATATCGCCGTGATTCGTGTGCAGCGTTGCCACGGATGTCTGATTCGGTGAGGTCACGCCGCCCATCGTGCCACGGTCGGCGACAAGGCCGCGGAACTGGGCCGGACCGGCTTGTGAGCTGGGCCTCCTGCGCGAATCGCCGGGGTGTGCATACAGTGGTCCCATGACCTCGGGGCGCCTGCATGTCTCTTCGCGTTCACGTAACCGGCTCATCCTCGCGGCCGCCGTCGCGCTGGCGGGTGGCGTGGCCTATCTGGTTCGCACCCGGCGGCCGCAGCAGCCGGAACCCGCACCCGCGCCGCCGCGCATCGGATACTCCCGCAACGGCTCCGCACCGACCCCGGTGGCGGGAGCCGGCGCGGAGCACTGACACGCGCGCCGCGGGTCAGCGACTGACGGTCTTCTTGTACTGACGCAGGGCCAGCGGCACGAATACCACCAGGATCACCACCACCCAGGCCAGGGAGGTGATCACCGGATGCCGCAGCGACCAGGCGTCCGACGTCGGCGCGAGCGGACTGGTGTTGCCGAACAGGTCACGCGTCGCCTGAGTGAGCGCGGAGACGGGGTTCCATTCCGCGATCACGCGCAGAGCGGTGGGCAGCTTGTCACTGGGGACGAAGGTGTTGGCGATGAAGGTGAGCGGGAAGATCACCATGAAGCTCGCGTTGTTGAACACCTCCGGCGCCCGCACCAGCAAGCCCACCACGGCCATGATCCAGGACACCGCGTAGGCGAACAGCAGCAACAGGATGTAGGCCAGCACCGCGTCCAGGAACGAGCCGCGAATCCGCCAGCCGACGAGCAGACCGGTCAGCGACATGACCGTCAGGCTGACCACGTTGATCACCACATCGCTGACCGTGCGACCGACCAATACCGCCGAGGAGGCCATCGGCAGGGAGCGGAATCGGTCGATGATGCCCTTCTGCATGTCCTCGGCCAGCCCCGCACCGGTGAAGGTCGCGCCGAACACCACGGTCTGCGCGAAGATGCCCGCGATGAGGAACTCGCGGTAACCACCGGACAGACCGGGCACATCGATGGCCGCGCCGAAGACGTAGGCGAACAGCAACACGAACATGATCGGCGACAACGTGGAGAAGATCAGCACGTCGGGCACCCGTTTGATCTTGATGACGTTGCGTTTCGCGATGGTCACGCTGTCGCTGACCACTATGGACAGTCGCGCGCCCAGCGAGGGCCGTGCCGGGACCGAAGCCGTCGCGGTCATCGGGTCGTTCCTTCCGTAGCTTCCAACTGGGCGTGCGTCGTCGTGCCGCCGTCGGCGATCGTCTCCGCCTCGTGGCCGGTGAGGGTGAGGAAGACATCGTCCAGGGACGGGCGGCGCAGACCGACATCGTGGATCTGCACGCTGTGCTCGGCCAGCCGCCCGACCGCCTCCACCAATGCCTGCGATCCGTCGGCGACCGGAACGATGATCCGGCGCAACCCCGGTTCGAGGTGGATCTCGCCATCGGCCAGGCTCTTCAGGGCGGCTTCGGCCGTCGCGAGATTGTCGGCGCGGTCGACGGTCAACTCGATGCGATCACCGCCGACCATGGTCTTGAGTTCGTCCGCGGTGCCCTTGGCGATCACCTTGCCGCGGTCGATCACCGCGATCGAATCGGCGAGCCGATCCGCCTCCTCCATGTACTGCGTGGTCAGCAGCAACGTGGTCCCGCTCGCGACCAGTTCCTCGATGACGTCCCAGAGGTCGAGGCGGGCACGGGGATCCAGCCCGGTGGTCGGCTCGTCGAGGAACAGGACGGGTGGATTGGCGACCAGCGCACCCGCCAGGTCGAGGCGACGGCGCATACCGCCGGAGTAGCCCTTGACCGGCCGGTCCGCGGCTTCGGTGAGCCGGAATCGGTCGAGCAATTCGCGCGCGCGTTCCTTACTCCGCTGCACGCCCATGTGATAAAGACGTCCCACCATTTCCAAATTCTCGAAACCGGTGAGATATTCGTCGACCGCGGCATATTGCCCCGACGCCCCGATGCGGGACCGCAGTGTCTGCGGATCGCGCAGCACGTCGATTCCCGCGACCGTCGCGTGCCCGGCATCCGGCACGAGCAGGGTCGTGAGCACCCGGACGGTGGTGGTCTTACCTGCGCCGTTGGGTCCGAGCAGGGCGGTGACGGTGCCTTCCGGGACTCGCAGGTCGAGTCCGTCGAGGGCCACCAGCTGGCCGTATCTTTTGACCAGCCCCTCGGCGACTATTGCGTCGGGCATGATTCTCCTGAGGTTGTTGAGTTCGATGCGCTTCCGTGCGCCGCCGAGCGCCGATCGATGCGCTGGATCGGGTGACCGGCCGATACCGAGTCAGTATTGTCCGGGTCGCCGACAAATTCATCCGAATTGTCTCCGCCACGACCGGGCGGCCCGAGCCACGCGAGAAGGCCGCATTCCGATCCAGTGGTGCTCGGGGGTACCGGATCGGAATGCGACCGGTTCGATGATCTCGTGGGCCGGGCATCGGAGCGCGGGTAGCGCACTACCTGAATCGAGCAGAGCCCGTACTCGGATCGCGACGATTCGAACGCGGGCTCTCGCGACGCGCGGATGCGCTTCGTGCGGACGATCGAGTCGGTGGACACGAACGCATGTTCGCATCGGGGTACGACACAGTTCGGGCGTCGCCCGGAGACGGGCGACACGTGGTGCAACCGTGACCGGCGTGCCGACACGCCCGGACGCATTGCCGATTCGTGGCGCGGCGACTGGTCGGCATGTTCCACACCGCCCCGCACTTCGGCAGGTCAAAGCGACAGTGCTACACGGAAGAGCTTGTTCGACAAGACTTTTGGCTAACAACAGGCCAACGGTCCGCCGCAGCGCGGACCACCGATCGGCTCACCGCGACCGTCGGGGGTCGGCCATAAGTAAGCCAACCCGAAAAAACTTGGAACGTGGCGGTCCCCACGCACACACAATCGCAGATCATCGAGTAGCATCGTTCTCGTCGGCCCCTCCCCCCCGGGCCGACCCTACGCGGGCCTCGGCTAACTCCCCCCCTTCGCCGAGGCCCGCTCCCCATTTCCGGGACAGGTCGAGCGCCTATTCCGCCCGGTCCTCTCCTGCTTCCACCGCTCGCCACGCCGCGACGAGCCGCTGCTCGCGCACCCGCCCGGCGGTGGCGAGCAACGGACGGTCCCGCTCCCACCGCTGCCGGGTCGCCGGGTCCGCGGTCTGCCACAATGGCTCCAGCTCGGTCGCCAACGCGGCGAAGGACGCGAAGACGCCGCCGAGGGCGACGTGCACGCCCGGAGAAGTCGGCGCATCGATGTCCAGGCCGCGCACGGCCGCCACCAAGGTCAGCAGCCGTTGCAGGCTCTCGCGCGGCCAGGCCGACGCCCGCGCCACCCGCACCAGCCAGCCGAGCGTGGCGGCCAGCACGTGAATGTCCTCGATCGTCCGGAACGGCTTCAGGTAGTCCAGATATCCGTCACCCGGGAGCACCAGCGCGGGCACATCGGTCAGCACAACCGAGGCGTGTGGAACCTCGGGCGCGAACACGAGCGGGGGATGATCGGTCAGGCGGACCCCGGCATCGCCGGCCTCGACCAGGCAGGCGCGCAGTCGATTCCGTCCGTCCGCGGCCGTGCCTGCGCTGGCGATCACGACCAGTTGCCGCGCGAAGGAGCCCATGGTCGCGAACGACTTGACACCGTCGACCCGCCAGACCCCCTCTCGTTCGGTGAGCCCGGTGCGGATCGCGGAGGGGTGACCGCCGCCCTCCTCGGTGGCGCACATCGCGACCAACTCGTCGTCCGGCAGATCCGGAATCAGCGTCCGCAGCGCCTCCTGATAACCGGACAGGAAGGCGAACCCCAGCCGGTCGGCGCCGAAGCCGCCTGCGATCGCGATCTCGACCGGTTGGTCGAATCGGTTCGCCGCCACCCGGTGTCGCGTCCACGCCGCGGCGACATCGTCCAGCGGCGCGGCCGCCACCGGTTCGGTCAGCAGGAAGTCGAGCAGAGTATCCACCTCAGCACGGTAACCGAGCGGCGACTCGCGGACGGCTCGCTACGCCCTGCGGGGGCCTGCCGGTTCCGACGACGCGAATCCATGCCTCGGGTCCCCTGGAAGCGCCACCGATCCAAGCGCAGGAACCAGGCGCTCCTTGCAGCGCTGGCGATCTAATGGCAATCGTCGGTGCTGCGTGGGCGAAATCCACTGAGAAGCCTGCTTCACTGGGGTGTCGCCTCGTACCGGAAGGAGTTCGGTCAGTGCCGGAGCTGGAAGAAAGTCGCAAGAAGGCGCTTTTCGACAGCGAGGCCAGATTGTCCTGGGTGCTGGCCGCGCTCGCCGGGCTTATCGGCGCGGCGGCGTTCATGCATACGGCCGGCTATTTCGTCACATTCATGACGGGCAATACCGAACGAGCCGTCCTCGGTTACTTCCACGACGAGCCGGACATGGGTTTGGCCGCCGCCGGATTGCTCGCGTCGTTCCTGTCGGGGGTGGTCGTGGCCTCGTGGTGCCGCAGGCGCTACTGGTCCGGACATCCGCACGGACCCACCCTGCTCACCACCGTCTGCCTGGCCGTGGCCTCGGCCGTCGACGTCCTCGAGTACCAAGCCTCCGACGAGCCGATCGGCCTGCTGCCGATCATGTTCGTCGCCTTCGGCGTCGGCGCGTTGAACACGTCGTTCGTGCAGAACGGCGAGGTGTCGGTGCCGCTCAGCTACGTCACCGGGACGCTGGTCAAGATGGGTCAGGGCATCGAGCGCCATCTCAGCGGCGGCGATTACGCGGACTGGCTCGGATATTTCCTGCTCTACGCCGGTTTCGGGCTCGGCGCGCTGCTCGGCGGACTGCTGAGTCTGCTGGTCGCGGGCTGGGCGATGCTGATCACCGCGACCGTGGTGTGCCTGCTCGTCACCGGATTCACCTACCTACACCTGGACCGGCACGGTCCCCTGAGCGAGTAAGCCGCCGCCGGACGTCGGTCGGGGATCACGACTACGGTGGCCGCGTGCAGAACATCGAAGACGAAGCCACCGCGTTCGCCGCGCTCGTGATGCGACAGCTGTCCACGCTGGGCGAGACCGACGTCGAATACCAGCCCGACGAGTTCGCGATACGCACGGGGGATCTGATTATCGACCTGCACAACATCTTTCACGAAACCCGTAACCTCGATCCGGCGGAACGCGAGGACCGCGTGGCACAACACTGCGATGCCCTGCGCGAGCTACGTGCTCCGGCCCCGGATTGGCCGTCGGTTCGGTCGATGCTGCGACCTGTGTTGCGTCCCAACAGCTTCGGCGTAGGCATCGAACCCGAGTCGCGACCGGTCGCGCGCCCCGCCTTTCCGTTCGTGGACGAGATGGTCGCCATCGACATGCCCCATACCCGATCGATCGTCACCTACGCGTCGTTGCGGGAGTGGGGCGTGAGCGCGGACGACGTCTTCGCCGTCGCGCGCGAGAATCTCGGCGAGATCATGGGTTTCACCGGTATCGAAGAAGACGGAATCCTGCATTTCGTCGACGACGGCAACGGCTACTGCTCCTCCTGGCCGCTGCTCCCCGGCCGGCTCGCCGGTTCCGGGACATCATCCGTCGCGTTCATGCCCGACGTCGACACACTGATCGTCGCCTCCGGCGTCACCGATCTCGACCCCATTTTCGAGGCCGTGGAAGAGCAGTACCGTGACGCGCCTCGCCCGATCTCGCCGCAGGGTTACCTCGTGGACGACAGCGGAGCGGTGATACCGCTCGATCGTTCGCCCGCGCACCGCCACCTGCCCGCCGTGCAGCGCGCCCGATGTGGTCTGGCGGTCACCGAATACGAGGCGCAGGCGCAGATTCTCAACGAGATCGTCGAGAGCGATATGGAGTTCACGCCCTACGCCATCGAGCCCGCCTACGTCGGTTCGGTCATGTACGGCCATGGCGACAACGGTCCCTACACGATCACCGTCTGGGGCGAGGGTGTCGACTATCTCTTGCCGGAGGCCGACTACGTCGCCTTCTGCCGTGACGACCGAGGTGAGCTGGAGCGTCTGTTCGAGGTTCCGTTCGAGGCTGTCGTCGCGCTGACCGGCATCGACCCGGTCGCTGATCTCGCACCTCGCCGCTACGAGATTCGCCACTGGCCGGATACCGAGACGCTGGCGAGGTTGGAAGCGGCGGCGGTCGCGCTCTGACCGGAAACGGTCGGCGCGGATTTCGCGGCGGGAGTCAGAAGCGGCGGGCGCCGGTCACCGGCATCGAAGAGAGCGGGGACGTGGTGACTCCCGTGCCGTATGTCGAGGCATGGATGACTTTGCCATCGCCCGCGTAGAGGGCGGAGTGACTTCCGCCGTAGAACGACACCATGTCGCCTGGGCGCAGATCGTCGAGCGGTATCGGCGTTCCGGCGGCGAGCTGGTCGTAGCTGGTGCGCGGCAGTTCGATGCCGGCCTGCTCGTAGGACCACTGCACCAGTCCGGAGCAATCGAAGGTGTCGGGGCCGACCGCGCCGTAGCTGTAATCGGATCCGATCTTGGTCCGGGCCGCGTCGACCGCCATTTCGCCTGCGGTCTTCTGCGGTATCACCGCCGCGGGCGGGGTGGGCGCCCGCGGCATGATCTGCGGGATGTCGCCGAGGAAGGGGAGCTCGATCTCGGGAAGCAGGCCGAGCAGCGGGATGTCGATGGCCGGAACGATCGTCGGCACCGGCAGCTCGATCACGGGGACGGCCACCGAAATCGGGAACTCGATCGCCGGGCCGAGCGTGGCCGGCGCGATTTCGATTTGCGGCACCGAGGCTCCCGCGATGTCCTCGATTTCCGCGAATTCACCGGCGACGGGTGTCTCGGTGACGGGAAGTATGGCGTTGTTCCGGAAAAGCTTCTCCGGCGAGTCGGGAAGCGGAATATCGTCGGAGATCTCGAACGTTCCCACGCCCGGGATGGTCACCGGCTGGGCCGATGCCTCCCCGGCGTTGCACCACATGCCCAGGAGGGCGGCCGCTCCGGCGGCGAACGCCCACAGCAGCGCACGTCGCAGGTAGCGGATATATCGGACGTCGGTCGATGATGCCATGATGCGGTCCTCCGATGCTCATATCGCCGGCCTTCGGTGGGCCATCCGCCGTAGTTCATGGCGCGAGGGACCTCACCTGAGACCTCGAATTGATTCGAAAACCATCACGGTGCTTCGTCAGTCCAGCGGATCCGATCCGAGCGTTCACCTTTCGGCATAGCGTGCACGAGGTAAAGCACAACACGCGTTTATTTACGTAACAAAACAATAACTCGTTCTGTGCTGGGGGCGGCAATGTGTATTTCGCGCCACGAAATGCAATCTGCCAGGACACAAAGCACCCCGCAGGGAAAAGTTTCCGCTGCGGGGCGCAATGCCGGGGCCTTGCTTCACGCGGTGATCTGTTCTTCGATCTGTTTCGCGATCGTCCGGAGCTTCGCCGCGAATTCGCGGGCCGCGCGCGGGTCGTCGTTCGAACCCTTGACCACGCGTTTCGTCAGCGCGGCGAGCCGGGACTCCATGGCGGTGAAGATGTCGGCGGCGCGATCGTTCGGGTCGTCCGGCAGTTCTCCGCGCAGCCACGCCTGCAGACGCTCGACCACCACTTCCTCGTCATAGCGTTCGGGCAGCAGCGCCACCGCTTGCCGGAGTTTCCCCGCGGTCACCTTCACTCCCGCGCCCGCCGCCACGGTGGTGTACACCGTGATCGCGGCGTCTTCGCCGTATTCGGCCACCACCGGCAGCAGTTCACGCACCTGGCCCTCGTTGATCGCGGGGGCCATCGGGTGCAGCCGCGCGGCGAGCGGCCACGCCCGAATGAGCTTGTGCGCGTAGGACCGTTGCATGTCCCACCGCTGCTCCACGTACTCGTCGAAGGTCTCATGGCTGTCGCGGTAGAGCCGGCCGTCCCGGACGATCTGCAGGGCGCGCCCGGCCGCCCAGAACGCGATGCGCAGCGTGTCGATCGATGACTCGCACGCGGTCAACTGCGCCCGCTCCCGATCGCTCAGCGGGCCGTCGCCGGCATCCGGCACCGGCATGGTCAAGACATTCGGGCTCACGGCCGGCTTCGGCCGCCGCCACTCGGCATCGCGCAGCGGTGACACCGGCGGTGTGTGTTCGGCGCCGTCGGATAGCGGATTGCCGCCACCGATGGAACCCTTCCTGCGTTGCGGAGGCATCAGGCGGGCACCTCCATCAGGGCCCGGTACGAGTTCACCAGTTCGTCGCCTACCCGGCGGTACTCCCCCAAATCCTCGATCGGGTTCTCGGCGCCCTCCCCGACCTCCCCGTCGGCCGCCTCTCGGTACCATTTCCAGGCACTCAGATAGGAATCGAATACGTCGTAGCCCGCGCTTTCCAAATGGCCGCGCTGCGCACGGTATTCGGTCGAGATGTTCACGCCTTTCTTCATGATCACCGGCACTTTGGTCATCAGCACCCGCACCCGGATTTCCCGGTCGGTGTCGGCCGCCGCCTCCTCGGCGGCTTTGAAGGTACTCGGCACGCGCTTGACTTCCGACGGACTCACACTGGTCAACAGCAGGAGCTCGTCGCTCTCGGGAACAGCGGCCTTGAAGATGTCGGCCGACTCGCCCCCGGCGTCCACGATGATGACGTCGAAATCGGCGGAATTGTCGGTGATGCAGTCACCGACATGCCGCGACGGGAAAGCGACCAGCTCGAACGGCACGTCGATGCCCCCCTTGACCAGCCGCCGGTACCAGGAGTATCCGGTCTGGCTGAGCGGGTCGGCGTCGATCACCAGCACCCGCAGTTCGTGAACCGAAGCGAAGTAGCTCGCCAAGAAGAACGCCGATGTCGTCTTGCCGACACCGCCCTTGAGATTCCCCAGCGTGATGACCAGAGGTTCGGGCAATTCGAGTGGCGCAACAGAATTCGTCATAGACGGTCCTCCGAGGATGAGGAGTGCATTACTGTGCGTGGCCAGTCTGGCACAGTACGCGCGAATACCGTCTGATTGCGACGCCTGGTTCCGGCTGTGCCGCTACCGCCGCTGTGTCCAATTGGACACAGCACGACGGTGTACGAGGTGCTTATTTTGTGGAGCCTAGGGGAATCGAACCCCTAACCCCTGCCTTGCAAAGGCAGTGCTCTGCCAATTGAGCTAAGGCCCCCGGAGATCAGCGGCTGGTGACCTCGTGCCACATGTCCGACTCGCTGCGCCGGCGCAGCTTGGAGATGCCGAAGAGAACCAGGACGACGACACCGGCGGTGCAGAGGAGTTTCATGGCTTCCACCCTACTGCGCCGCCGGGACGCCGCCCAGGACTACCCGAGTCCGGTGAACCGGCATGACCTGCCTCCTGACCGGCCAGGAACCGGGGCATCGCCGCGCACAGCCGCGGCAGGTCCCGCGCGGTGCACTGGACGACGCCATCGGGCCGGACCAGGGCGGCGCGGGCGCCGCGCCGGACCAGCCAGCGCCGCAGTTCGCTCCCGGGAGCTGCCGTCACGAGCACTGCCCCGCGCTCGCGGATCCGGGTGTGCTCCGCGGCGGCGGGCTCGATCGTGGTGACGATGGCGTACCGGCCCGCGACGACGTCGTCGTAACGACGGCCCTCGTCCAGGAGGACGTTGGGAACCAGACGACCCGCGCGACCGCCACCGAGGCGCGACCGCATGACCAGCTCGGACCGACGCAAGGGCGGTGTCTCGCCACTGGTGACCAGCGCGTGGAAGCCGGGCAGCCGACCCAGGTGGGGAGCGAGCCGGCCGCGCAACAGATCGCCAAGCTCACCGCCCTCGGTCATCGCCATCCCGGTGAGCTTCGCCAGCCGAATCATGGTCCGCGCGTGTGGCTTTCGCTCGACCTCGTAGGAGTCCAGGACCCGCTCGGGCAGGTCTCCGGCGAGCACGCCGGCCAGCTTCCAGGTGAGGTTGGCCGCATCGCGCAGGCCGGCGCCCATACCCTGACCGATGAACGGCGGCGTGAGATGCGCCGCGTCGCCCAGCAGGAAGACCCGGCCCGCCCGCCAGCGGTCGGCGAGCTGGGCGCGGAAAGTGTATTCGGCCACCCGCAGCAACCGGATGTCCTCGACCGCGACGTCGCCGGTCCACGGGCTGATCAGTCGATACACCCGGCTGATGTCGTCGTAGTCGGCTGCTGCCTCACCGGGATCGAGCCGGAATTCCCATCGGTGCCGTGATTTCCCGATGCGCATGTAGGTCGCGGCGCGGACGGGGTCGCAAACCTGATGCACGCCCTCCCACTCCCCTAGTTCCGCCGTCGTATCCACGTCGACGACCAGCCAACGCTGCTCGAAGTTCAGCTCACGCATCCTGGCGCCGATGGCGGTGCGAACCACGCTGTTCGCGCCGTCGCAGCCGAGCACGTACGGCGCACGGACCGACTCGGTGGCGCCGGAGGTCCGATCGGTGAAGTCGACCCTGGCGCCACCGGCTTCCTGGACCACCGCGGTGACTTCGGCGTCCCCGCGCAGCGTCACTCGCGCCTGGCGTCGCACCGCGGCACGCAGGATCCCTTCCAACTCCGGCTGGTCGAACATATTCGCGTCCGGGTGCCCGTTGCGGCCGCCCGCCGGGTCGCGCTGGAATTCGGCGAGTGTCCGCAGATCCCGGTCGAGCAAGCGCAGGCCGAGCGCGGGGCGGGAGATGGCGTCGAATTCGTCGCCGATGCCCAGCCTCGCCACGATCCGGCGGATCTCACCGTCCATGTGCACCGCGCGCGGTTGCGGGTAGACGCCTTCCCATCGCTCCAGGACCAGCGACTGGACACCGTAGCGGGCCAGCAGCAACGCCGCGGTGAGACCGGTCGGACCCGCGCCGACGATCACCACCGGGGCATTCATCGGCGCGCCTCGATCTTCCATTCGATCGCGTACCGGCCCAGGATCGCCGCGACCACGCTCTCGTCACCGGTGTGGTCGAGTTCGACGGTGGCCACGATCGCACCGTCCTGGACAGCGGCGGCGATATCGCGCACTCCCTCGGTCCCGGCGAGCGCGTCGAGCAGTTCGCGACGTGTGGCGTCGGCGCGCAGCCCGAGTTTGTACGGCTTGCCCACGTCGGTGACCGGCAGCGCGTCGAGCACGGTGACCGTCTTCGGGACGGCGGCTCGCTCGGGAACCCGGCTGCCCGCCCATTCGAGCAGTGCGGCCGTGCCGACGTCGGCGCCGGGCGCGAGGGTGACGTAGGCGACCGGCACCTCGCCCGCATGGACGTCGGGGCGGCCGACCGCGCCCGCCGCCGTCACCTGCGGGTGTGCCAGCAGCGCGTCCTCGATGAGCGCGGGGTCGATGTTGTGCCCGCCGCGAATGATCAAATCCTTGGCGCGACCGTGCAGATGGATGAAACCGTCGGCGTCGAGGTGGGCGAGGTCGCCGGTGTCGAGCCAGCCGTCGGCCAGTTTGCCCATGCCGTCGAGCGCGAACCCGTGCGCATCGCGGGTGGTCACGTACCCGGCGAAGACCGTGGGACCGCCGATGCTCAGCACGCCGGTCTCCCCGGCGGGCAGTTCCGTCCACGTACCGTCGGCGCCGATGCGCACCACCCGCACCCGCTGATAGGGCATGCGCTGCCCGACCGCGCCCGGTCGCGGCCGCTCCGGGAAGCTGCGTGCGCTGGCGCAAGTCGCCTCGGTGAGTCCGTAGCCCTCGACCAAGGTGATGCCGGTGTGCTTCTCGAAATTCTCCCGCACCACGGGAGGCAACGGCGACGCGCCGACCATCGCGTAGCGCAGACTGCTGATGTCGGCGTCGACCGGGCACTGCGCGAGTACCGCGTACACGGTCGGTACGGCGCTCATCGCGGCGATCCGATAGTGCTCGACTATCTTCCAGAACTCGCCGTAGATCGCGAGGTCCCGGTAACCGAGCGGTCCGGCCCACACCACCGGCTGTCCCTTGAACAAGGGCGCGAGCAGCGTCACGACCAGCGCGTTGACATGGAACAACGGCAAGGCCGCGAAGACCACGGCGTCGTCGGTGAGCAGCGAGTTCGCGGCGATCATCCACGCGTTCGCGACCTCGTTGGCATGGGTGTGCGCCGCCAGTTTCGGCACGCCGGTGGTGCCACCGGTGTGGAACAACGCGGCGAGGTCCTCCGCGTTCGGCGGCACGCCCGCGAAGGCGCCCGCGTCGTGCGCTGCGGCCGCCTGGTCGAGGTAATCGACGCGCACGCCGTCGATGGGCGGCAGCGGCGCCGGCTCGCCCGCCGCGGCGGTCGGCCGCAGCACGAGCACCGCGTCCACCATGCCGTCGGCGGCCAATGCCCGGGTGGATTCCCAGATGGCCGCTGACAACTCGGGTCCGGCCGTGACGAGCACGCGTGCTCCGGTGCGCCGCAGCAGTTCGGCGATGTGCCGCTCGGACAACCCGCCGTTGATCGGGGCGGCGACCCCGGCGAGCTGGGCGGCCATGGTCACCGGGATGAGCTCGGCGCAGTTGGGGGCGAGCAACGCCACCGCGTCGTCCCGGCGCACGCCGATGTCGTACAGCAGGTTCGCGTAGCGGTGTACGTCCGCGAGCAGCTCACTGCTGTTGCGCCGCAACGGTTCCCGCCAACGCGCCGCTTCCGGCAGCACGGTCACCGCGGTGCGTTCCGGCCACGATCGCGCCGCCCGCGTCAGCAGGGCGTAGGTCGATTCCGGCAGGCCACGCTCGGCCAGTGGCACGGATTCGATGTCGAGTAGATCGGCCGGGTCCGCGTAGCGCGGCCAGAGCAGGTCCTCGGTCACCGGTACCTCACCGTGGTGCGCTGGCGGCCCAGGTCGATGGCGCCGTCGTCGGTGGCGACCGCCGCCTCGACGACGTCACCGTCGCGCAGGTACTTCGGGTTCTTGGCCTGGCCTTTGAAGAACAGTTTCCACTTCACCGCGGGCGGGAGCAGCGAGCCGATGATCTCGACCGGCTTGGGCGGGGCGCTGATCGCGGTGCCGACCGGAGTTCCGGTGAGCAGCAGGTCACCGGCGTCCATGCGCTGGAAACCGGTCAATGCACGCAGGGTCTCCGCCGGCTGGTAGATCATGTCCGCGACGGTCATGTCCTGGCGCGGTTCGCCGTTGACCCACAACCGCAGCCGCAGGTCGGTGAACCGTTTCAGCTCGTCGTCCTCCAGCAGCACCAGCACGGGCCCGACCGGGGTGAAGGTCGGATAGGACTTCGCTTCGTAGAACTGAGTTTTCGGCAATTGGATGTCGCGGGCGGAGATGTCGTTGGTGGCGACCAGACCGGCGATGTAGTCGGCGAGGTTGTCGCTCGTGATCTCCGATCCGACCGGCATATCGCGACCGAACACCAGGCCGATCTCCACCTCGTAATCCAGCAACCGCACGTGCGGGGGCCGGACGACGTCGTCGTGCGGGCCGCTGATCGACCCCGATGCCTTGCGGAAGAACGTCAGCGGCACCGTCGCCGGATCACCGCCGGAATCCTTCACGTGCGAGGCGAAGTTCGTCATCTGGGCGACCACCCGGCACGGCGCGGTCACCGGGGAGACCGGCGACAGGCTCTCGACCGGCACGACTGCACTGCTCGCCGACGCCGCGCGGATGGCCTGCCGATCCCCCAGCAATTGCCCGGTGGTGGTCGCGGCGGTATCGACTCTGGCCGCGCCCGCGGGTGTGATCACCCACCAAGCGTCGGCGGTACGGAGCACGGAAACACTCATGAAGCAGCTACTTTCAACAGGCCGCGCAGGCGACGGAGATCGAATTCGTTGTCCTCGCGCAGCGCGTCGGCCATCGCGCGCAGCTCGCGGAGGGATTCCCGGCCCGGTTTGAGGCCGAGGAAGTCTTTGCTGGCAGGCGGCCCCCACTGCGCCAGCCCGGAGGCGGTGAACGGCGCCCAGCCGGGTTCGAGCGTGCAGTCGAACATGTCGCCGTCGCTGAAGTGTTCGACGAGGAATCCGTCCGGGTCGCGCCAGTAGTCGAAGATCTGGCTGCCCTGGACATGCCTGCCGATCCCCCACGACCGGTGATAACCGTGATCGCGCAGGTACTCTCCGCCCGCGGCCAGGGCATCCAGGTCGGCGACTTGGTAGGCAGAGTGCACGTAGCGGTTGGCCGGGCCGAGCACCAGCGCCAGTGTGTGATGGTCGGCGGGTGTCCGGCCGCGATCACAGCGGATGAAGCTCATCACCGGACCGCGTTCGCGTTGCCCCGGGTAGTAGAGGAAGTCGCTGACGATCAGCCCCAAGTTCCGGAGATACCAATCGAGCGTGCGACGGTACTTGGTGGTCTGCACCACCACATGCCCCAGCCGCTGAACCAGCGCAGGCGAGCGAGGCGGCCGCTGCGTCCGGTTCACGCGCGCGACTTCGTGCCCGAAGTTGAGCGTGTGCGGCGGCTGCGCCGGCAGAGCCGGGAGTTGGTCGGTGTCGGCTACCACCCGCACCCGTAATCCACTGGGGTCGGTCAGATCGACGGTGGATCCGCCCAAAGTGTCGGGCAGGGCAGCCACCGTGCTTCCTGCGGCGTCGGCCAGCCGGAGCAAGTCCGCAGTGTCCGCCGCGCGGAAGGCCGGTCCGGCGAATCGCGAACGCATGCCTCGACGGATCAGCACGCAGGGCGACTGCGGGTCGGTGCCCCGCAAGTGCAGCTCGTCGGCCGTGCGCAACGCGGTGGCGAAGCCGAAAGCGTGCGCGAAGACCTCGGCGCGCTCGAGGTCCGGCTTCTCGAACTCCAGCCACGCCAGATCGTGCACCTTCACGATCGGATCGCGCGCCCGTCCCGGATGCTCGCCCGCCTGCGCGCCGTACTCGCTGTGCAGTCCGGTGTGCGGGTCGTGCTGGTCGGACATCGGCCACTCCCTCCATTTGCTGACGATATCGTCACATACGACGCAATATTCAGTCAAGACTTCTCCTGATGAATTCGTCATAACTGAGCGCTGGCGGCTACGATGGTCGATGCACCCGACAGAGAGGAGCGGGCATGACCGATCGAACCGGGACGGCGGAGCCCAACCGCTTGGAGCGCCGCAAGGCCCGTACCCGCGCCGCCCTGATAACCGCGGCCCAGGCGTTCATCGCGACCGGCAGATCGAACGCACCGATCCTGGAGATCACCCAGGCCGCCGACGTGGGCATGGGGTCGTTCTACAACCACTTCCAGAGCCGGGAGGACCTACTCCGGGCGGCAGTGGAAGAAGCGCTCGAGATGCACGGCGCCGTGCTCGACACCTTGTCCGAAGGCATCGAGGACCCCGCCGAAGTCTTCGCGCAGAGTTTCCGATTGACCGGCCGTCTGCACCGGAGAATCCCCACCTCCAGCAAGGTGCTGCTGAACAACGGGCTGATCTTGACCGGATCCGAGAAAGGACTCGCCCCGCGCGCTCGTCGCGATATCGAGGCCGCCGCTCGCGCGGGCCGGTTCCGGACGAGCGATGCGGAACTCTCCATGACCATCGTGGCCGGCGCCGCCCTGTGCCTGGGCCAGCTGCTGCACGATCACCCCGACCGCGACGACGCGGCCGCCACCGATCAGATCACCGAGGATCTGCTGCGGATGTTCGGACTTCCCGCCGACGAGGCGCGCGACATCTGCTCGCGCCCCCTGCCGTCCCTCGACGACGTGCTCGAGCGCGGCGACGCCGCCTGATCGCGCCGGTCCGAGGGCGTCACCCGCTCGCGCTGCCGACGGCGCTCGGATTTCTCGACGACAACCTGCCGTTTTGACCGTGTCAACGGCGAGAAGGTACCGTTTTCCAGGCGTCTGTACGCGCACGACGGGGCCTTAGCTCAATTGGCAGAGCACTGCCTTTGCAAGGCAGGGGTTAGGGGTTCGATTCCCCTAGGCTCCACTCCTCGGAGGCTCATGCTCATAGGGAGCATGAGCCTTTGTCGTTTCGCGGGTTCTGTGGCATGCGAACCCGCCCGGCGGGCTTCGCCCCGGACCTCGTGCTCGGAGTTGGGTGGGCATTGCCCGGTAGGTGCCGCGGCAGCTCCACGAGGTCAATGTTCGCACAGCGAACGTCCCGCAACGACCGAGAGTTCCGCTTTCCGCCGAGAACAACCGCGACCGCTGGATCAGCAGTGCCAGGGATTCGAATGGTCGGCGACCGAATGAGGTGAAGAGAGTGGGCCTAGGAGGACTCGTCCGCACACCCGTCGTTTTACCAGGTCAGCGAGCTGCCCCTTGCGCAACACTGCCGCTCAACTGCCGTTTCACGACGCGTCACTACATTTCACGACAGACCATACCAGCTTTGGTGATGACGCGGTCATCACCAAAATCAGCGCGGGATAGACCCCCGGCGATGACGGCGTCATCACCGATGTCCGCCCCGTGGAGACACTCGATATATGCCCCTGGTCTCCGATGACATGGTCCCCACTCACGGATGGCACTACCCCCAGCTGCCGCGCGATCAGGTGCCAGACCGCTTTTGGATCGATCAGTCGAGCGGGCTCGAGCGCTGTCGCGGTCAGCTCGCGCTTGATGACGTGCTCGGGCATAAGGAGTTCCACCCGCCAACTTGTCCGCTTGTTTTCCATGCCTGCCCCGCAAACGATCGTGTCGTGTTTCCGATCTTTCCCGCCGGGTACCGCCGTGGGGTCATCGAGCGAAAGGGAGTGATGCACTATGCGCAAGACCATCGCGATCCCCTTGACAGCCCTGATCCTCACATTCGGCGGAGTCGGAACAGTCGAAGCGACCCCTGCTGCTGCGACCACACAGACAGCCCAAGAAACCCGCGTCGACGACGACCACAGTGACAAGACCGGCCTGTGGGGCCTCCTCGGCCTCCTCGGCCTCGCCGGCCTCGCTGGACTCGCTCGCCGCAGAGATAACCGCACAAGCCCCACCACCGCAACCCGCCCCCGCCAGCCCTGAGGCAATAAGCAGCCAAGGGCCCCTGTCACGCGATAGGGGTCCTTGGCCGGATCACCTGCTAGCGCAATGAGCCAGCGGACTTTCGAGTCCGTCTCTGCGGCTCCGCACGGATGCACGCTCCCACCTACGCTTCATGACCCATTCGGTTACACGCCCTGGGCAGCGCTGCTCTTAGGAGACCTTGTGGGGCCGGAACCGTGCACACGACTGCGTCGCGCCCGTTTGCCCTATGCGGGTGATGGCCGTGCGCTCGTGGGCGCGGGAGGCGACGCAGGGACTGCCAAAGGACACGCGCACTCGCCGACCGACAATAGCGACTCGGCCGCATGGAGCAGCCCACCGGAGATCGATCATTCGCCGGAGGTTGGTTCCGGGTCAGCGGCGGCTTGGTCATCTGCTGCGACCAGAGCGTGGGCGACGTGGGTGGTGCGGCCTGCGTGGGCTTCGGTGCGCATGCGTTCGGACATGTGCGGGTAGTGCAGTTCGAACGCGGGCCGCTCCGAGCGGATGCGGGGCAGTTCGTAGAAGTTGTGCCGCGGTGGTGGTGAGGTGGTCGCCCATTCCAGGGAGTTGCCTTGGCCCCATGGGTCGTCGACGGTCACGACCTCGCCGTATCGCCAGCTTTTGAACACGTTCCATACGAAGGTGAGCATGGAGACGCCGAGCAGGAAGGACCCGATCGTCGAGATCGTGTTCAGCAGCGTGAAATTGTCGGTCGGCAGATAGTCGGCGTAGCGGCGGGGCATTCCCATGTTGCCGAGCCAGTGCTGGATCAGGAACGTGAGGTGGAATCCGATCAGGGTGGTCCAGAAGTGGATCTTGCCGAGCCTCTCGTCGAGGAAGCGGCCGGTGAGTTTGGGGAACCAGAAGTAGATGCCCGCGAAGGTGGCGAACACGATGGTGCCGAACAGCACGTAGTGGAAGTGGGCGACGACGAAATAGGTGTCGTGTACGTGGAAGTCCAGTGGCGGGCTGGCCAGGATGACGCCGGACAGGCCGCCGAGCAGGAATGTCACGATGAACCCGACCGAGAACAGCATCGGTGTCTCGAAGGTCAACTGGCCCCGCCACATGGTGCCGATCCAGTTGAAGAATTTCACCCCGGTTGGTACGGCGATCAAGAAGGTCATCAGCGAGAAGTACGGCAACAGGACCGCGCCGGTGGCGTACATGTGGTGCGCCCACACCGCCACCGACAAAGCGCCGATGGCCAGGGTGGCGTAGACCAGGGCGGTATAGCCGAAGATAGGTTTGCGGCTGAACACCGGGATCACCTCGGTGACGATGCCGAAGAACGGCAACGCGATGATGTACACCTCGGGATGGCCGAAGAACCAGAACAGGTGCTGCCACAGGATCGTGCCGCCGGTAGCCGGGTCGTAGATGTGGCCACCCAGATGCCGGTCATAGGCCAGCGCCATCAACGCCGCGGTGAGGATCGGGAAGGCCAGCAGCACCAGGATGCTGGTGACCAGGATGTTCCAGGTGAAAATGGGCATCCGGAACATCGTCATCCCCGGCGCACGCAAGCAGATCACCGTGGTCGTCATGTTGACCGCGCCCAGGATGGTGCCGAGACCGGAGACGGCCAAGCCCATGATCCATAGGTCGGGGCCGGGGCCGGGCGAGTGCTCGGCCAGACTGAGCGGGGTGTAGCCGGTCCAACCGAAATCGGCGGCCCCGCCCGGAGTGAGGAACCCGGCGGTGGCGATGGTGGCCCCGAACAGATACAGCCAGTAACTGAAGGCGTTGAGCCGAGGAAAGGCGACGTCCGGCGCTCCGATCTGCAACGGCAGTATCGCGTTGGCGAAACCGAATACCACGGGCGTCGCGTAGAACAGCAGCATGATGGTGCCGTGCATGGTGAACAACTGGTTGTACTGCTCCGGCGAAAGGAACTGCAGACCCGGCCTGGCGAGCTCACCGCGCATCAGCAATGCCATCAGGCCGCCGATGAGGAAGAATCCCGTCGCGGAGGTCAAATAGAGGATCCCGAGCACTTTGGGGTCGGTGGTGGTGACCATTTTCCACAGGAACGAGCCTTTCGGCCCGACTCGCGCTGGATACGGCCGCGTCGCCTCGACAGGTGGAATTTCACGCGCCATCGCAGCCATCGTGCACCTTCTTCCTCGTCCGAACGTCCCCGCAGCACCCGAGCAGTGAGAGCCGAAACCGAATGATGACGGGTTATCCGACAGTGCCCGATAGGCCGGGAATGGAGGCTCAACCCGGCATACGAGCTCGCAGGTTCGGACGGTCCACGCCATTAGCCAGCCTACTTCCATCGCGGCGTCGAGCAGGTAGGTCTTCGGTATGTCGCCCTCCGGTACATACTTCAGATCGATCGCCAGCAGCCATGCCGCGGTAATGATTCCAACGCGGCGCGCGTGGACGACACCTGCGGGGGAAAATGTGGCCAGAATCTGCGCGACGCCGTTACCGGCAAGCAGCCCCGCGACGGTGTATTGCAGCCAATGATCGTTCTTGGGCCCGAAGACTGCCTCGAAACTCCGTCGATGCAACAAGGGCCACAACCCGCCGACGACATTGAACACACCGTGGGCGCGCGCCAAGCCAACGCCAGGCGAGAGCCGGGCGGGACTGCGGTCGGTAACCTCCACCGCTGCCGGTGGTTCGATGCGATACGCCATGGCGATCGGCTCCCTTCTGGATGGACGAGCAGCCGGTCGGAACACCGTCGGTGCGCGCTCAGGCTGCACCGGTTGTTCGCGTCCGGATTGCTCGGGCGGTCAGCATCGGGTGAGGGCGTCGCGGACCATCATCAGGTGGTGTTCGATGATCGGCTCGGCGTCGCGAGCCAGGGTCGTCACCTGTTCGGAGCTACCGGCCGCTTGTTGCAGTGCGCCGGCCTGCAGTGCCTGGATGTGGAAGTTCTCCTGCATGGTCAGCCAGGCGAGGTCGAAGTCTCGGCCCATTTTCATTCCGGTGCTCAGCAGCTGCTGGGTTTGATCAGGATCCGGGGTCAGCGGCAGCATCACCCCGTTCGGCAGGGCGATCGCCGCCCCCATCGCGTCCAGCCGCGTGTGATCGGACACCAGCATCGCGCCGATCTCCCGCACCTGGGGACATACCCCCATCGGTGCAGCGCGCGCAGCGGAGAGGATTTCCGCCATATGCGACTGATGCGACACCATCAGATATGTGCTGTCCTGTCCGGCCAGCGCGACCGGCGCCGCATATCCGCTCCCGGGAGCACCGCACAATCCCAACCCGGTAGCCAAAGCCGCAGACACCAGCAGACGTCGTAGTGATCGCATTTCCGTCTCCTACGGTCGGTGGTCATTCACCGCCCGGGTGCCCAATCGCGCACGCAGTACGCCACCCAGGTGCGATCGGTCGAAGGTGCGCACACGATGACCACGACGGCAGCCGCCTTCACGTAAGGCGGTGGCGAGCAGCTGATACGGCCCGCCACCGCCGGAATAGTTCCCGTCCGCCGCGTGTGCCACTCGAGCGATGTAGCGACGTGTGCGCTCAGGTGGGCGGTGGGTCCGGTGGCTGATGTGACCTCCTGCCGGTGAGCAGGTCACGCGCTTTGTCGGTCAGTGCTGCTACCAAGCCGCCGGTCTTTTGCGCACCTGGAGTCGACGGCGTATCCGGATGTGGTCGGGTCGGGGCCACCTTCTTCGCCGTGGCCATCTTCTGCCCGAGTTCCTCCATCGTGTCCCGGTCGGACGCCTGCCGGAACAGGGGCCACACCTGATCCTGCTCGAACTCGATGTGCTCGCGGACCACGACGATGAACTCGCTGAGTGCCTGCTCGAACTCGCTTGATCCGGCTTCGGAAGCCTCGATCTGCTGTAGCAGACGCTTGGCGCGGTCTTCCTGCTGTAGAGCCCGATCGGCCAGCTCGTCACCGTCGGGAAGCGCCTGCCGCACCGCCGGCCAGAAGAATTGCTCTTCCACCGCTTCGTGCTGCGATGCGGCGATCACCAGGCTCGTCGCGAGATCCGAACGCGCCCGAGTCTCGGCCGCACCATCACCGCGCCCGCGTTCGAACTGTTCGATCATTCCCAGCACGCTCTCGTGATCGTTGCGCAGCAAGGTCAAGGCATCCATCGGTACACCTCCGGTGTGAGTTGCCTGGAAGACACCGGCGATGGTCAGCCGGGCATGTGCTGTTCGTGGGTGAACGGCTTGGTGCCCTGCACCGCGGGTTCGCCCTGCGGATTCTCCTCGGCGCCGTGGTTGGCTCGCTCGTCGGAGCCGAGCCAATCGGTGACCGGGTTGTCGACATAACGCCACTGCATGCCCTCCGGCCAAGGCCCTTGCCCTTCGTTCCAGGGGCCGCGGGCGCTGGCCGCACCATTGGACATGTTGAACGCGACGTTCTGGAACCGATCGTCACCGGGCAGCGTTCCGGGCGGGAAGTTGACCGGCAGCTCGTTGAGCGCCGCGGTGAACTGCTGGAAATGCGCGACCTCGCGAGTCATCAAGAACGACAGTGTGTCCTGCACGCCCGGGTCGTCGGTGAACTGCTTGAGGTATTCGTAGACGATCTTCGCTCGCGACTCCGCCGCGAGATTACTGCGCAGATCCACCGAGGGCTCACCGTTGGCATTGACGAACGAGCCCTGCCACGGCACGCCCGCCGAATCCTTGACGTCCGGGCCGCCGCCGGTCAGGGCGAAATACAACGGGTTCACCGCGACTTGGTGGATGACTTGCTCGCGGCCGGCCGAGTTGCCGACCAGCGGCATCCAGTCACACCGCTGGTTGGCCTGCTTCAGATCGTCGTTGAGCCCGTCCAGCAGCATCGTGATCATGGAGCCGACGATCTCGAGGTGACTGAGCTCCTCGGTGGCGATGTCCATGAACAAGTCGTACATCTTCGGATTCTTGCGGCGCAGCACGAACGCCTGAGTGAAGTACTGCATCGCGGCCTTGAGCTCGCCGTTGGCTCCGCCGAACTGCTCTTGCAGCAGGGTCGCGAACCGCGGATCCGGCCGGTCCACCCGTACCTCGAACTGCAGGTCCTTGTTGTGAATGAACATCCCACTCCTCGATGGTCGTCGTCGCACTCCGATTGGTGGCGGCTACCCGGGTTCATCGACTGGAAACATCACTGAGAGAACGCGCGCCCTGCCGGTGCTGCGACAGCACCCCAGCCTCCCGGCGAACACACGGCAAATTCCGATAGGTGCACTATGATCGAGATGCCGGATAGGAGACCGATCGGCATGAACACTGTCGACGCTCTTCGAAATGTAGGCCGGTGGCGCTCGTTGAAGATCGGCCACTTGGTGGTTGTTTAGTCTGCCGTGTTGTCTGTCCGCATGGACGGGAGTGTGTCGATTTCGGTGTTGCGGAGTCGGTAGCTGTTTCCTTTCAAGGTCAGGACGTCGGCGTGGTGGACGATTCGGTCGATCATCGCCGCGGCAACGACGTGGTCGGAGAACACGTCGCCCCAGCGGGAGAACGGCAGGTTCGAGGTCAGGATCAGCGAGGCGTGTTCGTAGCGGCTGGAGACCAGTTGGAAGAACAGGTTCGCTGCGTCTTGTTCGAAGGGGATGTATCCGACCTCGTCGACGATCAGTAGTCCGTAGCGGCGGAGTTTGGCCAGTTCGGCGGCGAGGCGGCCGTGCTGGTGGGCGGTTTGTAGGCGGGTGACCCATTCGACGGCGGTGGCGAACAGGACGCGGTGGCCGTGGTGGGCGGCGGCGATACCCAGCCCGATCGACAGGTGGGTTTTGCCGGTTCCCGGTGGCCCGAGTAGCACCACGTTCTGGGCTTTGGTGATGAACTGGCCGGTGCCCAGATGTGCGATGGTGTCGCGCTTGAGGGCGGGCTGGTGGTCGAAGTTGAATTCCTCGATCGCTTTGCGGGCGGGGAATCCTGCTGCGCGGATCCGGATTTCGGCGCCGGAGGACTCTCGGGATGCCACTTCGCGGGACAGGACCGCGGCGAGGTATTCCTCATGCGTCCAGCCGGCGTCGCGGGCTTGGTCGGCCAGGCGGGCGGCGCTGTCGCGGATGCGGGGGGCCTTCAACGCGTTGGCGTAGTACTCGATCTGCTTGGCGGTATCGGCGGGTGCGGCCATCACGCGACACCCTCGCCGCCGAAGTCGACGCCGAAACAGGTGTCGTAGTCCGCGAGGTTACGCACCAACCCGCCGTCATCGACGCTGACGGTCCGAGATTGTTTGTGTCCGAATGCTTCCCGCAATTGCGCAGCGGTGTGGACATGGGTGGGGTCGGTGATGGTGACCGCTTTCGACCAGGCTCTGCGGTGGGTGGCCACCAGCAGCCCGTCGCAGCGGGCGGTGACGGTATCCAGATCGGCACGAATGTCGATAAACCGTCCGATCACCGTCGGGTCGATCGAGTAGTCGTTGCCCAAGACACGCAGGTAGTAGTCACGCGGCAGCCTCGCGCGGCTGGTGAACCCGACCGCCGGGGCGATCGGCGGCAGTGTCGTCATCGCGGCCCGGTCGATGCCGACCAGCTCCGCTGGGGAACCCGCGATGCGCCGGACGTGTCGAGCGTTGGCGATCGGCAGCCACTCGGCGAGCTGGGTGTTGAAATCTCCTGGTGAACTGAACGACCGGCCGGGCAGGAACGAGGTCTCGAGATAGCCGTTCACGCGTTCGACGATGCCCTTGGACTCCGGGTCGAACGGCTTGCACTGGACGATGCGGGTGGCCAGCATCCCGGTGAACGCCACCACCCCAACGGCCAGGTGTCCGCCCTTGCCGATCCCTGATTCGTTGTCCCACAACAGCCTGCGCGGGACTTTCCCCAACTGCCCCGACAGCAGCGACCACATCCCGGCCAGCAGATCCGCGGTGGTCCGGGTCGGAATCATCATCGCAGTGATGAACCTCGAGAACGAAGCCACCATCACCAGCACCGGGGGTGTCCCGACCTGCCCGGCGCCCAACGGGATCGGTGTCGGTGGGAACCACAGATCGCACTGCGCCTGATCCCCGGGCCGATACTCCAGCCGGTCCGCCGGATCCTTCGGTGCGTACTGCGGCCGCAGGGCCGCGACTTTCTTACGGAACCACGACGGTGACCCCGCCCAGCCCACCCGCTCGGCGATCACCGACGCCGGCATCGCCGGGAACTGCGCCAGCAGCTCCCGCACCAGCGGCTCGAACTCGTCGAACGCCGAGGGACCCGACACCCGCTGGTATCGCGGCGGCGACTCCGAGGCAATCGCCCTCGACACCGTGTCCCGCGAGATGCCCAACCGGGACGCGATCGCCCGCATCGACAGGCCCTCACTCGCATGGAGATACCTGATCTGCGCCCATTCCTGCACTGAGATCACCCTTCCGATCGTGGATGGGTGGCCGATTTTCAAAGAGCGCCGGTGGCCGGATTTTCGAAGAGCGCTGACAAACACGAGCGCCGGTGGCGATCGAAGCGTTGTCATAGATGCTGTGCTGGCGACAATTCGGACCTGGTCACCATCAGTCGATGATGGTCGACTAGTTGTCGCACACGTTGCAGTGCCTTCGGATCGGACTCAGGTTGCCGCAATGGTGAGGCTGACTCGAAACAGCGACAACGGTTGCCGCACGTCGAATCATCGCGTGATCCAGTGATGTCGAAGCGGTGCGGCGCGCTGGGGCTGATGCGGAGGGGTAGGAGGTGTCGACGAATGTCGTCTGATGTTCCCTCGTCTGCTGATGCCTCGTCCGTCGAGGACGTTGTGGACCCGGATGTCGCCGCGGATCGGATCGTTGCAGCGTTCGCGCGTATGTCGGGTCTGTTCTTGTCTGCGGAGACGGTGAGCACGGCACTGGAGATGGTTACTTCTCTGTCGGTGGAGATGGTTCCCCATACCGTGGGTGCCGGGATCACCTTGTTGAACAGCGAAGGTCATCGCACCACCACGGCGGCTACCGACGCGGTGGTCGAGCGGGCCGACGATATCCAGTACCAGCTGGGCGCGGGACCTTGTCTGACCGCGTGGGCGGATCGAGTGGTGGTGCGCGTCGACGATCTGGCGTCCGACGAGCGTTGGCCCATGTGGTCGGGGCCAGCGACGGAGTTGGGGTTGCTCTCGTCGTTGAGTGCGCCTCTGGTCGCGGGCACGAGGGCGCTGGGCGCGATCAAGGTTTACGCCGCGCAACCCGGCGCCTATACCGAGCGGGAGGAGCATCTGCTCTCGATGTTCTCGTCCCAGGCGGCGATGCTGCTGGCCGGAATGCGAGCCGCGGAGGACGCGGAGCGGGTCACCGGGCGGATCGCGGACAGCCTGCGTGGCCGTGAGGTGACTACGCTGGCCAAGGGCATCATCATGGCCCGTGACGGGGTCGATGAGCGGGCGGCGTTCCTGATCCTCGCGCACACCGCTCGTCGGCAAGGCAGCACCGTGCGGCGCGTCGCCGAACGCCTGGCCATGTCCACCGTCCGTCATCGGCGCTGATCGGCAACCGCTGTGCCGACAGCTGACACCGTCTCCCAGACATGGTGGTCGCTATGAACGACGAGTCCGCCACCCAACAAGGCACAGAACACGGCAGTGACCGCTCCCACGAACAGCAGCGCAGCCTGGTCCTCGCCTTGAAGGGCGCCGAGCTGAACCTCGAAGAACTGTGGATGAGCTACTTCACCATGGGCGGAGACGCCGGCTGCCTCGAGATCGACGCCTATGTGCACGGGCTCGGCGAACTTCCCACACGCGACCGCGACATCCTCGCCCATGCCGTCAACGAACGCCTCGACCAACTCGCCTGGACCAAACGCGCCACCTACAGCCGCACCATCCGGGACACCGAAGCCAGCAGCGCTCCCTTGGCGGGACTGGTGGCCCTTCTCGACGGCGCCCACAATGCGGCGCCCGAGCGGCTACCTGCCATCGCGGCAGCCGCCGGCGACGCCCTCGGCGTGCGTATCGCCATGTACCTGGTCGACTACGAGGAGAGTTATCTGCATCCCATCCGTTCGCCGTCCCGTGTGTGGGAGCACGCAGCCCCGGACGAGGCCCTGGATGTCGATACGACTCTGCCGGGCCGCGCATTCCGCCTCGTGCAGACACTACCTTCGCACGTAGCCGACCGGCCCCGATTGTGGGTGCCGTTGCTCGATGGAAGCGAACGCCTCGGCGTCCTCGACGTCCAGGTCGATGACCCCGAGGACCTGTATGACCCCGGACTTCGGGTGCAATGCCGCTGGATGTCACGGCTGCTCGGTCACTTGGTCACGGCGATGACCGGGTTCGGGGACGCTCTGGACCGAGTCCGGTTGACCACGCCCCGCACGCCCAACGCCGAGTTGATCTGGTCGATGCTGCCTCCGTTGACCGGCGGCGTGGACAACTTCGTGATCAGCGGCGTCGTGGAGCCACGTCACGACCTCAACGGCGACGCCTTCGACTACGCGCTGTCCGACACCACCGCGCAACTCATCGTTCTCGACGCGGTCGGCCACGACCCGGCCAGCGGCCTCATCGCGGCGACGGCGCTGGCCGCCTACCGCAGCGCGCGCCACGCCGGCCACGGATTGTTCGAACAAGCCCGCGTCATCGACCAGACCATCGCCGACCAATTCGGACACGGGAAGTTCGCCACCGCGGTCCTTGCCGAACTGCACATGCCCACCGGCCGACTGCGCTACATCAACGCCGGCCACCCCGAACCGATGATCATGCGCGGCGGCAGAATCGTCAAACCCCTCACCGGCGGACACCGACTACCGCTGGGCCTCGGCGACGGTGAGCTCACCGTCGCCGAAGAAGTACTGCAACCAGAGGACTGGCTCATCCTCTACACCGACGGCATCACCGAGGCCCGCGACTCCGAAGGCGCGTTCTTCGGCGAAGAACGCCTCACCGACTTCCTGCACCGCGAAGCCGCAGCCGGTTACCCACCACCCGAGACCGCACGCCGACTGATCAACGCCGTCCTCACCCATCAACACGGAACCCTGCAGGACGACGCCACCGTCCTCCTCGCCCGCTGGACCAGCCCCGGCAAGCTCACCCCGTGAGGATCCGGCATCGACGCGTGTCTGACGCCCAGTGACGGCTCCGGCTTCGGTGTCGAGCACGTGCACCGGCGCGACCCCTTATGCGATCACATCGGATACAGCATCGGGCGAGCACGGAAGCGCATCCTGTCGAGCTGATCGCCCTGACTCGGCACGTCTGATGTCTGGTCAGGAAACGGAGGCCGGGGAGACTTCGAGCGGTGCGGGCTCATCCTGCCATCGGTGGACCCCGGCACCGAGCGCGTAGGACAGGTGACCGCCGAGCGCACCACCGGCACCCATCGCCGCCAGGCCCGCCGCGCCGAAGACAGTGGCCGTGAACTCGCCCCTGGTCAAATAGGCGGCGGAGAACAACAGGGCCGCAACACCATTCGCCGCAGCATGCACGAGGCCGACGCGCCGCTGGTAGATGTCGAGGTCGCGGAAGTCCGCCAGTCCGGCGGCGACTGTCGCAGGGGTGGCCAGCAGGCCGATCAACACGAGTCTGCGCGCCGCGTCGTTCTGTCCGGCGATGCGCAGCGCGGCGGCGCTGGACCAAGCGCCGATCGGCAGGGTGACCAGGATCGGGTGAACAGGGTGGCCCAGCTGGGAGCCGCGTACCCAGTCGGCGACACGGCCTTGTCCGAAAACCCGGCGTATCGACGTGGCGAGCCTCTCGGCGGGTTGGTCGAGCCGGTCGGCCGCCTCGACCGTCCGCAGCATCCGAGGAATATTCATGACGTCGCGATACCCGCCGCGCTGTGGGGTGAACCCGGCATCCGCGGTGATCGGGTGGGCGGACCGACCAAGCGCGATAAAGCCTCACCGGCCGCCGTCACAGCCGCTCGCGCTACAGCACCACGGTGTGACCGCGGGGAAGCTCGACGACGCGGTCGCCCCAGCCGCGCCGCCGCATGTGGGCGTGGAACTCGCTGAGCGGCGAGGCGAAGACGGTGTAGTCGTCGTAGTGCACCGGAATCGCGCGGGGCAGGTCGAGTAGGTCGACCAGCCCGGTGCCTTGCCGGCCGTCCATGGTGACAGTCAGCCCGAAAGGAAGTCGCGGGCCCGCCGGCAGTCTGGTGCCGCCGAGGTGCAGTATGCCTGCGTCGATCGTGTCGAATCGTGCCGGGATCTGATGCAGTTCCTGCACGAGCAATGTGTCGCCGGAGACGTAGAGCCGCCGCTGCGGCGGGCCGTCGGCAGGCCCGAATTCCAGCATGGTGCCCATGACAGGCGGCAGGAAGCGCCAGGTGAACGCTGGTGCGTGCCGGCCAGGCAGCGAGGTCACGCGTACCTTCGCGGAGCCTTTGACGATCTCCTTATCCTCCCAGGTGCGCAGTGGTGTGGCCGCGGAAAAACCGCGCCGGTGCAGACGCGTGGCGGCGTGCGGTGTGGTGAGGATCGGCAGGGCGTGATCGAGGTCGCGTTGCGCGGTGCGGTCCCAGTGATCGCCGTGCATGTGCGAGAGCACGATGGCGTCCAGGGCTGGCAATTCATCGATGCGCAGGGCCGGTTCGCGCAGGCGCTTGGAGACCAGGCCGTATCCGAGGTACGCGTGCTGGCCTCGGTGCAGGAAGTTCGGATCGGTCATCAGCATCAGCTCACCGAAGCCGATCAGTGTCGTCGCGTTCCCGATGAATGTGACGGACAGATCCATTCCTGCCTCCGTTCCGGACCGGACGGTCCTCCTCGGACTGCCCCACCTGCCGCAGGGTATGCAATCGACCACTACCGCCCCTTGTGGTGTGGTCGACGTCCGCTATCCGGGTGAGCTCAGGCGCCGGTCGTGGACGGGGTGGTTTCGTTTTGCCCGCTCGAGTGGGGGTAGGACGACAGGACCCGGAGAGAGGAGACGGTATGCGAGCGATGGTCTATCGCGGGCCGTACAAAGTGCGCGTCGAAGAAAAGGACATCCCTTCGATCGAGCATCCGAATGACGCCATCGTCCGGGTTCAGCGCGCGGCGATCTGTGGTTCGGATCTGCATCTCTATCACGGGCTCATGCCCGACACCCGGGTGGGAATGACGTTCGGGCACGAGTTCGTCGGCGTGGTGGAGCAGGTCGGCGGATCCGTAGAGAACCTGCGGCTGGGTGACCGGGTCATGGTGCCGTTCAATATCTACTGCGGCTCGTGCTACTTCTGCGCTCGCGGACTTTATTCCAACTGTCACAACGTGAACCCGAACGCCACCGCTGTGGGCGGCATCTACGGCTACTCACACACCTGCGGTGGCTACGACGGAGGCCAAGCCGAGTACGTTCGAGTGCCGTTCGCCGACGTGGGTCCCGCCAAGATCCCGGACGGGCTCGATGACGAAGACGCGCTGATGTGCACCGATGCCCTGGCCACCGGGTATTTCGGTGCGCAATTGGGTGACATCACCGAGGGTGATGTGGTCGTCGTGTTCGGCGCGGGGCCGGTTGGTCTGTTCGCCGCGAAGTCGGCGTGGCTGATGGGGGCGGCGCGAGTCATCGTGATCGACCATCTGGAGTACCGGCTGGAGAAGGCCCGCAGCTTCGCCCACGCCGAAACGATCAACATGGCCGACTGCGCCGACATCGTCGTCGAAATGAAACGAGCCACCGACTACCTCGGCGCCGACGTCGCCATCGATGCGGTCGGCGCCGAGGCCGACGGCAACCTGATCCAGCACGTCACCGCGGCCAAGTTCAAACTCCAAGGCGGCTCACCGATCGCGCTCAACTGGGCTATCGACTCCGTCCGGAAAGGGGGCACGGTGTCGGTCGTCGGCGCCTACGGACCCTTGTTCAGCGCGGTGAAATTCGGCGACGCGATGAACAAGGGCCTGACACTCAACATGAATCAGTGCCCCGTGAAACGCCAATGGCCGCGCCTGCTGTCGCATATCGAGAACGGCTATCTGAAGCCGAGTGACATTGTCACCCATCGTATTCCGTTGGAGCACATCGCCGAGGGCTATCACATCTTCTCCGGCAAACTCGACGAGTGCATCAAGCCGGTGATCGTCCTTCCTCAGAACGCGTGACAGGAGTTCGGATGCCTTACACCAAACAACACCCGCCGGTTCCCGCTGCCGACGAGCTGCGAGCCCGGATCCCCGGATGGGGTGTCGATCTGGATCCGAAGGATCGGCCGTCGGTTCCCAAACTCGTCTACGATCCCGGTGCCACCGGCGCTCACTGGGAGTTTCCGGACCGGCAACTGGAGAACGTGCCGCGCGAACGCTCGATCGAGCACAAGTTCCTGACGCCGGTGTTCGGTACGTCGACGCCGCTGCAAGGTCTGTCCGGAGTGATCCGCCGCTTCGCCTACAAAAAATACAGCGAAGCCCGCACCGCCCACTGGTTGCTGTTGATCGTCGGCGACCGGGTCGATGTAGCAGAGAACCGCGTCCGGTCACTACTGGCCGGAAAGCCGGACAACCTGATCACCGAAACCGGTATCAAAGCCGAATTCACCCACCACGGACTGCGAAGCCGCATCACCGGCAGCCGCGTCGATCGCACCCACATGTGGATGGACCCGCTCCTCGTCGCCGCCCCCTGGATAGCGTCGGGAATAGCCGGTGCCGCGGCATGGAGGGCGCTGCAGCGCCGCCGAACTCGGTAGACGCGCCGCGCGCCGGGGCGTGCGGCTTACCACTGGGTACTCATGCTAACCAACCCGAGGGGCTCATCGCGATCGCCTGCACATGCCCCTTAGGACGAGTGGGTTCACCGGTCGGCCTGCTCGCTCGACGAGGGTGATGCCGAGGCTGGATGTCGGCCGGTGGTCAGACTTGGGTGCGCTGGGCGATGTGCACGGTGTGTCGGCCCAAACGTTTGTAGTAGCGGCCCGCCAGGACAAGCTCCACCGCGGTTGCGATGGATTACCGCCGGTTTCTTCGAGCACGGCGGCCGGCAGGGTGCGGTGCAGTTCGTTCATGGTGTCGTCTTGGCCGGCCAGGCGGGCGGCATCGGCGGGATTACGGGTGGCCAGCACCGCAGCGGCGTTGGTGGCCCGCCGCGATCGCGGCCGAGCCTTGTTTAAGCCACCCACACCAGCGCAGTGGCGAATGGGCCCGCGAAGAAGGGGCTGGCCATCAAGGCGACCTCGCCGTCAGCGGTGGAGTAACGGCACAACAGGCGGCGGCGCACTGGGTCTCCGGATCGAAGCGATTCCGATGCGCTGAGGGTCCGTACCCCGCTAATCCGAGTGCGGATGCGCTGCCGTAACCGGGGGTCGGAGGATCGAATCCTCATAGCGCACACAATAAAAGCCGAGGCCAGCGCCGGTACGTGGAGTGGCAAGCGCCCTCATGTCATCAATTAGCGATGACTGTGTCATCACCAAAAGCGGACTAAAGGGACATCAAATAGGCGAAAACAGCCTCTCACCTGGTGTTATAGCAGACTGGAATGGTGGGCCTAGGAGGACTTGAACCTCCGACCTCTTCGTTATCAGCGAAGCGCTCTAACCGCCTGAGCTATAGGCCCGTAGTCGTGTTGTTCGCGGTAACAACAACGTGTAGAGACTACACAACACTCATCTACTGAACCAAAACGGCTGGTAGAGGCGCTACGGAGCCTCTTTCACGACGAGAGCGACATCCGTACCGACAGCGTGACCCGCCCTCCAATCCCGGTAGCACCAACGCAAACGGCCGGTACCCCCCACCCTGCGGTGGCGAGTACCGGCCGTTCGGAACGCTGGATGACTAGTCGGGGTCGGCCAGGGTGACCTGGATGCCACCGACGAGGTCGCAGCACTGGTTGTAGATGAACGTGCCGACCGTGCCGAGCGCGGTGAACAGCACGACGTTGATCAGGCCGATCACGCCCGCGTAGCCGAACACGGTGCCCGCGTCGATCAAGCCCACCGAGCCGCTGTCCTGCGACACCATGTCGGTGAACGTGTTGTTCAACCGCTCCCACACACCCATGCCCTCGAGCACGATGTACAGCAGACCGACCGCGAGCATCCACACGAAGAACATCGCCACGCTGATCACCAGCGAGATCTTCAGCGTCGACCACGGATCGATGCGACGGATCTGCACGGTGGCCCGCAGCGGCTCTCCGGAGGCCACCGCCGCTACCGCGACCGGGACCGCGGGCGACACCGGCCCGGACTGCGGGGCGGCGGCTTCGGTGGCCGGCAGCGGATGCCGGATCTCGGACAGGTCGGGCATGTCCTTGATCAGCTCCGGCCGCGCGATACTGCGGGTGGGCCCGTCGATGCCGACCGACTTCACCATGGCGGCTTCCTTACGCGCCGCCTTGGCCGCCAGGTCGGCGGTGGTACGGGCGTTGGACGTGCCGCCGCCGAGACCGCCGCCACCGCCCGAGGACGGGCGTCCGGTGACCGGCGCCTGCCCGGGGCGGTACAGGTTGGACTGCGGCTCCCGCTGCGGCAGCTGCGCCCACCCGTCCTGGTACGGCGACTGCGGACCGCCGTTGGCGGCGGCCCCGACCGGTTGCTTGTCCTCGCTCTCGGGCGCGGACTGCGGGGCCTGGTTGTTGATCCGCGTCGTCTTCTGATCGAAACGGTCCTGGCCGTCGCCGCCGGGCGCTTGATCCGGCGCGCCCTGCTGCGGAGCGAAATCGCCCTGCTGGTCGCGGATCTCGTGCGGCTGAGCATTCGGCTGGTTGCCGCCGGGCGGGTTGGCCTGCGGCCCACCCGGATGTCCGCCGGATTGCGGCCCGTTCGGATGTCCGCCGGACTGCGGCCCGTTCGGATGTCCGCCGGACTGCGGCCCGTTCGGCTGGCCCTGGTGACCACCCGGCTGCGCGCCACCAGGGTGACCGCCGCCAGGGTGACCGCCCGGCTGACCGCCGCTTTGCTGGCCGCCGCCGGGCTGACCGTTCTCGGCCGAGGCGACCGGCCGTGGGATCGGCCGCGGCGGGATCGGTGACGGTGCGATCCGCTCGGTCACGCCGTTCGTCTGGTGCCGCTCGTCATTCGGCTGATTCGGAGTGGTCAATGGGAATCCTTGGGTCCGTTCGTTGCCGCCGCTGTTGGATTACTGCTAGGAGCCGGTGTCGCCGCCACCGGAGACCTGATCGGGATCGGGCTCGTCGGCGTTGCGCGCGATCGCAAGCAAAGTATCGCCCTCCGCGAGGTTCATCAATCGCACACCCTTGGTCTGTCGGCCGGCCTTGCGAACCTGCTTCGCCGCCGTCCGGATGACGCCGCCACCGGAGGTGATCGCGTACAACTCGTCGTCGTCGTCGACGATGAGCGCCCCGACCAGGGTGCCACGTTTCGCGTCGAACTGGATGGTCAATACGCCTTTACCCCCGCGGCCCTGCGGGGTGTACTCCTCGATCGCGGTGCGCTTGGCGTAGCCGCCGGACGTGGCGACCAGCAGATATGTGCCGGCGCGAACCACATTGAGGGACAGCAGTTCATCGCTGTCGTTGAACCGCATGCCCTGCACGCCGGAGGTGGCGCGCCCCATCGGACGCAGCGCCTCGTCGGTGGCCGAGAAGCGAATCGACTGGCCGAGCGCGGAGACCAACAGCAGGTCGTCGTCGGCCGAGCAGAGCACGGCGCCGACCAATTCGTCCTCGTCGCGCAGATTCACCGCGACGATGCCGCCGCTGCGGTTGGAGTCGAAATCGGTCAGTTTCGACTTCTTCACCAGGCCGTTCTTGGTGGCGAGCACCAGGTACGGCGCGTCGTCGTAGGACTTGATCTGGATGATCTGGGCGATCTTCTCGTCCGGCTGGAAGGCCAGCAGGTTCGCCACGTGCTGGCCGCGCGCGGTGCGGTTGGCCTCGGGCAGCTCGTAGGCCTTGGCCCGGTAGACCCGGCCCTTGTTCGTGAAGAACAGCAGCCAGTCGTGCGTCGAGGTGATGAAGAAGTGCTTGACGATGTCGTCCTGCTTGAGACCCGCGCCCTGCACGCCCTTGCCGCCGCGCTTCTGGCTGCGGTAGAGGTCGGTCTTGGTGCGCTTGGCGTAGCCGGTCTCGGTGATCGTGACGACCACGTCCTCGCGGGCGATCAGATCCTCGTCGGCCACGTCGCCGTCGGCGGAGATGATCTGGGTGCGCCGGTCGTCGCCGTACTTGTCCACGATCTCGGCCAGCTCGTCGCGCACGATCGCGCGCTGACGCTCCGGCTTGTCGAGAATGTCCTTGTAGTCGGCGATCTCGGCTTCGATCTTGGCCAGATCGTCGATGATCTTCTGTCGCTCCAGCGCCGAGAGCCGGCGCAGCTGCATGTCCAGGATCGCGGTCGCCTGGATCTCGTCGATGTCGAGCAACTGCATCAGGCCGGTGCGCGCGGTGTCGGTGTTGGCCGAGCGGCGGATCAGCGCGATGACCTCGTCGAGCGCGTCGAGCGCCTTGACCAGGCCGCGCAGGATGTGGGCCCGCTCCTCGGCCTTGCGCAGCAGGTACCTGGTGCGCCGGATGATCACGTCCAACTGGTGGTTGACGTAGAACCGGATCATCTGGTCCAGCCGCAGCGTGCGCGGCACGCCGTCGACGATGGACAGCATGTTGGCGCCGAAGCTGGTCTGCAGCTGGGTGTGCTTGTACAGGTTGTTCAGCACGACCTTGGCCACGGCGTCCCGCTTGACCGTCACGACGATGCGCAGGCCGACGCGGTCGGAGGACTCGTCGTGGATGTCGGCGATGCCCGCGATCTTGCCGTCCTTGACCTGCTCGGCGATCGCGTTGATGAAGTTGTCGGTGTTGACCTGGTAGGGCAGCTCGGTGATGACGATCGTGGTGCGGCCGCGATTGTCCTCTTCGATCTCGACGACGCCGCGCATCTTGATGGACCCGCGGCCGGTGGTGTACGCGTCGTGGATGCCCTGGGTGCCGACGATCAGACCCGCGGTCGGGAAGTCCGGGCCCTTGATCCGCTCCATGCACGCGGCGAGGGTGGTCTCCTCGTCGGCGTCGTGGTTGTCCAGCGCCCAGTAGATCGCGTTCGCCAGCTCGGTCAGGTTGTGCGGCGGGATGTTGGTCGCCATCCCGACCGCGATGCCGTTGCTGCCGTTCATCAGCATGTTCGGCACGCGGCTCGGCAGGACCACCGGTTCCTGCGTCTTGCCGTCGTAGTTGGGGATGAAATCGACCGTCTCGTGGTCGATCTCGCGCAGCATCTCCATCGCCAGCGGCGTGAGGCGGCACTCGGTGTAGCGCATGGCCGCGGCGCCGTCGTTACCGCGGCTGCCGAAGTTGCCCTGGCCGTCTACCAGCGGGTAGCGCATCGCCCACGGCTGGGCCATGCGCACCAACGTGTCGTAGATCGCCGAGTCGCCGTGCGGGTGGTAGTTGCCCATCGTGTCCGACACCGGGCGCGCGGACTTCACATAGCCGCGATCGGGCCGGTACCCGTTGTCGTACATGGCGTAGAGGATGCGGCGATGCACCGGCTTGAGGCCGTCGCGCACTTCGGGCAGCGCGCGGCCGACGATCACGCTCATGGCGTAATCGATGTAGCTGTTCTGCATCTCCAGCTGGATGTCGACCGGTTCGACGCGGTCGCCCGCACCGTCCGGCGGCAGGGTGATGTCGGTCATGAAGAAGTCTCCTTAACGGGCTGACGTGCGCAGACTGCCGGGCGCCACCGCGAACCGGCGGCGCCGCGGGCGGATCACACGTCGAGGAAGCGGACGTCCTTGGCGTTGCGGGTGATGAAGCTGCGGCGGGCCTCCACGTCCTCGCCCATCAGCACGCTGAACAACTCGTCGGCCGCGGCCGCGTCGTCCAGCGTCACTTGACGAAGCACCCGGACGCTGGGATCCATCGTGGTCTCCCACAGTTCCTTGGGATTCATCTCGCCCAGACCCTTGTAGCGCTGGATGCCGTCGTCCTTGTTGATCTTCTTGCCCGCGGCCAGGCCACGCTCGAGCAGGCCGTCGCGTTCCCGATCGGAGTAGGCGAACTCCGGCTCGCTGCGCTGCCACTTCAGCTTGTACAGCGGCGGCTGCGCCAGGTAGACGTGCCCGTGCTCGACCAGCGGGCGCATGAACCGGAACAGCAAGGTCAGCAGCAGCGTGGAGATGTGCTGGCCGTCGACGTCGGCGTCGGCCATCAGCACGATCTTGTGGTAGCGCAGCTTGCTGATGTCGAACTCGTCGTGGATGCCGGTGCCGAACGCGGTGATGATCGACTGGACCTCGTTGTTCTTGAGGACCTTGTCGATGCGCGCCTTCTCGACGTTGATGATCTTGCCGCGCAGCGGAAGGATCGCCTGGTACATCGAGTCCCGCCCGGACTTGGCGGAGCCGCCGGCGGAGTCGCCCTCGACGATGTAGATCTCGGACTTGCTCGGATCCTTGGATCGGCAGTCGGCGAGCTTGCCCGGCAGGCCGCCCAGGTCGGTGGCGGACTTGCGCCGTACCAGCTCGCGGGCCTTGCGCGCGGCGACACGGGCCTGCGCCGAGGAGACCGCCTTGTTGACGATGGTCTTCGCGTCGGCCGGGTTGGCCTCGAACCAGTGGGTGAGGTGCTCGTTGCAGGTGCGCTGCACGAACGACTTCACCTCGGTGTTGCCGAGCTTGGTCTTGGTCTGGCCCTCGAACTGCGGCTCGCCGACCTTGACGCTCACGATGGCGGCCAAGCCCTCCCGGATGTCGTCACCGGTGAGGTTGCCGTCCTTCTCCTTGATGAGCTTCTTATCCTTCGCGTACTTGTTGACCACCGTGGTCAGCGCCGCGCGGAAGCCCTCTTCGTGGGTGCCGCCCTCATGGGTGTTGATGGTGTTGGCGAAGGTGTGCACCGACTCCGAGTAGCCGGAGTTCCACTGCATCGCGACCTCTAGTTCGTGGCCGGTGCCCTTGCCCGTGAACGCGACGACCGAGTTGTGGATCGGCTGCTTGGTCCGGTTGATGTGGCGGACGAAATCTTCCAGGCCACCGGGGTAGTGGTAGGTCCGCGACTTCACCTTGTGCTCGGCCTGCGCGGCGCCCTCTTCGGCGTGCTTGGGCGCCTCGGCAGTCTCGCTGACCACCTCGTCGGTGATCTCGGTGTCGCTGACGCGCTCGTCGTTGAGGACGATGGTGAGGCCCTTGTTCAGGAACGCCATCTCCTGCAACCGGCGCGCGACGGTCTCGAAGTTGAAGGTTGTGGTCTCGAAGATATCCGGATCCGGCCAGAACCGGATGGTGGTACCCGTCCGCTTCGTCGGGTCGCCCTGGATGAGCTTGCCGGGCTTCGCGTCCTTGTACTCCTGGGTCCAGTGATGGCCGCCGGTGTCGATCTCGGCCTCCAGCCGCGTCGACAGCGCGTTGACCACGGAGATGCCGACGCCGTGCAGACCACCGGACACCGCATAGGACTCGGAGTCGAACTTGCCGCCCGCGTGCAACTGGGTCATGACGACCTCGATGGTCGGGATGCCCTGCGCGTGCATCTCCACCGGGATGCCCCGACCGTCGTCGATTACTTCGACGCCGCCGTCGCCCAGCAGGGTGACCTCGACCTTCGTCGCGTATCCGGCCATCGCCTCATCGACGGAGTTGTCGACGACCTCCCAGATCAGGTGGTGCAGACCGCGCTCACCGGTGGAGCCGATGTACATGCCCGGACGCTTGCGAACCGCCTCGAGTCCCTCGAGAACCGTGATGGAGGAGGCACCGTAGTCCTGCTTCCCGGTCGCCTTGGTCGAACCCGATGCGTTGGAGTCTTTGGCAGCCACTGGTCGGTAGCTCTCCTTACTTGCTGATCCCGGCATAGAGCGATCGGACAGCACACGTGAGGCCCTGGTTCATGTCTGGCTCGAGAATCCGGGTCCGGGCGTGGACTGTGTGGAACGCGCCGAAGGTATCGCCGCTAGTTACGTAACCATCCTACTGGTACACCCAACTTACAACCCACCTCCGACACCCCTCACAGCGCCGTGGATGCGAGAAATCGAATACCGCCGACTCCGTTGCGCCTTGCGGCGGTTTTGATCCAGCAGAAGTGGGCTCAGAGATGCGTCGCCGGATCGCGCTCGCACGCTTCGGCAGCGGCATCGATCCGGGCGACGAAGGCGGCGGTATGACGCGCCAGCTCCGCCGGGTGTGAGATCGGCGACCAGTGCCGCGCCGGGATCTCCACCCGGGTCAAGCGCGGCACCCACCGATCTGCCTCGGCGTTCACCACAGGCCGCACGGCGCGGTCCCGCGTGGCGACGATCAGCTGAACGGGCACCTCGATCGGACGGGGCCGCGGATGACGCAGGTGGGTGCGAATGTTCGCGCGGTAGAGCTTCAGGTTGTTCAGCATATCGGTGCGCAGTGTCGGCGCCGTCTCCACCAATGCGGGGTCGAGTCCGTCGAAGAAGGCGAGGAATCGCGGCCACCGGCCGGAGAGAATCCGCAACACCGGATTCGGCAACTTGGGGATCTGGAAGGCGACGGTATAGGCCGAGGCGACGCCCTGGGCCAGCGCACCCCGCAGCCTCGCCGGGGTGAGCGGCCCACGCAGATAGGCGCCGAGGAAGTCCAAGTTCGGGCCGGACACCGACGTGAAGGACGCGATCACCGATGCGGCGTCCTCGGCCGCGACGGCCTCCCATCCGATTACCGACCCCCAGTCGTGCCCGAGGACGTGCACCCGTTCGCCGGGCGAGACCGCGGCGATGACCGCGCGGACGTCGGCCGCGAGCTCCTCGATCCGATAGGCCTCGACTGCGGCCGGCGCGGAACTGCTGCCCGCCCCCCGGTTGTCGAAGGCGATCACACGATGGCGGCCGCCGAGCAGGGCCGCCACCCGGCTCCACAGCAGATGGGTATCGGGCCACCCGTGGATGAGCAGCACCGGCACGCCCTCGGGGTTGCCGCATTCGTAGACCGCGAGTTCGACGCCGTCCCGGCGAACCGTCCGGGTCGCGGTCGCCGGAAACGGACCCACGGCCGTGGTGATCGTCATCGAGGTTCCTTCTGCCCAGACGGTTCCGATCCGACGTCGCAGGGCTTCCGGTGCGGACGTCGAACCGGGGCGTTCCACGTGAAACGCCGCTTCAGGGTAAACGTAACACCAAGTATCACATACTGCCCGGCGCGGTCATCCGTACGTGTCGCGCGGTCCGCGACCTTTGATATGCCGCTCGCCCTTGCGCCAGCTCGGTGCGGCAGGTCCGGAAATCTTCAGCGAGGTCACCACCCCCTGGCCGACCGCGGCATTGATCTTCGCGAGGATCTGGCCTTGCAGCATCCGCAACTGGGTAGCCCAGGCGGTCGACTCCGCGGAGATGCTCAGCACGCCGTCCTTCAAGGTGACCGGCGTGGCGTGCGCGGCGATGTCCTCGCCGACCACTCCCGCCCAACGGCCGAAGACCATGCCCTCGGCCACCTTGCCCGACCACCCGCGGCTCTTGGCGAGGGAGCCGGCCAACTTCGACAACAGCTGTGGATCGCGATCGTCCGGGCCCGCGCCCGACCATCCGGTGCGCCTGCGCCCTCCGGTCCGCAGCCTGCGCTGGGGCGAGGAACGCCCCTGACCGACGGACTTGCCGCTCGCACGTGCCGCGGCGCGCGCTTCCTCCAAGGCTCGCCGGGCCAGATCTATCCCTCGCAATTCGGGTTCCGCTCCTGCGGATTCGGGCTCGGTGGGCCGATCGCTCATCGCCCTTCTCCCTCCGCGTCCCGTGGTCTGTCCCCAGTTTCGATCAAGTTGTCCCCAGCCTCCGCCCACGGTTGCCAGCGCCAGGAATCGCGCATGCCGCACACCCAGGCGGCCGATAGAACACGCTGTTCCCCGCCCAAAACGCCGGATTGTCAGGCAGGGTGGCCGCTTGCTCGACTGTTGCTGTTGCGCGTTTCGCGGAAGCGGTCACCGATGTCCGAGCGAGTTTTCCACAGGTGTTAGGGAATCGGTTCCGGCTGTTGAGGACTCGATCGGCGTTCCCGACGACTGGTCACTGTAGTGGACCGGGGCGGCTGATGGCGAGGCCGGATCTCCGGTCCACTCCACCTGTGGATGGCTAGGGCGTCCGCGACTCCGTCGAACCGGCGACCGGGTCACGTTCACCCTCGGGCGCCGAGTGGGTGGCGTCGTCGTTCAGCCGTTCACCGCCGAAACTGCCACTGTCGGACCGATCCTCGGCGGCGATCCGGGAAACGCGGCCGTCGGGGCCGCCCGCGGTTTCCACTCGCAGCGGCACGGCGGCGAGTTCGGCGGGCACGTCCTCCGGCACGGCCGCGGTGATCAGCACTTGCTCCGCGTCCGCGGCGACGGCCGCCAGCGCGGCGCGGCGGCGACGGTCGAGTTCGGCGAACACGTCGTCGAGCAGCAGCACCGGTTCGGCGCCGGTGGTGCGCAGCAGTTCGAACGCACCCAACCGCAAAGCCAATGCGAACGACCACGACTCGCCGTGGCTGGCGAAGCCCTTGGCGGGCGAATCTCCCAGCACGAGGTCCAGTTCGTCGCGGTGCGGACCGACCAGGCACACGCCGCGCTCGAGTTCCTTCGGCCGGGCGGCAGCGAGTTCGGTCAGCAAGATCGCCTCCAGTTCCGCCGCGTCCTCCGGGCGCGGCGGTCTGGCCGGATCCAGGAACTCCAGGGGCAGCGCGGAGCTGCGATAGACGATCGACGCGGGCCGCGATTCCGGGGCGATCGACGCGTAGGACCGCGCCAGATACGGCGCGAGATCGTGCACCAAACGCAGCCGCTGGGCGAGCAGGACGGACGCGTGCGCGGCGAGGTGTCCGTCCCACACGTCGAGGGTGCTCAGGTCGGCCTTCGACCTGCCTTGCCGCCCGGCGGTTTTCAGCAGCGCCGAGCGCTGGCGCAGCACCCGGTCATAGTCGCTGCGGACGGCGGCCAGTCTGGGGAGGCGAGTTGTGCACAACTCGTCCATGAAGCGGCGGCGCTCCCCGGGATCGCCGCGCACCAGCGCGAGATCCTCCGGGGCGAACAACACCGTCTGCAGGATCCCGAGGATCTCCCGGGGTCGTCGGACCGGTGAGCGGTTGATCTGGGCGCGATTCGCGCTGCCCTGATTCAGCTCGACATCGATGCGCAACTCGCGCCCGGTGTTGACCACGGTGGCGCCGATCCGGGCGCGCTCGGTACCGGTCCGGATCAACGGAGCGTCCGTGGCGACCCGATGCGACCCGAGCGTGGCCAAGTAGCCGATCGCTTCCAGCAGGTTTGTCTTGCCGTTGCCGTTCGATCCCAAGAAAACGGTGCGACCTGGGGATAATTCGACTTCCGCATGCTCCCACGAGCGGAAGTCGCGCAGCGACAGAGCACGGACGAACATCCGCTATCGTGCCCCTGCCTGGGCCGAAGCCGACATTCCCGCCGATCGGCAACTCATGGCCGCGGCGAACGGACCTCGTGCAGTGCGCCGCACTCCTGTGGAAGACCTGTGGATAAACCGGTGCTCTGGCTGCGGGAGCACCGGTTTCTCCGACGTCGCTGGGGAGTTTCCAGCAGCGGCACCGCTCGGCCGCGCTGGATCCCGCGGCGCGGATCCGTTCGACATCAGGTCATGCACAGGCGATCAGCCCGGGAGCCGGACCGGCATCAGCAGATAGATGTACGGGCTCGACAGTGCGGCGAACGTCCCGGAGTCCAGCACTTCGGGCTCCTCCGCGGACGCAGGCAGCAGCACGGCGGGCCTGCTCGGTGTGGTGAAGCCGAAAGTGACCCGGTCGGCGTGCAGGGCGGACAAGCCGTCGATGAGATATCCGGGGTTGAACGCGATGGTGAGCGATTCGCCGCGGAAATCGGCCTCCAGCCACTCCTCGGCGCGGCCCGCGTCGTCGCCGCCCGCGGACAGCAGCAGGCCGTCCGCGGAGAACTCCAGCCGCACCTGCGCGCCACGTTCGGCGACCAGCGCGACGCGCTTGATGGCGTCGGTCAGCGCGGCGACGGCGAGGGTGGCGATCGAGGTGTGCTCCTTGGGGAGCAATTGACGGAACTTGGGGAATTCCGCGTCGAGCAGGCGAGTGGTGGTCCGGCGACCAGCGTTCACGATGCCGAGCAGGCCGTCCGATCCGGCACCGGAGCCCAGGGACAGCTGCACGGGCGCGTCGGAGGGGCCGAGCGTCTTGGCGGCCTCCGACAGCGTCCTGGCCGGGATGAGCACCGAAGTCTCGATATCGGCGCGCGCGGGCTGCCATTCGATGTGCCGCACGGCAAGGCGGAACCGGTCGGTCGCCGCGAGCACGACCTGGGATCCCTCGATCTCCACCCGGATACCGGTGAGCATGGGCAGCGTGTCGTCGCGGCCCGCCGCGACGGCGACCTGGCCGACGGCCTCCGCGAAGACATCCACACTCAGTTCACCGGTCTGCTGCGGCACCTCGGGCAGCTGGGGATAGTCCTCGACCGGCATGGTCGGCAGGGAGAACTTCGCGCTGCCGCAGGTGATCAACACGCGCGTGCCGTCCACCGAGACGTCGACCGGCTTGTTGGACAGCGCCTTGGTGATATCGGCCAGCAGACGACCGGAGACGAGCACCTGGCCGGGCCCCGCGACCTCGGCCGCGACCCGCACCTGCGCGGAGACCTCGTAGTCGAAGCCGGAGACGGTCAGCCCGTCCTCGTCGGCGACCAGCAGCACGCCGCCGAGCACCGGTACCGGCGGCCGGGAGGGAAGACTGCGCGCCACCCAGGCGACGGACTCGGCGAAATCCTCGCGGGCGACCCGAAACTTCATGCTTGCAAGCTCCATCGCCCGATCTGTCCTCTCCCGGTTCCGTGATCTGTTGTCGGCTCGTCAGTGTCGGTGCTCGAAAGGGTCCTGCCGAATCGGCCGCCTTCGCAGTCTGGCACAGGCGACCGACATAGAACCGTACCCGCGGAGGGGACATGCACCTAGCCCGACCCTCCGGCACCGCAGACGACCGCCCCTCGGAAGGGAGCACGGATGGGGCCGGCGGTGCGGGATGAGCCGGGGCGTACCGCGGGCGCGGACTGCTTACGCCGATTCGAGAGGGGGACCGGGATCCCTCTGTCGTCCTTGCTGTGAACCGGGAGGGGCTGCGCAGGAGACGCTGCCGTGCCGACTTTCCACACACCCTGTTTTGAAGAGAGATCTCTAATGAGAAGAACTGAAGTAGTAGTAGGCGCTGTGGATTCTGTGGACTGCGGCCGAATCCGCTGTTCAGGGGGCGTGGTGCCGTGGGGATGGCCAGGGGGTGTCTCGAGGATGAACATCCGGCGGCTGTGGAGGTTCTCAGGTTGTCCCCGATTCATCCTCGAGCGCTCCTCGAGTTGTTCCACCGGATTCACCCGGTTGTTCACACATGTGCACGAAATCGTGGACAGCTCGAGGAATCCTCGAGGACTCCACACGGACTCCTCGAGGATTCCACAAGGCCTGATCCGGACACTGCCCTGGTCAACGGCTGTGCGCAAACCTGCCTGGGGAAACTGTGTAATTCGCCCTGTGAGGGAACTCGCGGAGGCTGCTACCCCGACCTGTGCACAGATCGGTGGACAAACCGGGGGATTCCTCGAGGACTCCACAAGGATTCCTCGAGGAATCCACAGCCCACAAAAAAGCACCGCCCCAGGTCAGGGGCGGTGCTCGGGTGTGGATGCCGCTCAGCGCGAGCGTTGCTTGATCCGGGCTGTGAGTTCCTGCACCTGGTCGTAGACGCGGCGTCGCTCGGTCATCTCTTTGCGTACCTTCTTCTCCGCGTACATCACCGTGGTGTGGTCGCGGCCGAACGCCTGCCCGATCTTCGGCAGGGACAGGTCGGTCAGCTCACGGCACAGATACATGGCGATCTGCCTGGCCTGAGCCAACGGTCGCGCTTTGCCGGGACCGGTGAGTTCTTCCAGCGTGGTGTTGAAGTACTCCGCCGTGACGGCCATGATCGTGGCCGCGTTGATCTCCAGCGCCGTGGTGTCCGGCATCAGATCTCGCAGCACCACCTCGGCCAGCGGAAGATCCAGCGGCTGGCCGTTCAGCGACGCGAAAGCGGTCACGCGGATCAGCGCGCCCTCCAGCTCCCGGATGTTGCGCTCCACCCGGCTGGCGATCAGCTCCAGCACATCGTGGGGCACGTCGAGCCGGTCCATCCGCGCCTTTTTGCGCAGGATGGCGATGCGCGTCTCCAGCTCCGGCGGCTGCACGTCGGTGATCAGACCCCATTCGAATCGGGTGCGCAGCCGCTCCTCCAGCGTGGCCAGTTGCTTGGGCGGGCGATCCGAGGAGACGACGATCTGTTTGTTCGCGTTGTGCAGGGTGTTGAAGGTGTGGAAGAACTCCTCCTGGATGCCTTCCTTGCCCTCGATGAACTGGATGTCGTCGACCAGCAAGATGTCGGTCTCGCGGTAGCGGCGCTTGAACGCGACCTTGCGGTCGTCGCGCAGGCTGTTGATGAAGTCGTTGGTGAACTCTTCGGTCGACACGTACTTGACCCGCATGCCCGGGAAGAGACGCTGTGCGTAATGACCCGCCGCGTGCAGCAGGTGGGTCTTGCCCAAGCCGGAAGCTCCCCAGACGAACAACGGGTTGTAGGCACGAGCCGGGGCTTCGGCGATGGCGACCGCCGCGGCGTGCGCGAAGCGGTTGGACGCGCCGATGACGAACGTTTCGAAGGTGTACTTCGCGTTCAGGCTGGCCGAGGACGTCGCCGGCGCGGGCGATTCCTGCGACTTGGCGAAGTAGGTGGGCCAGGAGTTGCGGACGTTCACCACGGGCTCGTCGTCGTGGTCGCCGCGCGGGTGCTCGCCGACCGGTTCCCGGACCGGATCGTGCGCCAGGCCGGTGTCGTCGTCGGCGGTCTCGCGCAGCGGAGCACGGAGCGGGCCGCGCACGCCGCCCGGCGACGGTTCCGGATTGAACAGGGACTCCTGCCCCGGCGGGATGGCCGGTTCCCTGCGGGGCGGAAGCCCGGGTTCGCGACGGGGTGCGACGTCCGCCCCGGGCACCATGGGCAGTTCGCCCGTCGCGGAATACTCGCCGCGCGGTGGATAGTCGGCGTGGGCGTACTCCGGTTGGCGGTACTCCTCCGGCGGGGCGAAGTCCTGCCCGTATTCCGCCCCCGGGTAGTCGGAGCCGTCGTTGTACGGAGACGCTGCCGGGAATTCGGCCGGCTGTGCATAACGCGGTCCGGGGTAGGCGTCGCGGCCGGGGAACTCCGAGCCGGGGTATGCCGCGGGAGCCCGGCCCTCTCGGGTCCGCTCTGGCCTGCTCGTCATACGCGCGTGCCGGGGGGTATTGCTCTGCCGGTCGACGGTCGGGGTGGTCGGGGCGGCGATGCGGACGCCGAGTCCTTCCACTTGGGGACCGAGCCTGCGGCCGAGGGACCGGAGGATGGGTTCGCGCAGGTCGCGTTCGATGGCCTCCTGTGCCAGCGACGAAGGTACGGAGAGCAGGGCGAACCCCTGTGCGACCGTCAGCGGCTTGACCAGCTTCAGCCAGGCCTGCTGTGCTCGGGTGACCGGAGGGATAGCGCCGTCCGGTGACCCGGTGGTGAGCTCGGTGACAACCTCGGGCCACACTGTGGCCAGCACGTTCTGCTCGTCGTCCATGCAGCTTCCTCCCCGGAGTAGGTCGATAGGAGCAGACGGCCGGGGCACGCGTGGAGTGTGCTGCTCGGGGGTGGGCCCGTGATCCGCTGCGTACGTCCGTAACCGGTTCGGACGCTGTCCGGGTCCCCCATCTGGACAGCGGCGTGGCACCGTCGGCCCTACGAATATGCCACTCCAGGGGTCTTTCCACACAATTATCCACAGATGTGGAGAACCCTGGGGAGCTGTGGAACGCGCGCACGCGCGGGAAGGGCGAGGCTGCGACCTGCGGTTCTGCAGCAATCGACTGGCTACGTACCCTAGCGGCCCGGGACGGGTGCTGGCTAGGGGTGTGGACGAACTCACGGTCATTGCCAGAACGACTGACTCGAGGAAGCCGATTCTGCCTGGTCGCCGCGCCCGGGGCGTACAGGGGGGCGAGTTTGACCCGTCCCTGGACGATCAGTACCCTCGTACAGTCACCCCTTGGTGCGGTGGCGGTCTTGTGCTGACCGCGTTTAGGTCGTGATCGACCGACTGTGCGCCAGGACCGACGCGCGCCGATGATGACCAGACCTGCGATTCATTCGCGCAATACACGTATCACCGACAAGCTTCGGGCACTACCTGGTGCCCGCCTACTCGAGGAGTGTTGACCGTGGCCAAGGGCAAGCGGACGTTCCAGCCGAACAACCGTCGTCGGGCGCGGGTTCACGGCTTCCGCCTCCGGATGCGCACCCGTGCGGGTCGCGCCATCGTCTCGGCGCGTCGCCGTAAGGGCCGCGCTTCCCTCACTGCCTGACCCTCGCTCTCGGACGCTCGGGTGTTGCCTGAGCCGTATCGGTTGCATCATCGTGCCGACTTCTCCCGGACGGTGCGCCGCGGCCAGCGAATCGGGAGGCGTGATCTGGTCGTGCATGCGCTCGCACACGGGTATGACGGAAGCGTGGGCGCGAATGGACGACACGATCAGATCCCCGACGATGCGCTGGTCCGGGTAGGCGGACCCCGCTTCGGGTTGATCGTCAGCAAGGCGGTGGGCAACGCGGTGATTCGACATCGCGTCGCCCGCCGCCTGCGTCATATGTGCGCCCAGGTGGTCGACGAATTGCCGCCCGGGACCGATGTCGTGATTCGTGCGCTCCCGGGCGCCGCCACGGCGTCGTCGGAGGATTTGCTGCGCCAGCTGCGCACCGCGCTGCGCAAGCTCGGCGTCGGCGCCGCAGCGGGCGTGTCGACGGGTGGCACGGCATGAGCCTCTGGGCGACGATCGCCAGACTGCCCGCGAATGTGCTGATCTTCTCGATCGAGCTGTATCGGACCTACGTCTCCCCCACCCGCATGCCGGTGTGCCGATTCACCCCGACCTGCAGCGAGTACGCGGTCACCGCGCTGCGCACCCGGGGCCTGTTCATCGGGCTCGTATTGACGGTCGTGCGCTTGGCCAAATGCGCGCCCTGGCACCCTGGTGGGTGGGACCCCGTCCCGGAGCGGAAGCGGACCGGACTTCGCACCGAGCCGACGGATGGGGCAGCGACCGAGGCGGCGACGCAGGAATCGAGCCTGCCCGCCGGACCGCGGTCGGAGCCGAACGCTTGTAAAGGATCGCCGCCCGCGGTGATCGGCGACACGAACGACGGGAGTGCATAGAGCCGTGCTCGACTTCATTTATTACCCGGTGTCCTGGATCCTCTGGTTCTGGCATCGGGTCTTCGGGTTCGCGTTCGGCGCGGACAACGGTCTCACCTGGGCGCTGGCCGTGGTGTTCCTGGTGTTCACGCTGCGCCTGGTGCTCTACAAGCCGTTCGTCAAGCAGGTGCGCACCACCAAGCAGATGCAGGAACTGCAGCCGCAGATCAAAGAGCTGCAGAAGAAGTACAAGAACGACCGCCAGAAGATGGCGCTCGAGATGCAGAAGCTGCAGAAGGAGAACGGCTTCAACCCGCTGATGGGTTGCCTGCCGATCCTCGCTCAGGTGCCGGTGTTCCTGGGGCTGTTCCATGTGCTGCGGTCGTTCAACCGGACCGGGCACGGCTTCGGCCAGCTCGGCATGACGCCCGAGCAGAACGCGAACACGGCGAACTACGTCTTCAACGCAGCTGACGTCCAGTCCTTCCTGAGTGCGCGCATCTTCGGGGCGCCGATCTCCGCGTTCATCACCACGCCGGTCAACGAGTTGCAGGCGTTCGCCGACTACGGCGGTGTGCCGAGCAAGTTGAGCATCGCGCTCGTCGCCATCCCCCTGATGGTCATCGCCGGTCTGGCGACCCACTTCAACGCGCGCGCGTCGGTCGCGCGGCAGACGCCGGAAGCCGCGGCCAATCCTCAGGCCGCGATGATGAACAAACTCGCGCTGTGGGTGTTCCCGCTCGGTGTGCTCGTCGGTGGCCCCTTCCTGCCGATCGCCATCCTGCTGTACTGGGTCTCCAACAACATCTGGACCTACGGGCAGCAGCACCTCGTGTTCGGTCGCATGGCGAAAGAAGAGGAAGCCAAGAAGCAGGCGAAGCTGGAGCAGCGCGCGCAGAACGCGCCCAAGCCCGGCGCCAAACCGGTCAACGTGAAGAAGAAGCCCGCCCCCACCGCGGCTGCTGACACCGCCACGGACGAGGACACTCCGGTCGCCTCGTCGAACGGTACCGCGAAGCCGTCTAAGCAGTCCGCGGGCCAACGCCGCCCGGCCGGCCAGAAACGGCCTGGCAACCGGGGCAGGGCGAATCAGAAGCGCAGGCGCTGATACCCGATCGGTGGGCCGAGCCGCCCACCTCTCTCTATCGCTGAGCAACCCCTTGATCGCGAATACCGCCCGGCGGCGATTGCCCGGCGCGCGCGATGAGCAGATGAAGGAAATCAAATGACTGTTGAGACCGACGGAGGGGACGCCACCGTGACGACGACGACGGCGAGCGCCGGAGCGGACACCGGCGATGTCGTGAGCGATGCCGAGGAAGCGCTGATCGAAGAAGGCGAGATCGCGGGTGACTACCTCGAGCAGTTGCTCGATGTGCTGGACTTCGACGGCGACATCGATCTCGATGTGGAAGGCGACCGCGCCGTGGTGAGCATCGACGGCGGCCGCGACCTGACCAAGCTCGTGGGACGCAACGGCGAGGTGCTCGACGCGTTGCAGGAACTGACTCGTCTCGCTGTGCAGCAGGCGACCGGAGTGCGCAGTCGGCTGATGCTGGATGTGGCGGGCTGGCGGGCGAAACGGCGGTCCGAGCTGAGCGAGCTCGGCGCGGCCGCGGCGCAGCGGGTGCTGGCCTCGGGTGAGCCGGAATCGCTGGCTCCCATGACCCCGTTCGAGCGCAAGATCGTGCACGACGCGGTGGCGGCCGTCGAGGGCGTCAGCAGCGAGAGCGAAGGCGTCGAGCCGAACCGGCACGTGGTGGTCGTTCCCGGCTGAGCCGTGGCATCCCCGAAGCGGGCGGCATGTTTCGCGGCCCGGACGGGTAGTGGTTGGATAGGGCCTCTGGTCTTCGGACCGGGGGCCTTGTTCGTGTTCGGAGCCCGATTGCTCGCTCGTAGATCGAACCGAGTTCGGAAGGATGTTTCACGTGGAACGAGATCTCGGTGGAACCACCGCCGTACCCGCGGAGCTGGAACCACCCGCGTCGGCGGCCACCGTCTTCGGCGACCGACTCGATCTCGCGCGTCGATATTGCACAGCGCTCGCGACCGCGGGCGTGGAACGCGGGTTGATCGGCCCACGCGAGGTGCCCCGCCTGTGGGATCGCCACCTGCTCAACTGCGCGGTGCTCGGTGAGTTGATCGCCGAGGGCGCTTCCGTGGTCGACATCGGCAGCGGCGCGGGCTTGCCCGGCATCCCGCTCGCGATCGCTCGACCGGACCTCCGGATCACCTTGGTCGAGCCCCTGCTGCGCCGAACCGTTTTCCTGAGCGAGTTCATCGAATCGGTCGGACTCGATGTGACCGTGGTACGTGGGCGCGCCGAACAGTCCGGCGTGATGAAGGAGGCCGGCGGCGCGGACGTTGTCACGTCCCGTGCGGTGGCCCCCCTCGGGAAACTCGCTCAGTGGTCTCTCCCCCTCCTTCGCGACCACGGACACATGCTCGCTCTCAAAGGCGCCAGCGCGGCAGAGGAACTCGAACGCGACGGCGAGGCGCTGGCGAAAGCCGGAGCCGGCAATGCCATCGTGTTGGAATGCGGCGTCGGTCTGGTGGACACGCCCACCGTGGTGATCAGCGCGGAGCGACTTCCTCGCGCCGAGCGCACCTCGCGGCGGCGCGCCGAACGAGCGGTCGAACGCGAAGGCAAGACGGTTCGCAAGACAGCAACGGACCGCGCGCGCAAGCGTGCCGCACGCAAGGCCGAGTAGCAGCTTCGATCGCGAAGGTTCCCGGTTCGAGCTGGGACCAGCGGTCATTTCGTCACCCTGACGGAATGGTTGATCTGACCTTGGTCACACGGTGCGTGTGGATGGTGCGGCGCACTCGAATGGGCGCGCATCACCATGACTCGAACCCGATCTGTGGAGTACTTCCGATCTGGGGCGCGGTACCGAGACTGTCCCCGCTCCGCGAGCGGACGCCTAGCCGCTGAGGCCTGAACTGTGCCGCATGTTTCACGTGAATCCAGTGGCAGCTAGGCATCGCCGAGACAGCCCCGAACGACCGATCATTCGACCCCGTATGACGATGCAAACCGAGCGCGTTCTCATGACGAAGGTGACCTGGTCCTCGACCAGCGCGGAGAAGATGCCGCGCAGCGCGGACAGCTCCAGCACGGCGACCTCCTGCGCGGCCAGCTCGCCGCGCACCTGGACCTCGACGCTGACCGGCAGCTCGTTGCCTGACGTGGTGGCAGCGAGATTCGGCGATGTTTCACGTGAATCATGCTGCGCGTTCGGCTCGACCTTGAACGCCCAGCGCCCGTAGAGAACTCACGCTCGGGCGTGAACCGAGCTGGTTGCGACACCGCCGCCAAGCAGAACTTCGCACCTCGTGAGCTTCTCGCTCACCGCATGGGGCAGGGCATGGCGCGCCGCTTCGTCCGCTCGTGCTTCTGGCGCGCAGTCAAACTGGTGCGCCGCCATGTCGACACGAAAAGGTCGGCGCGGGATAAGTCGATGGGCGGTGATGCGGCCGGTCTCGCGCCGGACGGCAGCACGTCCGACGTCCCGGCTTGACGATCACCACCCAACGGTCAAACCGTCGCTGTGAGTGGTTATCCGGCATCCGCAGAGGGCCGCGTCGCACCCGGCGCCGCCTACTCCCCACCGTCGGCCGCGCGGCACAAGCCAATGTTTCATGTGAAACAGCGCGCGCGGCGGGGTGAATTCGTGCGGATTCGCGTGTCGCTCTGCGCCTCGCCGCGATTCAGCTTTCTTAAACCGCTCAGTGCTGGCAAGCTAGTGGGCGTCGGGCGTGAGCGTAGGTGCCACGGAGGGATCTGGTTGTCACAACGGCGAGGAGCTCCGCTCGGTCGATCGGGCGCCGCGAACCCGGTTGTGCATCGTGTTCGATCCGACAAAGGCTGTTGCACACACGGCGCCGATCCGTCCCGTCGCGCGTACGTGTTCTGAAGTTCTCGGGTTAGGAGCTGTCTATGTCGAGCGGTCCGGCGAATGTTTCACGGGAAACAACGTCGCGCGTGCCGGGGATGCTGGACTCCAGCAATTTCGACGCGGATGCATTCGGAAGTACCCCGTTCGGGCACATCTCCCCTAGTGAGACCCCGATAGCTGCCGAAGCGCAACGTGCAAGTCAGGTCCTCCATCCAGGAAAGGTGACTGTGCCGAAACCGCACGAGCAACGGATCATCACGATCGCCAATCAGAAAGGCGGCGTCGGGAAGACGACCACCGCGGTGAATCTGGCGGCCGCCCTGGCGCATCAAGGGATGACGGTTCTCGTGATCGATCTCGACCCCCAGGGCAACGCCAGCACTGCCCTCGGCATCGAGCATCATTCGGGTGTCCCCTCCAGCTACGAGTTGCTCATCGGCGAGGTCTCGGTCAGAGAAGCTATCCAGACGAGTCCGCACAGTGAACGTCTCCTGTGCATCCCCGCGACCATCGACCTGGCGGGCGCCGAGATCGAACTCGTGTCGATGGTGGCCAGGGAGGGCCGGCTGAAAGCCGCAATCCAAGAGGCGAATATCGCCGGATACGACATCGATTACGTGATGATCGACTGCCCGCCGTCCCTGGGGCTGCTGACGGTCAACGCGCTCGTCGCGGCAAAGGAGGTGCTGATCCCGATCCAGTGCGAGTACTACGCGCTGGAGGGCGTCGGCCAGTTGCTGCGCAATATCGGTCTGGTGCAGGCGCACTTGAACCCCGAACTCCACGTCTCCACCGTGATCCTCACGATGTACGACGGACGCACCAAGTTGGCCGACCAGGTCGCCGAGGAGGTCCGCGGACACTTCGGCGATGTCGTGCTGCGGTCGGTGATTCCGCGCAGTGTGAAGGTGTCGGAGGCGCCGGGTTACGGCATGACGGTGCTCGATTATGATCCAGGCTCCCGGGGCGCGATGAGCTACCTGGATGCCGGACGCGAGATGGCGGCCCGCGCGGTGGCTCCGCGCGTCGCCGCGACGAAGTCGGCGGAGTGATTCGGCCAGTGGTGTCGATGCTCGGCACAGTCCGGTTTGGTGGCGGAACGAGGAAGGGGTCGGTAGACCGATGAGTCAGGCGAAGAAGGGTGGGCTCGGGCGCGGTCTCGCCGCGCTGATCCCGACGACACCGACGACAGCACCGGGCCTCAGCAGCGCCGCTGCGAGTGTCATCGGTCTGGATCCGGTGGGGCCGCAGCCGCCCGCAACCTACCTGCATCGGGTACCCGATCCCGCCGACAACGCCGAACTCGAGGCAGGCGGCGCTGTCTACCGTGAGATCCCGCCGGACCAGATCGAACCGAATCCGAAGCAGCCGCGCACAGTCTTCGAAGAGGACGCGCTGGCCGAGTTGGTGCATTCGATTCGTGAGTTCGGTTTGATGCAGCCGATCGTGGTGCGCCGGACCGAGCCGGGCGTGGATCGCTATCAGCTGGTCATGGGCGAGCGGCGCTGGCGGGCCTGCCAGGAGGCGGGGCTGGCTGCCATTCCCGCGATCGTGCGGGAGACCGCGGACGAGTCGATGCTGCGCGACGCCCTGCTGGAGAACATCCACCGGGTGCAGCTGAATCCACTCGAAGAGGCGGCGGCCTACCAGCAGCTGCTGGAGGAATTCGATGTCACCCACGAGGAATTGGCTGCCCGAATCGGCCGCTCTCGCCCGGTCGTGACGAATATGATCCGTCTACTGAAGTTGCCTATCCCGGTGCAGCGCCGGGTCGCGGCGGGCGTACTGTCCGCCGGACACGCGCGAGCACTGCTCGGTCTCGAAGCGGGTGCGGACGCTCAAGAGGTGCTCGCCGCCCGAATCGTCGCCGAGGGACTCTCGGTCCGGGCTACCGAGGAAGCCGTCATGCTGGCGAACCGAGAGCAGGACGCGGCCGCGCCCTCTCCCGTCGTCCGTCGCAAGCCGATCGAGATGCCCGGCCTACAAGCCGTGGCCGATCGGTTGTCCGGCTCCTTCGATACTCGGGTCCTGGTGAGTATGGGCAAGCGCAAAGGCAAGATCGTCGTCGAGTTCGGGTCGGTGGAAGACCTCGAGCGGATTGTCGCCCTGATGGAGCAGAACGCACCTACCGTGTGACAGAAGTGACGAAATTCAACTTGTGGTTTCCATAGGCGCGAGTTCCGGGCCGAAACGTCACTGTGACGGCAGGAATTCACGCGGCCGTGGAGCGCCCATCGCTCCCGGCGAAGCAACACAAGTTCTTCTGACCAACAGCACAGCGACATGGAATGAGGCGGGTTCCCCTTGATCGCTTATTCTTGCTGGCGAGCAAACGTTGATGCGACGTGAGCGTGGATGAATCGGACAGCTGGAGGCTGAGCAGAGCGGTGTCGACCAGCGTCACAGCACTAACCCTCGGCGGACTGGAGAAGCTTCCCGCGCATGCGCGGCGCTGTGTCTTCTGGGAGATGGACCCCGCGGTGGCCGAGGATTCGCGCAACTTCAGCGATCCGGTGTTCGAGAAGGAAGCCTGGTTGTCCACGGTCATGCTGGAGTGGGGTTCGTGCGGGCAGGTGGCGAACGTCGACGGTAACGTCGCCGGCTGCGCCTTCTACGCACCGCCCAGCGCGGTGCCCCGGGCCACCCTCTTCCCCACTTCCCCGGTGAGCCCGGACGCGGTCCTGCTGACCACGCTGCGGGCCGAATTTCCCTATCGGGATGCCGATGTCGCCCACCACCTCATCCAGGCTGTGGTGGCGGACCTGGTGCGCCGTGGCGTGCGAGCTCTGGAGGCATTCGGCATCCGGACCCACCCGGCGACGCAGGCGCTGTCGGAGCGGTCCGGCTCGATGACATTGCTCGAGCGGATCGTCGCCCCGATCAAGAGCGCGAGCGCCACGACCGAGTGCTCACCGGAGAGCTGCATGATCGATGCCGACTTCCTGGAAGATGTCGGCTTCGAGGTGGTGGCCCCGCATCACCGGTTCCCGCGGTTGCGGTTGGAACTCGACTCGGACCACGGCTGGAAGGAAGACGTCGAACGGGCGTTGGATCAGCTGCTCGCCGCGGCGTCGATGACCGTGCCGACTCGTATCGGAGCGCGCTGAGCCAGACAACGAAAAGCCCCCTGGCCGATTCGACAGGTCAGGGGGCGCTTCGAAAGATGGAAGGCGAAGCTACATCCGGTCCGCGGCGGCCAGCTCCTCGGCCAGCAGCTCCGCGAAGGTGTACGTACCGGTCGGCTGGTCGTCCTGCCCCAGCAGATACAGCCGCTTCACCGAGATCAGAATGGCCTCGGCGATCACGTCGCGCATGCGCGGGTTGGTGAGCACCGAAGCGTCGTATTCGTTGGTCAGATAACCGATGTCCACCTGCACCGTCGGCATCTTGGTGAGGCGCAACAGGTCCCAGGTGCGCGCATGGGTACGGCAGTCCTGCAGCGACGTCCGGGCGACCACCTCGCGCTGGATGAAGCCGGCCAGCACCTGTCCGATCATGGACACCGAGCCGTGCGAGTTGCCGAAGTAGAACCCGGCCACGCCGTTGGCCAGCGGGCTCGGGTTGGTGGCACAGCGCAGCGAAATCATCAGATCCGCGTCGAAGGCGTTGGACGTGTCCGCGCGCTCAACGTCGGTGGGGTTGGCGCCCCACGGACGCGACAAGAAGGTCTCCATACCCGTGGCCGCCATCCGTCCCTCGAGCCGGCTGGCCAAGTCCCACAGGATTTCCGACTCGTAGACGTCGCCGTACTCGGTGGGTACGGCACATCCCTTGTCCGACCCGCCGAGACCCGGATCGATGACGATTCGCTTGCCCGTCAGCTGCGGCCCCGCCCGGTGCACCACTTCTTCCTCGGCGATCCGGTGCGGATTGCCTCCGGTCACCCGGGCGCCGAGCAGGTCCAGCGAGCGCAGCGTGTCGGGTCCGCAGATGCCGTCGGCCGACAGCCCGATCTCCCGCTGGAAAGCGGTCAGCGCGTCATGGGTGTGCGGACCGAAGTAGCCGTCGACCCGGTGCACGTAGAAGCCGAGGTCCTGCAGCCTGCGCTGGAGCGTGGCCACGTCGTCGCCGTAGAGCGGCGCGGACAGCTGATAGATCAGCGTGCGCGCGCCGAGCCGGTAGGACGCCTCCTTGAGCGCCCGGTAGGTCGCCGGACCGACCACCCCGTCGACGAGCAGACCGCGATGCTGCTGGAACGCGCGAACCGCGGAGTCGAGGTGGTGGTCGAAGGACACCTCCGTGTCCTTCCAATATTCGCGTGCGTCCGCCTGATCGGTACCGACGTGCGCGTGTAGGAACCCGAGGCTTGCCAGGGTGCTCCGAACCTCTGCTACGGCTGGACCGGAATCGCCGTGACGAAGTCGGTGCATGCGTGAGAGCCCTTTCCTTCCGTCAACCCGCAGGTACCCACTCATGCGATGGGATACACCTTCGCACGACCGGAACGTCGGTCGATTGTCTCAGACCCGGACCAGGTTTCGACAACCCCGGGTCCAGGGCATCCTACGGCGCGTCGTCGGATCGCGTCGTCAGATGACGTCTTCGAGTTCGCGCAGAAGAGCCGCCTTGCCCTTCGCCCCGACGATCTGCTTGACCGGCTTACCGCCGCGGAACAGCATCATAGTGGGCAGCGAGAGGATCTGATAATCGCGGGCGGTGCTCGGGTTGGCGTCCACGTCCAGCTTCGCGATGGTCAGCTTGTCCGCGTGCGCACCGGCGATCTCCTCCAGGACGGGCGCGACCATCTTGCACGGCCCGCACCAGTCGGCCCAGAAATCGACGAGGACGGGCTTCTCACTCAGCAGCACGTCGTCGGCGAAGGTCGCGTCGGTGACGACAACCGTGTTGGCGGACTTGGACATGGGTGTTCTCCTAGCGATACAGCGAAACGAAAGGTGTGTAGCTGGTCCGGTGCGAACTCAGTTGGCGGGGACGGTCACCGACTCGCCCGCGTGGGCGAGAGTGTTCGAGGTGATGTCGCCCTGCTCGGCCAACCAGCGCTCGGCATCGATGGCCGCGCGGCAGCCCGTGCCCGCGGCGGTGATCGCCTGACGGTAAGTGTGGTCGACCAGATCGCCCGCGGCGAAGACGCCGGGGATGTCGGTCGCGGTCGTGGGGTCGTTCACCAGCACATATCCCTCGTCGTCCAGGGCGACCTGGCCTCTGACGAGCTCGCTGCGCGGGTCGTGGCCGATCGCGACGAACAGGCCGGTGGCGGCCAGTTCGGAGGTCTCGCCGGTGCGGGTGTCCCGCAGGGTCAGGTGGGTGACGCTGTTCTCACCGTGCACCTCGACCACTTCGGCGTTGAGCACGAACTTGATCTTCTCGTTCGCCTTCGCACGCTCCAGCATGATGCGGGAAGCGCGGAATTCCTCGCGGCGGTGCACGATGGTCACGCTGGAGGCGAACTTGGTCAGGAAGGTCGCCTCTTCCATCGCGGAGTCGCCGCCGCCGACCACCACGATGTCCTGCCCCTTGAAGAAGAAGCCGTCACAGGTGGCGCAGGCGCTGACGCCGCGGCCGAGCAACCGCTGTTCGCCCGGGACGTTCAGGTAGCGCGCGGCCGAGCCCATGGCGAGGATGACGGCGTAGGCCTCGAAAGTTTCGCCGCCGACGACGACCTTCTTGACCGGGCCGGTCAGGTCGACGGCGTCCACGTCCTCGGTGCGGATGTCCGCGCCGAACCGTTTCGCCTGCTCGCGCATCTCCTCCATGAGATCCGGGCCCATGATGCCGCCGCGGAAGCCGGGAAAGTTCTCGACCTCGGTGGTGGTCATCAGCGCACCGCCGAACTGGGTCCCCTCGAACTGCAGCGGCTGGAGCTCGGCGCGGCCGGCGTAGACGGCGGCCGTGTAGCCGGCAGGTCCGGAGCCGATGATGATCAGATCGCGAACTGGCGCGCCGGTGTCGCTTACTTGCTCGCTACGCTCGCTCATGGGGCCCTTCCGGGAAGATTCGATCGGACGTGTCGGTCAACAACAGGGTAATGGCTGTTGTTCCCGCGTCGGCGGGGTCACACCGCGCGGGTGGTCCAGATCGCACGGTCAGCCGATGTCCTGCAGTGCCTTGCGCTGGGGATCGCCCGTACCGCAACCGGTTCCGACCACCAGGGCGGTGATCTTGGGCGGCTGCGGGCCGTTGAGCAGGATGAGTACCGCGTTCCCGCCCTGGAATCGGATGTCTGTCGATCCGAGGACCGTGCGGTCGAGACCGTTCGCCCGGACACAGCGCTCGAGTGCCCCGGGGCCGGCCAGGGAGCCGGTGACGGTGTGACGGCCGAGCGCGCTGAGGGCCATGGTGGCGGTGAGATCGTCGCCCCATTCGTCGTTCCCCGTGGTCGGCTGCGCGGTGGGCGCGGGAGCGTCACCGCCGCGCAACGTCGAGACCCACACCCCCGCACCCGCCACGGTGACGATCGCCGCGGCCGCCGCGGCGAACCACCGCAATCGGCCACGGCGCCGCTCGTCCAGTGCCACCGGCGGGGATTCGGAAATCCTTGTTTCCCCGGCGGATTCGCCGGCCCACGCCCGCGGAAGCTCGTGAACGGTAGCGTCGGGCGCGTCCTCCGGCGGTTCCAGTTCGTCGACGAACAGAGCGAGCCGAGCCGCCACATCCTCCGGCATCGGGTGAATGATGCGCTCATCCCGGCCGAGAGCACGTAACTCGGCGGTGACGTCGTCCAAACCGCGCAGGAATCGCACGGCCTCTTGATCACGGGAGACCACGGGCCACAATTGCGCACGCTGCTCCGGCGTCACGTTGTCGGCGTGCAAGTCAGCCAGCAATTCGGACGTGAACGGGGGCTGCGGCACGGACCGGGTAGCCATCGCACCTCCGTTGTTCGCATCTGACATCGCGGGGATCCCCTCGCCGACGGGGCCTGCCTCTGAATCGTTCAGGGGTTCGTCACTATTAATGACGCATCCCAACTACCTCCGGTTCCCCGGATCACGCAGATAATCCAATCGCTCTTTCAACCGCTGCCGCGCGCGAGCGCACCGGCTCTTGATCGTTCCCTCGGGCACACCGAGCAATGCGGCCGCCTCGGCCACGCTATACCCCTCCACGTCGACCGCGACGAGCGCGGTCCGCTGATCCGGCGGCAAGGAGAACAGCGCGCGATCGATGTCCATGGACATCTCCACCTGGGCCATCTCGTCGCGATCGTCCTTGGGCTCGGGCAGCGACTCCGGCGCCAGCGACACCGCGCGTCTGGTCTTGTTGCGGCGGATCCGATCCAGGCAAGCGTTCACCACGATCGCATGCAGCCAGCTGCGCACCTCCGCCTCCGCACGGAACGAGGCAGCCGTGCGATGCGCCGACAAGAGCGCTTCCTGAAGCGAATCGGCCGCGTCCTCGCGCGTGTAGGACGTCCGCAACGCGGTCTGCCACAGGTGATCGTTGTGCCTGCGCAGCAACTCGGCGAACGCGTGACGCTGACCACGCACATGCGCCCGCAACAACTCCACATCGGTGGCTTCACCGAGTACGAGGGAACGCCCGTGACACATCACCTGCCGCGACGCCCCCCTGCCGAGCTCCTCGTTCACTTCGGACGACAATGCCAACCCCTTGGACGGCCCTCACGGCGGCAATGGGCTGATCGACCATTACCGAGACTTCGCAGCATCCAGGAACGAATACGCCAGAACCCGGGAAGCTCCCCTGCTGAGAGCGCCCGAAGATCATATCGTCCGTAACGTTTTGGCAGCAACCAAGTGTCGAGCCGGTACGGAGCAATGCGATGCTCGACGTGCGCTACGAATCCGCGCGAACGACAGCGCGGCGGGAAGGCCGGCTACGGCGCGACGTCGAAACGGATATCGGAAATTGCGGTCTGGAACTGTCCTCCGGAATTCCCCAGTCCGGTGATCCAGACCAGCACGTAGCGGGCGGCCTGGTCGGCACGCACCGGGATGTCGGTGACACCGTCGTCGAGCCGGGCGGAACCGATCAGCTGGGTCTGATCCAGCGTCGGCGAGCCGGTGGGCGAGGTGCGGATCTCCACCGACGTGCCCGCGCTGGGCGAGTTGATCGAGACGTTCGTGAGCTTGGCCGGGGCAGGCAGCGTGGCGAGCAGCCCGACGCCCTTCTTGAGCGCCGGGAACTGCTGGAAGTACTGATCGGTGCGCCACTGGGTGCCCGGATCGTTGTCCAGCACCGCCTGGACGTTGGCGACGCCGTCGGCGGTGCCCTCCGGCGAGAACACCGACACACCTGTCACCGGGACCGGCGCACCGGTCGAGGTCAGGTTCGGGCCAGCGGCGGCGGGTGTCGGCACCGGCTGGTTGTTCGTGGTCAGGCCGATATTGCGCTGCTCGTTGAGCGGAGCCTCGGAAGCGGTCGGCGCGAACACGCTGACCATCCACCAGATCACGATGCCGACCACCAGCGCGGCGAGAATGCCGAGGCCGACCATGATCCACATCATTCGCTGCGAGCGTTCGCGTTCGGCCGCGAGCAGTTCCGGATCGGCGAGCGAGTCGTCCATATTCGCGGGCGCCCGCTGGCCCAGGCGCAGCACCGGGATGAAATCGGTCTTCTGATCGACTACCGACGCCTGCTCCAGCACGTGCTGCACCGTCGCCGCCGTCCGCACGCCCTTGTTCGACTCCAGCGAGCGCACGGCGACCGCGGAGATCTCGAACGGCACCTCGGGACGGATCTGGCGCGGCTCCACCGGAGTTCCGTCCGGGCCGAAGTCCGCCAGCCGAAGTCCGCCGACCGTCGCGGCGGTGCCGGTGACGCCGCCCGAGCGGATCGGCCAGCGGGCGGTGATGAGCGCGTAGAGCATCGCACCGAGGCCACGCACGTCGGATTGCGCGTCCGAGTCCGACAGCGTGCCGGGGAAGGCGAGCACCGCATCGCCCGAGGCGCTGATGCGCACCCGGTCGGGATGATCGATGGACAGCGATCCACCGCCGCGGTGCGCCAGCTCGGCCGCCGAGGCGAGGGCGCGGATGGCGCGCGCCGCGCCGATCGGCGAGGGCACCGTCTCGGCCATCTCGCGCAGCGAACGGCCCGGCGTCCACTCCGCCACCACGATGCCGCCGGAGCTGCCGCGCACCACGTCCAAGACGCGGGCCAGGCCGGGCGAGTTGATCCGGCCGAGGCGCAGCGTCCGGGACAGGATCGCCTGCGGGCCGTCCTGCCCGGAGTTCTCCGTCGCCTTCTGGTCGGCGTCGACGAAGGTCAGCGCGACCTCGCGATCGAGTTTGATGTCCAGCGCCTGCCAGAACTTCAAGCCGCGGGCGCCGCCGTGGCTGGCCAGCAGGCGATAGCGGCCGCCTGCCACCGAAGCGCCCGGGATCAGCTTGGGGCCGCGCGGGATCCGCCGGGCGCCCAGGTTCTCCCCGCCCATCGGCGGCATCTCCGGCGAGCCGATGGGAATCATCCCGGTGTCGTACATCGGATCGCGCGGCGGCAGCTGATTCTCCTGCGATCTCGGCGCGTCCTGATCCGGTGCGGCCGTGCCCGGCTGCTTGCTCGCGTACGCGGGATCCGACTGCTCCCCCGCGGTCGGCGGTACATCGGTGGACAATCCGCCGGGCGTGGTCGCAGAAGAATCGGCGGCCGGGACGCCGCCCACCGCGTCGTCGCTCACCCTCGGTCCTCCTTCGCCCTGGTATGTCGAGGTTCCGGCGAATTCGCCACTTGTGCTTCTCTGCCGAACAGGGTACGGGAACTCCCCCATGCCGGTGCGGTCAACGGCATCGGGTCTGATTACCGGCAGCACCATGGTCTGGGCATCCATGTACGGATCGAACCGCGGGTATGCCAGGTAGGGATCGGGCCTGCGCAGTACCTGCGTGACGTACGGATCCTCGGCCGGGCTCTCCAGATCGAGATCCGGCGCGGGCGGCGTCCAGCCGAGGCGCCGCGAGATGGCCACGGTGATGGCGACGATCTCCGGGATACCGGCGAGTCGCATCAGGCCGAAGGCCACCGCGAACATGACGATCGCGGTGATCGCCACCCGGATCAGGGACCCGGGGCCGCCGAAGGACGCGGTCAGCCGATCCAGACCGAGTACCCGGTCCACGATCCACATCACCGCGCCGCCCGCGAGTGACGCAAGCACGACACGAGTCACTGTGCGGCCGACATTGGCCATCCGGAGATCCCCGAGACTGCGGTGCAGCAGGAAACCGCCCACCACGGCGCCCACCGCGAAACCGAGGCCGTTCGCGACGCCGAGCGCGATCACCACGTGCTCGGCGTCGGTGATGACCGGAGCCAGCGCGGAGAAGACGATCTTGGCGGCGGTGATGCCGAGGATGATCCAAGTCGGAATCCACGCCTGCTCCCTGGCGTAGAACACCCGCAGGTGGATCAGCACCAACGAGTACGGGATCAGCGCGAACGCCGACCAGCTGACCGCGAGCCCGAGCCGCTCGGCGTCCGAACCGAAGTTGCCGTAGCCGTAGAGCGCCTGCCCGACCTGCGGACCGGCCAGCGTGAGGAAGGTGACCACGGGGACCAGCGCGATCATGGTCAACCGGGTAGCGGCGGAGAGGTCGTCGACCACAGCCGGCGTGTCGTCGGCGGCGGCGTTGCGGCTCAGCCGCGGCATGATCGCGGTGAGCACCGTGACCCCGAGCACGCCGTAGGGCAACTGCAGCAGCAGCCAGGCGTTGTTGTAGATGGCCGGGCCCGCCGCGTCCGCGTGCGAGGAGATCCGCGTGGCGAAGACGAAGCCCGCCTGGCTGATCAGGACGTACAGGATGATCGCCGCGCCCATGCCGCCGAACTGCTTGAGGCGATCGTCGACTCCCCACAGCGGGCGCAGGTCGATGCCCGACCTCCGGATCGCCGGAAGCAGGCTCACCGCCTGCACCACCACGCCCACCGTGACGCCGACGCCGAGCACCAACAGCTTCGGGTCGCTCATGCGGACCGGGTCCAGCGTGATCTCCCCGGGCATCAGCACGTACAAGCCGAGCACGGTGAGCACGACCAGGTTGTTCAGCACCGGCGCCCACGCGCCGGGCTTGAACATCTGCCGGGTGTTCAGGATCGCCGTGAGCAGCGCCGACATGCCATAGAAAAGGATCGCGGGCAACAGCAGGAAAGCCAGCGCCGTGGTGAGCGCCGTGTTGACCTGGCCGTCGTCGGAGAGGAAAACATGCGTGGTGAGCACCGGCGCCGCGGCGGTCGCCAGCAGCGCGGCCGTCGCCAGGACCACGAAAGCGGCGGTCACCAGGCGGCGGACGAACGCCGCTCCGCGATCCGGATCCTCCTGCTCCGCGCGCACCAGCGTGGGTACCACGATGGCGGTGAGCACCGCGCCGAGCACCAGTTCCGCGATCATGTTCGGAATCTGGCTGGCGACGGTGAACGCGCTGGCGATGGCCGGGCCGAGCACGGTCAGCAGCAGTAGTTGCTTGCCGAAACCGGTGATCCGGCTGATCAGCGTCGCGAATGCGATCGATCCCGAGTCGCTGAGCAACCGGGAGCTCGCGCTCTGCTTCGATTCATCCGTCTTCGGCGGCTCCGCGGTGTCGGTGGCGGCAGGCCACTCCCTCGTCCGCGGGCGATCCGGTTCCGCGGGCTCGTGCCGGACCGGGGCGGCGGGCCGTTGGCGGGGCGGCGGGAACTGCTGTGGCTGCGGCGGAGCGTAGCGCGGCGGCGGCACCCGCTCGGATTCCGGCGCGACGGCCGGCATCGGCCCGGACCGGGCCGGACGCGGCGCGGCCGGGATCGGGCCCGACTGCGGGGGACGCGGCACCGCAGGTATGGCGCCGGATCGGGGTGGACGCGGCGCGGCCGGAATCGCGCCGGACTGCGGACCGCGCGGTGCGATAGGCGGCGGCGCCTGCCGGGCGGAGCCTGGCGGCGGACCGGCAGGCACGGGGCCCGGACGAGCGGGCACAGGAGGAACCGGCCGCGGTTGTCCCGGACCGGCCGCAGGCGGCGGAGCGGGATACGGCCGCGGGTTCGGCACGGGCCCGGGGCGCGGTGGTGGTGGTACCGGCGGCATGGGCCGGGCGGGAGGAGGAGGCGGCGGAGCCATGCGCTGGTCCGGCCGCTGCGGCCCGGCCGGAGGACGACTGACCTGCGGCACCCGCGGCGGCCGGCCCTCGGGATAGGGGCCGCCGTTCACGCCGGGCTGCTCGGCTTCGGAGTGGGCAGGGCCGCGTTCCCAAGGAGCGACCGGCGCTCGACGAGCCGGTGGCCCGTCGAGTCGGTCGTTTGGTCGAGGGCGATGAGCCGATATGTCATCGTCGCTCATCATGCCTCCTGTACCAGCCGGGATGTCCGCACCCCCATCGGTGCGGTGAGCCGCGACTCGCCGCAACGGTCCGCCATGGTCGGCGAACATTCTGTCAATGGTCCCCCTCCGGATCGGACCGGCTCAGGAACACTGTGATTGTCCTCCACCGTGCCACACGACACCCCGGTACCCCACATCGACGCAGGTAGCAGCTGTTCTCGGGGCCCCGTCGAAGCGGGATCCGTCACCGCGTCTCCTGCAGCTGCTGCTGCTCGCGCTCTTGTTCCTGGGCGCGCAGCACGCGCAGGCGCGCACGCCGGTATCGGTTCACCCGCCGCCTGGTTCCCGGATCGAAGCCCTCGTCGGCCGGATCGGGCTGCCCGCGGAACCGGCGCCACAAACGGCGACCGGCAAGCAGGAGCAGCAGGAGTGCGGCGCATCCCGTAATTATCGCCAACGCCTTGCCGTAGGCATTCGAACGCACCGAGACCTGGGTGGGATTGCCGAGCGCGACGCCCTCCGGTGTGGTGAGGGAGATCGGGATGACCAGATTCCGGCTGTCGCTGACCTCCGTCGGGATCTGGAAGGACCGCGACCCGTTCGCCGGGAGCTGCTGCTCGCCGGGATCGGTGATCTGCGTCTCGGCCGGCGCCTCGATCCGGAATCTGACCCGGATCGCCACCGGCAGATCGTTGCGGGCGACCAGCAGCAGGGGGCTCTGCTCGGACGCGAGCGTGTACACACCGCCCGGCGGAAGCACGGTAACCGAGCGATAGAGCTTGTCCATCGTGCGCGTGTTCTGGTCCAGCCGCCGCTGGGCGAACGTATCCGGCGGCGCGGCGTCGCCTGCGCGCCGATCCGAGAGGCTGAGCACGCGCAGCAGGTCGTCGCGCAGCGGTGTCAGGAAATCGTGCGGCGTCGGTTCGGCCTCGGGCACGTCCACCAGGGCGCGCATCATCTCGGTGATCCGACGGCTCTGGTCGCGCACGGGCGGCAGGAACCGGTCCGGCACCGCGTCCTGCGCCGCCTGCGGCAGATAGTCCAGCTCGTAGGGCTGGGGGTCCGGCGGCAGCGCCACCAGATCATGAAACGGACGCGCGGTGGCGAGGTTGCCGCGCAACAGCTGGTCGACTTGGCGCAGCAGGGCGGTGGCCTCGTCCCGGTTCGCACCCCACTGCTGCGGAGGGGCGAGCAACAGCGACCGCGACCGGTTCGTCTCCGGGTGCAGCGCGCTCCAGGAGATGGCCCCGAGAGCGTCCTGCAACCGTGCCGCGCGCGAGTCGTTGGTGACGTCGTAGCGCACGCGGGACGGGGTGAACGGCGGGGTGGGCGGATTCGAGCCCACTGCGGCGAGCGCCGTCGCCGACCAGATGTCGAACGTCACCGCATGCAGGGCGGGGTCGGCGGCAGGGGTGGGCGCACTCGCGACGGGCGGCGCCGGATTCCCCGTGACCGGTGGTGCGGGTGCCGGTGCGGTCGGCTGACTCGCGGTGATCTCGGGCAGCCGCACCACTTCCGGGATCGCCGGGTCCGCGGTGGAGGCGACCTCGTTCGCGCCGGTCGTGGCCTGGCCGCTCGCACTACTGGACTGTGCCCAATCCGCGCTGCCCTGCGCAACGGCCGCCGTCGAGGCGAGCACGGCGGTGCCGAAACCGTGACTGCGCAACAGGACGCCCGCGCCGTGGTCGATACTGCCCGAATCCGGCAGGCTGACCCCGCGCACCGACCGGGTGGAGAGGATCGAGTCGATGATCTCGGCCGGTTCGTTGATCGCACGCGCCGACAGCGCCGGGTCGTTGACCGCGGCCAGCGCGGTGAGGTCGACCTGCGCGAACGGCAGCGCGACGGTGCACATCGAGCCGGCCAGCGCGCGCAACCGGTCCAGCCAGGTCTGCGCCTGCTCGGCGCCTGCGCCCGCCCTGGTCGCCCCGTCGGGATCGGACGGGCTGGCCAGCACCCGGTAACCCTTGGTCATCGCGCGCACGGTGAGCAGCAGGTCGGGGTCGACGGCCAGGCACACGGCCGAGGCCAGATCGGCGTTGCCGCGGCCCGCGCCCGGGTTCAACGTCCCCTCCAGCGCGGCCAGCAGTTGATCCAGACGGCCGCCCTTGCCGAGCGAAGCGGCCAATTCGTCGTCAGTGAGTTCCACCTTGCCGTCCACGCTGCCCGGATGACCACCGACCTGCCGCGGCCGGTCGGCCAGCGGCCACAGCAACGTCGTCGCCACCGGTGCGTCGGTGGGCGCGGGCACCGGCGGAGCCTCGTCGCCAGGGGCGGGCGGTACGCCGAGCACCGGGAGCAGGAACCTGGCGTCGTCGAGCCGGGCCTGCGTGCCGTAAGCCGGTTCGCCGTTCACGTTCAGCAGCAGCGGGTAGACGCCGGGTTCGGTGATGCGCAACGACGTGGCGCCGCTTTCCGAGCGCAACGGGATGCTCAGCGTGAACTGTTTGCGCTGGCCCGGATTGAGCCGCTGCGCGATGTCCTCGAACTCGCCGTTCACGTCGTAATTGACCTCGTCGAGGCGCAACGTGGCGCGCAATCCGGCCGGCGCGGTGATCGCCGCCGCCCGCTGGACGCGGATGCTGACGTCGTCCACCACACGATCGCCGATGTTGGTGACCGTCCCCGCCACCGTGAGCTGGGAGTCGCTGCTGGTGGTCACTGTGGTCGGCGTCACCGAATCGAGGGACAACTTCAAGAATTTGGGATTCGTCGAAGTGCCGGATCCAGCGGGTTGCGCAACGGCCGACGCGGAATCGAGCAGTGGCAGCGTCGTCACCGGGCCGAGGATGGTCAGGACCGCCACGAAGATCCGGAACAGTCCACGCGTCATCGCTTGCCGGTCTCCATCCGGTCGATCAGCTTGTTCGCCATCTCCGCCAGCCGCCGCTCATCTGCGTAGGCCAGCCGAGAATCCAGTTCACTCAACGGAACCCAGGCGACCTGGGTCACTTCCACGTCGGCGTCGGACAGTTCGCCACCGACCGAACGCAGCAGATAATGATGCACCGTTTTGTGTACCCGCCGACCATCGGTCACGAACCAGTAATCGATGCTGCCGAGTTCGGCGACCACGACACCGTTGATGCCGGTCTCCTCGGCGACCTCGCGGATCGCGGTCTGCTCGGCGGTCTCACCTTCTTCGATATGTCCTTTGGGCAGCGACCACAGTAACCGGCCGCGGCGATCGGTGCGCCCGATGAGCGCCGCGCTACGCGATTCCGCAGGGCCGTCCAAGCCGTCGACCACCAGCCCACCCGCCGAGGTCTCCCGCACCGTGCGCATCCGCGGCTTCGCGGCATTGGTGGCCGAACCGCGGCGCCGAGGCTGGCGGCGTCGACTGTTCGCACGATCGGCCGGAGACACCTGGCAATCCTACTGTGTTTGTTTTCCAGCGCCTGCGGCGCTGGGTGTTCGCGGCCCCCTCATGGCTCGCGTTCGAGCGACCGCCGCTGGCGACTGCGTCGCGGACGCGGCGGCCGCTCGGACGCGAGCCGGGCCGCGAACGGCGGATGCTCGGTCTCGCTTCGCTCGGAAGACGTGGTCGGGGTGGGCTGGGTGCGTCGGTCTTCGAGTTCGAGGTCCGGGGTGCGCGGCTGGTAGTGGGTGATCTCGAGCCTGGCCGGTGCTGGTGGTTTGTCGTGGAAGTGCGGCCGCTCGGACGCGAGCCGGGCCGCGAACGGCGGATGCTCGGTCTCGCTTCTGGAGGGTCGCGGTTGTGGCGGCTGCGTAGTCGGCAGGAGTGGGATGGTGCGCGCTGTGCGGACGTCGCTGGCTGGGCTCATGTCGGTGTCCTTATATATCCGGGCTACTGCGTGGGCTGGGCTGCGATAATCGTTGGCGTGGCTCGGTAAGCTGCTCATTCGTGGTTTCGCCGAAGTCTCAGGACGCTGCGCTGGATAGACGTACCCGACTGCTGGCCGCCGCGGCGGTGACGCTCGGGGGGCTGGCCGATGTGCTGACGCCGCTCGGCGAGATGTTCGCGGCGCGGGGGCACGAGCTGTACCTGGTCGGCGGGAGCGTGCGGGACGCGGTGCTCGGCCGGTTGGGGACCGATCTGGATTTCACCACCGACGCGCGGCCGGAGGCGGTGCAGGACATCCTGCGCGGGTGGGCCGACCATCTGTGGGACACCGGCGGTCTGGCGTTCGGCACGGTCAGCGCGGCCAAGGACGGGCAGCAGCTGGAGATCACCACCTTCCGCGCGGATAGCTACGACCGGGTGTCCCGCAACCCCCAGGTGACCTTCGGCGACTCGCTCGACGAAGACCTGGTGCGGCGCGACTTCACCGTGAACGCGATGGCCGTGAAGATCGGCGCGGACGGCGCGCTCGAGTTCATCGATCCGCTCGACGGCATGACCGCCCTGCTCGACGGCGTGCTGGACACGCCTGCCGCGCCGGAGGATTCGTTCAACGACGATCCGCTGCGCATGCTGCGCGCCGCGCGGTTCGTCTCCCAGTTGGGGTTCGAGCCGCATCCGCGGGTGCGGGCCGCGATCACCGCGATGGCCGACCAGATCGACCGCATCACCGCCGAGCGGGTGCGGGTGGAACTCGACAAGCTCATCGGGGGCGCGCACCCGATCGACGGCATCAACGTCATGTGCGAGACCGGGCTGGCGCAGCGGGTGCTGCCCGAGGTGCCCGCGATGAAACTGGAGATCGACGAGCACCACCAGCACAAGGACGTCTACTGGCATTCGCTCACCGTGCTCGAGCAGGCGATCGACCAGGAGGACGGCGACCCCGACCTGGTACTGCGCTGGGCCGCGCTGCTACACGACATCGGCAAGCCCGACACCAAGCGCAACGAGCCGGGCGGCGGCGTCAGCTTCCACCACCACGAGGTGGTCGGCGCGAAGATGGTGCGCAAACGGATGCGGGCGCTGAAGTACCCGAAGCAGTTCACCGAGGACGTCGCCCGGCTGGTGTTCCTGCACCTTCGCTTCCACGGTTACGGCAAAGGCCAGTGGACCGACTCCGCGGTCCGCCGTTACGTCACCGATGCCGCCGACCTGCTTCCCCGCCTGCACAAACTCGTCCGCGCCGACTGCACCACCCGCAACAAGCGCCGGGCCGCCGCGTTGCGCGCCACCTACGACGAGCTCGAGGCACGGATCGAACGGTTGCGTGAGCAGGAAGACCTCGCCAAGGTCCGCCCGGATCTGGACGGCAACGCGATCATGGAACTGCTCGGTCTGTCTCCGGGACCCGACGTGGGGCGGGCGTGGCGCCACCTGAAGGAGCTGCGTCTCGACCACGGCCCGCTCAGCCGGGACGAGGCCGAGGCCGCGCTACTGGAATGGTGGAAGACGCAGAGCTGATCGGGTCAGAAGACGATCAGGGTGGTGCCGGCCAGGATCGCCGAGCGCATCTGGGCCAGGTCGAACGACCCGGCGATCTCCGGCAGTTCGACGCGGAAACGGATGAGGTCGCCCTCCCGCACGGCGCGCACGATCCGCGCGTCCTTGGGCAGGTGCTCGAGCGGTACGGCGGGAACGTCGATCATTCGTCGCGGAATGCGGACGCCGCACCAGGTCACCCGGCGGATCGCGATGTCCAGCCGGTTGTCCGTGACGGACGCCTCCACCAGGGCGGTGACCAGCCGGCGGCGGTGCCTGGCCCGGATCAGCCCGCTCGGGTGCACGTCGAGGTCCCAGTCCAGCGGCTGGGTGTTGAGCCACCCGACCAGCGCCGCCGTGGTGACGGTGCCGATGAGATCGAGCCGTGCGGTGCGCACCTTGGTCGGCACGCCCGGTATCAGGCGGACGCCGTGGGCGATCACCGTCACGGACTCGATCGGGTGATCGTCCCAGCGCAGCCGCGACAGCACCGTCTTGGTCTGGAAGTGCGCGCCGCGGCGGCGCACTTTCAGCACCTGCAAGGTGGCATGCAGGTCATGCCCGAGCAGGGTCGCGCTGACCTCCTGCCCGCCGAACCGGCTCAGGATGCCCTCGCTGAGCATGGTCATCAGCACGTCCGGCAGCAGCGCCGTGACGGTGCCTGCGCCGAGGTCGGCGACCGGATCCATCCAAGCCGTGCTGAGCGCGACCCACTGCTCCAGCCAGGATTGATCGAACAGGCGCTTTCCGAGATCGACGGCCCGCAACGGCGACCAGGACTTCGGATCGAAATACGTGGCCATGATTGGATCGAGCGTACTTGGCGCGGGCGCCCGAGCCCGCGCGCTGTGACCCAGGTCGCGCGGAGCGGACGTCCTTGCCCAGGTGAAGGCTCGGGCAGGAGAATCGGAAGGCCGGCTGTCACACCGCTGGGAGGACGCACATGGCGCTGGATCTGAACAGTGACCTCGGCGAGGGATTCGGGCCGTGGACGATGGGTGACGACGCCGCCATGCTCGACATCGTCACCAGTGCGAACATCGCCTGCGGCTTCCACGCGGGCGACCCGGCGATCATGCGCAGGACCTGCGCGCTCGCGGTGGCGAAGGGCGTGCGGATCGGCGCCCACGTCGGGTATCGCGATCTGGCCGGTTTCGGTAGGCGGGAGATCGCTGTGGCGCCCGGCGAACTGCGCGACGAGGTGCTGTATCAGATCGGCGGCCTGGACGCTTTCGCGAAAGCCGCCGGGGATCGGGTGCGCTACGTGAAACCACATGGCGCGCTGTACCACTCGGCCGCGCGCGATAGGAGCCTGGCCGACGCGGTATTGGCCGCGATCGCCGAGTACGACCCGCGGCTGGCCCTGCTCGGCCCGGCCGGCACCGAGCTGGAGTCGGCGGCGCAGGCCACCGGAGTGCGCTTCGTCGGGGAAGGCTTCGCCGACCGTGCCTACACTCTGGACGGGTCGCTGGCTCCGCGCGGCACGCCAGGGGCGGTATTGGCGCCGGAGGAGGCGGTCGCCCAGGCGATTTCGATCGCCAAGTCCGGGGCCGCGCGGACGGCGGACGGCTCCGGTGAGGTCGCCGTGCGTGCGGCGAGCATCTGTGTGCACGGTGATTCACCGGCGGCGGTGCAGATGGCCCGGCACATCCGCACCGCGCTGGACGAAGTCGGCGTGCCGGTGGAGCCGTTCGGCTGAGGCAGGGACATGCGGACAAAAGACGCGGTGACGCACGCGCAGCGGCAAGCGGCCGAGGAGGCGATCCGCGCGGCGGGCGATCGGGCGCTGTTGATCACTCCGCAGCGACGGGACATGGTCGCGGAACTCGTGGCGGCGCTACGGGATCGTCCGGTACCCGGCGTGCAGGACCTGCTGCCCGCCGCGGAAACGGTACTCCTGACGCTCGATGCTCCCGGCGCGGCGGAAGCGGTCCGCCGGGCGCTGACGACGCTGCTGGTCGACCTGCACGCCGAACGGCCTGTTTCCCGTGGAACATTGCCCGACAGCGCCTTCCACGGCGAACCGGTGTCGATTCCGGTGCGCTACGACGGCGCCGACCTCGACGAGGTGGCTCGGATGCTGGAGGTCACGCCCGCGGAGGTGATCGCCGCGCACACCGGCACGGTGTGGCGGTGTGCTTTCGTCGGATTCGCGCCGGGCTTCGGCTACCTGGAATCGCCCGACGGCCGGTTGTCGGTGCCCCGGAGAGCCCAGGCCCGCACGTCGATTCCGGCGGGTGCGGTCGCGCTCGCCGGTGGATACAGCGCCGTGTACCCACGCAGCACACCCGGTGGATGGCAGCTGATCGGCAGCACCGACCTCGAGATGTGGGATGTCGAGCGCGACCCGCCCGCGCTGATCCGCGCGGGCGCCGCGGTGCGATTCATCGATGCGGGAGACGGCCGATGATCGTCGTGGAGAAGGTGGGACCACTCGCCACCATCCAGGATCTCGGACGGCCAGGATGGTTCGATTCCGGTGTCGGCGTCGCGGGAGCGGCCGACCGCGGGTCGTTGCGGCTGGCCAATCGCCTGGTCGGCAACCCGGAAGGGCATGCGGCCGTCGAAGTGCTGCTCGGAGGCTTCGCGCTGCACGCGGAGGAGCACGTCATGCTGGCGGTCACCGGCGCGCCGGCACCCGTGACCGTGGACGGCAGACCGGTGGGTCACGCCAGCGTGCTGGAACTCGAACCCGGGCAGGAACTCCGGCTCGGCTACGCCTCCGTCGGACTGCGCAGTTACGTCGCGGTGCGCGGCGGCATCTCCGTTCCGGAGACGCTCGGCTCCCGGAGCCGCGACACCATGTCGGGCCTGGGGCCGGAGCCTTTGGCGAAGGGCGATCGCCTCCCGGTCGGGCCTTCTCCGCACACGATCCCGGTCGTGGACGTCGCCCCGGTCGCGGAGCTGCCCGCCGATGTCGTCACCGTGCGTGCTGTGCCCGGTCCGCGCGACGACTGGTTCACCGACGCCGCGGCCCTGTTCGAGGGCGAGTGGGAGATCTCCGCCGACACCGACCGGGTGGGCGCCCGATTGGCCCGCCGCACCGGACCGCCATTGGTCCGCAAGGTCACTCGCGAACTGCCGACGGAAGGCATGGCACTCGGCTCGATCCAGGTGCCGCCGAGCGGACAGCCGGTCGTGTTCCTCGCCGATCACCCGGTCACGGGCGGCTATCCGGTAGTCGCGGTGGTGGTCGACGCCGACGTCGACGCGATCGCGCAGACCCGGCCCGGTCAGCCGGTGCGGTTCGTGCGCGCGGGCTGACCCTGGGTCGCGCTCGGCATCAGCCGGGCGTGCATGAGGTACACGTTGTAGGTGTCCCATGCCGAGAGCATGAAGTACAGATCTTCGCCGGTCGACCACGGATGGATGAACCCGCCGTAGGACTTCGGGTAGTCGGCGGTGGACACCAGCGGGATCGCTTCCGTCCACGCGCCCTGCGGACTCGCCGCGGTACGCAGCACGATCGCGCCCCGCGCCGAATCCAGGTACACCATCTGCCACTGTCCGGTCGACCGGTCGTAGCGCACCGAGAGCTCACTGGCCATGCCGAGCACCAACGGGGTGGCCTGGTTCTCGGCGGCGGGCGCCCAGGTGCCGCCCACCCAATATTGGTAGGCGGACTTGTTGAGGATCTGCTGCTGGGGCACGCGGGCCAGTGCGATCGTGCCGATGCGTCCGTTGGGTGTGCCGAACATGTAGACGTACCCGCCCTGCGGCACCATCGCCGCGACCTGGAACTTGCCCAGACCGAACAGGTTCTCCCACTTGGCGTGCTGGTCTTTGCGCCAGGTACGCCCGAGGTCGTCGGAGTAGGCGATGCCGCCGTAATTGGTCCACCACAGGCCCGGGATGCGGCTCCACCTGTTCACCGACATGTAGCTGAGGTACTGCCGGTCGCCGACGGCGAACCCGGAGGTCGGGATGGTGGTGGTCTCCCAGTTCTTGATCTTGCGGCTACCCAGGATCTCCGCGGCGTGGCAGCGACTGTCCTGGGCGAAGGTGTCCAGCGTCAGGCCGTCGGACAGGTCGTGGTCGGTGCTGAAACCGATGACGTTGCTGCGCCAGTCCTGGTCGTCGTTACCCGCGCCGCCGACGCCCCAGCCTTTGCCGAAAGTGTCGCCGAAGACGACGGCGACCTCACCGGGCGCCGTCTCCCACATCAACCCGAGATCGGTGCCGTCGACCTGCCAGCGCATGTCGGTCCGGTTCTCCGAGCCGTGCCCGGTCACCTGCCCGACCAGCCGAACCGACTCCACCGCGGGCGCGGCCACCGGAGCCGTGAGCGGTCCCGGTTCGGCCGGATGCACCACCGGCGGTGGGGCGGGTTGCGGCTCCTCGCTGGGACCGCCGGGCACGGGGACCGGAATCGGCTCGATCTCCGGTTTGAACTCGACGCGCGGAAGTTTGACGGGCGCACCGGAACCCGAGCCGCTGCCGGACCCGGACCCGGAAGCGCTGCCCGAACCGGAGCCCGAGGCCGAGCCGGAGGAACCGGTCCCCTCATCGGTGCCGGTCTCGGGCGTCGGGCTGGGAGCCGGATCGGTTCCGGGGTGCTCGGGATAGTCCCTGATATCCGGGCATGGGTTGTCGCACGGATTCTCCGGCAGCGGATCGGGAACGATCCGTGTGTTGTCCTGCGGCGGGTCGGGCACCGGAACGGGAGTGAGTTCCGGGATCGGGACGGGGATGTCGATCTGCGGGGGCAACGGAGGCGGTGGCGGCTGCGCCGGATCGGGTTCGCGGTTGAGCGGGTCGAATCCGACTTCGCCGCAGGTGTTCACCGGCGGCGGCGCCCACGGGAACGGCGCGGCTTGCGCGGTCGGCATCGGCACGGTGAGCGCGCCGATGAGCAGTGCGCCGAACAGAGCCGGTGCACGAGGGGAGGTGATCGCGGAGGTGCGCATCAGGTCGGCCCGGCCGCGGTCGTCAAGCGATCGGGTGCGCGGCAGCGGACCGAGTTTCCCACGCGCCCAGCAGTTCTCGTACCGCATCGGGGTTGTGCACCGGAAAACCCATGTCGTATCGACTCCTGTCGGTCGGCCGCTGACAGGTCAACTTACCGGAACAACCGCCGCGAACGGGGGACGGCGAATCGAAAAAAGCCTGCGTAATGGAACCGGGGCCGTGGCGCGTGCGTCCAAGGGAATATGGACGAGATCGAGTACGTGTTCGGTACCGGTGACGGCTGCGTGCACGTCTGGACCAGCGAGGCCGACCTGGAACTCGGCAGCACGGGCGCGGCCGACGCGGTGCGGCTGGACTTCGACGGGGACGGTATCGCCGACGACGCGCTGTGGGATCCGGCCGGTGCGGGCCGGGCCGAGGTCGCGGCGCTGGATCTCGACGACGACGGCGTGCCCGACCATTTCTTCACCGATCCCACCGGCCTCGGGACGTGGAACCACGAGATCACCGGTCTGCCCGCGGACGCGGCGAGTGAGCCGCTGGACTGGATCGTGCGCACGGACGCGGACGCACCGGATCGCCTGTTGGGCGACCAGCGACTATCGGAGTCGCAGCCGGGTCCCGAGGATGCCGGCGCCGGTGCGCTGCCCGAGCATCTCGCGCACTGGCTCAACCGCGCCCGCCGCGACCCAGGCGACGATTTGTTTCTCAGCTGACCGCGCGGCGGCGCTTGTTCACCGCGATGGCCGCGATGCCCGCCGCGTAGATGGCGGCCCCCGACAGCACCACCGCCGCGGATCTGCCGTCATCCGGAATGATCACGGCCGCGGCCGCGATCGCCAGCACGAACGTGATGTTGAAAACGGTGTCCTGCAAGGCGAAGACCTGGCCCCGGCGAGCGTCATCGATGTCGATCTGCATGGTCGCGTCACCGGCCAGCTTGATCGTCTGCCCGGCCAGACCCAGCAGAAAGGCGCCGGCCAAGAGCAGTTCGTGCGCACGCTGCACCGCGGCGCCCGCGTCGGCGAACGCGATCGGCGTGACCAGGGTCAGTTGCACCAGCATCGCGGTGATCAGCCCGGCGACCACGGTGCGTGCCCGCCCCAGCCGGAGAATGAGCAGCGGCGCGACTACGGCGGCCACCAGCATGCCCCCTGCGGTGGCGCCGATCGCGACGCCGAAACCGACCAGTCCGCCACTGAGCCCGGTGCCGTCCACCGGGGCCTGGCGCAGGACCAGCACCATGATCAGCGTATTCACGCCGAAGACGATCCGGTGCGTGCCGATGCCGAGCATCGCCGTCGTGACCGCCCGCGACTCCCACACCGCCGTGGCGCCGGTACGCAGACCGATAGCGATCGCGTGCACTGTGTTCTCGCCCACCGCCGCGCCGGACGCCGGGCCGAGCACGCGCCGCCGGAACCCCGCCGCCAGCGCCGCGCCGAGCAACGACCCGGCGCCGCTGATCGCGACCGCGACCGCCGAGGCGAAGTCTCCCGCTCCGATCAGACCGATCACGCCCACCGCGATGGCCGCACCCGCACCCGCGCACCCGGAGGCGACCGTGGCCAGCACCGAGTTCATCGGCACCAGCCATGCCTGCGCCAGCACCCGCGGCAGTGCGGCCGAGACGCCTGCCAGGACGAATCTGCTGACACCCACCACCGCCAGAGCCAGCAACAGCAGCGGCGTCTCGCCGACTCCGGCCAGCAGCCCGACGCTGACCAGCGCGATCAGTGCGGCGCGCAGCACGTTGGCCACCAGCAGCACGGCGCGCCGGTCCCAGCGATCCAGCAGTGCGCCCGCGTACGGCCCGATCAGCGAATACGGCAGCAGCAGTACCGCGAAGCCCGCGGCGATGGCCAGCGGATCGGTCTGCCGCTCCGGGTTGAACAGGATCGCGCCCGACAACGCCGCCTGGAACATCCCGTCGCCGAACTGCCCGGCGAAACGCACCACGGCCAGCCGCGCCACGCCTGGGCTCTGCCGAAGTGTGGCGAGCAGTCCCTCCGGCCGCTGCTCCGCGGGAGTGAGGCCTTCGGCGTGACCAGTCGACACGTCCGCGAGACTACTGCGTACGCCGACGATGTCGCATGCTCGCGCGTCGGCCCAGCGCCGCGCGTCAGACCCGGTCGACCAGCGCGCTCACTGTCGCTCGCATATCCGGCGCCATCGGCAGTTCGTCGAGCGCACCGGCGTCGATCCAGGCGAACGCGTCGTGCTCGCCCGGGGCGAGGGTGACATCGCCCGATTCGGCCTCCGCGACGAAGGTGTATTTCCGCACTTTCGCCTTGGTCCGCGTGGCGTAATCGAATCCACCGAGGAAGTCGACGACGGCGCGCAGCCGCAGCCCTGTTTCCTCCAGCAATTCCCGCTCGACGCACTCGGCGAATGTCTCCCCCGATTCGACGCCCCCGCCGGGCAGTTCGTACATGCCGCCGTGATAGTCGTCGGCAACCCGTCGCACCACCAGAAGCCGGCCCTCGCGGAACACGGCGACGCCGATCACGAAATGCGCGATGCCGTCACGGCGCGCTTCGCTGCGGAGTTGCTGCTCCAGCCGGGCGAGGTCATCGGGGTCCAGCACGTCGTTACCTCCGGTTGGCGTTGTGGCGCTGGGCAATCGGGGCCGGGCCGCGATATCCGACGAGGTGGCCCGACGTTTCGACGTACCGGTTGGTTCTGCTCGCCTCCCGTTCACCTTCCGGTCGCTCGCGTAAAATGCCGAGTGCGGCACAATTTACTAGGAATGCGGAGTACCACGGCGGAAGTGCTCCTACCCTGAATGGCGATCGGTGCACGGTCCCGAGAGGAGGACCATGATGTCCACACTCACGACACCACACATCGATGTCCACCGTGGTGGCGACCGCATGAAGACGCGGGTCTCCTGGCTGGATTCGAAGCATTCGTTCTCCTTCGGGGAACATTACGATCCCGACAACACCCACCACGGCCTGCTGCTGGTCAACAACGAGGACATCGTCTCCCCCGGCCAGGGCTTCGACACCCATCCGCACCGCGACATGGAGATCGTCACCTGGGTCCTCGGCGGCAGTCTGGTCCATCAGGATTCGCTGGGCCACAGCGGTGTCATCTATCCCGGTCTGGCCCAGCGCATGAGCGCGGGCACCGGCATCCTGCATTCGGAGAAGAACGACTCGTGGCGCCTGGACGGCCACCTCGCCGAGCACGAGGATCCCGTGCATTTCGTGCAGATGTGGGTGGTGCCCGACGAACCGGGGCTGACCCCAGGCTACGAGCAGCTGGAGATCGACGACGAACTCGCGGGAGGAGGTCTGGTCACGGTCGCCTCGGGGCTGCCCCGCTACCGCGATCGGACCGCCATCGCCATCAACAGCAGCCATTCGGCGCTGCATGTGGCGCGCATGGCGAGCGCGGAGCCGGGCGCCGAGCAGGTGGTCGACCTGCCCGACGCGCCGTACCTGCACTTGTTCGTCGCGCGCGGTGAGGTGGACATGGAGGGAGTGGGCCCGCTCTACGAGGGCGACGCGGTGCGTTTGACCAGGTCGGGCGGCCAACGCGTGGTGGCGCGGCAACCTTCGGAAATCCTGGTGTGGGAGATGCACGCGCGGCTGGGCGCCCAGTAGCCGGTTCGCATTAACATCCGTCCGTTGGGCGGGCGATCAGTAGGCGACCGCCGCGCACCCTCGGACCGCCTCGTCCGGACCGAGCATCGCGAGGCACCGACGGAGAGGAAGTCCATGTCGCAATATCCGCCCCCGCCGCCCGGCCAGTACCCGCCGCCGGGTCAATACCCCCCGCCGCCCGGCGGCCAGTACCCGGGCCAGCCCACCTATTGGCAGGAATCGCCGAAGGGACGGGGCCTGGCGATCACCGCGCTGGTGCTCGGCATCCTCGCGCTGCTGTTCTTCTGGACGATCATCGGCGGCTACGTCTGCGGTATCTTCGCCGTCATCCTCGGCATCGTCGCGGTGTTCAAGGCCCGCGCGGGCACCGCCGGGGGCATGGGCATGGCGATCACCGGTGTCGTCCTCGGCGTGCTGGGCATCGTGGGAGCCGTCCTGCTCACCATTGTGGGTTACAACTTCTTCGTCGACTCGGGCGGCAAGGACTTCGTGGACTGCGTGAACAAAGCGGGCAACGACCAGTCCAAGATCGAGCAGTGCGAGCGCGACTGGAACGAGAAGCTGCAGGACAAATACAGCATCACGCTCACTCCGGCGCCCGCTCCGACGCCCCGTTAGCGGCGGCGCACACCCGGGTCGCGGCGATCACCTCGGCGAATTCGCGGCGGAAGTCCCCGTCGGGCGCCACGACCCAGGTGCGGTAGCCGCCGTGCTCGTCGGTGGGTGACGGCAGCACGATGTGGCTGCCGGGCAGGGCGATCGAGGCGCAGACCCGGAACAGGTCGGCGAACAGTCCGGTGTCCAGGTACGAGTTGTCGGTGGGGCCGGTCAGGAAGGTCCAGCGATCCGCGCGCGGATGCGCGATGATCGGCCCCGGCCGAGGCTCGGGGCCTGCGGTCAGGCGCTCGCGTACGCGCCTGCCGACTTCCGCGGGCATCACGACCGCGCCGACCGCGCCGACCTCCAGCATGATGCGGCCCAGGATCGGGTCCACGAGACCGTATAGGCCATTGCTCTCGCGATAGTGACGGCAGCGAGCGAACGCGTCCTGGATCGAGGGGAAGTCCGTGGACGCGAGATGCCTGGCCGATTCGATGCGCGATGTACTCATGACGAACAACCTCGCCTCGCTGTGGTGGACGCGTGCTCGGAAGAATCGATCGCTGTCTCGACCCTAGTCCTGGTCAAGTAGCTTGACAATAGTCACTCACAGCGTGCGGAAGGGTGGGCGTAGCATCCTGCACATGGCACCCGTGTCCCCCACCGTTGCCCGCTGGGAGCTGGTGCTTCGGCTGCGTGAACTGCGCGAACAGCGGGGGTTCGACTCCGCGGGCTTCGCCAGGCGAGTGGGCTTCACCCCGGCCAACTGGTCACACGTGGAGAAGGGCCGCCGGGTGCTCACCACCAAGACCATCGGCCCGGTGCTCGAACTGCTCGACGTGGAACCCGAGGAACGCGCGGAGCTGCTGGCCCTGCTGGAGGCCAGTAAGCAGCGCGGATGGTGGGCGAAGTCCTCGGCATTGATCGGCCCGGAACTGCAGCGCCTCTACGGCATGGAATACGGCGCGCAGAGCATCCGCAGCTACGACAGCCTCGTGATACCGGGCCTGCTCCAGACCGAGGACTACGCCCGCGCGTTGATCAGCGCCGACGTGATGATCCGGCCGGTCCAGGTCGAGCAGCTGGTGGCGATCCGGATGCGGCGCCAGGAGCGGTTGCGCGGCGCGGACCCGGTGGAACTCACCGCGGTCTTCGGTGAGGGCACGCTGCTGCAGCAGACCGGCGGTCCGGACGTGCTGAGCGGGCAGTTGACCTATCTGGCCGAGTTGATCGAGGAACTGGACACCGTCGAGGTGCGCGTCATCCCGTTCGCGGCCACCGCGGGCGCGGTGCTGGGCGGCTCCAGTTTCCACCTCATCGACTTCGCCGGTGAACAGCTGCCCACTTTCGGCTGGGTGGAGAGCGCGGTCTTCGGCGGGGCCGTCGAGGACCCGGATCTGGTCCGCGATCTGCGCTTCGCGTACCTGCGCGCGGTCGAGCAATCGCTGTCGCGAGCGGAGTCATTGGCCCTGATCAGGCACTATTCCCGCGTGTAAAATCCTGCCCATGGCCATCACCGCACGGCCGGAACACACCGGCTGGTTCACATCGACCAGATCGAACAACGGCAACCAATGCGTCGAGGTCCGGTTCGCTGGTGACGCGGTGCTCATCCGTGACAGCAAATATCGCCGTGACCCGGCAAACCGCCTCGACGAAGAGCCCGTCATCACCGTCACCGTAGCCGAATGGACCGCCTTCCTCGACGCACTGCGCAGCGGGCGATCACATGGCGAACTGGGCGCACATCCCGCAGCCAACGGTCACATCGCACTGCGCCACGGCGGAACCACTCTCACCTACACCCCGGAGGAGTGGGACGCCTTCCTGCTCGGCGCGCACGACGGCGAATTCGATCGCATCGTCTCCCCTGCCTGATTTCCCTGTTCACCACCCCCGGGCCGACCGCGCCCGGGGGCCGATCCACCCGCTTGTCGGCATACTGGACTCCGTGACTTCCGAACTGACCCGTCCCTCCGGTATCGATCTGTCCTACCTCGACGAGGGCGTGCGGGTGCAGGACGACTTGTTCGCGCACGTCAACGGCAAATGGCTGGCAGAGCACCAGATCCCTGCCGACCGGGCCGTCGACGGCGCCTTCCGCGCGCTCTACGACCAGGCGGAGCTGGACGTGCAGGCAATCATCCAGAATGCCGCGGCCGCTGACGCCGAACCGGGCAGCGAGGCCCGCAAGATCGGTGACCTGTACTCCAGCTTCATGGACACCGACGCGGTGGCCGCCGCCGGGCTCGCCCCCATCGCGGCCGAACTCGCGGCGATCGCCGAGGTCGCCGACAAGAGGGCTTTCGCGGCGTTGCTCGGCCGGTTGCAGCGCACCGGCGTCGGGGGCGCCGTCGCCGTTTTCGTCGACACCGACGACAAGGACTCCAACCGCTATCTGGCGCACGTCACCCAGTCCGGCATCGGCCTGCCCGACGAGTCGTACTACCGGCAGGACGAGTTCGCCGAGATCCGCGCGAAGTACATCACGCACATCGGCCGCATGTTCGCCCTCGCCGCCGCCGACCCGCAGGTCGCCGGGTTGCTGCCGGACGAACTCGACACCGTCGGCGAACGCGTCTTCGCGCTGGAGCGGAAACTGGCCGCCGGGCACTGGGACGTGGTGCGCCGCCGGGACGCCGAACTCAGATACAACCTCACCACCTTCGCCGCCCTGGCCGCGGACAACCCCGAATTCGACTGGGCCGCATGGACTTCCGCGCTGGCCGAGGGCGTCGAGGGGGCCGGGTCCGAGCTGTTCGCCGAGTCGGTGGTGCGCCAGCCGGACTATCTGCGCACGTTCGCGCGGCTCTGGGCCGATGAGCCGCTCGCGGACTGGCAGGCGTGGGCGGCTTGGCGGGTGCTCCGCTCGCGTGCGCCGTACCTGACCGAGGCGGTGGTCGAGGAGAACTTCGACTTCTACGGTCGCACGCTCACCGGCGCCGAGGAGAACCGCGAACGCTGGAAGCGCGGCGTCACGCTGGTGCAGGACCTGCTCGGCGAGGCGGTGGGCAAACTGTATGTAGCCGAGCACTTCCCGCCGGAGGCCAAGGCCCGCATGGTCGAGCTGGTGGCCAACCTGCAGGAGGCCTACCGCCGCAATATCGCCGAGCTGGAGTGGATGGGCCAGGACACCAGGGTCGCCGCGCTGGCGAAGCTGGAGAAGTTCACGCCGAAGATCGGCTACCCGGACAAGTGGCGGGACTACTCGGGCGTGACGATCGACCCGGCCGATCTGGTCGGCAACTATCGCAGGGGTTACGCGGCCGAACACGATCGAGATCTGCGCAAGCTCGGCGGTCCGGTCGACCGCGACGAGTGGTTCATGACCCCGCAGACGGTGAACGCCTACTACAACCCGGGCATGAACGAGATCGTCTTCCCGGCCGCCATCTTGCGGCCGCCGTTCTTCGACATGAACGCCGACGACGCGGCCAACTACGGCGGGATCGGCGCGGTGATCGGCCACGAGATCGGGCACGGCTTCGACGACCAGGGCGCGAAGTACGACGGCGACGGCAACATGGTGGACTGGTGGACCGACGAGGACCGCGCCGAATTCGGCAAGCGCACCAAGGCGCTGATCGACCAGTACGACGTGCTCTCCCCGAAGGACCTGCCGGACGAGCACACGGTGAACGGCCAGTTCACCATCGGCGAGAACATCGGTGACCTGGGCGGTCTGTCCATCGCGCTGGCGGCGTACCAGATTTCGCTCGGCGGCGCGGACGCGCCGGTGATCGACGGGCTCACCGGCCTGCAACGGGTGTTCTACGGCTGGGCGCAGGTGTGGCGCACCAAGGCCCGCGCGGAGGAGGCCATCCGCCGGCTCGCCACCGATCCGCACTCGCCGCCGGAGTTCCGCTGCAACGCGGTCGTGCGCAACATCGACAGTTTCCACGAGGCGTTCGGCGTCCAGCCCGGCGATGCGCTGTACCTGGAACCCGCTGAGCGCGTGAAGATCTGGTAGCTGCGCGAACTTCTCGCGCACGTACCGAGTAGAGCAAAAGCCGAACACTACGATCAGCTGCTTCGAGTAGTTGATCGTAATGTTCGGCTTCGCGTCGAGCCGGAGGTTACCGGCTGTTAGTTCCAGTCTCCGAGGCCGTCACTCGCGCTGAGCGTCCCGCCCTGGGTGTTCTGCACGATCACCGGGTCGCCACGGCGGGCGTTCTCGAAGAACCACTTGGCGTCCTCGGTGCTGACGTTCAGGCAGCCGTGGCTGGCGTTGGAGACGCCCTGCTGGGCGACCGACCACGGAGCCGCGTGCACGAAGATGCCGCTGTTGGAGATGCGGGTGGCGTACTCGACCTCGAGCTTGTAGCCCTCGGGGTCGGTGATCGGGACGCCGTAGGTCGACGAGTCCATGGTCATCTTGCGCAGCTGCTCGCCGACGATGTAGGTGCCGTTCGGCGTCTCGTGCTTGGGCTTGCCCATCGAGGTGGGCATCTCCTTCACCACCTCGCCGTTGCGGGTGATGGTGATGGTGTGGGTGGTGTCGTCGGCGGTGGTCACGAAGGCGTCGCCGATGCGGAACGAGCTGGTGGTGCCGCCCGCCTGCACCTGCACGTCGGTGTTGTCCGGCCAGAACTCGTCCGGCCGCCAGCGCACCTGCTTGTCGCCACGCCAGTAGAAGTGGCCGGGCGCGGCCTTCGAGGAGGTGATCTTGATAGCCTTCTCGGCGGTGGCGTGGTCGGTCACCGGCTCCTTGAAGGTGATGATGATCGGCTGCGCGACGCCGACGACCTCGCCGTCGGCGATGTTGATCGAGGGCGGGGCGAAGTTCGCCTGCGGCTCGGGCTCGGTGGCCGCGGCGGCCGAGCCGGTGCCGATCCCCGGAATCGGTTCGGCATGTGCGGGCGCGACGAGCAGAACACCGGCTGCCGCGATCGCGGCCGACAGCAGGACGCCCTCGCGCATCCGGCGGGTCAGCCGCGCTCCCTTGCGGCGAGCAGGCAACGACCCGGTGTGCAAAGCGGCATGCATAGGTTTCTCGTCCATTCCATCTCTCGCGCGCACGCGTACGCGCGCGTAGCGAGATTTTTCATTTCAGCGCGGAGCCAGAAGAGCGCCCCGCGGGTATCGACGGCCCGACCCGTCGTCCATTCCTACCGTCCCGGCGCGGCCGGAAGCTACCGGCGTTTCAGAGTGATTCGCATACCGCATGACGAGTGATATGGGTCACAAACGCTACCGTTGGGTATAGATGCGGGCAAACCTCCCGGTCACGACGGATCGGACGACCTCCGGTCGGCACGAGGGGGCGTGCGAAAGATGGTTCGCCCCAAACTAGTTAGTGACCAAGCTCACTGATCACGTCGAACGAAATCGGGCGCCGCGGACCGGTCGCGATGTTGTGCGGCACCGAGCGCGGGATGCGCCCGCGCGGGTATCGCGGGGCCGGTCGCAGGCGCACCCGCCCGAGGATCGTGGCCAGCGCGATCCGCAGTTCGTAGTCCGCGAGTGCCGCGCCGACGCAGCGCCGGTGGCCGCCGCCGAATGGGGCGAACTCGAACGGCCGGTAGCGGCGCTCGGCGAAGCGGCCCGGATCGAAGCGCCGCGGGTCGGACCACACCTCCGGATCGGAGTGCAGCAACGGCACCGCGATCCCCATGGTGTCGCCCGGGGCGAGCGCCACGCCGCGCAGCGTGAAGGGCTCGGTGAGGCGGCGCAGCACGATCGGCACCGGCGGATGCAGTCGCAGCGTCTCCTGGCAGACCGCGTCCAGATACGGCAGTGCGGCCAGCTCGGCGGGGCTCGCGTCCCGGCCCGCGTCGTGCAGTTCCCGCCGCAGGCGGATCAGCGCCTCCGGCGCGCGGTGCAGCCGGAACAGCGCCCAGACCAGTGTGGTTGCGGTGGTCTCGTGCCCGGCGACCAGCAAGGTGCGGATCTGCTCGCACAGCTCCTCGTCGGCGTCGCCCTCGTACGCGCACAGCAACACGTCGAGCACGTCGGCGGGTTCCGCGGCGACGTGCTCGCGCCTGCGCACGATGTCGGCTCGGATCAACCGATCCAGCCGGTCGCGCGCGGCGCGGAACCGGTCCCACGGGCCGTGCCCGCGCATTCCGTGGCGCAGCGCGGGCACCAGGAGCAACGGCCCGGAGAACGCGGTGAGGAAGTCCGTCACCGCGGCGGTGTACTCCGCTTGCCGCCCCGGGTCGCGCACGCCGAACACCGCCGTCGCGATCACCCGCAGCGTGAGCGCCCGCGCCGCCGCCCGCGCATCGACGCGCGCGCCCGCCACCCATGCCGGGCCGCTTTCCCCGGCCAGCTCCCGCAGCGTGGCCTCCCGGATGAGCGCGCCGTACTCCCGTATCCGGGCGCTGTGGAAGGCGGGAGCGAGCAGCGCGCGATCGCGGCGATGGCGCTCCCCCGAGGCCAGGATCAGCGACGCGGCGCCGACCATCGGCTCGATCGGGTTCGGACGCGGCGGTTCGGAGAACTCCACCGGCGACCGGAACACCTCGCGGGCACCGACGGCCGTCCCCGTGAACAGCACGGCGCCGAAACCGGGAAAGCGCACGTAGAACGGGTCGCCTTCGCGCGCCCTGCGCCAACGGAAGTACCGGTCGAAATCGACGCCGGCGGCCACGGCGTGTAGCGCCGTCGAGCGCGGCACCCGAGGTCCGGCGCCCGTCTCGGCTTCCGGCATCCGCACAGTCATACCGAGAAACACGTAGTCGCCCCCGGAGCGGTTCGACGCTAGCTCGGGGCCTGCTTGTGCTTGCGCACCGTGGCCTGCGCGGTCGCGGCCAGCCGTGCCAGCCTGGCGTCGCCGAGCGCGGTCACCATGCTGCCGAGCCCGTTGGTCACGAACGCGATCGACATGCCGAGATCCGGGTCGGCGTACGCGCCGGAGCCGCCGACGCCGTAATGGCCGAAGGCGTTGCGCGGCTGCTGCTTGGACATCAGGACCGGGCGGTGATAGCCGAGCGTGAAGTGGATCGGCAGACCGAGCACGTAGTCGCGGCTGTGGGTGGGCTGGACCTGGGCGATGGTCGCGATCGTCGCGGGCTGCAGGAGCCGCACGACCGGCTCGGATCCGGGCGCGTCGACACCGTGCACGCCCCGTCCCGAGCGGCCGACGTGCACAACTCCGCCGTTGGCCAGCGCGCCGTACATCCGCGCCAGAGCGCGCGCCGAGAACACGCCGTTCCAGCCCGGCATCACCGAGTCGTGTACCCGGGGGTCGCGAACCAGCTCGTCGAAACTCTCCGGCATGCCCGCCTCGGCGAGCCCGCGCACCGGCCGCACCCAGGACAGCACCGAGGAGGCGGTGTTCCAGCGGATGCCGGGCGGACCGAGGGGCCGGAAGATCTTGGCGATCCGATGTCGTTGGGATTCCGGAACGCGGAACCAGTACTCGTCCAGACCGAGCGGCTCGGCGATCTCCGCGCGTAGCACCTCGGTGAACGGCCTGCCGGTGACCCGCTGCACGAGTTCGGCGACGAGCCACCCGAAGGTGATCGCGTGATAGCCGGAGGTGCGGATGCGCCGGGGGTCCGGCGGGCTGTCGGCCAGCGCCTTGACCACGGCGTCATAGTCCAGGATGCCTTCACGGCCGGGAACCAGGCCGCGCACCCGGTGTAAACCGGCGCGGTGGCACAGCACGTCCCGGACCGTGATGTCGTCCTTGCCGTGCGCGGCGAACTCCGGCCAGTACTCGGCCATCGGCGTGTCGTAGGCGATCAGACCCCGTTCGGCCAAGCGGTGGACGACAGTCGAGGCCACGCCCTTGCCGGTGGAGAAGGTCAGCGCGACGGTGTCACCGTTCCAGCGCCGCTCCTTGTCCGCCCAGCCGGCCCAGATGTCGACCACGGGCTTGCCGTCGAGGTAGACCGCGAGCGCGCCGCCACCGCGCGCCGGTTGCGCGAACAGGCCGAAGAATTGATCGGCCAACCGGATGAAACGCGGGTCGACCAGCATCTCGTGCGGTGCCGCCAGTTTCTCGCGCGCCGAATCGGCGGGCTCGAAGTCGTCCGCCGCCATTGCCGAAACCATGGGGTCACCTCCTGACCGCCGTTATCCGGGCTGGTCAACCAGGGTAACCCGTTCAGTCGGTCTGCCAGAGCCCAAAAGGGGTGGCCAAGCACGCGTCGCCGCTGTCGGCGTTCCACGCGAAGGCCGCCACGCCCAGGCAGACCACCGCCTGTTCGCCGGTCTCCACCCCCGCCCGCGACCCTTCCAGCGCGATGGAGATGGCGAACGTCCGCGTTCCCGGCTCGTCGACGGTCGAGGTCAGGGCGACGGCGTCCGGGCCGAAGCCGACGGCCACCGGAACCCCGCCCGCGCCCTCGCTCGCGCCGACGCCTCCGGCCGCGCCGATGCCGATGGCCGTCGCGCCCGAGGTCGCGTTGGCGTAGCCGACTCCATCTATCCCGCTGGCCCTGGCCAGGCCGTTGCCGTCGGTCGCCGCGCGGCAGGCCGTCTCGCCATCGATGACCGTGACGTCGGAACCGTGTTCCGATCGGCAGTGCACGTCGGTGGCCGAAGCAGCCCCCGGAACGACGAGAGAGCCTCCGATCGCCGCGGTCGAACACACGATTGCGCTGATCAGCTTCATCGGGGGGCTCCTCTCGCACCTGGGCACCCACCATACCCAGACCCGTTGGCAGCGGTTGTTTTCCGTCTCCGGCTCGACGCGCGCTCGCTCGATGGTGTATTCATGGCGTGGTATTTCAAGCGCAGCCATGGCAACTTCGGATTACGGGGGCGTGAGTTCGCCGGCGTTACAGCTCGGGAGGACTGTACGTGTCTCGTCAACTGGCCTGGGGGCGTCTCGCCTTCGCCGGATTCGCCGTCGCGGCCGGATTGTCACTGGTCGGCTGCAGCTCCACGGTCAGCGGTACCGCCCAGCCCGCCGTGGACGGGACGATCGACGCGGTGTCGGTGACCAGCACGCCGAAGCCCTCCTCGGGCAAGCCCACGCCGAGCACCAGCAAGCCGACGACGAGCAAGCCCAGCGGCAGCACCGACTTCGACGCGAACGTCAACGATTGCGTGAAGCTGGGCGGCACCACCACCAACGCCACCATCGAGAAGGCGTCGTGCGGCAGCCGCGAGTCGAATTACAAGGTGATCGCGAAGGCGGCGAAGAGCTCGCAGTGCAGCAGCGACGCCGACAACTACTACGCCGAGACCATCAACGGCATCGAACAGGGCGCGCTGTGCCTGGACATCGACTGGGTGGTCGGTGGCTGTATGGACGTCGGCGGTGACGACCCCAAGCGCATCGATTGCACCGGTTCGTCGCCCTCGAAGGGCGTGAAGGTGGTCAAGATCCAGCAGGGCGCCGATGACGTCAGCGTCTGCGGCAGCGGCACCGGATACGTCTACGACAAGCGCCGCTTCGTGGTCTGCGTACAGGAACTCTGACCCGGACTTCCCAGCGCCTGCGGGCCGCTAGGTTGGGTTGGTGAGCACCACCGAGCTACCGCGGCTGCGATCCGGCACCGGACGCTGGATCCTGCTGGCCACCATCCTCGGTTCGTCGGTTGCCTCGCTCGACGCGACGGTCGTGAACATCGCGCTGCCGCGGATCGGGGAATCGCTGGACACGGACGTGGCCGGACTACAGTGGACGCTGAACGGCTACACGCTGACCCTCGCCTCGTTCATCCTGCTCGGCGGCTCGCTCGGCGACAAACTCGGTAGGCGCCGGGTCTTCGTCTGGGGGACCGTGGCCTTCGCGCTCGCCTCGGTGCTGTGTGGCGTCGCGACCTCCATCGAAATGCTGGTCGCCGCCCGGATCCTGCAGGGCGTGGCGGGTGCGATGCTCACGCCGGGCAGCCTGGCCCTGATCTCCTCGTCCATCGATCGGCGCGATCAAGGCGCGGCGATCGGCCTGTGGTCCGGTTTCGGTGGTGTGGCGGGCGCGCTCGGGCCGTTCCTGGGCGGTTGGCTGATCGAGATCGCGGGCTGGCGGTCCATCTTCTTCCTCAACGTCCCGCTGACCCTCGTCGTCGTGCTGGTCGCGTTACGGCATGTGCCGGAGAGCCGTGACCCCGACGCGGCCGCCCAACTCGACGTGCCCGGCGCACTGGTGGTGGCGCTGTCGCTCGGTGCGCTGACCCTCGGGCTGATCGACAGCATGCCTTCGCTCGTCGTGGCCGGTGTCGTGCTGCTCGGGGCGTTCGTCGTGATCGAGTTGCGCAGCGACCACCCGCTGGTGCCGCCCGCGCTGTTCGCCTCGCGGGTGTTCACCGCCGCGAATCTCGTGACGCTCGCGGTCTATGCCGCCCTCGGTGGCGTCTTCTTCCTGCTCGTGCTCGAACTGCAACTGGTGGCGGGGTACTCGCCGCTGATGTCCGGCGTCGCCACCGTGCCGGTCACCCTCGTCATGCTCGTGCTCTCGGCGCCCGCCGGACGCTGGGCGCAGAAGCACGGGCCGCGCATCCCGATGACCGCCGGACCGCTGCTGGCGGCGGCGGGTCTGGTGCTGTTGCTGCGCATCGGACCCGACACCGCGTACCTCACCGACGTCCTGCCGGGTGTCGTCGTCTTCGGCCTGGGGCTCGCGGCGCTGGTCGCGCCGCTCACCGGTGCGGTGCTGGGCGCGGTGCCCGCGAGCGAGGCGGGCATCGCCTCCGGAGTGAACAACGCCGTCGCGCGCACCGCGCAATTGCTCGCGGTGGCGACGCTGCCCGGGCTCGTGGGCATCTCGGGGGCGCTGGGCGACCCGGTGGCGTTCGACGACGGTTTCGCCACCGCGATGTGGTTGTGCGCCGGATTGCTGGTGACCGGCGCGGTGCTCGCCGCCGTGCTGTTGCGCCCGATGCGGCGGGCGCCCAAGTTGGACAGCGTCGACTGCATGCCGCAGTGCGGCGTCGCGGGACCGGCGGTCGCGCCGGCCCGGAGCGAAGCATGAGCGGCCCGAACGGATCGCTCCCTTCGGGCCGCTCGTAGCGGATGTCGTCCGATCAGATCGGCAGGTAGCCCGCGCCGACGCCGCCGCGCGCGTTGATGTCGGCCACGATCGCGCTCATGTTGGTACCGACCTCAGGACCGAAGCAGGCGATGGCCAGGTAGGCGTTCACCATGCCGACCAGCGTCGTCCCGACGACCACCGGCGCACCGGAGTCGCCTTCCACCACGCACATCTGGCTCCAGGTCTCGACGTTCGTCCTGAAGATGTCACCCCAGGCGATACCGCAGGTGTTGCCGGTGGTGCGCCCTTCCTTGCAGACGATCTGCGGGAAGTTGGCCGGTCCGCCGAGACCGGTGATGGTGACGTTGCCGACCCGGTTCACCGGGGTGATCTTGCCCGGGTCGAACTGGATGACGGCGTAGTCGAGGTCGTGGTTGGAGTAGACGAAACGGCCGATCACGCCGGCGCCCCGATCGGCTTCGGCGTAGACCTGTGCGCCCGGGTCGCCGCAGTGGCCTGCGGTCAGGCCGACCAGACGTCCCGCGTTGTCGTGACCGACAGTCGTGACGGTGCACTCGAATTGGTTGTCGATGATGATGCCGGATCCACCGCCCAAGACCGGCGGGCCCGGGTCGGCATTAGCGGCCCCTGCGCCCGTGCCGAGCAGCGCCGCGCCCAGGGCGACGGCGAAGGCGGCGTTGGCCACCTTGGCGAGTTTGCTGAACATGTCCCTCCAGACGTCGGAAGCCCGCACGATATCAATCTGTCGCACCCATCGTGTCAGTAATCGACCTCGGGCGCGTCACCACTACGGGGTTGTCCCCACTGTTCCGCGCTTCAACCCCATTTCATACAACTGAGATGGAATGTATCTTACGGGCTCAATAGCATTCCGCTATCGCAATTGTGAAAATGTCGTGCCCCTTAGTGTCACGGTGATAGTAAGGAGTCGCGATGTTGGTCTCCGGAAACAAATCCGATTTTCGATGATAAATATCCGAAGTAATTCGCCGTTCCGTCGCCGCGGAGCGCGGATTCGCCCAGTTGGGCTGTAACTTGTGCCAGAGGTAAGGGCACGGCGTTTGGGCTCGTTCCCAATGTTCCGCGGCTTAAGCATTGCTTTCCGGCAACGGTGAGCGACATCTATGACTGCGATCACAAGTGGATGGTGTGTTCTGCACTACTCCGTAGTAAGGTGCGTCAAGCAAACGAGTCGCCGGGGCAGCCAACCGGCGTCGAGGAGGATTAGCCAGTGCAGTCGACCGAGAGTCCACCATCAGGGTCACGGGTCAGTGGTGCGGTCGATTGGACGAGGTCTTACTGGCAGGATCACCCCAAGCGTTCGCTGGAGACCTTCGGCAGGCAGATCACGATGGGCTTCGCGGCCGTCGCCGAACTGTTCGTCTCGATTTTCCGCAGGCGCTTCCCGTTCGGCGAGTTCGTCCGGCAGTGCGCGTTCATGGCCAGCGTCTCCGCCGCGCCGACGCTGCTGGTCGCCATCCCGATCGGCGTCATCGTGTCCATCCAGGTCGGGTCGGTCGCCGGCCAGGTCGGCGCCACCTCGTTCATCGGCGCGGCCAACGGCCTGGGCATCATCCAGCAGGGCGCCCCGCTGGTCACCTCGCTGATGATCGCGGGCGCCGTCGGCTCCGCGGTCTGCGCCGACCTCGGCTCGCGCACGATCCGCGAGGAGATCGACGCCATGAAGGTCATGGGCGTCGACCCGATGCGCAGGCTGGTCGCCCCGCGGCTCGGCGCCGCCATGCTGGTGAGCGTGCTGCTGTGCGGCTTCGTCGTCTTCGTGGGCTTCTTGACCGGCTACATCTTCAATATCTTCGCGCAGAACGGTACGCCGGGTTCCTACGTCGGCACCTTCTCGTCGTTCGCCGTGACCACCGATCTTCTTGTCGCGCTGGCGAAATCGCTGATATTCGGTCTGCTGGCGGCAATCATCGCCTGCGATACCGGATTGAACACCCGGGGTGGCCCGGGCGGCGTCGCGAACTCGGTGAATTCAGCGGTGGTGAGCTCCGCCATCATGCTGTTCGGGGTGAACCTCATCATCACCCAGGTTTACAACGCACTATTCCCGTCACAGGTGGTCTGAGCCGGTGTCCTCAACCTATGTACCGCCGCTGCTGCGGCCTCTCCAGACGCTCCGGAAATCCGCTCAGGCGCCGGTCGATCTGCTCGCCAGGCTCGGCCACCAGGTGTTCTTCCTGTTGCGCTCGATCGGCTCGATTCCGCTGGCGCTCAAGCACTACCCCAAGGAAGTGTGGCGCCTGCTCTCGGACGTCACCTGGGGCAACGGCAATCTCGTCGTCGGCGGTGGCACCATCGGCGTCGTCGTCATCCTGAGCGCCTTCGGCGGCATGACCGTCGGCATCCAGGGTTACAACTCGCTCAACCTGCTCGGCCTGAGCCCGATCACCGGTGCAATCTCGGCGTTCGCGACCACTCGCGAACTCGGCCCGCTGCTCGCTACGCTGGCCTTCGCCGCGCAGGCGGGCTGCCGCTTCACCGCGCAGCTCGGCGCCATGCGCATCTCCGAGGAGATCGACGCGCTGGAGTCCATCGCGATCCGGCCGCTGCCCTACCTGATCAGCACGAGGATGTTCGCGGCGATGATCGCCATCATCCCGCTCTACTGCCTCGGTCTGACGATGGCCTACATCTCCTGCTCGCTGACCGTGCAGCTGATCGGCGGCACCGCCACCGGCACCTACCAGCACTACTTCTATCAGTTCCTGATTCCGACCGACGTCATCTACTCGCTGATCAAGGCGATCCTGTTCGTCGCGATCACCACGTTCATCCAGTGCTACTACGGCTTCTTCGCCTCCGGTGGCCCCGAGGGCGTCGGCGTGGCCGCGGGCCGCGCGATCAAGATGTGCATCATCGCGGTCGTTTTCGCGAACCTGTTCATGACATTGGCGATCTGGGGTGTCAACCCCGGCATCCGGATCTCGGGGTAGACACCAGATGATCATCGATCCCAGTGGGCGCGGGCCCACGATGCGACAGCTGCTGATCGCGGGCGTGTGCGGCCTGGTCGTGTTCGCGCTGGTGCTCAGCTTCCTGATGCTGCGCTACAAGGGCTACTTCCAGGAGAAGGTCAACGTCACCGCCAACTTGACCACCACCGGTGACGGTCTGCCCGAGCAGGCCGACGTCAAGTTCCGCGGGGTGCTCGTCGGCGCGGTGAAGACGGTCGACGTCGCGGCCAAGGGCGAGCTGCAGAAGGTTCGCATCGAGATGAAGCCGGAGTTCGCCGGCGACATCCCGGCCAACGTGACCGCACGCGTGGTGCCGAGCAACCTGTTCGCCGTCACCTCCGTCGAGCTGGTCTTCAACGGCCCCGCCGACCAGTACCTGCACGAGGGTTCGGTCATCGAGGAAGACCGCAGCAAGGGCACCATCGCGCTGCAGGACACGCTCACCACGGTCCGCAACATCCTCGACAAGATCGATCCGGTGCAGTTCGGCCGGGTGCTGGGCACCTTGTCGCAGGCGCTGGACGGCAGCGGCCGCATGCCCGGCTCCACCGTCGAGCGGCTGGACCGCTGGCTGCTGGCCGTCGACGAGTCGATTCCCGATCTCGGGGTGCTGCTGGGCGACTTCTCCGCGTCGTTCAACGCGCTCAACCAGTCCGCGCCCGAGCTGGTCGACGTGCTCGGCAGCTCGGTGCAGACCGCGCGCACCATCGCCGACCGCCGCAGCCAGCTGGTCTCGCTGATCACCGGTACCTCGGGCACCATCGACACGGTCAACGACCTGTTCGCCCGCAACCCGAACGTGGGCATCGAGGTCACCGCGGGAACCAACGACATGTTCGGCGCTCTCGCCGCGGACCCGGACGCGATCACCAGGAGCCTGCTGAACCTCAGCGAGACCATGCGCCGGATGGACACCACGTTCAAGTGGGGTCCGCAGAAGCAGCAGGTCTGGGACGCGGGCATCACGCTCACCCCGTACCGGCCCTACACCGTGGCCGACTGCCCGCGCTACGGCGACATGGTCGGGCCGAGCTGCTACACCGCTCCCGCCGTCGCCGATGTCGGCGAGCTGCCGGAACAGCTGAAGCCGCGCGCCCTCGCCTCGGCCGCCGGGCTTCCGCCGGTGGTGCCGATGCCGGGCCTGCCGCTGATCCCCGGCGTCACCACCCCCGATCCGAACCGCGCCACCGCGGCCGCTCCCACCGGCGGTGCACCCGCTCCGTTCGCGGGCACCCCGCTCGAGGGCCTGTTCCCGATGCTGCCGCCGGGTCTGCTCCCGCCGGCCGCGCCCACGGCGCCCGTGGCTCCGGCCGCCGCGCCCGAGGGCGCTCCGTCGGCGGCGCCGATCTCCTACCGGGGTGAGTCCGCGATCACCCCGCTGCTCGGCCGCAAGCCGACCACAGCCGAATATCTGCTGCTGAGCTCGATTTTGAAGGGCGGAACCATGCAGGTGTCCGACAACGGTGCCCGCCGATGAGCATTCGCAAACCGCTGATCGGATTCAGCATCTTCGCGATCGTGTCGATCCTGGTCACGGTGGTGGTGTGGAACACACTGGCGCGCATCGTCAGCGGTGACACCTACACCTACTCCGCGACGTTCTCCGATGTGCTCGGCCTGCACGAGGGCGACGACGTCCGCATGGCGGGCGTGCGAGTGGGCAAGGTCGAGAAGATCGAGCTGGGCCGCGACGCGAACCTGAAGAAGTCGGTCGCCAAGGTGACCTTCGTCGTGCAGCGCGACCAGACGATCTACAACGACACCAAAGCGCTGGTCCGCTACCAGAACCTGATCGGTCAGCGGTACGTGGCGCTGGCTCCCGGCAAGTCGTCGAGCCCGGCGCCGCTGAAGAACAACGGTTCCATCCCGATCGACCGGACCGAGCCGTCGTTCGACGTGTCCGGTCTGCTCAACGGATTCCAGCCGCTGTTCCAGGTGTTGCAGCCCGAACAGGTCAACCGGCTCTCGGAGACCTTCATCCAGGCCTTGCAGGGTGACGGCGTCTCGTTGAGCGCGTTCATCGTGCAGGCCGCCCAGCTGGCCACCGACTTCCAGCGCAGGGACGCGATCCTGTCCGATGTGATCACCAACCTGTCGGGCGTGATGTCGGGGTTGGCGAAACGAGGTGATGAATTGGAGACCCTGGTGACCCAGACCCGGGCCTTGATCGGCGGGCTGTACGAACAAGGGCAGTCGCTGCTCGGTTCGACCGAACAGATCGCGAGCGCGACCACGTCGCTGGTCGGCATGATGGACCGGATCCAGCCGAGCCTGCGCAACGCGCAGAACTCCACCAGCGCCGCGCTGACGCTGCTGCTGGACAACGGCGCCAAGCTCGACCAAGCGGCGATCGACCTGCCGAACGTCCTGTCCGCGGCCGGCAGGCACACCTCGGAAGGCGGTTACGCCAACGCCTACCTGTGCGGGCTGGACGTCTCGCTCTACGGCGTCCTGTTCCCGCGCGGTCTGTTCTCCCAGATCGGCGGCACCTCGCACTCGGCGGTGTGCCGCCCATGATGACGAAACTCAGGTCCAGGTTCGAGAGCAACCGGTACTTCTGGTTGGGCATCATCGGCGGCGTACTCATCGTGGTGCTGCTGCTGGTGTCCAGCGTCTACAAGCTCATCGGCGTCGGCGAGCAGTCGATCAAGGCCGAGTTCGTGCAGGCCGCGGGCATCAGGGTCGGCGACAAGGTGAACGTCGCCGGGGTGTCCTCCGGGCGGGTGGTCGACGCCGAGCTCGAGGGCAGCCACGTGCTGCTCACGCTGAGCGTCAGCAACGACGTGAAGCTCGGCCCGGACGCGCGCGCCTCGATCAAGATGGCCACGCTGCTCGGCGCCAGGTACGTCGACCTCGAGCCGGGTGACGGCTCTGGCCTGAAGGGCAAGCGGATCCCGGTGTCCAACACCACGGTTCCGTACAACCTGGCCGACGTGGTGCAGGTCGGCACCCCGAAGTTCGAAGCGCTCGACACCAAGAAGCTGGCCGAGTCGCTGAACTTGATCAACGAGCAGATGAACGGCTCGCCCCAGCTCACCGCCCAGGCGCTGGACAGCGTCGGCGCGCTGGCCAAGGTGATCGACAGCCGCAAGGCCGAGGTCGACACGCTGCTGAAGGACTTGGACCGGGTCACCCGGATCCTCGGCGACAACCGCAACAGCATCCTGCTGGTGATCACCCAGGGTGAGGCCATCGCCAACCGGGTGATGGAGCGCCAGGCGCTGCTGCGCCAGCTGCTGGACAACGTCGCGACGCTGACCAAGCAGCTGGAGGCGATCGGCGCGGAGAACAACGATCAGCTCGGCCCGACCATCCAGCAGCTGAACACCATGGCCGAAGGCCTGCAGAAGAACAAGGACAACCTGGATCGGATGCTGTCGATCATGCCGCCGACCCTGCGCTACCTGGCGAACTCCTGGGGCGGCAGCGGTCCGTACGGCGATGTCGGCCTGCCGTGGCTGTTCCCGGACAACTGGTTGTGCTTCGCCCAAGTCATCGAGGGGTGCCAGGGATGAGATTCCGCACGGGCTTTCCGCTGAGGACCGTCGCGAAGGCGCTGATGATCAGCGCCGCCGCACTGACGGTCGGCAGTTGCTCGCTGCTGCCGAGTTCGGTGAACGACGCGCTGGGCAACACCCTGCGAATCACCGCCGACTTCGACAACATCGCGGGTATCTACGAGGGCAACCCGATCACGGTGCTCGGGCTCGATGTCGGCAAGGTCGACAAGATCGTGCCCAAGGGCACCCTGGTCGAGGTGCACATGTCCATCGACAAGGACGTGAAGATCCCGAAGGACGCGATCGCCGCGATCGTCTCGCCGTCCATCGTGACCGACCGGCATGTCGAGCTCACCCCCGTCTACACCGGCGGCGCGACCTTGTCCGACGGCGATCATCTGCCCAAGGCGCGGACCAAGACGCCGGTCGAACTGGACACGATGATCAAGACCATCGATCAGTTCGCCGCCGCGCTGAAGCCGGAGCCGGGCCAGGAGGGCATCGGCCCGCTGTCGGGCCGGGTGCTCTACCCGATGCTCAACGGCAACGGCGAGAAGATCCGCGACACGCTCAACGCGCTGTCCAGCGCGTTGAAGGTCGGTGTGGACAACAAGGACGCGATCTCCAGCATCATCATCAAGCTGAACGACCTCACCACCATGCTGGCCGAGAACGACCAGTCGGTGCGTGATTTCAGCAACCGGGTGACCCAGATGACCGGCCTGCTCGCCGACCAGGCCCCGGGTCTGCAGGCCACGCTGGATCAGCTGCTGGCCTTCCTGCGGAACACGAGCACCACGCTGACGCAGTACCAGGATCAGTTGCAGGGCACGATGAGCGGCCTGACCAACGTGACCCAGCAGCTGCGCGACAACGCCTACGGCCTCACCGAGGTCGCGGACCTGGCGCCGATGGTCATGCAGAACGTCGACAACATCATCAACCGCGAGCACGGGTACGTCCGGCTGCACGCGGTGATCGGCACCGCGCTGTCGGGTGAGATCGTCAGCCTGTTCTGCGAGCGCATCCAGATGAAGGCCGACGGCTGCCGCACCGGAAACATGCAGGACTTCGGACCCGACTACGGGCTCACCGCCGCACTGCTCGGACTGACGAAATGACGTACCGAATGACGATCAAGGCACGCAGGGCGCTGGTCGCCTTCGCCGCGGTGGCCGGCGTGGCGGTTACCTCCGGCTGCGGGCTCACCGTGGAGAAGCTGCCGCTGCCGAAACCGGGCCAGGGCGGGGAGACCTACACGATCCACGCGGTCTTCGAGAACGCGCTGAATCTGCCCGATCAGGCGAAGGTGAAGATCGGCGGCTCGGATGTCGGCGTGGTCACCGACATCAAGACCAAGAACTTCCAGGCTATCGTGGACCTGACCATCCGCAAGGACATCGAGTTGCCGAAGGGCAGCACGGCGGAATTGCGCCAGGCCACTCCGCTGGGTGACGTCTTCGTCGCGGTGTCCAAGCCGAAGACCGACTCCGGCGCGCAGATGTTGCACGACGGCGACACGCTCACCATCGACAGCACCTCCGCGGGCGCGACCGTCGAGCAGCTGCTCATCTCGGTCTCCATGCTGTTCAACGGCGGCGGCATCGCCAGCCTCTCCAAGCTGGGCGCCGAACTGGACTCCATCGTCGGCGGCCGCGGCGAGCAACTGGCCCACCTGATCACCGAGATGACCGGCGTGGTCGGCAGTCTGAACGCCAACTCCGCTCGCGTCGACAGTGTGCTCGGTGAATTCAGCACGCTGGCCAACACCATCGAGGGGCGGCGGTCGGAGCTCGGCGAGGTGGCCGACACGCTGCCGCAGATGATCGGCGCCATCGCCGAGAACAACCGGGCCCTCGGCGAACTGCTCAGCAAGTTGTCCATTTCCAGCGCCGCGCTGGGCGATTACGCGAACACCTCGACCGAGAGCCTGAACGGGCTGCTGGAGAACACCCGCCAGCTGATGGACGCGATCGCCAAGACCGGTGACGGTTTCGGCGTCCTGCTGGATCGGCTGCGGGTGATCCGGCCGAAGGTCGACGCGACCTTCCGCGGCAGCAGCTTCGCGGTGTACGCGACCGCGACCAACCTGGACATCAGCGCGCTCACCGATCCGCAACACGGCAAGCTCCAGGATCTCAACGACCTGCAGGACTTCGCGGGCAGCCTGATCCAGGTGCTGCAACTGGTCCAGAGTCGAGTGGGGGGCGGACAGCGATGACCTCCGCGCGCAAACTCTTCGGAAGCAAGATCTTCCTCTCGAACGTGGGTCTGGTGCTCGTGCTGCTGGTCGGCGCGGCGTACCTGATGATCAACGTGATGCGGGTGAACCCGCTGCGGTCCGACTACACCGTCACGGTGAATCTGGACCGTTCCGGCGGTCTGCAGCCCGGCAACGACGTGACGCTGCGCGGCTGGCGCATCGGCAAGGTGACCTCGATCGAGCTGACCGATCGCGGGCAGGCCATCGCCGCCACCGCGCAGATCGAGTCGAAGTACAAGATCCCGGTGGACACCCAGATCGCGGTGCAGGCGCTGTCCGGCGCGGGTGAGCAGTACATCGACTTCCGGCCGAACGCCGAGCAGGGGCCGTATCTGGCCAACGGCGCGGTGATCAAGTTCGATCCGGACAAGATCCACACGCCCACGCCGGTGTGGTCGGTCCTGGACAACTCCAGCGCCCTGATCGCGCAGATCAATCCGGATCATTTCCAGGTCATCCTGAACGAGCTGGACATCGCGCTCAGCGGTGGCCCGGATCAGTTGCGCGGCCTGGTCAACGGCATCAGCTTGGCGACGGCGGGACTGGATTCGCTGCTGCCGCAGACCACGAATCTGATCACCAATCTGCGGACCATCGCCAGTACGACTTCCAACGCGCAGCCGGATCTGGCCACGCTGACCCGCAACTCCGGAGTGCTGTTCGAGCAGTTCAACAACGCGAACGCGGAACTGCAGCGCGTGCTCGAGCAGGCCCCCGGGCAGCTCACCAGTCTCGGCGCGGTGGTGGACCGCACGGCCGATCCGATCACCAGCCTGGCGACCAACTTCCAGGCGATCACGAAGGCGGCGCAGCTGCGGCTGCCCGCGCTGCGCGCCCTGTTCCCCTCGCTCGCGCTCGGCGGCGAGGCGCTCGGCGTCCCGGCGCACGACGGCGAGTTCCACGCGATGATCGACATCTGGCCGCGGCCGTTCTGCACCTACAACACTCCGAAGATGCGCAACGAGGTCGTGCAGGACGGCACGATCCCGAAGTGGAACTACTGTGAGAACCCGCCGCCGGGTCAGCAGATCCGCGGCGCCGCCAACGCGCCGCGGCCCGACGTGCCCAACAACGGCGCGCACATGCCGCCGGGCGTGGATCCGAACGAACGGACCCTGCCTCCGGTGCGGTGAGTCGTACCCGGCCCGGCGGTCATCCCGTCGGGCGGGCATACTCGCCGGTGGAACGCGTAAGGTTCGCTGCCGCGGGCCGCTGAAGCCAATCGGTGCGCACCGATGCGTGCCGGGAAAGTGCAGGTTTTATCGATGTCTACCGACGACGCCGAGACCGACAAGGACGCCGAGACCACGGCCGCCGCCTCCGACAAGGACACCGACGCGGTGACCGCGCAGTCGGGGGACGCCGCCGGCGCGGCGAAGCCCGAGCTGTCCAAGGCGGAGAAGGCAGACAAGGCCGAGACCGGCGCGAAGCCGGCCGAGAAGAAGGTCGCGCCCAAGGCGGCGGGCCCCGCACCGTCCGGGAAATCCACCTCGCTTCCGCTGGTGGCCGCGTTCGCGGCCGGTGTGCTCGCGGTCGCGGCGATCACCGCGGTGGTGGTGTTCTTCTTGCAAGGGTCCGATCGCGGCGACAAGCTCGACGCGATTCGCGACTCGACCGACGCCGCGTGCGCATTCGGCAAGGACGTCTCGGTCTACGACTACTCGAAGAACCTCGACGACTACTTCACCACGGTGAAGGCCGGCTCGACGGGCGAGTTCCTCAAGGAGTTCGATGACGCGACCAAGGCGCTGAAAGACGCCATGGTGCAGGCGCAGGTCAAGTCCTGGGTCGATGACGTGCAGTGCGGATACCAGGCCGGTGACAAGACCTCGGCCAAGGTGTTGGTGACCCTCACGCAGTATCGGACCAACTTCACCCAGACCAACCCCGAGCGACAGTTCGTGGTGGTGATCGCCCAGCTGCAGAAGTCCGGCGACAAGTGGCTGGTCGAGAAGCTCGATTCGCCGATGCTGAAGGGCGCGGGCACCGGCCTGCCTGGCGCTCCCGCGCCGGGCGGCACTCCGGCTCCGCAGCAGGCACCGTCTGGTCAGCCCGCACCGCAGCCGGGCAACTAGCCGAGCGCCTCCGGCGGTGGGCCGAGCCACCACCGCCGGAGGTCATTCGGGCGGCCCTGCGGCGATTCGCCCGGCGAATCAGAACAGCGTCAAAGTCTGTGGCGCCGACGGCGCGGCCGCCTTCCCCGCGGCCTTGCTCTTCGGCGCTTCCGGCGCCGTCGGCGTTTCCTCCACAGTCACCGCGAGCATCTCCACGGTGTTCGCCTCGGCGACAGCCGCGGTGACCGCGGCCTGCCGAGCCGCTTCTCCAGCCAGTGCGTCGGCCTGCTCGTTGAAGTAGTTGCCGACATGTCCGCGGACCCAACGGAAACGGACCGGGCCCGGCCTGCTCTGGATGGCGCGATCGATCTGCCGGACGAGTTCGACGTTCTTCACCGCGCCGCCGGTGGACGTGCGCCAGCCGTTGAGCCGCCACCCCGACACCCATTCCGAGGCGCATTTGATCGCGTAGAGCGAATCGCTCTCGATGAGCAGTGGTTCGGACCCGGGGTGGGCGACGATCGCCTCCAGCACCGCGCGCAACTCCGCGACCTGGTTGGTTCCGGATGCGGCTCCCCCACTGGCCGAGGAGCCCTGATGATTGACCCAAGCCCAGCCGATGGCGCCGCCGGGATTGCGGAGGCAGGATCCGTCGGTGCTCACGATGATCATGGCTGGCACCCTACGCAATCCGACCGACAAGATCGGTACCGTGGAATTCCTCTATCTCCCTCCGTAACCGCGACTCCGTCCGCCGCAGCGCCGATTTGACCGCGGCGTCCACCAGACCCGCGCTCACGCGCCCGACCGGTCCGCGGGGTGGACGGTATTCCGCCTCGGAGGTCAGCACCGAGCGTCCGTAACCGAGCGGATCGAAGCGCAGCCGCAGCGTGCCGGAGACGCGCCCGCGCAGCGTGTACCCGATCACCGCGTTGTGGCGGTATTCGGTGATCTCGCAGGTCGATGTCGGTTGCCAGAGCGCGAGGCGGGTGGTGGTGGCGAAGACCGCGCCGAGTCCGCGGTCCTGTTCGCCGGTCGGGACGAAGTCCGCGATGCCGAACATCCAGTCCGGTACGAACAGATGGTTGTCCGTGTAATGGAAAGCGACCTCGACGGGCGCTCCGACGTCACTCGCGTACTTGATGTGGCCCATAGGCCCTCCCTGTTCCACGACTGGCGTTAAAAGTACTACAGCTCTCCTCTTTATTCGAGGGCTCTGGACGATTTGGTCGACCCAATTCGCAAGAGTGCGACCGACTGGTTGCTTGGGAAGGAAAGGCGTTCAGAGCTGGTCGACGATGTGCTCCGCGATCGGCATGGCCGAGGTCGCCGCGGGTGACGGCGCGTTGAGCAGATGAACCGAGCGTTCCGTGCGCTCGATCATGAAGTCGTGCACCAACGTTCCGTCCCGCAAGACCGCCTGCGCGCGAATGCCCGCCTCCCGGGGCAGCAGATCGGCGAGCGTCAGCTCCGGACAGTAGCGGCGGCACTGCGCCAGGTATCCGCGCTTGAACAGCGAGTTGCGCAGCTCGCGCAGGCCGGTGCGCACGTTCGCCTTGGCGACACGGTGAAATCCGGGGAATCCGAGCACTTCTCGCGCGTCGGTCAGGTCGACGCTGCCTTTGCGATACCCCTCCCTGGCCAATCCGAGCACCGCGTTCGGCCCCACGGTCAGCGAACCGTCGATCATGGGACTCAAATGCACTCCGAGAAAAGGCAATTCCGGATCGGGGATCGGATAGATCAGCGTGCGCACCAGCCCGTTGCGCTCCTGCGGCAGTTGGTAGTACTCGCCGCGGAAGGGAACGATGCGAAAGTCGGTGCGCAGTCCGGCCGCCCGGGCCAGCCGGTCGGCTTGCAGCCCCGCGCAGACCACCATGCGGCGCGCCGTCCACGAGCCGGTCGGCCCCGCGGCGGTCACCGCGTCCGTGCTCTCGGTGAGCGCGGTCACCTCGGCGCCCAGCACGAATTCACCACCCGCGCCGCGGACTTCCTCGGCGAGCGCTTCGGCCACCCGGGTGAAGTCGATGATGCCGGTGTCCGGGACGAAAAGGGCGCCGACGCCGGTGACGCGCGGTTCGCGCCGCGTGAGTTCCGCCGTGTCGATCAGTTCGACGGCCACGCCGTTGGTGATCGAACGTTCGTGCAGCGCGAGCATTCGCTTGTACTCGGCGTCGTCGGTGGCGACCAGCAATTTTCCGCAGACCCGGTACGGAATGTCGTGTGCCGCGGCGAAATCCTTGGTCCAGCGGGCGCCACGGCGGCACAGCGTGGCCTTCAGGCTGTCCGGCGGATAGTAGATGCCGGAGTGGATGACTCCGCTGTTGTGCCCGGTCTGATGGGCGGCCAGACGCTGGGCTTTCTCCAGTAGCACGAGGCTCGCCCCGGGATTGCGCGCCAGGATCCGGTGCGCGGTGGCCACACCGACGATGCCGCCGCCGATGACGCAGAAGTCGTAGGCGCTCATGCCGAGCAGAGTAGGCGGTCGGTCACACCGTGGCGGAACTCGTCTTGTCCGGCGATGTCGCGGGTGGGTGTTCGGTGGTCGCCTGCCCGGTGGACGCGGGCCTGGCGTGGCGATCGAGGTGCAGGTCACGCTCGCCCGATCCCGGGTCCGAAAGCGCGAGCCGCACTTCACCGTTCCGGGTATTCAAGTCGGTGCGCATCGTGGTCACGGCGGACGTGCCCGGCTTCTCTCGCGCGGGATCCGCGCGGAGGAAACCGGTCAGCATCGTCAAGGCGTTCGTGTCCACGGTGACCGAGACGGTATCGGCCTCGGTACGCGTGACTCGCGCGCCGACATAGGCCTCGCCGACGCGGACGCTGCCGGCGAGTGGTGCGGGCGGGGGCGGCGCGGCGGGCGAATCGACGAGCGGTTCGGCGATCTCCGGCTCGGTAGCGGGGGCGGTGGAAATGTCAACGGGCAGAACGACACTGCTGCTTGTCAGTGCCGGATAGGCGACGTATGCGCGGCCATGGTCCGGTGCATGCGGGGCGGTCGGGACGACCGGCGCGGCGATCCGAGTATCCGGGCGCTGGATGTCGGCGATCTGCTGGACGATATAGGCGCCCGCTGCGGCGGTCAGGCTCACACTGGCCGCACCGGCGAGCACGATGGCGGCATGCCGCGCGACCTGGACAGGTCGGTGTGCTGTCACGATGCGTTCCTTTCCCTGCGACGCTGCTCCCACAGGCGATCGGCACCGCGGAAAGCTGTACGCCCGTCCAGATTACCTGTGGGGCGGCGCGGGATACGGCATCGATGCGAGCAGGATCACAGCCGTCTGTCCATCCCGGCAGGTCAGCGCGAGGAGAGATGCACGCTACGGCCTACATGGCGGCAATGTTTCCGTGGTCACACGGACGGGTAAATATTCGGGTAGCTGGCGAGCGCCATTCTCGACTGCCATCTCGAGACACCCGGCCAACGGCGTCCGGCCGTCGACATGAACACGGCGCACCCAAGTGTGGCGCTCGCCCGCTCCCGAATCGTCACCGATCGGGTCGGGTGTGGGGCGGGTCAGGTGAACTGGCCCGCTGTCCTTCCTTCACCTGTCGGGCCCGCGAAAGCCTGTGCGATAGTGAGCCATTCCGCGGCGTCGTCGCCGTCCGCGTGGATCGCCAGGTCGTCCGGATGGCGGCGCTGGGTCACCAGCAGGCAGAAATCGAGTGCCGATCCGGTCACCCGCTGCTCGGCGTCTTCGGGGCCCCACGCCCAGATCGTGCGATCCGGTGCGGTCAGTTCCACCCGGAATTCCGCCGCGGGCGGGGTCTTTCCGTGCACGGTGTAGGCGAAATTCCTGGTGCGCACGCCGATATGGGCCACGGTGCGCAGCCGCGCCGTGGCAGTGCGGTGCACGCCCAGGGCATCGGCCACGTCCTGCCCGTGTGCCCAGGTCTCCATGATGCGGGCGGTGATCATCGACGCTGCGCTCATCGGCGGACCGAACCACGGCAACTTCACGCCCGGAGGCGTCGCGCGCAGCGCGGCGACGAGTCCCGCGCGGCCACGCCGCCAGCGATCGAGCAGCTCGGCCGGTGGTTCGGTGGCGGCTTTCTCGGCGGCCTCGTCGACGAACGTGAGCGCCCGCGGCCCGGCTTCCGCCAGCAACTGCTGGAATCGGGCGGCGTCCGCGGTGGCGATCGTCGCGATTTCGTCGGTCCAAGCCAGATGGCCGATCTGATGGGCGATGGTCCAGCCGGGCGCGGGGGTGGCGCGCGCCCACTCCGCGGGTGCCAACGGGGCGACGAGTCGTTCCAGGCCCGCGCATTCGTCGGCGAAGTCGCCGAGCAACGCCTCTAGGTCAGCCATCAGTTCCCCTGCCGGTCCGGGCACACCGCTTCGTGTGCCGCCGTGGTCCAGCATCGCAGCGAGGTCAAAAAAAGGCAAGCATGCTTGTTTTATCTTGCGCTACGGGCTGCTACCAGCCGAAGACCATCAGGTGGGCGGCTCCCACGACCAGGCCGAGGACCGCGCCGTGCAGATACAGCAGCCAGGCGTCCTGTTCGACGGACGCGTAGAACATCTCCATGAACTCCCCCGGCGTGAGCCGCCGCAACTTGCGCGCCGCGAAGTCGTCGATGGTCTTGGCCTGCGCCAGGGTGAACTCCTCGTCCTCGACCAGGGTCGGGGCCAGCCCGACCGCGGCCCCCGCCGCGCCCACCGTGAGGTTGTCGAATTGGCGGCGCCCCAGCGCCGCTCGCACCAGTGAGGTCGTCGGCCCGAGCTGGCGATGGATCTCGTCGGCGATCAAGCGCTCCAGCAACTGCCTGGTCTTGTCCCCGTTCGGGCCCTCCAGCAGCTCCTTGGACAAGTTCGGCAGCGTGAGCACCTGGTAGGCCAGGATGTGCGCCAGATCGGTGGCCGCCTGTGGCTGCCGTTTCGCCAGCAGCGCCTGCTTCCACAGGTACTTGTACCTCGGTTGCGGGTCGCCCGGCTCGAACACCATCTTCACCGCGATGACGTTCACGATCACGCCGATCGCGGCCGAGGCGAGCAGGACGATCACCCAGCCCGGAATCCAGCCCAGCACCGGAATGTGCTGGTGCACGTGCAGATACAGGGCCAGTAGCACGCCGAAGGGCGCGCCGAGCAGGCCGATGCGCACCATGAAGCGCAGCTCGGGCGCCGCGATGGTGGTGGTCAGGTCCTTGAGGATGGCCGGGTTGTCCTGCAGGTAGCGGATCACGAAGCCCTTGATGCCGATCAGCTGGTCGACGTTGTCGCCGAGCGAGGCGAACGCGCGACGTGACAAGGCGGGCAGTTCGCGATCCACCCGCTGGTAGATCAGCTGCTTGGCGGCGCGCGGCACCGTGCGCCACAGGTCGGGGTTCTCCCGGTACATCAACTCGTCCACCAGGGGGCGCACTTGCTCGCGCGCGAGGACCGCGATGTAGTCGGCGATGCCGTCGAGATCGAGTTCGTGAATGAAGTCCTTGGGACTGCCGATCCGCATCAGGGCCTTGTCCACGCAGATGCTGGCCATCTTCTCCGCACGCGCCGGGATGAAGCCCTGGAAGCCGAGGCGGCGACCGTCGCCGGAGAAGGTCGGCAGTACTTGGACGCGGCGCGGGAAATAGGGATAGAGCACGTGCAGGCCGGGAATCCGGACGCCACGAAAGATGATCGGCCAGAACAACATCAGCACGCCGGTCCAGTTGGTCAGCCAGCCCGCCAGCGCGCTGAAGATCGGGAATGTGATCAGGTCGACCACGAACTTCGGCTGCCCGGTCAAACCTTCCCAGTCGATGAACACGCCAGCGGCGAGCGACGACATCGATGGGACTCCTCAAGCCGATCCGGCGGTACCGCCGGTATGAGATATCAATGTCCTCACGTTCTCATTGCCTTGGACGGGGTGTCAACGCTCGGCGGGTCTTCGCCGTGAGCGAACGGACCGGTCGGGGCGGAACAAAGCCGGACGCCCCGGGGTTGAGTAGGCATCGCTCAACTTTTGGAAGGGTCGAAGACGTGACTACACCACAGAACCTGCCGGTGCTGTTCCTGACCGATCCGATCGTGCTGCCGGGCATGGTCGTGCCCATCGAACTGGACGAATCCGCGCAGGCCGCGATCGATGCCGCGCGCGCCGCCAAGACCGACGCCGTGCTGCTCGCGCCGCGGCTGACCGAGGGCTACGCCACCTACGGTGTGGTCGCCACCATCGAACAGGTCGGCCGGATGCGCGGCGGAGCCCCCGCGGCCGTCCTCAAGGCCGAACGGCGCGCCAAGATCGGGCACGGGGTCACCGGGCCGGGCGCCGCGCTGTGGGTCGAGGCCGAACCGGTCGAGAGTCCCACTCCCGACGGCCGCACCAAGGAACTGGCCGCCGAATACAAGAAGCTGGTCGTCTCGGTGCTGCAACGCCGCGAAGCCTGGCAGATCATCGACGCGGTCAACCAGCTGACCGATCCCTCGGCCATCGCCGACACCGCGGGCTACGCCCCGTACCTGACTTCGGACCAGAAGCGGGAACTGCTCGAGACCCCCGAGGTGGCCGAGCGGCTGACCACGCTGATCGAGTGGACCAAAGCGCACATCGCCGAGGCCGAGATCAGCGAGAAGATCAGCGAAGACGTGCGCGAGGGCATGGAGAAGAGCCAGCGCGAATTCCTGCTCCGCCAGCAGCTCAACGCCATCCGCAAGGAGCTCGGCGAGGACGAGCCGGACGGCGCCGACGACTACCGCACCCGCGTCGAACAGGCGGACCTGCCCGACACGGTTCGCGAGGCCGCGTTGCGCGAAGTCGGCAGGCTGGAACGAGCCAGCGATCAAAGCCCGGAATCGGGATGGATCCGGACCTGGCTGGACACCGTGCTCGAGCTGCCGTGGACGGTGAAGACCACCGACAGCGCCGACGTCTCGGCCGCCCGCGCGGTGCTGGACGCCGACCACCACGGCTTGGAAGAGGTCAAGGACCGCATGGTCGAGTACCTGGCCGTCCGCGCTCGCCGGGCCGCTCGCGGCCTGGAGGTCGTCGGCGGACGCGGGTCCGGCGCGGTACTGGTGCTGGTCGGTCCGCCCGGCGTCGGCAAGACCTCGCTGGGTGAGTCCGTGGCGCGCGCGCTGGGCCGCAAGTTCGTCCGCGTCGCCCTGGGCGGCGTGCGCGACGAGGCCGAGATCCGCGGGCACCGCCGTACCTACGTCGGCGCGCTGCCCGGCCGTATCGTCCGGGCCATGAAGGAAGCCGGTTCGATGAACCCGGTCGTCCTGCTGGACGAGATCGACAAGGTCGGCTCGGACTTCCGCGGCGACCCGGCGGCCGCCCTGCTCGAGGTGCTGGACCCGGCGCAGAATCACACGTTCCGCGACCACTACCTGGATCTGGACCTAGATCTGTCCGACGTGCTGTTCATCGCGACGGCGAACGTCATGGAGACCATCCCCGGCCCGCTGCTGGACCGGATGGAGCTGATCACCGTCGACGGCTACACCGAGGACGACAAGGTGGCCATCGCGCGCGACTTCCTGGTGCCGCGGCAGTTGGAGCGCAACGCGCTGACCGCCGACGAGGTGACGATCAGCGAGGAAGCGCTGCGCGAGATCGCCGCGAACTACACCAGGGAGGCCGGCGTCCGGCAGATGGAGCGGCTGATCGCCAAGGCGCTCCGCAAGGCGGCCACCCGGCTGTCCGAGCGCGAAAGCGGGTCCGCGGCATCGGGTTACGACCCCGAGCTGGGCTACGAGGTCGACACCGGCACCCTGACGATCGGTCTGGACGATTTGAAGGACTACCTGGGTCGCCCGCGCTTCACCCCCGATTCGGTGGAACGTACGGCGGTCCCGGGTGTGGCCACCGGCCTCGCGGTGACCGGCGCGGGCGGCGACGTCCTCTACATCGAGGCGAACGCCGCCGAGGGCGAACGGTCGCTGACCCTGACCGGTCAGCTCGGCGACGTCATGAAGGAGTCCGCGCAGATCGCGCTGACCTACGTGCGCTCACACCTGGAGGAGATCGGCATCGAGCCGTCGGTGCTGGACCGCAACATCCACATCCACTTCCCGGCCGGCGCGGTGCCGAAGGACGGGCCGTCCGCGGGTGTCACGATGGTCACCGCCCTGGTGTCGCTCGCGCTGGGACGCCAGGTGCGGTCGGATGTCGGCATGACCGGTGAGGTCACGCTGAACGGCCGGGTGCTGCCGATCGGCGGGGTGAAGCAGAAGCTGCTCGCCGCCCAGCGGGCCGGACTGAAGACGGTGTTCATCCCGGCGCGCAACGAGCCGGATCTGGACGACGTCCCGGCGGAGGTGCTGGCCGCGCTGGATGTCCGCCCCGTCGCCGACGTGGCCGACATCCTCGCCTACGCCATCGAGCCGGTCGCCGAACCCGCGTTGGGCCCGGCCTTCGCGGCGACCGCCTGACCTGGGCTGCCACGGCCGGGCACGGAGTTCCCGTGCCCGGCCGTCGCATGCCTGCGGGCGGACGCGCGCTGCCCGGCCGTGGTCTGCTGAGCAGGCAGTTCGCGCTCGCAACCCTGCGCATTCGGCATCGCGGCAGCGGACCATCGTGCGGCTCATCCCGCCGAACAGCCGCAGCACGTCGCGGCGAGTTTCGGCGGTCGCCGTCCCGCGCAGCCGCCGCGACAGGTGCAAGCCCGGCCGACGCCGTCGATCAGACCGGTACCCCGCTGCGGATCGTGCGGCGCTTCCCGTACGTCGTAGCACCGTTGGCCGGGTGGCGTCATGCGCCGGTATTCGCACCGGTCAGGTCCGCTTCCGCGAGCCGGGTGGTGCCCTGGGCCACCGCGCAGAGGACAGGTGCGCGGTCCGGGCTCTCCGCGTAGATCTCGCAGTGCGCGACCGCCTGGCGGCGCGTCGACCCGGTGACGGCTGCCTCGACGCGCAAGCGATCGCCCGCGGCGGGGCGGAGGTAGGTGATCGTCACACCGCCGGTGAGCACGTTCGCGCCGAGAACTGTTCCGGCGGCGAAGGTGAGGGCGTTGTCGGCGGCGTAGGCGAGCACACCGCCGTGCACGTAGCCGAACTGCTGGGTCAGTTCCGGGCGCAACGGGATGACCAGGGTGGCCGCGCCGTCGCCGAACGCGGTGATCTCGGTGCCCACCAGGGCGGCGAACGGCTGCGCGGCCAGGATTCTCTTGGCGCTGTCGAGGTCGAGGGTCATCGTGGTCGTCATCGGGAGACCTCCCCCACGGCCCGGGTGCGATCGGCGGAGAGGGCTAGCCAGGCGGCATCGGCCAGTTCGCCCGCGACTTCGGCCGGGCCGATGCGCATTTCCCCGCCCAGCCACTGCCGCGTGTATTCCTGCGCCGGACCCAACCACAGCGCGTAGACCAGATCGATCGGAAGATCGCGCACCGCCCCGTATCCCGCGTGTGTGCGCCACCACCGCGTCACGTCCGACAGGAAGCGGCGGTTGCTCTCGCTCTCGCGCACCCCCGGCGGCCGTGCGGACGTGAGCACCGTTGCGCGGTACTGGTTTTCGCTCACCCACCGCAGATGCTCACGCACGCCGGCGGTGACGCCTTCGCGCGCGTCGGTGCTGTCGCCGACCACCGCCCAGAAGTGCGCTTGGTAGTCCGCCAGCGCGTTGGCCCATACCTGCCGGTACAGGTCGGCCTTGTCCGGGAAGTGGTGGTAGAGCGCGCCGACGCTGGCGCCCGCCGCATCCCGGATCTGGGCCAGCGTCGCGTCGAGGGCCCCGTGCTCGGCGAACTGACGCTCGGCCGCCAACAGCAACCGATCTCGAATCTTCATATCCAGAATTTAGTTCTGTCCTGCGCGCGCCGCAACGCCGGGTGTCGCAGGTCTGCGGTAAGAACGAGAGGTGGCCAGATGGCTGTTGCACGTCGATCTCGACCAGTTCCAGGCGGCGGTGGAATTCCGCCGGCATCCGGAACTGCGGGGACTGCCGGTCATCGTGGGCGGCCACGGCGATCCCACCGAACCGCGCAAGGTGGTGACCTGCGCGTCCTATCCGGCGCGCGCGTTCGGCGTGCGGGCCGGGATGCCGCTGCGCAGCGCGCAGCGCAAGTGCCCCGAGGGCGTCTTCCTGCCCCTGGACATGGCCGCCTACGAGGATGCCTCCGACGAGGTCATGGCGTTGCTGCGGACGTTTCCCGGCCGGGTCGAGGTGTGGGGCTGGGACGAGGCGTTCCTCGCCGCCGACACCGACGACCCGGAGGCCCTCGCACAGCAGGTGCGCGACGCCATCGCCGGATTGGACCTGACCTGCTCGATCGGCATCGGCGACAACAAGCTCACCGCCAAACTCGCGACCGGGTTCGCCAAGTCGGCGGGCAAGTCGTCGGCCGAGCCCGTCGCAGGCCCGGGCGCCGCTGCGGGCGTCTTCCGGCTCACCGCCGCGAACTGGACCGAAGTGATGGCCCATCGACCGACGAACGCGCTGTGGGGTATCGGCAATCGGATCGCCGCACGGCTGGCCGAGCTCGGTATCCGAACCGTCGGCGACCTGATGGCGGCCGACCGGCAGCGTCTCGCGGCGGAGTTCGGGCCGAACACCGGGCCGTACTTCTGGGTGCTCGGCCACGGCAAAGGCGATACGGATGTCACCACGGAACCGCGAATCCCCGTAGGCCGCAGTAAGTCGGAGACATTCCCGCACGATCTGACCGATCCCGGTGAGATCCGCGCTCAGGTCGCGCGGCTGGCCACCGAGGTCGCGGAGGAGATGGCCGCGGCGGGCCGGATCGCCACCCGCGTCGCTGTCACCGTGCGGACCAACACCTTCTACACACGCAGCAAACAGGAGAAACTGCCCGAACCGACCATCGACGTGGCGCGGATCGCCGAGACGGCACTGCGCATCATCGATCGGTTCGACCTCGACCGCCCGGTCCGCCTGCTCGGCGTCCGGCTGGAACTCCTGCCGCAGTAGCTCCCGGAGCCGTCCGGACACTCGTATGCTCGTCCGCATGGAGTTCTGGGCGATGGTGGCACACGAATCGGATAGCGGGATCGTCCTGACCCGGCAGCAGGTCGGCGAGGATTTCCTCGGGCCGGGCGACGTGACGATCAAAGTGCACTACTCGAGCGCGAACTACAAGGACGGTCTGGCGATCACCGAGGGCGGCGGGGTGGTGCGCAACTACCCGATCGTGCCCGGAATCGATCTGGTGGGCGAGGTGGTCGAGTCCGCCGACGACGATTTCGCCCCCGGCGACCCGGTGATCGCGCACGGTTACGACATCGGCGTCTCGCACAACGGCGGCTTCGCCGAGTACGCGAGGGTCCCCGCCGAATGGGTGGTCAAGCTGGAGGACCTGAGCCTGCGCGACGCGGCCGCGGTCGGCACCGCGGGTTTCACCGCGGCGCTGAGCGTGCAGGCGCTGCTCGATCGCGGCCTCACCCCGGACGCGGGCCCGGTGCTGGTCACCGGCGCGACCGGCGGGGTCGGCAGCGTGAGCATCGACATCCTCTCCGGACTCGGTTTCGAAGTCATCGCATCCACCGGCAAGACCGACGCGGGCGGGCTGCTCAGCGAGATCGGCGCCAACGAGGTGATCGGCCGATTGCCGGAGCCGGATGCCAAACCGCGGCCGTTGACCAAGGCCAGGTGGGCCGCGGCCGTGGACAGCGTCGGCGGCGCCTCGCTCGCCTACATACTGAGCGCCATCGGCTACGGCGGCGTGGTCGCGGCGAGCGGGCTGACCGGCGGGTCCGAACTGCCCACCACGGTGATGCCGTTCATCCTGCGCGGTGTCGCGCTGGAGGGCATCGATTCGGTCAACCTCCCGATCGAGCGTCGCCGGGAAGTGTGGTCCCAGCTCGGCAAAGAGCTGCGGCCACAGCATCTTTCGGCCCTGGAGAACTACGCTCCGATCACCGATGTGGAGCGGGTGTTGCGCGCCATCCGCGACGGCAGCCACCGGGGCCGCACCGTGATCGGCGTCATGGGCGAATTCTGATCGCGACCGATCGGCGAAGCCCGGCTCGACTCGTTCGAGCCGGGCTTCGCCGGTTGAACGGCTGCGATCGGATCACGCCGCGCGCGGGAACACGCTGCCACCGCCGAGAGCCTCGATCCGATACGGTTCTTCCGCATCAATCCCATGCTCGCTCCGGTCGAGAGGCGAACCTCGTTGTCCGCGAATCTGTTCTGGCGTTCGATGTCGATAGTGGCGGCGTCCGCACTGCTCGCCGCGCCCACGTACGGCCGGGCCGATCCGGCGGTCGACGCGCAGCCCAACGGCGTGGACCGGTTCTATCACCAGACGCTCGAGTGGAAGCCGTGCGGTGCCGAGAATCTGGACAAGGCCGGAGGCGAGTGCGCGAACGTCCTGGTGCCACTCGACTACGGGCGGCCCGGCGATCGCACGATCACCGTGGCGATATCCCGGGTGAAGGCGACCGATCCGGCGCGGCGGCGGGGCGTCCTGCTGTCGAATCCGGGCGGTCCCGGCGGCCCGGGCCTGGACAGCGTGGATCTGCTCGGTGACGTGCTGTCGCCGGACGTGCTGGCGAGTTACGACCTGATCGGCATGGACCCGCGCGGGGTCGGCGAGTCCAGCAGCAGCCCGCGGTGCGGGTGGCCGGTCGGCGAGATGATCCGGTCGGCGGGCCTGGATCCGCTGGGGTTCGTGCACGACACCGTTCAGTCCGCGGGCATGGCCGCCACCTGCGTCGTTCGCGATCCGGAGCTGGTGCGGCAGTTCACCACCCGCAACACCGCGCGGGACATGGACATCGTCCGAGCCGCCCTGGGTGAGCAGAAGGTCAATTTCTACGGCCTGTCCTACGGCACGTACCTCGGGGCGGTGTTCACGCAGATGTTCCCGGAGCGCAGTGATCGAGTCGTGCTCGACAGCGCGATCGATCCGGACCGGTACTGGACGGGCTTGGTCCAGGATTGGGGACCAGCCGACGAGATCGCCTTGGACGATTGGGCGGTGTGGGCCGCCGCCCGGGACGACGAATTCCGGCTCGGTGCGACGCCGCAGCAGGTGCGAGCGAAGGTCGAGGAGTTGGTCCGCGTCGTCAACCGCAAGCCGATCGTCATCGACGGTTTCGCGATCGACGACCACTGGCTGCCGTTCATCCTGCACGCCTTGCTGTGGAACTTCCGGCTCAACGAACCGCTGGCCGCGACGGTGCGCGAGCTCGCCGACGACGCGGGCGGTCCGCCCACGACCTCCCGCACGCCGCGACTGCGCGCGATCGTGGCGGCGCTGCGGGACAACGAGAACTCCGTCTTGGCGCAGATCGCTTGCGGTGATGTCGGCGCGCCCGTCGATCCCACCTGGTACTGGCGCAACATCGAGGAGAGCCGGGCCACGCAACCGGTGTTCGGGGCGCTGGCGGGCAATATCCAGCCCTGCGCCTTCTGGCCTCGTCCGGTCGAACCGCCGACAGTGGTGCGGAACGCGGTGCCCGTGCTCATCGTGCAGGCGTCGGGCGATCCACGCACTCCCTACACCCATGCCGTCCGGCTGCACGAGTACCTGTCGGCGTCGCGGATGGTCACCTTGGAAGGCGTCCGTATCCACATGACATTCCGGCCCGAGCTGAGCAGTTGCGTGAACAACGCGATCAACGCCTACTTCGGCGCGGGAACCCTGCCGGACACGGACACCACCTGTACCACGGACCAGACAGCGAGCTAGCCGGACGACGGATCAAGCCGCCGCCGTGACGGGCTCCTCGGCGAACTGGGTGCGGTAGAGCTCCGCGTAGCGGCCGTCGGCGTTCAGCAGCTGGGCGTGCGTGCCGCGCTCCACGATCCGGCCCTCCTCCAGCACCAGGATCTGGTCGGCGGCGCGAATCGTGGACAACCGGTGTGCGATCACCAGCGCGGTCCGGCCCTCCAGCGCCTCGGACAGCGCTTCCTGCACGGCGGCTTCGGAGGTCGAGTCCAGCGACGCGGTCGCCTCGTCCAGGATCACCACGCGCGGCTGCTTGAGCAGCAGGCGCGCAATGGTCAGGCGCTGGCGCTCACCGCCGGAGAGCCGATAGCCGCGCTCGCCGACCACGGTCTCCAGTCCGTCCGGCAACGACGCGACCAGCTCGCGCAGCCGGGCGCGCTCCAGCGCGTCCCAGAGTTCGTCCTCGTCGGCCTCCGGCCTTGCGAGCAGCAGGTTGGCACGGATGGTGTCGTGGAACAGGTGCCCGTCCTGCGTGACGAGCCCCACCGATTCGCGGATCGACCGGGTGGTCAGCTCGCGCACGTCCACGCCGTTCAACCGCACCGCGCCGCTGTCGACGTCGTAGAGCCGCGAGACCAGTTGCGCGATGGTGGACTTGCCCGCGCCGGACGAGCCGACCAGCGCGATCAGCTGCCCGGGCTCGGCGCGCAGCGACACTTTGTGCAGCACCTCCACCCCGCCGCGGGTGTCCAGATTCGCCACGTCCTCCAGCGAGGCCAGCGACACCTTGTCGGCCGAGGGGTAGCCGAAACTCACCGCGTCCAGCTCCACCGCGACCGGGCCCGCCGGAACCGGCCGCGCCCCCGGCGCGTCTTCGATCAGCGGCTTCAAATCCAGCACTTCGAAGACGCGCTCGAAACTCACCAGCGCGGCCATGATCTCCATCCGGGCGCTGGCCAGCGCCGTCAGCGGCGTGTAGAGCCTGGTCAACAGCAGCGACAGCGACACCACCGCGCCCGCGTCCAACTGCCCGCGCAGCGCATACCAGCCGCCGAGCCCGTACACCAGGGCGATCGCCAGCGCCGACACCAGCGTGAGCGAGGTGACGAAGACGGTCTGCAGCATCGCGGTGCGCACGCCGATGTCCCGCACCCGGCGCGCCCGCAAGGCGAACTCGTCGGACTCCTGCTCCGGACGGCCGAAGAGCTTGACGAGCGTCGCGCCCGGCGCGGAGAACCGCTCGGTCATCTGGGTGCTCATCGCCGCGTTCAGACGGGCCGCTTCCCGCTGCATGTCCGCAAGGCGGTTGCCCATCCGGCGCGCCGGAAGCACGAACACCGGCAGCAATACCAGCGCGAGCACCGTGATCTGCCACGAGATGCTGAGCATCACCCCGAGCGTCAACGCGAGGGTCACCAGGTTGGCCACCACGCCGGACAGGGTGTCGCTGAACGCGCGCTGCGCGCCGATGACGTCGTTGTTCAAGCGGCTGACCAGTGCGCCGGTCCTGGTCCGGGTGAAGAAGGCGACGGGCATCTTCTGCACGTGGTCGAACACGGCGGTGCGCAGATCGAGGATGAGCCCTTCACCGATCCGCGCCGACATCCATCGGATCGCCAGCCCGAGCCCCGCGTCGAACACCGCGAGCATCCCGATCACCAGCGCCAGCACGACCACCACCCGGGGCGCCGCGCCGCCGACGATGTCGTCGACCACCCGGCCCGCCAGCACCGGCGTCGCCACGGCGAGCCCGGCGGACACGACGCTGAACAGCAGGAACGCGCTGATCCTGCGGCGGTGCGGCGTCGCGAACCGGATGATGCGCTTGGCGGTGGCGAAGCGGAACGGCCGCTGTTCCTGCGGCGCGTTCGCCCGCCGGTACATCTGGCTCCACGCCACGGATTCGATGCTCACGTTGCTCTTCCTCTCGCTCCCCACCCCATCCAAGACCTGGCCACCGACACTAAGACCTCAACAATGGTTTAGTTCAAGTCGATTCCGGCGCGGAACCCTTTCCTCCCACAGCGAAACCGGCCACAACCCGAACCCCGGACCACGACGTGCATGGCGCTTTACGCATAGGCGCTGGAAAAACGAACACAGCTCGCTGGAAAATAACACCGTGACCGAGAACCGGATGGCGGCACTGCACGGCAGGATCGCGGGTGAGGTCGACACCTCCGAGCGGCGGCGGGCGGAGTACTCCTCGGACGCGTCGAACTATCGGGTTCTCCCGGCCGCGGTCGTCTTCCCCAGGACCGACGAGGACGTCGCCGTCACCTTGGAATTCGCCCGCGGCGAGGGCCTTCCGGTGACCGCGCGCGGCGCGGGAACGTCGGTGGCGGGCAACGCGATCGGCCCCGGCCTGGTGCTCGATTTCAGCAGGCATATGAACCGGATCGTGGTGATCGATCCGGCCGCCCGCGTGGCCACCGTGCAGCCGGGCGTGGTGCTGTCGGAATTGCAGCGGGCGGCGCGTCCGCACGGCCTGCGCTTCGGACCGGACCCTTCGACGCAGAATCGCTGCACCCTCGGCGGCATGATCGGCAACAACGCCTGCGGACCGCGCGCCGTCGCGTGGGGCCGCACCTCCGACACCGTGCGGGCGGTGCGCATCCTGGACGGCACCGGCACCGAACGCGCGCTGGCCGCCGACCTGTCGGCGGTGCCTGGCCTCGCGGAATTCAGCAGGACGAATCTCGCGGTTCTGCGCACCGATCTGGGGCGCTTCGACCGGCAGGCGTCGGGATACGGCTTGGAGCATCTGCTCCCAGAGCGGGGCGCGTCGGCGGCGAAGGCGTTCGTCGGCAGCGAGGGCACCTGCGGCTTGCTGCTGGACGCGACCGTCGACCTGGTCGCGCTTCCGGCGGCCACCGTGCTCACCGTGCTCGGCTACCCGGATATGGCCACGGCGGCCGACGACGTCTCCGCCGTGCTGGCCTGCGCGCCGATCGCGGTCGAAGGCATCGACGCGCGGCTGGTCGACGTGGTCCGGGCGCACCGGGGCACGGTGCCCGACCTGCCGCGCGGCGGCGGTTGGCTGTTCGTGGAGACCGCGGGCGAGACCCGAGCCGACGCGCTGGCCGTAGCACAGGAGCTGTGCCGGACCACGGGCGCGATGGACACCCGGATCGTCACCGATCCGGGGACGGCGGCGGCGCTCTGGCGGATCCGGGCCGACGGCGCGGGGCTGGCGGGTCGCACGCCCGACGGTCGGCCGGCGTGGCCGGGGTGGGAGGACGCGGCCGTCCCACCCGCGCGGCTCGGCGCCTACCTGCGCGATTTCGCCGCACTCACCCGCGACCACGGCGTCGACGGGCTGTTGTACGGGCACATCGGCGACGGCTGCATCCACGTCCGCCTCGATCTCCCGATCGCCGACGCGCCGCGCCGTTTCCGCGCTTTCCTCTTCGACGCGGCGGAATTGGTCGTGCGCTACGGCGGTTCGCTCTCCGGCGAGCACGGCGACGGCCGGGCCCGCTCGGAGCTGCTCTCGGTGATGTACTCCCCTGCGGTGCTCGACGTCTTCGCCGGATACAAGGCGCTGTTCGATCCCGGCGACGTCCTGAATCCCGGTGTGCTCGTCGCACCCCGTGCGATCGACGCCGACCTGCGGCTGGCCGGATTGATGGACGCCCGGCCGTCGCTCGGTCACCCGCTCCCCGAAGACGGCGGCGATATGGCCGTCGCGGTTCATCGTTGCGTCGGCGTCGGCAAGTGCCGCGCCGACGGCGGTTTCATGTGCCCGTCCTACCAGGCCACCCGGGACGAGAAGGACAGCACGCGCGGGCGGGCGAGGGTGTTGCAGGAGGTGGTGCGCGGCGCGCTGCCCTGGTCGTCGGAGGCTGTGGCGGAGTCGCTGGACCTGTGCCTGTCGTGCCGGGCGTGCCGGTCGGACTGTCCGGCGGGCGTGGACATGGCCACCTACAAGTCGGAGACGCTGTATCGCCGCTACCGCCATCGGCTGCGCCCGATCGATCACTACTCGCTGGGCCGGCTGCCCCGGTGGCTGTCGGCCGCGAGCCGGCTGCCGAGGGTCGTCAACGCACTCGCCGGCCGGCCCGCGCTGCGTCGAATCGGTCTGCGCGCGGCGGGCATCGACCCGCGCCGTGACGTGCCGCGCCTGGCCGTGCGCGGCTTCCGCCGGATCTGGCGCGATCTGGACGACGGCGCCGCACTGGCCGAGTCGTCCTATGCGCCGGAGGAGCGCAGCGGTGGTCGCGGGGAGGTCATGCTGTGGATCGATACGTTCACCGACGCGTTCGATCCGGAGATCGCACTGGCGGCGGCTCGGTTGCTGACCACGTTGGGCTACCGGGTCCGGATCCCCGAGCGACGCGTCTGCTGCGGATTGACCTGGATCAGCACCGGGCAGCTCGACGGCGCCCGCGCGCGGCTGCGGGCCACCCTGGCCGCGCTGGAGGAGCACGTGAGCGCGGGCGGCGTGATCGTCGGGCTGGAACCGTCCTGCACCGCAGTCCTGCGCGCGGACCTGACCGAACTGTTGCCGGAGGATCCACGCTCCGCGCCCACCGCCGCCGCGGTACGCACCTTGGCCGAGTTCCTGGCCGAGCAGCCGACCTGGCGGCCGCCACGGCGAACCGGGCAGTCGGTGGTGGTCCAACCGCACTGTCACCAGCACGCGATCCTCGGTTTCGACGTCGAACGCCGGTTATTAGCCAGTATGGGCGTGCAGGTGACGGAAATCACCGGATGCTGCGGTCTGGCGGGAAATTTCGGAATGCAGCGAGGTCATTACGACATTTCGGTAGCGGTGGCCGAGAACGGCATGCTCCCCGCGCTGCGCGCCGCGGGCGAGGACGCGATCTTCCTCGCCGACGGCTTCTCCTGTCGCACCCAGGCCGCTGCCCTGGCCGGGCGACAGGCGCGGCATCTCGCGCAATTTCTCTTGGAGCGGTGAGCCTTTCGGGGCCCGCCTGCGATCCGGGCGAGGTCAGCTGCCGAACGGCAGGGTGCCCGGCGGGATCTGGTAGCCCGAACTGCCCGCGAAAATCCCGCCCCAGGCGTTGAGCAACCAGTTGAGCAGATTGGTGATCATCAGACAACCTCCGTCATCGCTACAGCCAGCTATTTGCCGAACGAAATCAATATCGCCGTGAATCTTGTTTCGTTACAACCGATTGCGAAACTATAATCATGCGTGATCGAGATGAGAAGAGTTATGGGTGTGATGATAATCCGTCGCGCCCGGGCGGAGGGTGATGCGGCGCCGCGCGCCGCACCGGGCAGAATGAGGCCGGTGCGCAGCGTGACGGTCGAACCGGGAGCGAGCCGGACCCTCATGACGGATCGGCCGATCGATCTGGCGTGCACCCTGGCCCCGCTCGGCCGCGGCACAGGTGATCCGTGCCACCGGGTGACCGCCGACGGCGCGCACTGGCATGCCTCCCGCCTCCCGACCGGGCCGGTCACCTACCGGTTGGCGCAGTCCGGCCCGTGTGCGGTGCAGGCCCGCGCTTGGGGGCCGGGCGCGGAGGAATTCCTCGCGGGTCTCGAGCGCATGCTCTGCCTGGACGAGAACGTCTCGGCGTTCCTCCCTGATCACCCGAAGCTCATCGATGCGCACCGCCGGTTCCCCGGCCTGCGCATGTTGCGCACGGATCTGGTGTTCGAAGCCCTCGTACCGGCCGTGCTGGAGCAGAAGGTGCACACCGTCTCCGCGCGGGCATCGTGGCGGAAGCTGGTGCGGCAGTACGGCGAACCGGCGCCGGGCCCGGCACCGGAAGGAATGCGGCTGCCGCCGGACGCCGACACCTGGCGGCGGATTCCCTCCTGGGTCTACCACCGGGCCAACGTCGGACCGCAGCGCGCGCAGACCATCGTGCGCGCGGCGCGGATCGCCGAGTCGCTGGAGCGCGCCGCGCGGGTGGATCCGGCCGAGGCGGCACGCATGCTGTGCAGCGTTCCCGGTATCGGGGTGTGGACAGCCGCGGAAATCGGGCAGCGAGCTTTCGGTGACGCGGACGCGCTGTCGGTCGGTGATTATCACCTCGCCGCTACGGTCGGCTGGACCCTGCTCGGCCGTCCGATCGACGACGACGAGATGGTCGAATATCTGGAACCGCTGCGTCCACACCGCTATCGAGCGATCCGCCTGCTGGAAATCAGCGGCCACTTCCACAAACCGAAGTTCGGCCCGCGCACCGCTCGCACCGACCACAGTTGGCATTGAGTCACAGCAGTTAACAGACGTCCCATAGTCGACTACTTTTCCGCAATTTTGGCCAGTCTTTATCCGCCGTTCCCGGTCTGGGGAAAGCGAAACTATAGGTAGTCGCGCCACACTCGGCCATCGCCGCATTCATATCGGTACGCGAGGCCACCGCGGTCGGAGAGCAGGCGCTTCGGTTTGGCGCGCACCTCATTGTCGATCGAACCACACAACTGCAGGGGGTTGTTCAGTGGAGCAGAGGCCACTTGGGGATACACCACGGTCCAGATGTCAGTTCTACCGGCGCGAATGTGATCTGCCCGCCATGGTCGACCCACCCGAACTGGGCCGCATCGTGATGCGAGCAGGCTCGGTGTGGGCATTGACCATGCCGAGCGGTCTGGGGCAGGCGGTCAAGGCGCACCTACAGAGCAAGAGCGTCCGGCTCGGGCCGATCCTGGCGCACCCGCGCTCGAACCGATGGACTTTCTTGATCGCGCCGGACCTGCCGGAAAACGATACGCGCTTGTTCGCGGAGTTGTTCCGGCTCAACGTGTCGGTCTCCCGCACCGGGTCGACGATCGCGTTGCCGTCCCCGACCGCCTCGGTCGGCGCGATCCGATCCTGGATAGTGCCGCCGCGAAACCGATTCCGCCCCTCCGGGCGGGTAGTGGTCGCGGCCATCCGGGCGTGGGCCGAGCCTGCGCCGCGCCGCCGCTGAGCACGGCGATACCCGTGACAACTGTCAGCCGGGATCATCGAGGTACCGGGCCGATTTCGGCCGGTTGTTCGCCCGACAGCGCCGGTCGGCGGCGGTACTATCGGGCGCGCGTGAATGCGTCCGGCGACAGCGCTGGGTTCTCGGTCCGTACACGTCTGCCACGGCAGACAGCGAAGGAGTCCAATTCGTGAGCATTCAAGGCAACGCGAACATCGACCTGACCGGCGCCACGTGGCGAAGGGCGGGGGAAGGAGCGGGCAACGACAGCGTCGAGGTGGCGCTGCTCGCCGACGGACACGTGGGAATGCGCAACGGGAAGGACCCGGACGGGCCGGTGCTGATCTTCACGCCCGCGGAGTGGGCCGCCTTCACCGCGGGCGTGCAGGACGGCGAGTTCGACCGGCCACGATAAGGCACGGTGGCCGCCGAAAATCACGGAATGACACATATTCGGCAACGAAAAGACGTTTGCCGAGGCCGGAGGCGGGTAGCCCATATCCGTGGACCGTGGGCTCAAGAGTTCCCATCCCCGGTACCGGAAATTACGGCCGGACGATTGGGTGGAATGGCTGATCGTCGCGCTGTTGTTCGCGGTGTCGGCGGTCGGAGTCTTCGTCCTCACCAGCTCACTGCTGTCGGCGCTGCTCGTCGGCCTGCTGGTGTGGATCGTGGCCCTCGGTGTCGTGGCCATGTTGTAAGGGTGCGCCGACCGGCCGGGGATCACCCCGGCCGGTGGTCCGGCGCTATCGGCGAAACAGCTTGTTACCCAGCCAAACCAGGGGGTCGTACTTGCGGTCGGCCACCCGCTCCTTCATCGGGATCAACGCGTTGTCGGTGATCTTGATGTGTTCCGGGCAGACCTCGGTGCAGCATTTGGTGATATTGCACAGACCGAGTCCCTGCTCGTCCTGGGCGAGTTCGGCGCGGTCGCCCACATCCAGCGGATGCATCTCCAATTCCGCGATGCGCATCAAATAGCGCGGCCCCGCGAACGCTTTCTTGTTCTCCTCGTGGTCACGCACCACGTGACAGGTGTTCTGGCACAGGAAGCATTCGATGCACTTGCGGAATTCCTGCGAACGCTCCACATCGACCTGCTTCATCCGGTACTCGCCCGGTTTCAGATCGGCGGGCGGCGTGAACGACGGGATCTCGCGCGCCTTCTCGTAATTGAACGACACGTCTGTCACGAGGTCTTTGATCACGGGGAAGGTGCGCATCGGCGTCACCGTGATCACTTCGTCCTCGGTGAAGGTCGACATCCGCGTCATGCACAGCAGCCGTGGCCGCCCGTTCACTTCGGCGGAACAGGAACCGCATTTCCCCGCCTTGCAGTTCCAGCGCACCGCCAGGTCGGGCGCCTGGGTGGCCTGTAGCCGGTGGATGATGTCGAGCACCACCTCACCCTCGTTCACCAGCACGGTGAAATCCTGCAGTTCTCCGCCGTCGAGATCGCCGCGCCAGACGCGGAATTTGGCGTCGTAACCCATCGTTACGCCTCTCGCTCCGTCGAATGCCCGGCCGCGGCCGGGTGCCCGGCGAGTTCATCCGGGGTGTAGTACTTCTCGAGCTCGCCGAGATCGAAAAGGGCGAGCAGATCCGACCGCATCGGTGTCTGGTCCTTGCGCGTCACGGTGACGCCGGGGATCGGGTCGCCGGCCGTGTCCGGATCGACCGCGCAGACCAGCAGTTTGTTGCGCCAGTCCGGATCCATCGACGGGTAGTCGTCCCGGGTGTGCCCGCCGCGGCTCTCGGTACGCAACAGCGCCGCGTGCGCCACGCATTCGCTGACCAGCAGCATGTTCTGCAAGTCGAGCGCGAGATGCCAGCCGGGATTGAACTGGCGGTGGCCCTCCACGGTCACCTGCCGGAACCGGGCGCGCAACTGGGCGAGCTTGTCGATCGCCTCGCGCACCTCGTGTTCCTTGCGGATGATGCCGACGAGGTCGTTCATCGTCTGCTGCAGATCGGTGTGCAGGGTGTAGGGGTTCTCGCCGTTGCCGTCGGCGGGCGGATCGAACGGCGCCACGGCGGCCTTCGCGGCCTTCGTGACATCGTCGTCCGCGACCGACGGCCGCTCGCCGAGTTGTTCCACGTAAGCGGCGGCTCCGAGTCCGGCCCGGCGTCCGAATACCAGCAGGTCGGACAGTGAATTCCCGCCCAGTCGATTCGACCCGTGCATGCCGCCGGAGCACTCGCCCGCGGCGAACAGGCCGGGCACCGTGGCCGCACCGGTGTCCGGATCGACCTCGACGCCGCCCATCACGTAATGGCAGGTCGGCCCGACCTCCATCGGCTCCTTGGTGATGTCCACGTCCGCGAGTTCCTTGAACTGATGGTGCATCGAAGGAAGCCGGCGCACGATCTCCTCGGCGGGCATCCGGGAAGCGATGTCGAGGTAGACGCCCCCGTGCTCGGTGCCGCGCCCCGCCTTGACCTCTTCGTTGATGGCGCGGGCGACCTCGTCACGGGGCAGCAGGTCCGGCGTGCGGCGCGCGGAGTCGTTGTCGCGCAGCCATTGGTCGGCCTCCTCCTCGGTCTCGGCGTACTGACCCTTGAAGACCGGCGGAATGTAGTCGAACATGAACCGCTTGCCCTCGGTGTTCTTCAGCACCCCGCCGTCGCCGCGCACGCCCTCGGTGACCAGGATGCCCTTCACGCTCGGCGGCCAGACCATGCCGGTCGGATGGAACTGCAGGAACTCCATGTTGATCAGCGTCGCGCCCGCGCGCAGCGCCAGCGCGTGCCCGTCGCCGGTGTACTCCCAGGAGTTCGAGGTCACCTTGTACGACTTGCCGATGCCACCGGTGGCCAGCACCACCGCGGGGGTCTCGAACAGGATGAAGCGCCCGGATTCGCGCCAGTAGCCGAAGGCGCCGGAGATGCGGTCACCGTCCTTGAGCAATTCGGTGATCGTGCACTCGGCGAACACCTTGATGCGTTTCTCGTAGTCGCCGGTCGCGGCGAAATCCTCCTGTTGCAGCGAGACGATCTTCTGCTGCATGGTGCGGATGATCTCCAGGCCGGTCCGGTCGCCGACGTGGGCGAGCCGCGGGTAGGTGTGGCCGCCGAAATTGCGCTGGCTGATGCGGCCGTCCGGGGTGCGGTCGAACAGCGCCCCGTAGGTCTCCAGTTCCCACACCCGATCGGGCGCCTCCTGGGCATGCAGTTCGGCCATGCGCCAGTTGTTGAGGAACTTGCCGCCGCGCATCGTGTCCCGGAAATGGACCTGCCAATTGTCCTTCTCGTTGGCGTTGCCCATCGACGCCGCGCAGCCGCCCTCGGCCATCACCGTATGGGCCTTGCCGAACAGCGACTTGCACACCACCGCGACGGACAGCCCGTGCTCCCTGGCTTCGATGACCGCTCGCAATCCGGCGCCGCCCGCTCCGATCACGACGACGTCGTACTTGTGCCGTTCCACTTCTGCCATGCAGAGAAACTCCTCGATGAGGCGGTCAGTCGATGAACCGCAAATCCGAAATCGTTTGGCTGGCAACCAACATGACGTAGAAGTCGGTCAGCACGAGGGTGCCGAGCGTGGTCCAGGCCAGCGCCATGTGCCGGGTGTTCAGCTTGGACACCTGAGTCCAGAACCAGTAGCGCACCGGATGCGCGGAGAAGTGCTTGAGCCGTCCGCCCGCGATATGCCTGCACGAGTGGCACGACAGCGTGTAGGCCCACAGCAGGATCACGTTGACCAGCAGCACGATATTGCCGAGGCCGAAACCGAAGCCTCCGGATTTGCCGTGGAACGCGACGATGGCGTCATAGGTGTTGATCACCGAAACCACCAGGGCCACATAGAAGAAGTAGCGGTGCGCGTTCTGGATGATCAGCGGCAGCTTGGTCTCGCCGGTGTACTTGCCGTGCGGCTCCGCCACAGCGCAGGCGGGCGGCGAGAACCACACCGACCGGTAGTAGGCCTTGCGGTAGTAGTAGCAGGTCAGCCGGAATCCGAGCAGGAAAGGCAGCACCACGAAGCCGAGTGGCAGGATCGCGGGCAGCTCCCCGAACGGCGTCCCGAAATGACTGGAACCCGCCACGCAGGAGGTGCTCAGGCAGGGTGAGTAGAACGGGGTCAGGTAGTGGTAGTCGGGAACCCAATATGCCGTGCGCACATACGATCTGATCGTCGCGTAGATGACGAACGCGGCGAGTCCGAGCACCGTGACGAGTGGGGGGATCCACCATCGGTCGGTGCGCAATGTGCGTTCCGAGATCCGGGCCCTTGTTCTGCTGAATACGCCGGTGCCCGCTTCCGGGGCGGCAGTCGGTGCGGCACTCACAGGTGGATGCCTCGCTGATCTTGTGTGCGGGTGGTCATCGTTACCTCCGCAATCGAATGTGATGCTGAGCACCATACGACACGTCCGCTATTGATCGAGCGGGGTCTCGACAAACCCGCGCCGCCGTCAACCGTATGATTTGCGCCACATTCGGGGCGCCGCTTGATTGCTTACGCCGCGTAGCGGGCTAACCGGACTTTTCGAACTCGACTCACGCCGAACGTGTTTCGAGCGGGGCGGTCACCGCTGTCCGGCGGGGGCGATACGAGCCGAGGAAACGGCCCGTCCGGAGTTCTGGTATGCGGATCGAGTCGCGAAGCTCGGCTCCGCTGCGATGCTTTGTCACCTGCGGGCGGCATGTGATTCCGGCGCCGAGCGCGGGGGCCGGTGGCTCGTCCGCATCGGATCCGCATCGACGATGACTTTCGAGGGCCGGTGGCAGCGCCGACGCCGCGCGCCACGGCGGGCATGCGTCCTCGGTGGTAGAGCCACGGCCGACCGGCGCACCCGCATGGACCCGCGACCTCGAAGCTTCTCGGTCGAACTCCGCGATCGTCGCCCGTCCGCGGCTCCTGTCGATGCCGCACAGGTGGTGGCCGCGCACGGGCCCCGCGGCCCGGGGGCAGGACGCTCCGCAGCGATCACGGCGGATGCCGAGGTGCCGGTCGAGCCGGCATGGTCCGGGCGCGAGCGGACCGCGATGGGCGGCTCGCACCGCCCATCCCGGGACTACTTCGTTCGCGGACGAGAGTGGAAGCCGAGCCCCTCGTCCTGCGCGCCCATCCAGGCGGCCTCGTCCGACTTGCTGTCCGGCACGTAGATGACGTCCTGGGCACCGCGCCGCACCGCGGGCGGGGGTGACTGCTCGAGTTCGTCGGCGTCGATGACGAGCCGCTCGAGGTCGTTCTCCAGCCTGCGGACCGTGCTGGCGTCGCCGTACTGGTTGCGCAGTACGCCGATGGATTGCCGGAGTTGGCCGACCGCGTAGCGTAGTTCCGCAAATTCGCTGCGAGTCATCGATACCTCCTGAATTCCTTGGCGGACATGCGAACTCGGTGCCGTGGCGCGCGGTTGCCCTTCTGCCTTGGACCGCGCGACACCGAGTTGTGTGACCCACCGCACAACGTGATCTACAACACAGTACCGAAAGAATCCGCTCCTGGCTCGCACCAGGGGAAATCCGATGATTGCCGCTCGGTTGCCGACGGTCAACCCGCGGCGGCGTACCCGGTGCAGGCGGCCGCCGCCGCGACGGCGCGTTCGGTGAGTGCGGCGATGGACAGCGCGACCTCTTCGGCGCGTTCGAGCATCACACTGTGTCCGGCGCCTTCCAGGCGGACGAGTTCGGCGCCGGCCAGCTGGGAAGCCAGGGCCACCGAATGCGCGAACGGGAAGATGATGTCCGCCGAGCCCGCCAGCACCAGCACGGGGATGGCGCCGAGGCGGCAGAGGGTCGCCGTCTCGTCGAAAGCGATCAGCGAGTGCAGGAAGCCGGTCATGGTCACCAGCGGCGTGTCGTTGAGCATCGCGGTGGCCAGCGCGGCCACCCGCGGGTTCACCTTCCTGGTGCCGAACTCGGCGTCGCGCAGCACCGGCGCGAACAAGCGGCGGGTCAGATGCCGGGAAGCCTGCATGACGCGCGGCGCCCGCGCGACGGCGGCTTGCAGCGAGCTCACCGTCCGTCGGTGGAGCAGGCGCGCCAGTCCTACCTCGGTGATTCCGGCGGCCGCGGCCGCGAGCAACCCGACACCGGCGATCCGGGTACCGATCGCCTCCGGGTACAGCCGGGCGTAGGCGAGCACCGCCATCGCGCCCATCGAGTGGCCGACCAGGATCACCGGCCCGGTCGGCGCGACCGTCCGCAGCACGGCGTCCAGGTCGTGGCCGAGCTGCTCGATGGTGTAGGTCGACGGATGCGCTGCCCCGGATTCGCCGTGACCGCGATGGTCGTAGAACACCATCCTGGTGTCGTCGCCCCATCGCCGCAGCAGGTGCTCGCGCAGGTAGAACCACGATTCGGTGCGCAAGCAGTGCCCGTGCACGAAGACGACGGTCGCGGCGGCGTCATCGGCGCCGAAGACGCGGACCGCGAGGGGAACGCCGTCCCCGGCCGACACCGTGACGCGGTGACCGTCGTGATCGGCGGCGCGGCGGGCGATGGTGGTGGACATGGCACTCTCCTGTGGGCGAGGCGCATGATCGGCGCTTCCTGCCCAGTTGTCGGACTGGATTTCCGCGCCGTTACCGGCCCACACCTGCCGTTATGGACACGTTGCCCAACCGAGGCTGCCGGTCGATCCAGCGGCCATCGCCATGCGCACAGGAAAATCTACGGAACGATAGTCCTCGGACTAGATTCCTTTAGATTCCTATCCTCGGTGCGCCGAGGGGAATCTGCGTCTTTCTAGGAGAAATCCGATACCGGTGAATATTGCGAGAGCGAGGGTCCGTCGCACGCGCCTCGCCCGCGACGGACCCGCTGCTTCGCTCAGGCCTCCGCGCGCGGACGTGTGGACGGCAGGAAGGGGCGCAGGAGGTTCTCCTCGGTCGACGCACCCATCTGCCACTCCGCGATCCACGGCCCGGTCCCCTCGCTCGGATCGAGGACGCCGCTCTCCAGCCACTCGTACCGGCCGTCCAGCACACCGCGGGTGAGGGTGCGGTCGTCGTCGTCGGTGTTCTCCCACAGCGCGTCGAACAACCGGCGTACGCGCAGCCGCGACTGCCTGCAGAAGACGTCCGCCAGTTCCTCGGCCGCCTTGCCTTCCGGCGCGTCCGCGGCGCGCAATGCCTGGGCCCGCACGCAGGCCGCCGACATGGCGAACAGCTCGGCACCGATGTCAACGATCCGGCCGAGGAAGTTCTGCCGGTACTCCAGGCCCGCCTGCCAGCGGCCCATCGCGTACATCAGCGATCTCGCCTGCTTGCGCGCGCTGCGCTCGACGAATCGCAGGTGCCGGGCGAGCACGCCGAATTCGGTGTATGCCGCGGGCACCGTCCCCGCGCCGACCGCCAGCTGCGGGAACCACTTGGCGTAGAAGCCCGTCGCCCCGACCGCCGCCTTCGCCTTGTCCTTGAACTCGGCCTTACGGTCGACCAGCGCGCCCGCGGCCGCCATGTGCGCGTCGGCCATCTCCCTGGCGATCAACAGCCGCATGATCTCGCTGGAGCCCTCGAAGATGCGGTTGATCCGCAGATCGCGCACCAACTGCTCGGCGGGGACGGCCCGTTCGCCCCGCGCGGCGAGCGAAGCCGCCGTCTCGTAGCCGCGGCCGCCCCGGATCTGCACGAGTTCGTCGGCGATCTGACAGCTCATCTCACTGGCCCACAGCTTCGCCAGCGCCGCCTCGATCCGGATGTCGTTGCGGCCTTCGTCGGACATGGTGGCCGACAGGTCGAGCGCCGCTTCCAGGGCGAACGTCGTCGCGGCGATGAACGAGATCTTCTGGCCCACGGCCGCGTGCTCGCCGACCGGCCTGCCCCACTGCACGCGCTGGGTGCTCCACTCCCGCGCGATCTTCAACGACCACTTGGCGGCCGCGGTGCACATCGCCGGGATGGCGAGCCGGCCCGCGTTCAGAGTGGTGAGCGCGATCTTGAGGCCGTCGCCCTCCCGGCCGATCAGGTTGCGCTTGGGCACCCGGACGTCGTGCATGCGGGTCAAGCCGTTCTCGATGCCGCGCAAGCCCATGAAGGAGTTGCGCCGCTCCACGGTGATGCCCGGGGAATCGGCTTCGACCACGAACGCCGAGATGCCGCCGCGATGCCCCTCGCTCTTGGGCACCCGCGCCATCACCACCAGCAGTTCGGCGACCACGCCGTTGGTGGTCCACAGCTTCACGCCGTTGAGCAGGTAGGCCTCGCCGTCGTCGGTCGGCGTCGCGGTGCTGGCCATCCTGGCCGGGTCGGAACCGACGTCGGGCTCGGTGAGCAGGAACGCGCTGACCGCCCCGGCCGCGCAGCGCGGCAGGAATTCGGCCTTCTGCTCGTCGGTGCCTGCCAGCTTGAGCGGCTCGGGCACACCGATGGACTGATGCGCCGACAGCAGGACACCGAGGCTCGGGTGCGTCGAGCCGACCAGCATCAGCGCGCGGTTGTAACCGACCTGGGAAAGCCCCTGGCCGCCATAGGATTGCGGGATCTTCAGGCCGAAGCAGCCGAGTTCGGCCAGGCCCTTGACGTACTCGTCCGGGATCCGACCCTCCGCTTCGATCACCGATCCGTCGATGGACTCGCACAGCTTCCGCAGCCGGGCCAGGAACGCGTCGGTGCGCTCGGCGTCCTCGGCGCCGGGCTGCGGATACGGATGGATGAGATCGAGCCGGAACCGTCCCAGGAACATCTCCTTGGCGAAGGACGGCTTGGCCCAGCTTGTTTCGCGGGACTCCTCGACCAGTGCGCGGGCCTGCTCTTCGGTGGCGTCGACTTTCGCGGCTGTCGCCATGATGTCCTCCCTCGGACGTGATCAGGATCACATTCGAGTGTAGGAGGGTTTGTTACCCATCGGTAGGGCTGCTGGTCGAGATAAATCTACGAATATCTAGCGATCTTGAAAGAGGGGCGAATAGTCGGCAATCCGCCGCTGGGCGCGGCTGCCGGGCGCTCACACCGAGCGCAGGTAGCGGCCGAAGTGCGGGACCGTGAAGCCGATCGTGCCGCGCTCGGCGGAATAGATGAGACCTTTTTTGATCAGACCGTCGCGGGCGGGCGAGAGCGATGCCGGTTTGCGGCCGAGTTCGTTGGCCACCGCCGCGGTCGCCACCGGGCCGTCGTCGCCCGACAGGTCCGCCATGGCGCGCATGTATTCCCGTTCGGCGGGGGTAGCTCGCTCGTAACGGGAACCGAAGAACCCGACCGCGAGCTCCTCCTCCGCGGCGGGCGAGGCCACCTCGACGTCCTCGGCCGTGATCGGGCTCTCCGGCGCCTGATCCCAGGCGGCCTTGCCGTACGCCTGCACGAAGTACGGGTAACCATCGGCCTTGCGGTACAGCGCGTCCAGCGCCTCGTCGGTGAATTTCACGTCTTCGCGCTGGGCGGGCGCGATCAGCGCTTGGTCGGCGGATTCGCGGTCCAGCCGGTCTATCCGGTGATAGCTGAATAGTCGCTCCGAGTAGCTTTTCGACGCGGACAGCACCGCGGGCAAGTGTGGGAGGCCCGCGCCGACCACGATCAGCGGCGCGGCGTCCTGACTCAGTTCGTGGCACGCGCCGCAGATCGCGGAGATGTCGGCGGGCCCGAGATCCTGCATCTCGTCGATGAAGATCGCGATGCCGACGCCGATATCGCCGGCCAGCGCCGCCGCCTCGACGAGCAGCTCCACCAGATCGATCTCGATATCGCCGGAATCGGCCCGGCCGCTCACCGCCGGTACGTCGATGCCGGGTTGCCAGCGTTCCCGCATGCCCTTGTCCGCGGTGGCCCGCAAGGCGAAAGACTTGAGGATGCCGAGGAAGTCGTCCACCCGCTCCGGATTGCGGTGCGCCGTGGCGATCGCCCGTGCCGCCATGTGCAGCGCCGAGGACAGCGGGCGGCGCAGTTCCTGGTCCGGCCGCGCTTCGATCTTGCCGGTGCCCCAGCCGCGCGAGATCGCGGCGGAGCGAAGCTGGTTGAGCAGCACTGTTTTCCCGACGCCGCGCAAGCCGGTGAGCACGACACTGCGCTCCGGGCGGCCACGCGCGACGCGTTCGAGCACGATGTCGAAAGCCGTGAGTTGCTTGTCGCGCCCGGCCAATTCGGGTGGGCGCTGTCCGGCTCCGGGAGCATACGGATTCCGCACGGGGTCCATGCCCGGACACCGTAGCGCGTTTCGTCCGGATAATCTGGGCACATCTACGGCGTGTCCTAGAAAGCCTTAGCGGCCGGTATTGCACTATTGCTCTCGCCGCCGGTTCCCTAGGCCGGTGGCGGTTCGCCAGAATGGTCGCGCGCCACGGCGCGTGAGAACGGAGGGGCATGTCCGACGAACCGACACCAGCGGGCCTCGCCGAAGTGGTCGGGTCCTGGAACGTTCCGGCGGGCGCCACGGTGGCTCAGCGCATCCGGTCCAACATCCTCGTCGCGATCGAACGCGGCTACGACGATCCTCAACTGGTCGCCGATCTCGCGGTCGGGCCGCTGGTCATGGCGCTCGGCAAACTCGAGGTCGAACTGGCCGAGGCGCGCCGCAGGATCGATGAACTGGAGCGCGCGGTGCACCGCGGGCAGTACTGACCGCGTTGCCCTCTCCGTGACCTCGGCCGAGCGGTGAGATCTCCTCGTGACCCGAGCTGTTACGCCCGTTTCCCGCCGAGGGCGCAGCGATACCCGCGGTGATGGAAAAGATGCTGCTCTGTGCGCTGGACAACATCGCGTCGGCACCGTAATCTCTTCGTGACTTAGTGGAACAAGTCGCTTCGTAAGTGAAACGGCGCCACTAGTTACCGCCTAAACGGCTGTCGGGGCCAACCGGTCTCGGCTGTCGTGCCGGGGACCCACAGGTTCGTCTGGGGTGAATCCTCGCGGCCATGCCGGTCGTGGGGTAGGGCCGCTCTCCCGGCCCGAACCCGTCAGCTAACCCGGTCGGCGGGAGAGCAGCAAGATCGGAGACGTAGCTCGGTGGGTAAACACAGCTTGCAACGGGATTCTCGGGTTCCGAATTCCGTCAAGGGTGCGATTGTCATGGGTGCGGTGGCCGCGACCGGCGCCATGCCCGCGATTCCGGCCATGGCCGCGACCATCAACGTTCCCGGTGTCGGCAATTTCGACGTTCCGCAAGAATGGGAACAGCCGGTCCAGCAGCTCAATCAGCAGATCCAGCAGGCGCTCGCGGCCGTTCCCGCCGCCCCTGCCCAGGCGCCGCAAGAGGTCGCTCCCCAAGCTCCCAACTTCGCGCCCATGCTGCCGGGCCTGTTCGGTCAGCAGCAGAACAACTCCCCGGGCGACATCGCCCTCGACGCCGCCAGGACCAAGGTCGGCGCCCAGTACTCGTGGGGCGCCGCGGGTCCCCGCTCCTTCGACTGCTCCGGCCTCGTCCAGTGGGCGTTCCGCCAGGCGGGCGTCGAACTGCCCCGCACCAGCTTCGAGCAGTCGCACGTCGGCGCTCCGGTCGCCTACCACGACCTGAAGCCGGGTGACATCGTCATCACCAACGGCGGCGGTCACGTCGGCATCTACGCGGGCGACAACAAGCTCCTCAACGCGGTGCAGACGGGTACGCCGGTGTCCTACACGCCGCTGCGCCCCGACATGGTGGTCACCGCACGCCGTATCGTCTAACGAGTGGCCCGCGCCGAATCCGGCATCCAAAGCACCGCTACCCAGGCCCGCGTCGACTCGTGGACCTGGGCGGTGCGCCTGTTCAAGACCAGATCCGCTGCTGCGGAAGCCTGTCGTGGCGGACACGTCCGGGTGAACGGCGCGACGGCCAAGCCCGCGCAGCCCGTGCGTCCCGGTGACGAGGTCCGCATCCGGGCGGGGGGCATCGAACGCATCGTCATCGTGGAGCGGATCGTCACCAAGCGCGTCGGCGCTCCGATCGCCGCGCAATGCTTGATCGATCGCAGTCCGCCCCCTCCCCCGCGCGAGATAGTGGCGAGCATGCCTCGTCGCGATCGCGGTGCGGGGCGGCCGACCAAGCGTGAGCGTCGCGAGACCGATCGGCTCATGGGCCGACCCGAGCACTGATCGAGAAGGTCAGATCATGGCCACCGGGCTCAGGGTCCCCGCGAGGTACCGTGCCCGGCACTCGCCGCGGCGCAATTTCCCGCTGCTGGTCTTGGGAATCCGTCCCGCCTCCACGAGCAGCACCGCTCCCGGCATCACCTCGTGCGCGGACGCGACCGCGGTGCGGATGCGCCGAGCCAGGGCGAAGAGTTCGATGGGCTCGCGTCCGCGGGCCGTGACCAGTTCCGCGACCACGACCAAATCCTCCCGGAGCCCGTCGTCGTGCCCGAACGCCGTCACATGGCCCGATCTGACCTCCGGAGCACATGCCTGCACCGTCGCCTCGATGTCGGCGGGATAGTGATTGCGTCCGTCGACCACGATGACGTCCTTGCGGCGGCCCGCAATATAGAGCTGCCCTTCGTGCTGGAACCCGAGATCCCCGGTGCGCAGCCAGCGGGCGCCGCTTCCCGGCACCGCGGCGCCGAAGATCTCCGCGGTGGCGTCCGGCCTGCCGAAATAGCCGTCGCAGATATTGTCTCCGGCCACCCAGATCTCGCCGACGCGTCCCGCGGGCAACACTGTCCCCGCCATCGGATCGACGATGCGCAGCTCCTGCCCGACGGGTGCGCCGCACCCGACCAGCGGCACACCGTCCGCGGCCTCCGCGGTCTCGGGTAGGGCGACCGCGCGCCCCTCGGCCAGTGCCGCCCGGTCGAATCGGTGCCACACCGGGGCCGCGTGCTGATCGCAGACGGTGACCGTGAGGGTGGCCTCGGCCAAGCCGAAGCCGGGGGTGTGCGCGTGATGGCGGAAACCGTACGGACCGAAGGTCTCGGTGAACGCCTCGAGCACGTCGGCGCGCACCGGCTCGGAGCCGTTGAGCACGATGTCGAGTCCGGACAGATCCAGCCCGGCTCGCTCGGCGGGGGTGGTGCCGGTCACCGCGAGTTTCAGTCCGAAATTCGGGCATCCCGTGGTGCCGGCGCGGTAGTCGGCGATCGCACGCAGCCACCGGGCGGGGCGCTTCACGAACTCCGCCGGCGCCAGCGTGATGCCGTGCACGCCCAGGAACAGCGGCAGCGCGAGGCCGAGGATCAAACCCATGTCGTGGAAGAACGGCAGCCAGGTGACGATCGGCCGGTCGGCCGCGCCCGACACGGCGTGCCCGAGCTGCGTCAACGCCGTGGCGAGGTTCTCGTGGGTGACCCGGACGCCGGCGGGAGACTTGGTCGAACCGGAGGTGTACTGCAAGTAGGCCAGCTCGTCGGATACCGGATCTATGACCGGTGCGGCAGCGTCCGACGCGCCCGCTTGCGTGCCGAAACGCGTCTTCAGGGATCCCGCGTACCGCGCCGTTCCCGTCGTCGCGGCCCCCGGATACGCGCTGATCCGTTCAGCTGAATCCTGTTCAGGGACGAAGGAAGCCGACGCGACGGTGACTACCCGGCCCAGTGCGGGCCCGAGGACCGGCGCGGTGATCTCGTCGTGCGCCGAGATCAGGCCCAGCGTGGGCCGCGCGTCGGCCAGCACGGCTTGCAGACGGTCGCGGTTGCGGGTGCCCGCGGCGGGGAACAGCGGCACCGCGACTCGATTGCTGTACAGGCAGGCGAGAAATGCCACCGCGTAATCGATTCCGTGGGCGCACAGGATGCCGACCCGGTCACCGGGCGCGCTCTCCTGCCGCAACCGTGCCGCCAGCGCGCCCGCGGCGGCGTGCAAACCGGCGTAGGTGAGCGTGACGGGCTCGCGTTCCCGGACACGGAAGCGCAGTTCGGTGCAGGCGGGCTCGTCCGGCCGCGTGGCGGCCCACGCGGCCACCGAAGTCGCGAGGCCATTGCCCGCCGGGTGCTCGGCGCGGGTCACGACTCGTCTCCGAGGTTCGCCGCGACCCGATCCAGCAGGGCCGCGCCGAGGGCGGTGATGGTGGGGTGCTTGAACAACTCCGCGGTGGCGATACGGACGCGCAGCCGCGCTTCCAGGTTCCGTCGCATCTCGATCGCGAGCAGCGAGCTGAGCCCGAGGGTGTTGAAGTCGGCCGCCGGGTCGATGCGTTCGGCGGGCAGATCCAGCGTGCTCGCCAGGACGCGGCGGATGGTTGTGGACAACGGTTCGGCGGGCTCGAGTGTCGCTGCCGTCCGGGTGGGGTCGGGACGCGAATCGAGCGTCGGCGCGAGCAGATTCGCCAACCGCACCGCGACCGGGGAGACGTCGGTCGTCGGCGAATGTTCCAGCGCCAGCAGATAGGGGCCGTCATACCGCAGGGCCTGGGACAGCACGGCGCTTCCGTGCCGAACGTCGAACGCGCCGACGCCCGCTCGTCGCAGATGACCCGCTCCGCCCGCCGCCGCGGCGAGACCGGCATCCCACAGGCCCCAGCCGACGCTCAGGACTCGTCTGCCCGGATCACGCAGTGCGAGGGCGTCCATGGCCGCGTTGGCGGCGGCATAGGCGGCCTGCCCCGGCGCTCCGAGCGCACCGGTGGCCGAGGAGAACAGCAAGACGAAGTCGGTGGTGTCGGTGGCGGTGAGTTCGATGAGATTGCCCGCCGCGGTGGACTTGGGCAGAAACATCCTGGCCAGCTGGCCCGCGGTGACCGCGTCGAACAGGGCGTCCTCCAGTACTCCCGCCGCGTGCACGACGCCGCGGATCACCGAGTCGGAGGCTCGGATATCGCTGAGCGCGTTGGCCAGGTCGACCCGGTCGGCGGCGTCGCAGCGCACCACGACGATGCGGTCCTCCAAGCCGTCGAGCAGTGCGGGTACCGGGCGCGGCGCCCGGGTCAGCACCACCACGTCGCGCGCGCCCGCCTCGAGCAACCAGCGCACGGCGACCGAGCCGAGCGCGCCCAGCCCGCCGGTGACGACGTAGGTTCCGCTCGGGTCGATGCCTGCCACCGGCAGCGCGCGCGCTCGCGCGGGCGTGAAGCGCCGCACCGCGACCTCGCCCGCCGACAAGCGCAGCTCGCCGGGAATCGCGCTGTCGGCAGTCGTCGCCAGGCGGGCGAGCAGCGGCAGGTTCCTGAGATCCGGGTCGGTCCAGATCAGCCGCACCGGTCGGTCCGTCTCGAGCTGGAGTGAGCGCACCAGCCCGGCGATGGCCGCGGGGACGACCGGGGGCACCGTGCCGGGCTCGTCGGCTCGGGAGACCGGCAGCACGACCGTCATGGAGGCGGTGGCGTCGTGGTTCGAGATCACTTGCAGCAATTCGAGAACGCGACCAGTCGTCGCGGCGGCGCTGTCGTCGCGCGCGCCGGAGTCCGCGGGCCACACGGCCACTACGCCGTGGCCGCCGCCGCGCCCGGTCAGGACCGCGGTGACGAGCGGGCTCGCGTCGTCCGGTTCACGCGCGATCCGTTCGGTCGGCAACTCGGCGTCCAGCGCGCGGGCGAGCCGGACCGCGAGATCCGACGCGCCCACCACCACCGCGCGCCGCACGAGGGTTCCGGCCGGGCCGCCGATTCCGAGCGAGCCGGGGTCGTGCGGTTCCCAGACCTCGTGGCGGAAGGGCGCGGTCTGCGGGGCACGGGCCACGCGAAGCCCGCCGGGGCTCTCCTCGTCCGCCGCGTCGGCGTAACGGACGTGCACGCCGGAGAAGGCGAGACAGGGCACGCCGTGCTGGTCGGTCGCGACGACCTCGCCGACCAGCCCGGTGTCGCTGCGCTCCCGGATCAGGGCGTGTACCTCGAGCACGTGGCGATTCGGCTCGTGCGACAACCAGGCCGCATCGATGCCGATCGGCAGCGGAATCGACGTCGTGGGCAGTTCGTCGAACACCGCCGCGGCGAGCACTTGGAGACAGCCGTCCAGCGTTGCGGTGCGATGCAATTCGGCGGCGTCGAACAATCCCAGCGCACGTCCGGTGCCCGCGGCGATGCCGCGCAGCGTGCGGAACCGGGGCCCGTACTCCAGCCGCCTGCGGCGCAATTCCTGGTAGAACGCGCCGGTGGTGACCACTCGCATCTGATGCCGGGCGGCCCGATTTGCGTCGACCACCCGCATCCATGCGACGATATCCGCGGGTGTGGGGTCACCGGCGGGCCGGGCCGAAGCCAGCGTCCCGGTGCCCGTGACCTCCGCCCGTACGCTTTCCTCCGGCCCCGGTCCGCGATAGACGACCGCGGGCAGAACGCTCGGATCGGTCCGCTCGTGCACGGCGAAGTCGGCCACGGCGGCCGTCCCCGCGGTGTCCCGGGCGAGGTGCAGCAGCCTCCGAAGCCAGAAGACGGCGGGGACGATGTTGTCGCCCTGGACCACGTGATCGGCGAGATCCTCGGCCTCGAAGGCGGTTTCGGGGACATGCGCGCTCGCGGGCCCGGCCACCAGCAGCGGGAACTTCCGCTTGCGCCACCGCCGCGGCGCGGGCGTGGTGAAGGGGCCGACCGCCGACCAGTCGATCGGACGCCCCTCCAGGTACAGGCGGGCCACGCCGGCGAGGTAGGCGCTCGCCTCGTCCTCGCGCACGGCAACGGAATGCGCGCCGTCGCGGAAGTCCGCGTACTCCCGCACCGCCGGGAGCAGCACCGGATGCGGGCCGATCTCGAGCACGGTCGAGAATCCGTCTTCGGCCGCGCGCTCCAGCGCGGCCGCCAACTCCACCGTGCCCGTGGCGTTCTCGGCCCAGTAGTCGCGGTCCATGACCGCGGTGGTGAGTTTCACGCCCCGCCGCGCCGTCGAATACACCGGCAGGCGCGGGACGAGCGGTGCGATCTCGGTCAACGCCCCGACGAACGGCGCGAGCACGGTAGCGACCTGCGGGCTGTGCGCGGCGAAGTCGACCGCGAGCCTGCGCGCGAACATGCTGCGGCGCGTGGCCCGCCGCACCAGCGCGTCGACATAGCGCGGCGTCCCGGAAACGACCACCGATCGCGGGCCGTTGATCGCGGCGATGGCCACCTCCGCCCGCATCGGTTCCACGAGTCTGGCGGCTTCGTCCGGGTCCGCCTCCAGCACCGCCATCGCGCCGTGCCCGTCCAGATGCGCCAGGGTCGCGCTGCGCAGCACCACCACGCGCGCGGCATCCGCGAGGGACAGCGCGCCGCTCGCCGCCGCCGCGGCGATCTCGCCCGAGCTGTGCCCGGCCACGGCATCGGGACGAATCCCCCACGTCTCCAGCAACTTCGCCAGCGCGATCTGGAACGCGAACAAGGCGGGCTGCACCAGATCGGTGGGTTGCGTCTCGCCGGCCGAGGTGAAGCCGTGGCGTGGCGTCCACACCCGCGGCCCGCCCGCAGTCACGATCGCGTCGGTCGCCTCGGCGAGCGCGGCGGCGAAGGCCGGATACCGCGCCGCCAACGCGCGGCCCATCTTCGGATGCTGACCACCTTGTCCGGAGAACAGGAACAACAGCCCGCCGCGGCGGCGGTTCGTCACCGGACCGAGCGCCGCATCGGTATCGCCGCGGCCGAACGCGCGCAGCCGGTGCACCGCGTCCGCGTGATCGTGCGCGACGATCGCGGCCCGGGTCGGCTCGGAGATCGAGCGCGCCGCGGCAGACACGAACTCGGGCAACGGTGGCCGCGCCTTGTCCAATTCGTCGGCCAACCGGAGTGCGCGTTCGCGCAGTTCCTCGTCGTCGCGTGCGGTGAACGGCAGCAGCATCGGGAAATGGTCACCATGATCCGGCCGGGTCGGCGGGGTGCCGCGCAGCACGATGTGCGCGATCGTGCCGCCGAATCCGAACGAGCTGACCCCCGCCACGCGCTCCGGCGCGGCCACCCGGCTCCAATCCACCGGCTCGGTCGGCACACGCAGCCCCCGTTCGGCCAAGTGCAGCAGAGGGTGCTCGGTGTCCAGGTGGATGGTCGGGGGGATCACCCCGTGGTGGATGGACAGCGCGGTCTTCACCATCCCGGCGACGCCGGCGGCGGCTTCCAGATGTCCGATGTTCGACTTCACCGAACCGATCCAGATCGGGTCGCTCGCGCCGTCGCCGAGCGCGGCCGCGAGCGCGCCGACTTCCACCGCGTCCCCCAGCGGCGTTCCGGTGCCGTGGCATTCGATGTACCCGGCGCTGCTCGGCGCGCGCCCGGCCCGCGACCACGCGGTGCGCAGTGTCTCCTGCTGCGCGCGGCCGTTGGGGGCGTACAGGCCGTTCGAGCGCCCGTCCGACCCGACCGCGGTGCCGACGATCTCCGCGTACACCCGGTTGCCCTCGCGCACCGCGTCCGCGCTGCGTTGCAGCACCACGACGGCGCAGCCGTCGCCCCGGGCGTAACCGTCGGCGGTGGCGTCGAACGGCGCCGACCGTCCGCCCGGTGACAGGAAACCGCCCTCGGCAAGGTAGTTCGAGGTGTGCTCCAAAAGCACCAGATTGACGCCGCCCACGATGGCGAACGGCACCGTGCCGTCGGCCAGCAGCCGGACCGCGAGGTCCACCGCGGCGAGCGAGGACGAGCAGGCGCTGTCGAGCACCAGGCTCGGCCCGTGCAGATCGAGCACGTACGACAACCGGTTGGCGATGATGCTGAGCGCGGAGCCGGTCACCGCGTAGGGGGCGTCGTGGCCGGCGCGGCCGAGCACCGCGATGCCGTGGTCGTACCCGGAAGCGCCGAAGACGACGGCGGCGCCGGAACCCCTGGCGCGATAGCCGATCCCGGCGTCGTCCAGCGCCTCGACCGCGACTTCCAGCGCGAGCCGCTGCTGCGGGTCCATGACCGCCGCCTCGCGGTCGGAGATGGCGAACCAGTCGTTGTCGAAGGACTCGACGTCGTCGAGGTACCCGCCGCGCCGGGAACCCAGCCGCCCGGCGGGCGGGGTGGACGTGGCGTCGCGGCCCTCGACCAGCAGCCGCCAGAACTCGGCGGCGCTCGCCGCCCCGGGCAGTCGGCAGCCGATGCCGATGATGGCGACGGGAGGATGCGAGCCGGCGGAATCCGTGGGCGCGCCGCTCATCGCATCGCGAGGTACTCGACAAGCTGTTCGATGTCCGGATGGTCGTAGATCGCGGTCAGCGGAACCTCGACTCCCATGGCGTCTTCGAGATGGGCGGTCAGCCTCGCGAGCTGTGTGGAACCGAGGCCGAGATCGGTGAAGGGCGAGCTGGTCGACACCGCGGCGGCGTCGACGCCCAATAGGTCGGCGACAGCAAGGACGGCGGCGCAGGTGAGCACGGCGCGCCGGCTACGACCCAGCGAACCATCGTTCTCCGGTGCACCGCGGTGCCCGTCCGGAAGACTGGGCCGCATCGCGTTCTCCCTCCCCGTCTCCCCGGCTGCTGTCACTCACTCGAGAACGGTACCCCCGCGATTATGCCGGAGAAATCGCCCGGAGCAAGGTCGCATATCCGCTGCCAGCCCGGCTCTTTCGCGAACGGCGGTGATCGCATACCGTGGCACCGTGACCGAACCGGACAGCGGTGCCGCCACCCGTGCCGAGCGCACGCCCACTCTGCCCGTCCTGCTGCGCTGCTGCGCCGCCTTGGCGGCCACGCCGGGCCGCTTGTTGCGGCCGCGCCGCCCCGACAAGGAGCTCCTGGCGAATCTCGAGGTGCTGCCGCCGCCGGCCGCGAGCGCGACCGTCCGGCTGACCGTGCTGACCCAGGCCACCATGTCCGCGCCGACCACCATCGTGGCCGAGGGTGTGCGCAGCCTGCGGGAGATGCGGCTGTCGATGGCGGCGTTCCTGGTCGAGCATCCGAAGGCGCGCTTCCTGATCGATCCCGCCCTGTGCGCGGGCGTGCACGATCGCGTGCTGCCCGAACTGCCGTTCCCCGTTCCGCTGCTCGTCGCGCCGGACAAGCCGGTGCTCGGCCTGTCCGACGCGCTCGCCGCGCACGATGTCGCGGGCGAGGACATCGATTTCGTGGTGCCGACCCACCTGCACTGGGACCATGTATCCGGCCTGCTGGAGTTGCCCGCCTCGGTCGAGATCCGCCTGCCCGCCGCGGAATACGACTGGGCGCTCGGCGGTCCGCACGCTCCGGCCGGCGTGGCGCGTGGCCCGCTGCGAGGGCGCGACTTCGACCGCTTCGAGCTGGACGGACCGCCGGTGCTGACCTTCCCGCGCAGCAAGGACCTGTTCGGCGACGGGTCGGTGCTGCTGGTCGATCTCGCGGGCCACACGCCGGGCAGCATCGGCGTGCTGCTCGCGGTGGACGACGGCAGCCGTGTGCTGTTCGCGGGCGACGCCGTCTGGAGCAAGTTGCAGGTCGACCTCCTGCGGGAGAAAGCGCCGATGCCGGGCAAGTTGTTCGACGCCGACCGCGACGCCGCCTTCGCCACGATCCACCGTCTGCACGCGCTGCCCGACGGCATCGAACTCATCGCGAGCCACGACTACGCCGCCGTCACCGCCCGCGCGGCCAAGTGATTCCGGTCAGCCGACCACCACGGTGTCGGCGAGCCGGGCCGTGATCAGCTCCTCGGCCTCGGTGACCATCCGGCCGATCAGCTCGGCGCAGGTCGGGATGTCGTGGATCAGACCCTGGCACAGGCCGACCGACCAGATGCCCGCGTCCAGGTCGCCTTCCTCGAACACGCGGCGGCCGCGCGCTCCCGCGACCAGATCCCGCACGTCGTCGAAGGTGCCGCCGGCCTTCTCGATCTCGACGACCTTGCGGCTGATCTCGTTGTCGGCCACCCGCGCGGTATTGCGCATGGTGCGGAAGATGAGCTGGGTGTCGCGCTCGGAGTTCGCGACGATCTTCTCCTTGACCTTCTGATCGATCGCGGACTCCTGGGTGCACAGGAACCGGGTGCCCATGTTGACGCCGTCCGCCCCGAGGGCGAGCGCGGCGACCAGGCCCCGCGCGTCGGCGATGCCGCCGGAGGCGATCATCGGGATGCTCAGTTCGCGGGCGGCGGCCGGGATGAGCACGAGGCCGGGCACGTCGTCCTCACCGGGATGGCCCGCGCACTCGAAGCCGTCGATGCTGACCCCGTCCACGCCGATCCGCTCGGCTTTCAGCGCGTGCCGCACGCTGGTGCACTTGTGCAGCACCTTGATGCCGGCGTCCTTGTAGTAGGGCAGGAACGGCTCCGGGTTGCTGCCCGCCGTCTCGACGATCTTGACGCCGCTGTCGATGATCGCCTGCACGTATTCCGCGTAGGGCGGCGGGTTGATCGAGGGCAGGATGGTGACGTTCACGCCGAACGGCTTGTCGGTCAGCTCCCTGGTGCGCGCGATCTCGCGGCGCAGGTCGTCCGGGGTCGGCTGGGTCAGGGCCGTGATGAAGCCGAGCCCGCCCGCGTTGGCGACGGCCGCGACGAGCTCGGCCCGCCCGACCCACATCATGCCGCCCTGCACGATCGGATGTTCCACCCCGAACTTCTCGGTGAACCTGGTCCGCAGCATTGCGCTTCTCCTATGTCTCGCGCGGGCGTGCCGGTTCGCCCGTTGGGGTCGATGGTGACACGATAATCACCCCGCCTTCAACTCATAAGTGAGCCGAGGTTCGCATATTCGATGATCTTCGTCGGTATGGTTTCCGCACCGTGAGCGGACTAAAGAGATCAAATGGCCTGCTAGAAGGCGTATCGCCGGGCGGGGTGCGTAGTCAGGCTGATTAACCCGGATTCATTCCGCAATCCCTTGCCGGGCGTTTAAGTTAGTTGCTATTCTGCACCCGATTCAGCCCGTCGCCGCCGTCGGACCACCCGGCGGGCCGATGGCGGTCCGAGAGGAGTTCGTGGCAATGACCACCGGGGCAGCAGCGCTCGACGAGCCGATCAGGTCGCGGCGCAACCACTGGAACAACCAGATCGCCGTGCACGCGCAGATGCGCCCGGACGCGGTCGCCGTGCGATTCCGCGGCGTGGACACCACCTGGCGGCAGCTGCACGAGCGGTCGCTGAAGTTCGCCGACGGATTGGCGCGCCGAGGCGTCGGATTCGGCGACCGGGTGCTGATCCTGGCGCTGAACTACCCGGAATACCTGGAAGCCGTGTTCGGCATCAACGCGCTGGGCGCGATCGCGGTCCCGGTCAACTTCCGCCTCACCCCGCCGGAGGTCGCCTACATCGTCAGCGACAGCGGAGCCAAAGCGGTCGTCACCGACACCGTCTTGCAGCCGCTGGCCGCCGCCGTACAGGCACAGGCGCCCGCGCTGGAGACCCTCGTGGTGATCGGCGGCGCGTCCGCCGACGGCGCGATCGGCTTCGACGACCTGCTCGCCGAACCGGGTGAGCCGCATACCCCCTTGGACATCCCCGAGGACACCCCCAGCCTCATCATGTACACCTCCGGCACCACCGGAAGCCCGAAGGGCGCGGTGCTGACCTACGCCAACATGAACGCCCAGGCGCTGACCTGCATCCGGGCGCTGGCGCTGGAACCGGATTCGATCGGGCTGTGCACCTCGCCGCTGTTCCACATCGCCGGCCTCGGCAGTCTCGCACCGGCTTTCCTGCTCGGCTCGAAGACGGTGCTGCATCCGCTCGGCGCCTTCGACGCCGGTGAGTTCTTGGACGCGCTGGAGCGCGAGCAGGCCACCTCCGCCTTCTGTGTGCCCGCGCAGTGGCAGCTGGTCTGCGATCATCCGACGGTGAAAGACCGCAAACTCGCGCTGGAAGTGCTCAGCTGGGGCGCGGCGCCCGCCTCGGACACCGTGCTGCGCGCGATGGCCGAATGCTTCCCGAACGCGTTCAACGTCGCGGTATTCGGTCAGACGGAGATGTCGCCGATCACCTGCGTGCTGGAGGGCAAGGACGCCATCCGCAAGCTCGGCTCGGTCGGCAAGGTGATCCCCACGATTCAGGCCCGCATCGTCGACGACGAGATGAACGACGTCGCGCCCGGCGAGGTGGGCGAGATCGTATACCGTGGCCCGACGCTCATGCAGGGCTACTGGAACAAGCCCGAGGCCACCGCCGAGGCGTTCGCGGGCGGCTGGTTCCACTCCGGTGACCTGGTCCGACAGGACGAAGAGGGTTTCGTCTACGTGGTCGACCGCAAGAAGGACATGATCATCTCCGGCGGTGAGAACATCTACTGCGCCGAGGTGGAGAACGTGCTGTTCGCGCACCCGAAGATTCGCGAGGCGGCTGTGGTCGGCCGGGCGCACGAGAAGTGGGGCGAGGTGCCGGTCGCGGTGGTCGCGCTGCACAACCCGGACGACGAGCTGACCCTCGCCGAGCTGGAGCCGTTCCTCAACGAGAACCTGGCGCGCTACAAGCACCCCAAGGACCTGGTGCTGCTCCCCGAGCTGCCCCGCAACGCGAGCGGCAAGGTGGTGAAAGTCCAGTTGCGCAAGGACTACTCGTCCTGATCGGCCGACGCGTTCGTTTCACGTGAATCGGACACTGGGCGCGGGCGCGGATGCGTAAGGTCGTCACATGGCGATCCGACGCATCCGCGCCGCCGTGCTGGCGCTGCACTGGCAGGTGAATGTCATTCGGCCGGAAGGGTTTTTCGGACCCATGCTGGCCGCGCCCGTGGCGGCATCCGGTGTGGTGTCGCGGGCGACGGACTTCCACGCGGCGGCGTCGGCGGCAGGGGTGCCGGTGATCTTCACCAGGTTCACCATTCCGGTCGGCGAGGGTGAGCTGGTGCGCAACACCGGATTCATGCGCTCGGTCGGCGCGGCGCAAACCGAGTTCCGGCCGGATTCGCCCGGCGCCGCGATCATTCCGGAGATGGCGGCGCAGCCGACGGAAGTGTTCGACAATCAGAAACTGTCCGGCTTGGCGGGCAGCAAATTGCCGGAGTGGTTGGCGGATCAGGGTATCGAGACGCTCCTGCTCACCGGCGTCGCGACCAATCTCACCGTCGAGCAGACCGCCCGGCACGGCACCGATCTCGGCTTCACCGTGCACGTGGTGGCCGACTGCGTGGCCGCCGCGGGCCCGGAGGCGCACGAAGCCGCGTTGGCCAACCTCGAACTCGTCACCGCGGGCAGCGTCCGCGCCGCGGACGCGCTGGAGCTCCTCGGCCGCTGAGCGACGCGCGGGCTGACAACCGGCCTGCCGCCGCGCCCAACTCCTTGGCAGAACAGACGAGCTCCACTCGAGCGGGTCGGCCGGTGGCGAAGCAAGAAGCGTCTGCGCGAAAGCGATGGAAACCCGCAGACAGGACACCGGAGAGCGCGGCTCAGTCTCGCGCCCGATCGGCCAAGCCGGGGCCGACCAGGCGCACCAACCGGTGGTACGCCTCCTCGGCCGAGAGCGGTGGATGCGGTTCGGCGATGGCGCCGAGCAGGCCGACCACACCCCAGGACAGGAACGTCACGGTGGTCGCGAACTCGTCCTCCGGCATCGCCAGCCGCTCGCCCAGCCGCTCGGCGAGGATCTGCGCGACCATTACCCGCGTGGTGCGCAGCAGCACGGTGCCGCTCTTGCGGCCGAGCAGCGCACGGTAGATCTCCGGATGAGTTGCGGCCAGGCCGAATAGCGTGCGCACGGGGGCGAGCAGCTCGGGAGCGTCGGCGTCCGGCTCGGCCGCGGCCATGGCGGCGCGTAGGTAGTCGGTGCTGCTGCGCAGCAGGAGATCGTCCTTGTCGCGGTAGTGCGCGTAGAACGTCGACCGCCCGACGTCCGCGCGATCCAGGATGTCGCGGACGGTGATCCGGTCGTACGAGCGCTCGATCATCAGCTCGATCAGCGCCCGGTGCAGCATGGCTCTGGTGCGGCGCACCCGGCGATCCGCGGTGTCTTGTTCTTCCGGCACGGTGCCTCCCGGACAGATGTTTCCTATGCGTCCGGTTCCGGACGGATCCCGGGGCATTGCCCCTGGTCGGCAGCGCGACGGCGGCAGATCCTGAACTCATGTCCCGAAACGAACCACAGTCTGCCATCACTTCGCACGACGACGTCGGAGTCCTGCTCACCCAGCCGCGCCGTTACCGCGCGTTCAAAGCCGCTTTCCTGCTCGGCGGAGGAGACCGTCTGAACGCCCGCCTCGCCGGACTGGCTCGTCCGGCGCCCGACGCCGATGTCGTCGACGTCGGTTGCGGCCCGGGCGACCTCGCTCGGGTGCTGGCGCGCCGAGCCGGCCGGGTCATCGGTGTCGACCCGGCGCCGCAGATGGTCGACTACGCGACCGCGCGTTGCCGCGACCTGGCGAATTGCCGATTCGAACGCGGTACCGCGCAGTCGCTTCCGCTGCCCGACGTATCGGCCGATCTGGTGACCTGCACCTTCGCCATGCACCACATCCCCGCGGCGCACCGTGCCGATGCCGTCGCGCAGATGTTTCGGGTACTGCGGCCCGGCGGCCGGTTGCTGCTCGCCGACACCTATCCGACCGACCCGCTCCGCTCCACCGCCGTGCGCGTGATGGCCCGGTTCGCGGCCCACCGCACCCACGACACCGGCCACGGCGACGACCACGGTGATCCCATGGCGGGCATCGACATTCGCCGGTATCGAGACATGCTGGAGGCCACCGGTTTCGAGGACGTCGAGTTCGTCGTCGTGCGTCCCGCGACCGGCGTCCTGTCGGCCACCAAGCCGCGAGCCGTGCCGGACCGAACCTAGATCAGGTCCTTCTTCGCCAGCCAGCGCATGGTCGCCCAACCGCAGAACACCGGAAGCCAGCAGGTGAGCACGCGGTAGAGCAGCACCGAGGGCACCGCGATGTTCGCGGGCAGCCCGAAGGCGGCCAGGCCGCCGATCAGCGCGGCCTCGACCGCGCCGACGCCACCCGGGGTCGGCGCGGCCGAGGCCAGGGTGCCGCCGATCATGGTGACGATGGTGACGGTGATGAAGGTGGTGCCGCCACCGAACGCCTCGACGCTGGCCCAGAGCGCGCCGGCGAGGCCGAGGGTGATCGCCGCGCAGCCGAGGACGATCACCGCCGAACGCTTGGGGTCGCGGGCGAGGTCGGCGAGCTCGCCGAGGACCTCCTGCAGTTGCGGGCGGACCGCGTTGTTCAGCCAGCGGCGCAGTTTCGGCACGAACATGAACGTGCCGACGATGCCGACGCCGACACCGGCGAGCAGGTACAGCACCGTGGCGTCCGGGACGAAGTGGGACAGATCGGTCGAGGTGCCGGCCAAGATGCTGAACGCGAGCAGCAGGCTGAGATGGGTGATCACCTGCACCGCCTGTTGCAGCGCCACCGCCGCCGTGGCGCGCACCGCGCCGACGCCGCCCTTCTGCAGGAATCGCACGCTGAGCGCGAGTCCACCGACCCGTGCGGGCGTGGTCGTCGCGGCGAAAGTGTTGGCGACCTGCATGATCACCAGGTTGCGGAAGCTCACCGCACCGGACGCGCAGGCCCACAGCGCCGCCGCCGCGCCGACGTAGGTCAGCGCCGAGACCAGCAGCCCGGCCAGCGCCCACCACCAGTTGGCCGTGCGCAGCTGGGTGAAGAAGGTCGGCACGGCGCTGATGAACGGGTAGGCGACGTACACCAGGCCGATCAGCAGCACCAGCTGGATGATCTGGTTGCGGGAGAACCGGGTGATCTGCTCGGCCTCGATCCGGTCCTGGCCGGTCTGTCTGCGTACCTCCTCGCGGGCGTCGGAGAGCGCGGCCTTCCATTCCGGAACCGCTTTGCGGATCCCGGTCGGTATGGCGGACTTGGTCAACCTGCTCGCGGCAGCGAGCACCCGAGCCTCCCCCAGCGTTTCGATCGCCGCCCGCACCGTGGGCTCCTTGCCGAACGTCGCGGTGGTCGTTACCAGCAATTGGGCGATGTCGGATTGCAGTTGCGCGTCCGACGCTCCGTACTCGGCGTTGCCGAAGCCGCCGAACAACGTGACGCCGTCGGCGACGCGGATGTCGACCGGCCGTAGGTCGCCGTGCGAGATCTGTTTCCGCTGCAAGGTGTCGAGCGCCCGCCACACGCCGGGCAGCACTTCGGCGGATTGTTCGGTGAGGGCCGTCCCGCAGGGCTGGGTGCGCGCGTACAACATCCAGCCGCGCGACAGCGCGGCGACCGCGACCGGCGTGCAGCTGCCGAGTCCGAGATCGGCGACGGCGATCGCCATGAGCGCCCGGTGCTCGACCGCGCGATGCATGGAACCGTGGATGGCCGCCGTCTCACTGGAGCGGAACGTCAGCCACCGCCACAGCTGCCGCAGGGCGCCGAAACTGCGCTGATTCTTGCCGAACATCTCGACGACGAGCTCGCGTTCCGGCCCCTCGACGGCCGCGGCGAGCACCAGCGGCCCGCGGCCCGCCGGATGCACCACGGTGAATCCGGTGACCGTGTGCCCGCGTCGGGCGAGCAGCCGGACGGCCGCGTCGAGCGGGACCTCGAGTGCGGGCGTGCCGACCACGAGCACGATCACCGCCCCGACCAGCCAGCCGACCGCCAGCCCGAACATCGCCCGGGCGGGCACCACGGTGCTGACCGCGAGGTGGATCGGCGCGAACGCGAGCAGCAGGAACCACAGCCAGCGCCGCGGCCGGACGGGCAGCCACGGGCTGGCGACGGTGAGCATCGCGGCGATCATCGCGATCCAGCGCGGGTCGTCGAGGAACTGGGACAGGAAGGTGTCCAACCGGTCCGGCACTTGCATATGCCATTTCGGCGCGGACAGTCCGGTGCCGGTGATGGACAACAGCAGCGCGGCGACGGCCCCGGCCGCGGCGTAACCGGCGAGCAGCTTCCATTGCCTGCCGATGATCAGCTCGATCAGGATCGCGAAGGGCAGCGCGAGGATCGCCATGCCGTAGACCAGGTACACCAGGTTCGACTGGTCCGGATTGAGGAAGCCGACGATCTCGGAGACCGACTGTTCCAGCGCCAGCCATTCCGGGCGGGTGATCAGGGAGGCCGCGATGACGACCGCCACCCAGAGGGCCGCGAGGACGACCCGGACGATGTCGCTCGTGCGGCGGATCAGCGGCTGTAGCATGCTGCCCGTGACCGGGATCTCTCGCCCGTCCACTCGCATGCGCGCCCGCCTCTCCGGGTACTCAGGCCGTACTGGTTGGGAGGCGCGAGACCCGCCTTCAGGTCTTGCGTTGAGCGCCACTCCTCTTTTGGGCGTACCCGTTGAGTTACCCATGTGCGTACGAGATCGGTTGTTTCGTTCGCTGCACGATACCGTTCGGCACGCTCGGGGATTCGGCGGTGGTGCCGGGCATCGGCTGTCTGTTGTGTCCTATATCACCATTCTCGGCGTTGATCCTCACATTAGTGTCAAGTTCCAGCATGAGGGCATGGACAACGAACTCTTCGAGTACAGCCCGATCGTCGACCGCCCGCCGCTGCGCTGGCCCGGTGACGCCCGGGTCGCGTTCTACGTCGGGCTCAATATCGAGCACTATCAGGTGGACCGGCCGTCCACGAGCATCTTTCCCGGCACGTCCGGGCTCGCGCCCGACCCGTTGAACTACGGCTGGCGCGACTACGGACCGCGGGTGGGCATCTGGCGGGTGATCGATGTGCTCGACCGGCACGGTATCCGCGCCAGCGCACTGCTCAATTCGGATGTCGTCGAACACTATCCGCAGATCGTGACGGCGGGTGTGCGACGGAATTGGGCGTGGCTCGCGCACGGGAAGAACAACTCGATCTTCCAGGCGGACCTTCCGGCGGATGCGGAGCGCGCGTACCTCGCCGACGTGGTCGCGACGATCGAACGAGCCACCGGCCGCAAGCCGCGCGGCTGGATGGGGCCCGCTCTGACCGAGTCGTTCCGAACCCCCTCGCTGCTGGCCGAGCTCGGCCTCGGCTACGTACTCGACTGGACCAACGACGACCAGCCCTATCCGCTGTCGGTTCCCGGCCTGCTCAGCGTCCCCTACTCGGTGGAGCTCAACGACAACACGCTTTTCCTGGGCAAAGCCACCAGCGGACCGGACTTCGTGCGGATCGTCCGCGATCAGCTCGACCAGCTCTACGCCGAATCGGCCGGCAGCGGGCGCGTCATGGCGCTGGCCCTGCACCCGTTCGTGATCGGGCAGGCGTTCCGGATCAAGTACCTCGATCAGGCGCTCGAGTACGTGGCCACCCATCCGGGAGTGTGGCTGACCACCAGCGACGAGATCGCCGAGCACTACTCCGGTGCGTCAGGGCTTGCCGAATCCGGGCGAGCCGAAGACGATCGGGTCGGATAACCGATGCTCGGGAGGCGGCGATGGCAGCGCAGGACCAGGGACAGGACAAGGACCTCACCGGAAAGACGGTGGTGGTGACCGGCGCGAGCTCGGGCATCGGCGCCGCCGCGGCGCAGCGGCTCGCCGCGCGCGGCGCCACCGTCGCGGTGGTCGGCCGGTCACCCGAGCGGACCGCCGAGGTGGCGGCGAAGGCAGGCGCGGAGCCGTTCGTCGCCGACTTCGCCCGCTTCGACGACGTGCGCAAGCTGGCCGACCAACTGCTCGACCGGTATCCCACGATCGACGTGCTGGCCAACAACGCGGGCGGCGCGTGGCGCGAGCGAACCGTCACCGCCGACGGCAACGAGCTCACCTTCCAGGTCAATCACCTGTCGCCGTTCCTGCTGACGAACTTGCTGCTGGAGCGCTTGACCCACGCCCGGGCCCGGGTGGTGAACACCGCGAGCACGACCTACCGGATGGCGAAACTGGACCTGGACACGGCCAACGCGGTGACGGGTTCGTTCAACCAGCTCGGCGCGTACGGCGCGTCGAAGCTGGCGAACATCCTGTTCACCCGGGAACTGGCGCGCCGCACCGAGGGCACCGGGATCACCACCGCGGCCTTCCATCCCGGCGCGGTCGCCACCCACGTCTACGACAACGCTCCGTTCGGTCTCGGCCGGGTCATCCGGTCGCCGCTGGGTCGCCTGTTCTTCATCCAACCGGACAAAGGCGCCGAGCCGCTGATCCACCTGGCTACCACCGCCGACGGCGCGGCGATCAACGGGCAGTACTTCCACCGGCTGAAGCTGGAGCGACCGCGCAACAAGCAGGCGGTCGACGCCGAACTCGCGCGTCGGCTCTGGACGCTCTCCGAGCGCGCCACCGGGCTCGCGACCGGATAGTCCGGTGGTTCAGGGTTGGGCGTCGGCGAGCCGGAGGGAGTTGCCGTCCGTCCGGTTCGGTTCGACGCCGACCCCGTACACTCCGCCGGACACCTCGCTCGCGTCCAACTCGACGATCGCCCGCGCGACGTGCTCGGTGGGGACCAGCACGGGAAACGTGGTGGGCGCGATGGCGTTCACGCGCACACCGAACTCGGTGAATTCGGCCGCGAGATTGCGGGTCAGCTGATCGAGCGCGGCCTTCGACGCGGAGTACAGAGTCTGTCCCGGATAGACCTCCGAGCCGGAGATGCTCGAGACATTGACGACGTTGCGGTTGCGCGCGAGATTCTCGGAGCCGGCGTGCAGCCAGGACCGCTGTGCCAGCCGTGCCGAAAGACGCAGCGGTACCGCCACGTTCAGCGTGAAATGGGCATCGAAGTCGTCCAGCGCCGCGTCGCCGTCGACGATGCCGCGCGGGTGCAGCCGGACGTGCGCCGCGTTGTTCACCAGCAGGTCGACCCGGCCGAACCGGGCCAGCGCGAGGTCCACCACGCGTTCCACCTCGCCCGGCTGGGTGAGATCGGATCGGACCACGAACACCCGGGAGTCGTTCTCCGGCACCGCCGCGTCCGGCGCCAGCGGATCGACGTAGCACTCCAGCTGCGAGGGCACGGCCGGCGTGCGCGTGCGGCATACGGCGACGATGTCGTAGTCGCGATAGTAGGCCTGGCAGAAGGCGTCGCCGAGCGTGCCGCCGGCGCCGGTGAGCAGGCAGACGCGGCGGTCACCACTGGACAATCCGGTCTCCTCCCCAGCGTCGTTCGGCGTCCGCTTTGGTGCGATGCACCCACATCACCACGCTGTTGCGGTCTTTGGCGTTGTTGCCCGCGAACGTGTGCCAGCTGCGCGGTGTGACCTCGAACAGCACGAGCGAATTGTCCAGCGGCGGGACGAGAGCCACCGACGGCAGCGCGGTTCCGTCGGCGACGTGGTCGTACAGCGCGGTCTCGCCGCCGTCGCCGGGCTCCCATCCCGGATTGCCCAGATAGAACAGCACCGCGACGGCGCGGACGGTCTCACGCGCGACGACGCCCGGCGCGCGCGCTCCGGTCTTGGTGTGGACGGTGCCGTCGGGCAGCCGCACTTCCCCGAGACCGGGCGGGGGCCCGGGGAACCAGGCCGGGTTGAGGTCGTTGTGCGGCCAGCCGAACGGGCTGCCCGGCCCGTGATGGTGCACCGACCCCTCGACGTCGCCGGTCGCTTCGACGCCGCCGAGCCGGGCGACCAAGTCGTGCCACTCGCGCGTGGCGAACACCGCGAGCGGACCGTCGCGCAGGTCGGCGAATCGGATTCCATCGGCGCTGTAGCCGTCGGCGACGGTGACGAACCGGTCGGGGCGTTCTCGGCGAACGCGTTCCAGTTGGTCGGCCAGGCGCTGGTAGAACTCGGGGACGAAGACGTCGCGGGCGTACACGTGCGGAAACGGCCTGCTGCGCCGGACCCAGCGCCGATGGGCGAACAACTGCGCGAACCACTGCGGAACCGGCGGTGTCGTGAGTTCCGGCTCGGTTGTCACCATTAGTCCCTCCCGGTCGAACCTCCGTGATCATATTGCCCGCACCCGGCGCAGATGGGCCGGTCTCCGCGCTGCGAGGATCATCCGGTGAGCCGTGATCTGCGTGTGTGTTTCGTCGGAGACTCGTTCGTCGCCGGTGTCGGCGACCCGGGTTGCCTGGGCTGGGCGGGCAGGCTCGCGTCCGCGGCGCACGCGGAGGGCGTCCCGCTGACCGCCTACAACCTCGGGGTGCGCAGACAGACCTCGACGGACGTCGTCCGGCGCTTCGCGGCCGAATGCGCACCCCGCCTGCCGGAGGGCGTGGACGCCAGGGTCGTTCTGTCGTTCGGCGTGAACGACACCTTGCACGAGAACGGCGGTCCGAGAGTGACCCCGGACGAGTCGGTCGCGAATCTGAGCGCACTGCTGGCCCAGGCCGCGGCGCGGGGTTGGCCGGTGCTGATGGTCGCCCCGCCGCCGATCGCGGACGAGGAGCACAATGCCCGCACCGCGGCACTGGACGAGCGGTTCGCGCGGGTCTGCGCCGCGTCCGGGGTGCCGTACGTGCGCGTGCATCAGCCGTTGCGCGACAACGCGGTGTGGGGCGCCGAGGTTCGGGCGGGCGACGGGGCCCATCCCGGCGCCGCGGGTTACGCGGAGATCGCCGCGCTCATCGCTCCGCGGTGGCGGGCGTGGTTGGCGGGGTGAAATGTCGTTTTCCGAACACAGGGTACCGAGGATTCGTCGTACTGTCTCAGACGGAAATGGCAGAATAGCCGGCAATAGCTGTTCGCGGCTAGGCGGGTCACCGAATCCGCTTGTGCTGCAACGTACTGGTGCTCATCCGATCGGCAGGCCCCGCTTGCGCGTCCCGTCGCGCCGTCTCCGAACGGTGTCCAGGTCTGCCGTCGCCGAAACCGCTTCCGGCGCAACATCGGGACTGAACGCCTCGCTCAATTCCGGTACCCAATGAATGATCTCGTCGCGGTAAGGCCCTTCGGTCTCCAGCTGCCCGAGCACGCCCACCAGCGTGAGGAACGAGCGGGCGAACGGCGTGAAGTAGGCGGGCATGGTCATCTGGCGCACCACGTTGGTCAGCCGAGGATTCGTGGTGCGCAATACTTGTCGACGTAACCAGCGTGTGGTCAAGCGATAGGTCGCGTGCCGCAACGGCTCACCACACGGGGTGATCGCCGCGTAGAGCGCCTCGCTGTCGATGGCCCGTCCGTTCGCGACGAAGCCGTGTCTGCGCGTGGCCGCGGCCAGATCACCCGGCCCGCCCCGGAAGATCGCCTTGCAGCAGTCGAGCGTCAGATCGCCGAAACCCGCGGGCGGCCACGCGCAGCACGCGCCGAAATCCATGACGCCGAGCCGTCCGTCGGGTAGCAGCCGGAAGTTGCCGGGATGCGGATCGGCGTACAGCAGTCCGTGCCGGCCCCAGCCGCGAGTCACGAAGCGGACCATGAGCATGCCTACGCGGTCGCGCTCGGCCTGCGTGCCGGAGGCGACGATGCGCGGGACCGGCGTGCCGTCGATCCATTCGCTGATCAACACGTCGCCCTGCTGCGCAACGACATTCGGCACGTGGAAGTCCGGATCGTCGGCATAGGCCGCGGCGAACGCCCTCTGGTAATTCGCCTCCGCCGCATAGTCGAGTTCACCGGTGACCGACGCGCAGATCGCTTCGGTCAGCGCATTCACGTCCGCGCCGGGCAGGAATACCGTTGCGAGATAGGAGATCCGGCGCAAGTGGTCCAGATCGCGAGCCACCGCCTGCCTACCGCCGGGGTACATCACCTTGACCGCGACCGTCCTGCCGTCGTGCCAGACCGCGCGGTGCACCTGCCCGAGCGAGGCCGCCGCGGCGCGCCGGTCGTCGAATTCGCGGAAGCTCGAACGCCATTGCGCGCCCATGCTTTCGGCCATGGCGGCATGCACCGCGTGCGGCAGCATCGCGGGCGCGGCGTCCTGGAGCCTGGCGAGCGCGATCCGGTACGGCTCGGCCACGTCCCGCGGCAGCGCCAGCTCGTAGATGGCCAGAAGCTGCCCTAATTTCGCGGCGCAACCTTTGAGCTCGCCGAGCACCTCGAAGATGTGCTGCGCGGTGCGCAGCTGGATGTCGCGATTGACTTCTTCGGCCGATCTGCCGAGTGCCCGCTTACCGAGCCCCGCGGCCTGCCGCCCGGCGAACGCCACCGGCAGCGCGGCCAGCTTCGCACCACGAACAGCGCCGTGAACAGGCGGTTTGCCATGGGGCCTGGAAGCGAAAAGCCGGGATCGTTTGCCCGCGGTCCCCTCCTCGGGGCGCTCGCCGATGGGCCGGATGGTCATGACTCACCTCACAGTCGCGCGCACAAGTGTGACACATGTGCAGTACCGATCAGTAGGGCTTAGACTGTCTGGGACGTGTACGAAACCAGTCGAAAGGTGACTTCGATGGGATCCCAGACGGTGGTCGCCGACGTTGCCGACGAGCTGGCGCGCCGGGTTGCCGCGGGGGAATATCAGCCGGGGGATCTCATGCCGTCGGTGCGTCAGGTCGCCGAGGAATTCGATATGAACCGCGCGACCGCGCAGCTGACCCTGGGTCGGCTGGAGTCGTACGGCTTCGTCGAAGCCCGGCGCGGCAAGGGATTCACGATCCGCGACGTCCGGGAGGCCGGCGGGGTGGACGTGTACCGTCAGCTGTTCCGCTTCTCGATTCCCATGCCCGACATCGCGATAGAGATGTTCCGCGATATCGTCGACGTCGAGCGCAATCTCGTACTCGAGACGCTGCTCGCCTACACCGGTTGCGCACAGCGGATCGATTCCGCGGAAATGAAATCTACGATCGATGAGCTCGAATCGATAGCCCGTGAGCATGATCCGGACTTGTCTCGGCTCTTGGCGCTCGAAGTGGCGCTGGTGCGCAGGCTGCTGACCGCGCTCGGGCTCCCCATGCAGCGCGCGATCTTGAACTCGATCGGCGAGATGGTGCTCGAGGTGCCGGAGGCGGTCGAGGCGTACTTCGCCGGTGCGCCGGATCTCCATGTCCTGGTGTGGCGGGCGCTGGCCGCGGTGTGGGATTCCGGCTCCGGGCCGAGTGAGGCTCAGCTGGCGCTGTTCGAGGATCTGTTCGGCATGTACCACGAGAAGGTCATCGCGCGCTTCGAGGAATTGGTGGCGGGCGTCGAGGAGAGCGCCGACGAGAACCGAGCGGCCACCGCCTAGCCGTTTCGTACACCGCACAGTCCGTCTCAGACGTTTTTCGGGCACCTCGCGAACCGAGTCCGCTCATCGCGGGGAAAGCGGCCGTGCCGCGAAGTTCCCTAGGCCACTCTGTCCCAGACGATCTGGATGCGAATGGGACGAATCGGTTCCGACTCGGCAAGGGTGTTCGGACCACCGGGAACGACGCCGACCGGCGAGATCGACTCCGCGACAGAACATCAGCGCCGTGGCCGATTCCTTCGGTGCGGCGGAATCGGTCCGGCGGGTCGCACCGGTGTAAGGGAAGCCGCGGCTACGCCGGTGCGATCGGCCCGGACTCGACCGGATGGATGCCGCGCGGCCCTACCGCCCGGCATCGCCCTCCCCGTGTCGTTGCCCGGACTCAGGCTCCGCCGTTGAGCTTGTTGAGGCGCTCGCACGCCTCTACGTACTCTTGGATCAGCCGGTTGACCACGTCGGCGGAACGCTCGACGCGGTTCATCATGCCGACGATCTGGCCGACCGGGTTGAAGTTGACGTCCTTGGCGGCCTCCGGATAGCGGTGGCCACGCTTCACGCCGTCCAGCGCGACCATCATCTGCAGCGGCATCGGCAGCGGATCGGGGGTGTCGGCCCGCTCCCACGCCTCGGTCCATTCGTTGCGCAGCATGCGGGCGGGCTTGCCGGTCCAGGCGCGCGACCGCACGGTGTCGTGGCTGGTGGCGTCGATGTAGGTCTGCATCTGGGCGGGCGGCACATTGGCCTCCTCGACGGTCAGCCACACCGAGCCGGTCCACGCGCCCGCGGCGCCCATCGCCATCGCCGCGGCCACCTGGCGGCCGTTGCCGATGCCGCCGGCGGCCAGCACCGGCAGGTCGCCCACGGCGTCGATGACCTGCGGCCACAGCACCATCGAGGACACCTCGCCGCAGTGGCCGCCGCCCTCGGTGCCCTGGCAGACCACGAAGTCCAGACCCGCCCGCTTGTGGTTGAGCGCGTGCTTGACCGAACCGCACAGCGCGCCGATCAGCCTGCCGGAGTCCTGCACCTGCTTGATCACGTCCTCGGGCGGGGTGCCGAGGGCATTGGCCACCAGCTTGGCCTTCGGATGCCGCAGAATCACCTCCACCTGCGGCCCTGCGGTGGTGGCGGTCCAGCCGAGCAGCTGGTTGTGGTGCTCGTCCTCCGGCAGCTTGGGCACGCCGTGGTCGGCGAGGATCTTCTCGGCGAAGTCGCGGTGCCCCTGCGGGACCAGCTCGGCCAGCTTGGCTTCCAGTTCCTCGGGGCTCAGGCCGTCGATGCCCTTGCCTTCGTACTTGGACGGAATCACCAGGTCGACGCCGTATACGCCCTGCACGTGCTCGTCCAGCCAGGCCAGCTCGACCTCGAGCTGCTCGGCGGTGAAGCCCACGGCGCCGAGCACGCCGAGTCCACCCGCGTTGCTGACCGCGGCCGCCACGTCGCGGCAGTGGGTGAAGGCGAAGATGGGGAATTCGATCCCGAGCCGTTCGCAGATTTCGGTACGCATGGCGTGCTGGTCTCCCTAACTGCTCCGCCGCGAACGGCGCGTCGCAGATGTACTAGAACGAGTTGCATAAGAGGCGCCCGGCTCGGCCTGGTCGCCGCGCGTCGAGTCCGCCGCGAGCCGCTGATATCGCCATGAAGCGGCCGCGGCTTCCTCGACTGGCCGGTGCACCATGCCTCGACAGTAACACGTTCTAGTTTTCTGGGGAATGCGCTTCCGCGTCAGGCGGTGGCCCGCTCCAGTTCGGCGAGCGACTCCTCCAGGTGGTCGAGCAGGTGGGGCAGTTGCGGCACACTGCGGCGGCAGCCGACCACGCCGAAATCGAGATTGCCTGCGTTGGAGGTGAGCGTGATGTTCACCGCCTGGCCGTCGAACGGGATCGACAACGGGTAACTCGCGTCCAGACGCGCTCCGTTCCAATACATGGGCTCACGCGGTCCGGGGACGTTCGAGATGACGATGTTGAAGGTCGGGTTGGTGTACGGGATCAGCGCGGGCACCAGATTGAGGGCCAGCGGGCTGAGCATCAGCGCCGACAGCGCCATCGTCTGGTTGCACGACAGCGTGCGGTAGACGTCCTTGCCGTCGCGCATCGACGCCGCGACCACCCGCAGCCGCTCCACCGGATCGGCGAGGTCGGTGCCGAGATTGCACAGCACCGCGCCGACCTTCACCCCGTCGGTCCCGTCGTCGTCCTCGGCGCGCAGCGACATCGGCACCATCGCGACCAACGGCTTGTCCGGCAGGGCCGAGCGTTCGAGGAGATACCGCCGCAGCGCGCCCGCCGACATGGCGAGCACCACGTCGTTGAGCGTCGAACCGGTGGCCTTCTTGACTTGCTGCAACCGCTCCAGCGGCCAGGACCGGACCACCGCGCGGCGCGCGCCGCCGATCGGGACGTTGAACATGGTGCGCGGGGCCGCGAACGGCAAGGTCAGCTGCTGCCGCGTCAAGGCGGTGCGGGCCGCGCGCAGCATCGATGCGCCGGACGTCGCCGCCGAGACCAGGCTGCGCGCGGTACCACCCGCACCGGACGCCGTCCTGCGCCTGCCCCGAGGCAGGTGCCACGGCACCCGCGCGGCGCCGGAAGACGGATCGCTGGTCAGTGTGCGCCGCAGCAGGCGTTGAGCGGAAACGCCGTCGATCAACGCGTGGTGCATCTTCGAATACAGCGCGAACCTGCCGTCCGCGAGACCCTCGATCAGATGGAACTCCCACAGCGGCCGATGCCGGTCCAGCAGGCTGCTGTGCAGCCCGGAGGCCAGCTCGACGAGCTGGTCCATGCGTCCAGGACCGGGTACGGCCAGCCGCCGCACGTGATAGTCCAGGTCCACGTTCTCGGCCCGCGTCCACGCCATCTGCGGGGTGCCGAATATCGTCGCGGGATGTTTGCGGAAGGTCGGATCGATGTCGGTGTTCCGGAGGAGTTCGTCGTGCACCTGCGCGGCGAAGTCGTCTCCCGCGCCCTCCGGTGGCTCGAACAGTTGCAGCGAACCGACATGCATCGGCTGTTCCCGGGATTCGGCGAGCAAGAAGACGGCATCGACCGGCGCAATGAATTCCATGATGAGTCGCCCCCTGACGACATGGTGGAACGTTCGAGTTTCGGATCGACCACGTTGTCGGCGGGCCCGCGCAGCCATGAAGCCGCCGCGACACGACAAACCTACCCGGACGGGGTGGACCGCGTTCGGTGAATCACCGAACCTTCGAAGCCAGCAGGTAGGCCTGCCCGAACCGCTCGTCGGGGCCCGGTTCGCGCACCATACGGGCGATCATCGCGAACCCGGCGCCGCCGAGCAGACGCGCAAGGCGTTTCGGTGCCCACCGGTAGGCCCGGGTCACCTTGTGGTCGAAGGCTTCCACCGCATCGGGCAGGTCGGCCGTCTGGAAAGCCAGCAACACGTGCCCTTTGCTCGCGAGTACCCGGTGAAACTCGTTCAACACGTGCGGCACGCGCTCCGGTGGCGTATGGATCAGCGAATACCACGCCACAATGCCCCCGAGCGTCGAATCGCCGATCGGTAGCTCCTCCACCGAACCCTGCGCGAAGAACAGCTGTGGATGCTCCGCGCGGGCCAGCTCCACCATTCGCGGCGAGAGATCGATGCCGAATACCCGCGCCCCCAACGACGCCAGATGGCCGGTGATCCGTCCCGGGCCGCAGCCGAGATCGGCGATCGGCCCGGAACCGTTGCCCGCCACCGATTCCACGAACGCGCCGAGTACCGCCCGGTCGAGCACCGCACCGGCGAGGTGATTGCGGAAGAGCTCGGTATAGAGCTCGGCGATATCGTCGTAGGCGGCGCGGGTGGCCGCGACATCGGGGCGTTCGTCTGCGAAGTCTTCCGTCGAATCGAGCATCCCGAGCAGCGTATTACCTACTCACTCCCCCGGTTCGAAGGCCTGGGCGACGGCGAGACTGTCCTCGTAGACGTGGTGCCGGGTGATCAGGCCGTTCCGCACCGTCAGATGCAGAGCGAAGCGCGCGCGATAGGCGCGACCGGTGCGGCGCGCGGTCTGCCGGATTTCGCCGAGCACCACGGCGTCCGCGCCGTCGACAAGCACCCGTTCGACACGCGTGGCCACCTCCTCCGGCACATGGTGTTCGGCGATCGAGCGATAATGATCGGCGGCATCGGCGCGGGTGCGACGGTGCCGGATCCAGGGCGTCGCCGCGCGTCCGTGCTCCGCCTCCGGCCAATCGAGCCGCCAATCGGTGTCCTCGGCGTACAACTCGGCGACGGCTTCCGGGTCCCCGGAACCGATCCGCCGCAACAACTCTTCGACCACCGTTCGAGTGGCGGGCGCGGTGACTGACACGAGAGGTCCTTTCGAAGCGGCACCGCGCGATCGCAACGGCGCGTACCCGATTCTCGGGTGTCCCCGCACCCGTGGCGATTACCTCTCGGGTAATTGAGCGGCGGCCTCCGGCGCGGCGGGCGTCGCCGACTCCGTACGCGCCGCCTTGTCGCGACCGCTCGCGGTGCCGAGCACCGAACCCAGGACGACCAGTGGAAACCCGATCACCATGCCCGCCGTCAGCGGCTCGTCGAGCGCCGTGACGCCGAGCAGGATCGCCACCGCGGGATTGATGTAGGTGATCACCGTCGCACGGGCGGGACCGACCTCGGCGATCAGCGCGAAGAAGAACAGGAACGCCGCGGCCGTGCAGACCACCGCGAGGCCGAGTACCGACCAGGCCGCGTCGGCGGTAACCCGCGCCGGCCACCGGTAACCGGCGAACGGCGCGTAGATCGCCGCCGCGAGCAGCAGCGATCCGGTCACCACGCCGAGCGGAGGCAGATCGGCCAGCGCGCGATTGATCACGATCGGGCCCACGGCGTAGCCGATCGTGGTCAGGCCGATCGCCGCGATCGCCGCGGGGTTCCCCAGGTCGACGTCCAAACCGACCAGGGCGGCGACGCCGGCGAACCCGATCAACAGGCCGACCAGCCGCCGTGCGTCGAACCGATCGTGACCGAGCGCGGTCACGATCACCACGGCGATCAGCGGCACCGCCGCGATCAGCAGGCCGACGGTCGAGCTGTGCAGCGTGGTCTCGGCGTACCCGATCAGGAACCACGGTCCGGTGATCTCCACCAAGGTGTAGAGCAGCAGTGGCCGCCACCGCCGGAACACCGGCGTCAGCGCACGGGAGAACAGCGCCACCGGCAACAGCAGCAAGCCGCCGATCAGTGTGCGGCCGAACGCGACCACGATCGGGTCCAGATCCTCCACCGCGACGCGGATCATCGCGTATGGCACGCCCCAGATCACGCCCATCGCCAAGAACAGCGACCACCCGCGGCGGGTCATCGCGCGCCCGCCGTTCGGCGCCCTGGGACGGCGATCGGCGCGGCGCCGAATGACCTCTGCTCGGTGGGGAACATGCTCCGCTCGCTTTCGACGACCGGGAGCTTAGCCAAGTGATCCGATCATCCGACAGATCCAGTTCCCGGCTCCGGCAAGGCCGATTGCCGCCGATTCCATGTCCTTTTCGTCCGATTGGGGCGAATGATGCCCCTGCGCAACGGTGTCGGGCTAGTCTCGCCGGGAGCGAAGGGAAGGCATTATCGTGGTCGACGTGATCCGCCGGCTCGCCCCGAGCGAGGAGATGTTCGCCGCGGGCGAGGTCTTCATCGGCTATACGGCGCGGGTATCCGGCCGGTTGAACGTGCGGGCGCTGACCGCTGCCTTCGAGGCCGTCGCGCGAGCGCATCCGATCCTGCGTGCCCGCATCGAGCCGACCGAAGCGGGCGGTCATGTCTTCGCCGTGACGGATGCCGTGCCGGAGATCTTCGTCGCCGATGCCGACCCCGAATTCCCCCTCATCGGTGCGAAATTCGATCAGCGAGCGGGCGTCTGCGCCCTGTGCGTGGTGCGCGACGGCGACACCGCGAGCGTCACGCTCATGATCCATCACAGCATCGCGGACGCCTTCCACGCGTTCGTCGTCGTCACCGAGTTCTGGGCGGGGTATCGAGACGCGATCGGCGGCGGTACGCCGCAGCCGCCGGTGCGCGCGTTCCCCGATCCGGTCGAGCAGCTGCTTGCGGCGCGCGGCATCGAGAAGATGGCGTTGCCCGGCTCCGTGCCCGCCGACGCCACTCCCGCCGCGGCGACGCCCGGCGTTCCGGAGCGCGACGACGAATACCCGATGCTGTGCACCACCCGGTGCAGGTTCACCCGGGAGGAGACCACCGCGCTGGTGGCGCTCGGGCATCGGGAGAACGTCACCGTGCACGGTCTGGTGTCGGCGGCGCTGTTGCGCACCGAAGCGGAGATTCGCGAACTACCGCTCACCGGACTGCTCTACCTGTACTCCGTGGACCTGCGCACGAGGGTGACCCCGGAGATCGGCGCGACCGAGGGGACGAACGTCCTCGGATTCGCCAATTACCTCTCCCCCGACTCCGACGTGACGCTGGTGGAGTCGGCCCGCGGCATCAGCGAGGCGTTGCATGCCGGCCTGGCCGCGGGCATCGTGCAACGCACGCCCCTGAGCATCCCCGACATGGCGGCCGCACCCAGGCCCGCGCTGCCCGGCGTGGTCATCGCGACCAACTGGGGCACCATCCCGCCGCTACCCGAACACGACGACCTGCGCATCGACGACTTCCACTCCACGATGCTCGCGAAGCCGGACCTGACCGGCCGTCGACCGCAACAACCAGGTGGCGGCACCTGCGTCATCAGTACCTTCGACGGTCGGCTGAGCGTCGAGATACACCATCCGGAAGAGTTCACCGAGCTCCAGCGCCACCGCGTCGAAGTGCTGGCGCGCAATCTTCGCGCCGTCCTCGCCTGACGGCGCGATCCGCTCGCGCGAGTGGACCGCCCGCTCCGCGTAACCGCTCGCCGGTGCGGTGACCGGCGAGTTCCGGCGGCCGCGCTGTTATGGTTGGCCCCTTCCGACGCCGCCGGGCCACGGCGTATCGCCTGCCCACAGTCGTTCGCCCGGTGACCGGGCGTCGTCAGGATAGTTCCGGAATCACGCCGACGAACGGAAGGAACAGCATCCTGTGGCAACCACAAACGGCGGGTCCGCGCGGGTCGCGGTGATAACGGGCGGTTCTCGCGGCATCGGCCGCGCGTGCGCCGAACGTCTTGCCGCTGACGGGTTCGCGGTTGTCCTGAATTTCGCGTCGAATGCCGCCGAGGCCGACGACACCGCCGAAGCCATTCGCGGCGCCGGGGGCGTAGCGGTGACGGCCCAGGGGGACGTCGCCGACGAGTCCGCGATGGCGGAGGTATTCGACCGGGCGGAAAGCGAATTCGGCGGAGTCGACGTCGTGGTGCACGCCGCGGGCCGGATGCAGCTCGCGCCGCTGGTCGATCTGGATCTGGCGGTGCTCGACAGCACCTACCGGACCAATATCCGCGGCACATTCGTCGTAGATCAACAAGCGGCGCGGCGGCTGCGATCCGGTGGCGCGATCATCAACTTCTCCACGTCGGTGGTCGGCACCGCGTTCCCGACCTACGGGGCCTACGCCGCCAGCAAAGGAGCCGTCGAGGCGCTGACCATGATCCTGGCCCGCGAACTGCGGGGCCGGGACGTGACGGTCAACGCGGTGGCGCCCGGGCCGACCGCCACGGATCTGTTCCTCGACGGAAAAGACGATGCCACCATCCAGCGACTCGCCGACGCCGTGCCGCTGCAGCGACTCGGCACACCAGCCGACATCGCCGCCGTGGTGGCATTCCTGGCCGCCCCGCAGGGACATTGGGTCAACGGTCAGGTCATTCGCGCCAACGGTGGACTCGTGTGACCGAAATCACCGTCGGCTCGCGATCGCAACTCTCGAGCGCGATCGCGAGCCGACGGGTCGGTCAATTCGATGCTTTCGCGGTCGTGCTGGTAGCCGGGGCCGCGGATTGCGTTGTGGTCGTGGTCGGTTCAGTGGTGGTGGGCTTCGTCGTCTCGACCGGCGCCGCGACCGGTGACGGGGCCGGAGTGGTGGCCGCCGGTGCCGTGGTCGTGGTCGTGGTCGGCGCGACCGTGGTGGTCGGACTGCTCGTGCTGCCGGTCGTCGTGGGAGCGGCGCCGGTGGGCGTCGCCGACGTGGTCGAAGTCTTGGCGGGTTCGGTGGTCGGCGTCGCCGAGGTGGTCTCCACCGCCTTGTACACGGCGGCCAGATCGGCTTCTTGCGGCTTGGACGTCGGGTCGACCTGCTTACCGGCCTGCGCCTGCTTCGCCAGATGGGTGAGCCAGGCCGCCGCGTACTCGGCCGAGGTCAGCGGCTTGCCCGCGGCGGGGTCGGCATCGTCCCAGTAGTCGAAGTGGTGACCGGTGTGGTTCGGGCCGAGCGTGAGGTTGTACGGGTCGCTCAAGATCACGGGAATCGTGTTCTGATTCGTCACGATGAGGCCGACGATCTCGTTGAGCACCTTCTGCGGCAGGTATGCCAGCGGCGACATCTCGTTGGTCGAAATCGAATCCGCCTTCGCCGGGGCCTTCTTCTCTCCCGGCTTGTACGCCGGATCGGAGACCCGCAGCAGCACTTCCAGGAAGGTCTCGTCGCTCTGCATCCAGTTCGGCTGCGACTGGATGTCGGCGAACGCCGCCAGCGCGATCCGGCCCAGCACCACCGCCACGTCCTGCCCGGTCGCCGGCGTCAGCCCGTCGCGTTCCAGGGCGTCGACGTTCAGCTGCCTGCCGACGTTGACCACCAACTGCAGCAGCGAGATGTTCTGCGGCGCCGAACAGGTCAGATCGCCGTCCGAGCAGAACGACGCGATCTTGCCGTTCAACGCACCGAAGTCACCGCTGGTGCCCTGCACCGCACCTTGGCCGGGGACCGGGTTGGTGCCGTTCTGATATTGCTGGTCGAAGCCGTCCGGGTTGCCGAACGGGTCCTTCGACCCCGGGAACGGCCCGTCTCCCGCCGAGCGGCCCGAGTCCGCCAGGATGACGACACCGACGACATCGTCCGGATCGACGACTTCATAGGCCCCGTCCTGGCCGGGCTCCTGATGGCCGATCTTCATCGCGACGCGGCGCACGACGTCGGCGCCCTCGCTGTACCCGACGATCGAGAACTTGGTGTCGGGGCAGGCCCGCGCGATCTCCCGCATCACCCGCTCGGTGTTCGCGACACCGGCGTTGACGGCGTCCTCGTAGGTGGCCATGTTCGCCGGATAGGCGATGTAGACCGCGGCGTACGCGTCCGGATCGACGTCATCGGCCGGCGCGTTGACGACCGGATCGACCCACTCACTGCTGTGGTCACCGGACAGCGCGGCGGGCAGCGGGTTGCCATTGGCGTCCACCAGCATCTTGGTGGTGCCCTCGACCGGGGTGTCGTTACGACCGGCCACCGAGATGGTGACCATGTCGCGGCATTCCGTGACGGACGTCGTGAGCTGCGTATCCCTGGTTTGCGGCGACGACGTCAGTGCCAGCGAGGCGGCGACGACCGCCGCCACCCCCAATGCCGCCGGGGCGGCAACGGCCGAAGCGATCCGATGCCGCGCGAAGAACTCGCGAAGAGCCATGTCCTGTTTCCCATTCCATACACCGACAAAGTGGACGGACAAGCCCCCCGACGGGCCATACGTCACCGAGAACGTCGTGGTAGGGAACCCGAGCGTTACTCGGGTGGGTGCTCAGGAGAAGTACGTCACCCGCGCGCCATGTCCACGAAGCGGGACAGATGCAGCTGATGGGCCACGGTGATCGTCGCGGTCGGGCCGTTACGGTGCTTGCCCAGAATCAGGTCCGCCTCGCCGCCGCGCGGGTCGTCGCGCTCGAAAGCGTCGGGACGATGCAGCAGGATGACCATGTCCGCGTCTTGTTCCAGGGATCCCGACTCGCGGAGATCGGACACCATTGGGCGCTTGTCGGTTCGCTGTTCGGGACCACGGTTGAGCTGGCTGATCGCCACCACCGGCACTTCGAGTTCCTTGGCCAGCAGTTTCAGGTTGCGGGAGAAGTCCGAGACCTCCTGCTGCCGGGATTCGACCTTCTTGCCGGAGGTCATCAGCTGCAGATAGTCCACCACAACAAGTTTCAGGTCGTGGCGTTGCTTCAGCCGCCGCGCCTTGGCGCGAATCTCCATCATGGTCAGGTTCGGTGAATCGTCCACGAACAGCGGCGCCTCGCTGATCTCACTCATCCGCCGCGCCAGCTTGGTCCAGTCGTCGTCGCTCATCCGCCCGGACCGCATGTCCCCGAGCTTGATCTTCGCTTCCGCCGACAACAACCGCATGACGATCTCGGTCCGGCTCATCTCCAGGGAGAAGATAACGCTCGCCAAGCCGTGCTTGATCGAGCAACTACGCATGAAATCCATTCCCAGGGTCGATTTTCCAACTCCAGGCCTGGCCGCGACGATGATCATCTGGCCCGGGTGCAGGCCGTTGGTGATCTCGTCGAGTTCGGTGAAACCGGTGGGGACGCCGAGCGAGATGCCGCCGCGGCTGGCGATGGAGTCGATCTCGTCCATCGTCGGCTGGAGCAATTCCTCCAAGGGGAGGAAGTCTTCGCTGGTGCGGCGTTCGGTGACCTCGTAGACCTCGGCTTGGGCGCGGTCTACCACCTCGGCGACGTCCTGCCCGTCGGCGCCCGCGTAGCCGTACTGGACGATGCGGGTGCCCGCCTCGACCAGGCGGCGCAGAATGGCCTTCTCGGCGACGATTTCGGCGTAAAAGCCGGCGTTGGCCGCGGTCGGCACGGTCTGGGTGAGCGTGACCAGATAGGGCGCGCCACCGATGCGCTTGAGTTCGCCGCGGCGGTCGAGCCCCGCAGCGACGGTCACCGGGTCGGCGGGTTCGCCGCGCCCGTAGAGATCGAGGATGGTGTCGTAGACGGCCTGATGCGCGGGACGGTAGAAATCGCCGGGACGAAGGACCTCGACGACGTCGGCGATGGCGTCCTTGCTCAACAGCATGCCGCCGAGCACCGACTGCTCGGCCGCCATGTCGTGCGGCGGCTGGCGGCCGAAGTCTTCGCCGGGAGGTTCGGGCGGGAAGTCCGTGTGCCCGCGGTCATCGGTGGTTGTCACCAGACTCGACCGTCCTCTCTACCCCACGACCGGGTTCCACCCTGTCGACTCGTTTTACTCCCGGGCACCGACACGTTTGGGAAAGCCGTTGACCAGGGCTCCAGCTACCGCCACGGCACCCGCCCGCGCACGCGATGGGAGGCGATCCGCGCGCAGCGATGCGACGAACCTAGGCGACCCGATGGGTGTGGACCAAACCGCGCTGTGCACACAGCTGTGGATAACTTGGGGAAAGTTCACCAAACCGTGTGCAGCCCCTGTGTACAACTTGGGGAAAACGCAGGTCGGCCAGGTCAAATACGCAGATAGATATGCGCTTCCGCGGTTTTCCAGGTGTGGATTAATGAAGTACCGGCGTGTCGGCCGAGTTGAACAGCCGGGCGTGTTGGGTTAACAGAACGTGAGCCGCATATGACTTGAATCACATTGCGGACGGTCGGTTTGACCGGTAATCCACAGGCTGGACGAATAAGGCGCAGCCGCGAGGTCATGCGACGCCCCGATTGTCCCGAATAACGCTCTCGAGTATCCGGCAAACACTCAGCTATGAATGGGCCTCGAATGACAAGGCACAGCTGAGGACCACTCCCATCGCTGAGACGGGAGTGGTCCTCGACGCTCTGACTCGATCAGGCGGCAGTGACCGTGAGGTCGAACTTCGCCACCACGTCCGGGTGCAGGTGCACCACGATGACGTGCTTGCCGGTCGTCTTGATGTGCGCCTTCGGCAGCTCGATGCTGCGCTTGTCGACGACGGGGCCACCCGCCGCCTTGACGGCCGCCGCGACGTCCGACTGGGTCACCGAGCCGAAGAGCTTGCCGGTGCCCGCGGTCTTGACCGCCAGCGAGACCGACTCCAGACCCTCGAGGGCCTGCTTCAGCTCGTTGGCGTGGTCGAGGTCGCGGACCCGGCGGGCTTCCTGCGCCCGGCGGATGCCCTCGACCTGCTTCTGCGCGCCACGGCTGGCCAGGATCGCCAGACCGCGCGGCAGCAGGTAGTTGCGGCCGTAGCCGTCCTTCACCTCCACGGTGTCGCCGGGGGCACCGAGGTTGTCCACATCAGCAGTCAGAATCAACTTCATTTGCGTGCCTCCCTTTCTCAGCGAGCCGTCGACACGTAAGGCAGCAGAGCCACCTCACGCGAGTTCTTGACCGCAACCGCGACGTCGCGCTGATGCTGGACGCAGTTGCCGGTGACGCGGCGGGCGCGGATCTTGCCGCGGTCGCTGACGTACTTGCGCAGCAACGCCGTGTCCTTGTAGTCGATCGTGACGGTTCCGGTCTTGCTCTCCTTGCAGAACGAGCAAGCCTTCTTCTTGAGCACCTTTTCGCGCGCGGGCGCTTTAGGCATGGTCTTGTACTCCGTAATCACTGATGGCCCGACGCGAGCGGGCCGCTGTGGCCGTTCTCAGAACGGCGGTTCGTCATCCATGCGGCCGCCGCCCCCGAAGGAGCCGGCCGCGGGCGCACTGCCCCAAGGGTCGTCCTCGGCACCGCCGGAACGCCCACCGCCACCACCGGAGGAGGCGTAGTTGCCACCGCCGCCGGACCCGAAGCCGCCGCCACCGCTGCCACGGCTGGTCTTGTTGACCTTCGCGGTGGCGTAGCGCAGTGAGGGACCGACCTCGTCGACCTCGAGCTCGACGACCGTGCGCTTCTCACCCTCGCGGGTTTCGTAGGAGCGCTGCTTGAGCCGTCCGCTCACGATGACACGGGAACCTCTGGTCAGGCTTTCGGCGACGTTCTCCGCGGCCTCCCGCCAGATATTGCAGCGCAGGAACAGCGCTTCGCCGTCTTTCCATTCGTTCGAATTACGGTCGAACACACGGGGAGTCGACGCGACGGTGAAATTCGCCACCGCCTGTCCCGCCGGTGTGAATCGAAGCTCCGGGTCGGCCGTCAGATTTCCGATGACGGTGATGACCGTGTCGCCTGCCATGTGGTTCCTCCTGCTCGGTGTGCAGTCCGCGTCTCGCTGTTGCGCTAGAGCCTAGGCACAGGCTCCGACGCAAACGAGGGTTGCCGGACTACTTGTCGTGGCGCAGAACCTTGGTGCGCAGCACCGTCTCGTTGAGACCCAGCTGGCGGTCGAGCTCGCTCACGGTGGCGGGCTCGGCGGTCAGATCGACCACGGCGTAGATGCCCTCGGCGTGCTTGGCGATCTCGTAGGCGAGCCGGCGGCGGCCCCAGATGTCGACCTTGTCGATCTTGCCGCCCTCGGTGCGAACGACACTGAGCAGGTTGTCCAGCGACGGACCAACAGTGCGCTCGTCCAGGCTCGGATCGAGGATGACCATCACTTCGTAATGACGCACGGACCAATCACCTCCTGTGGACTAGGAAACGGCCACGGACGGTCCGTGGCAGGAGGGTCGTTGCGTCAGCAACCCGAACAGGCTACATGAGCGGCGGCTGAGCAGTGAAATTGCCCCGGCGCGCGGTCCGGGCGGGCAGGCGACCGCGCCGCGCGTTCGCGTCCGTAGGAAGGGGGAACGGCGGCACCGCCCGGACCGTCCGCTTAGGGTGGATCCATGCCGACCGGACTCGCCGCCAGCGACTTGCCCGCGGGTCGCGTGCGACGCCGTGCGGCGCTGGCCATGGTGGTGGTACTGCTCTGCGGTCTCGTCCTCGCCCTGGCGTACGCGAACAAGGCGCGCTGTGCGGGGGCGCCGTTCGACCGGGACGGGCGCAGTACGGTTTTCGATGTCATCAAGGACTCCGACGTCTGCTATTCGGATATCCAGTTCCTCTGGCTCGGCAGAGACATCAACGAACACGTCTTCCCCTACGTGACCGGCGGCATCACCGACGACGGCGCGTTGGTGGGCGGCGCGGTGGAGTATCCGGTACTCAGCGGTGTGCTGATGTGGCTCGGCGCGACCGGCGCGCACAACGACGCCGATTTCCTGCGGTACTCGGCGCTGCTGCTGGCGCCGTTCGCGCTGCTGACCGCGTGGATGCTGGCTCGCCTGGCCGGTTGGGCCGCCCTGTTGTGGGCGGCTGGACCGCCGCTCGTGCTGTATGCCTTTCACAATTGGGAGCTCCCGGTGGTGTGCACCGCGGTGGCGGCCGTCTACGTGATGGCGGCGCCGACCCGCTACTCCGTGCGGACCAGGGGAATCGTGGCCGCTGTGCTGCTCGGGCTCGGATTCTGTCTCAAGCTGTACCCGGGGATCTTCGTGCTGCCCCTGCTGGCGTACGTGCTGACCGGGGGCGAGCGCGCGGGAGAAGGGCCGCGGCGCAGGCTGGACGTCCGGGGCGCTCTGCTCACCGCGGCCGCGGCGGTCGGCACCGTCGTCGCGGTGAACCTGCCGTTCGCGCTGGCGGGGTACGAGGGCTGGCGCGCGTCGATCACCTTCCAGCAATTGCGGCAGGCCGACATCACCACGAATTCGATCTGGTATTGGGGACTGCGGCCGATGTTCGGTCCGGACGCGCGCAGCGAGGCGGCGTTTCAGCAAGTGGTCTCGGTCGCTTCGCCGCTGCTCGTGCTCGCGGCGTTCGCGCTGGCCATGTGGCTCGGCGGGAAGCGCTACCGGACGACCGGCGTGTTCCCGTGGGTCGGGGTGAGCGGCGCGATGCTGTGTGGATTCCTGTTGTTCCACAAGGTGCATTCACCGCAGTACACGTTGTGGCTCGTGCCGTTCCTGGTATTGCTCGAGGTGCCGTGGTGGTTGATCGGCAGCTATCTCGTCGCCGACGCGGCGATCGGCATCGGGGTGTTCCGGTACTTCTACTCGATGGGCTCGGGCACCGCGGTCGAGCAGATGGAGAACGTCGTCGAGTTCGGTGTGTGGGGGCGCGCCGGCCTGCTCGTCGTGTTGTTCTTCGTGTTCCTGTGGGCGCTGCCGCGCGGGAGCCGGTCGGCGGCGTCCCCGGTGCCGCGCTCGGACCCCCGCAATCTGGTCCCGGTCGTCTAAGGCCCGCCGTGCCTGGCGCGGAAGGCGGCGCTCTTGGCGCGATTGCCGCACAGCGTCATGTCGCACCAGCGGCGGGAGCCGCCGCGGGAAGTGTCCACGTAGAGCCGGGTGCAGGCGGGTCGGCCGCACTCTTTGACGAGTGCCCCGCTGCCCGAGAGCTCGATCGCTGAACGCGCGATGGCGGCCAGCGCCGCGTCCGCGTCGCCGGAGCGGACGACCGTGCCGTCGGCGCGCAGGCTGATCGAGGGCGGTGCGGCGTCGGCGAACGCGTTGACAGTCCGGCGGTCGGCGTCGTCGAAGGTGCGTCCCTCGGCGGCGGCGTGCGCCATGCGGTAGGCCGCCTCACGCAGGCGGACCGCTCGGGCGAGAGTGTCGGCGTCGCTGTGCGGGGGGTGGTCGAGCAGTCCTGCGGCGACGATCCAGTCGGCGAGCGCGGCGGGGGTGGTGAGGATGTCCTCGAACGTGGTCGATCGCGCCTTGACGGTGCCGGCGAAATCCAGGGCGAGGTCGCCGCTCACGAAGGTGAACACTCTCGCATGATAACCGCCTTGACAGGTTAGTTCGGCGAATGCGACCGTGATAACCACCCTAGGTGGTTAGTTACAGGAGGGTCCGTGCAGAGTCGATTCGCGATGGCGGCCGCGCAGCCGGTGTTCGTCGTGCTGTGGAGCAGCGCGTTCATCGCCGGTGTGATCGGGGTGGGCGCCGCGCCACCGCTGATGGTGTTGTTCGTGCGCTTCGCCGTCGCAGGGGTCCTGCTCATGGCGTATGCGGTCTTCGCGCGCGCCGCGTGGCCGCGTGGCCGCACGTTGCGGCACGTGCTCGTCGCCGGGTTGCTGATGCAGATGGTCCAGTTCGGGGCCTTCTACACGGCGATGGCCGAGCATGTCTCGGCGGCGGTGATCGCGCTGGTGCAGGGCCTGAATCCGGTGGTCATCGCGCTGTGCGCCGGACTGATCGGCGAAGTGGTCACGCTGCGGCAGTGGTTCGGCTTCGGCATCGGCGGAGTCGGGGTCGCCCTGGCGGTGTTCGACCAGTCCCACTTCTCCGCGACCGGACTGCTGTTGTGCGTGGTGGGACTGCTCGGCCTGAGCATCGGCACCGTGTATCAGAAGCGGTTCGCGCCCGCCGTCGATCCGAAGGCCTCCACGGCGCTGCACGTGGCGGTGAGCGCGCCGATCGCGGGGGCGCTGGCTTGGGTGTCGGATCAGGCGCAGGTGTGGGACGCGGGCCGGTTCGCCGGGTCGCTCGTCTGGATGGTGCTGGTGAACTCCATGGCCGCGTTCCTGCTGCTCAACGCCATGCTGCGGCGGTGGGATGCGACGAGGGTGGGCAAACTGTTCTTCGCGACGCCCGCCGTGACCGCGATCCTGGCCTGGCTGCTGATCGATCAGCCGTTGCGGCTGCTGACGGTCGCCGGGCTCGGCATCGGCCTGGTCGGTCTGGTGTTCGCCGCGCGCCCGCCGACCGGCTCGGCGGCCGGGGCGAGCAGGCCGGTGCCTGCGGCGCGGTGACCTACTTGCGCCCGCTCTGCCACTGCATGCCCCACTGATAGGCCTGGTCGAGTTCGCGCTGGGCGCCGTTGACGTAGTGCACTTCGCGATGCACGGTGATCCCGGCCCCCTGGTTCTGCAGCAGAGCGATGGCGCACGAGCGGGCGCCGTCCACCGGAGAGTCGAGCCGCATTTCGACCTGCGGACCGGCTGTGGGATACAGCGTCACCACACCGTCGGCGGCGGCCCAATTGGGCACGCCCTCGTAGATGAAGGCGAAGATCAAGATGCGCCGGAACAATTCGGGCCTGGCCAGGTCGATGTGCAGGTTCTCGCCGGTAGCGGCCGAACCGCTGCGATCGTCGCCGTCGAGCCGGATGTAGGGCTCGGCCTCCAGCGTGCCGAAATTGTTCCCGATCGCCTGGACCACGCCTTTGGCGCCGTTGGACAGTTCGTAGAGGCAGCCGAGGTCCAGATCCACGGGCTTGGACCGGCGGAAGAAGCCTTTGGATCCGCTCGACCAGTTCAGGTTGACCCGCATGGTGCCCTGCTGCTCACCGGGCTTGGTCAGGTTGATACTCGGTGTCGCCTTCGACAGGGTCACCTTGGACAGGTTGACGCCGCCGGGGTTGTCGTCGATCGCCATGGCGCGATCCCCCCTCTCGAAACGAGAGCGGCAGCGGCCATCCGTCGGATGGGGCCGCTGCCGCAACAGGTCTTCGGCTGCTTGCCGGAGATCAGCCTACCGGCGTCGGTTCTCGTTCGCTGTCCAGTTCCTCCTCGTCCGCTCGGCCGTTGCGGACGATGCTCGTGATGAACGCCGCGCCGATGAACGCGACGCCGACCATGCCGGTGATGAGCTCGTTGATGTGCACGCCGATCGAGACCAGCAGGATGGCCGCGAGCGCGCCGATCGCCCAGTGCGCGCCGTGCTCCAGGTAGACGTACTCCGACAGGGTGCCCTTGCGGACCAGGTACACCGTGATCGACCGGACGAACATGGCGCCGATCAGGCCGAGGCCGAGCGCGATGATGATCGGGTCGGAGGTGATGGCGAACGCGCCGATCACGCCGTCGAAGGAGAACGACGCGTCGAGCACCTCCAGATAGAGGAACAGGAAGAAGCCCGCCTTACCGGTGGCCTTGGCCAGCTCGGATGGGCCGCCTTCGGTGTGCTCCTCGGTGTGGAACATGGAGCCGAGGCCGTCCACCGCGATGTAGGTGATCATGCCGAGCAGGCCGGCCACCAGGACGGTCGAGCGGTGCGCTTCGTCGGCGATGTACTCGGCCGTGAGGATCAGGCCGGTGCCCGCGACCACCACGGAGAGCATGTCCAGCTTGCCCGCCTTGGCCAGCGGCCGCTCCAGCCAGCTCAGCCAGGTGATGTCGCGTTCCTCGAAGATGAAGTTGAGGAACAGCAGCGCCAGGAACATGCCGCCGAACGCCGCGATCTGCGGGTGCGCGTCGGTGAGCAGCTTCTCGTAGCTCGGGCTGCCGTCCGGGAAGGTCAGGGCGTCGCCGGGGGGCGGGTTGAGGGCCAGGTCGAAGGCCCGGACCGGATCCAGCCCGGCGGTGATCCACACGATGGCCAGCGGGAAGACCAACCGCATACCGAAGACGGCGATCAGCACGCCGATGGTGAGGAAGATCCGCTGCCAGAACGCGCTCATCCGCTCCAGGACGGTGGCGTTGATCACGGCGTTGTCGAACGAAAGCGACACCTCGAGGATGCCGAGGATCGCGGCGAGCGCGAGGGCGGTCGGTCCGCCGTACACCAGGGCGACGACGAGCGATACCACCGTGACGACCAGGGACATGCCGAATATGCGCAGGACCACGCTGGGACCTTTCGTGAGTTATAACGAGGCGGCGACGGTTGCTACCAGCGTGGCTGCTGGATCGCCGGTTGTCCAACGCGCTCCCAGGGCGCCGGCATGCCTGGGGTCGCACGACGAGGGGGCCCGTCACCGGGCCCCCTGCGAACAGCGAAGTGTTCCTTAGACGTTCACGCCGTAGTCGCGGGCGATGCCCGCCAGACCGGAGGCGTAACCCTGGCCGATCGCGCGGAACTTCCACTCCGCGCCGTTGCGGTACAGCTCGCCGAAGACCATGGCGGTCTCGGTCGAGGCGTCCTCGGTGAGGTCGTAGCGGGCGAGCTCCTCGCCGTTGCTGCGGTCCACCACGCGGATGTAGGCGTTGCGGACCTGGCCGAAGGACTGCGACCGGGAGTCGGCGTCGTAGATCGAGACCGGGAAGAAGATGCTCTCGATCGTGGGCGGGGTGTTCGCCAGGTCGACGTTGATGACCTCGTCGTCGCCCTCGCCCTCACCGGTCCGGTTGTCGCCCGCGTGCTCGATCGCGCCATCGGGCGACCGCAGGTTGTTGAAGAAGACGAAGTGCTGGTCGGACAGGACCTTCTTGTCCGCGCCGGTCGCGATGGCGCTCGCGTCGAGGTCGAAGTCGGTACCGGTGGTGGTCCGCACATCCCACCCGAGGCCGACCGCAACAGCAGTGAGGTTAGGCGCCGCCTTGGTCAGCGAGACATTGCCGCCCTTGGACAAACTGACACCCATGCGGGATTCCCTTTCAATAGTCCGTCATTGGTTCCCAGCATGTCCGAATCGCCGGGTACGCCATACGACAGTAGTAGGTTTCCGCGAACTTGCGTAGGAACCGGCGCAACCCCCGGCGAACTGGAACATCTCCTACCATCGGGGCGTGGCAGGGCGCAGGCGCGGTTGGTTCCGTTCGTCGGGAAACGACGAGTGGATCGAACACGCCCGCGCCACCCTGGCGACGGCGTTCCTCGACATGGACCGGCGGCAGAGCGCGGCCGACGCGGCAGTGCACGCCGCCGAGCAGATCTTCCCGGAGCGGCGGATCGGCGCGCGCTGGGAAGCGGTGCGCCACAGATGTTATGGGGCGGCGGAGGTCTACCTGACGCTGAGCGCGGAGCTGGAGGCCGCGCAGCAGGGCGGCCCGCCGGTCGCGCGGGGCCGGGAGCGCGTCGACGCCGCGGTACGGCAGCTGACCGACGCGGCGCGCGCGGTCGACGAGTTCTACCGCGGCGACCAGGGCAAGTTCGAAGAGGCGGTGGCCGTGCTCGGCGCGGTGCCGCAGCTGGTGCAGCAGGTGAAGGCTGCCGCGGCCGGTGTGCGCGGCCGGGCCGCCGAATCGGAGTTCGAGCACTATCCGTCGGTGCGCGAGCGCGCCGCCGCGGTCGATGAGGCGCTGGTCACACTGGAGGCGGCGGGTGCGGGCGCACCCGCGAGCACGGTGCGGGAGGCCGCGAACCGACTACAGACGGCCACCGGTGAGCTGGCGGATGCCTTGGCGCAAGCCCCATCTCGGGCCGGGGCGGCGAACACCGCGATATCGTCCGTGACAACCCGCCTTGCCGCCGTCCGGACCAGGGCGGAAGGGGTTCCGCAGGCGTTCTCGGCGCTGCTGCGCGAGTTCAATGCTGCGAGTTCGGCCGATCTGGCTAACAATGAGCGGGAAAGCCAGCGAGCCATCGAGGCCGCGGACGCGGCCCTCGGCAGGGCGCGTGCGGCGGCGGCAGAGAACAATCCGGAGTTAGCACTTGATCTGACCACATCCGCGCGCGGGTACCTCGCCGAGGCCGAGCAGCGAGTCGACGCCGTCACCAAGCGGCTGACCCTGCTGCGTGCGATTCGGTCCGACCCGCAAGAACAGGCCAAGGCCGTACGATTCCGGTTGCGGGACGCGCAAATGCTCGCGGTGAGCCGTGGGCTGGTCGCCGAATGGGGTTCGGTGCTCGACGCGCAAGCGGCGCGGATCGACCGAATCAGCGAAACACTGTCGGGGCGTCACCCCGACTACTGGGCCTATGTGGCGGAACTGGATGCCGTCACCGAATTCATAGCCGGGGTAGTGGATCGAATGAGAAGACAAGCAGGACCACGACGAGAATGAGGATGGGGCAACGATGACCGCAGGCATCGCCGTCCAGCAGGAGGTTTGCCTGCGGAAGCGAATGCCGCTGCGCCACTTCCGGCAGTTGCACGGGCCGGAGGCGAGGCGACTGTTCCACCGGCAGCCCGAACCGTTCGGCGACGACCACACCGATCGTGAGCTGCTCGCGGTCGGGCTCGGCGCAACGCTGTACGCACCGGCGACCAGGCCCGATCTCGCGCTGACGATCGGCAGGCGCGCCGAGCACGGGGTGTGTTCGATGGTGATCGACCTCGAAGACGCGGTCGCCGATCACGAGGTCGAGTACGCCAAGCGGCAGACCGTCGCCGCGCTCGATCTGCTCGCGGGCAGCCATGACGCCAACCCGCTGTTGTTCGTGCGGGTGCGCGACGCGGACACGATCACCGAGCTCATCGAGCAACTCGGACCGGGTGCCAGGGTGCTGACCGGTTTCGTGTTCCCGAAGTTCGACAGCGTCACCGGGCCGAAGTACCTCAACGCGCTGAACGTGGCGGCCCAGCGGGTGGACCGGCCACTGTACGGAATGCCGGTGCTGGAGTCGCCGGGGCTGGTGCACCGGGAGACCCGCGATTACGAGCTCACCCAGATCGCGGCGCTGCTGGCCGCGCACCGGGACCGGGTGCTCGCGGTGCGGGTCGGCGCGACGGACATGTGTTCGACGTTCGGCATCCGGCGCGATCGCGACCTGACCATCTACGACGTACGCGTGGTCGCCGACGTGATCGCCGACATCGTGAACTACCTGGGGCGCGCGGACGGCACCGGTTTCGTCATCACGGGACCGGTGTGGGAGTACTTCGCCGACCACGAACGGATGTTCCGGCCGTTGCTGCGGACCGCGCCGTTCGAGGAGTCCGACGCGGTGCCGTTCCGGCAGTACCTGGTGAGCCGGGATCTGGACGGCTTGCTGCGGGAGATCACGCTGGACCGGGCCAACGGCATCCAGGGCAAGACGGTGATCCACCCGTCGCACGTGGCCGCCGTGCACGCGCTGTCGGTGGTGACGCACGAGGAGTACTCGGACGCGCTGGACATCCTGCGCGAGGACGTCGGCGGCGTGGCGGCCTCCGGCTACCGGAACAAGATGAACGAGATGCGGCCGCATCGCAGCTGGGCGCGGCAGACGCTGTTGCGTGCACGGGTGTTCGGCGTGGCGAACAAGGGAGTGTCCTTCGTGGATCTGCTGACGGCGTTGGTCACCGTATGAGCCGGACCTCGACCGAATTCGGTCACAACGAAATATTCTGGGCGACAAGAAATCTCGGCATCGGGCTGCATCACGATCCGGAAGGCGGCGCGGAGCGGCTGCGTTCCGCGCGGCTGCCGATCACCGCGCTGGTGCAACCGGGCGTTCGCCACAACAATCGGCGCCGGGCGCATCTGCTGGTCTCCACCGTGCTCGGCAAGCACCTGCCCACCGATCCGCGCGTGGTGCTCGGCGCGGGCGATCAGCTGGGCGACCTGGTTCGAGCGGTGCTCGGTGCGCGCGAAGCCGTAGTGCTCGGATTCGCGGAGACCGCGACGGGGCTCGGCCATTGCGTGGCCGCGCGGATCGGCGCGAGCTGCTACCTGCATTCGACCCGGCGCGCGGTGCCGCACGCGACGACGCTCGCCGGTTTCGAGGAGGGGCACTCACACGCCACTTCCCACCTGCTGCAACCGGCGCCGGCCGGCATCTTCGTCAACGATCTGCCGCTGGTGCTGGTGGACGACGAGATCTCCACCGGTGACACCGCGATCGACGCGGTGCGGGCACTGCACGCCTTCGCGCCCCGCACGCACTATGTGCTCGCGTCGCTGGTGGATCTGCGCACCGATGCCCAGCGGGCCGAATTCGACTCCGTGGCTGCCGAACTCGGGGCGCGCATCGACACCGTGTGCCTCGCCACCGGCCGCGCGTCACTGCCCGACGGACTGGTGGACGCGGTCGGCGCACTCCCCGAGCCTCGGCTGAACCCGACCGCCGGGCACACCGGTTCGTTCGGGCGCGTCGAACTCCCGTGGCCGACCGCTGTGCCGGAGGGCGGCAGGCACGGCATCCTGGCCTCCGACACCGGCGCGTTCGAGGCCGCGCTGCTGGACGCGGGAGGTGCGCTGACCGCCCGGCTCGATGCCGACTTCCCCGGCCGGGCCGTCATCGTGCTCGGGCACGAGGAGCTCATGTACCTGCCCCTGCGGCTGGCGGCGCTGCTCGCCGAGTCGGGGACGCCCACGCGTTTCCAGACCACCACGCGGTCGCCCGCGTACGTGCTGGACGAGCCGGGGTATCCGTTGCGGCGGGGGTTCCGGTTCGTCGCGCCCGAGCCGGGCGACGCCGAGCCGCGCTATCTGTACAACGCGCAGTGGCCCGCGACCTCGCTCGACCTGTTCGAGGCCGACCTCGCGGGGCTGGGCGCGCTGCTCGCTGGTTCGCCGCACGGCGATGCCGTCGCGATCTCGGACGACGGTGTCGACAGCGGCGCCGAGGGCGACGGCCCGGCCGCCGACCCGGTGCTCGTCGTCGTGGTCGACTCCCCCGCCGACACCGCGGAGCTGACGGCCGAGCACGGGTTGATCGATGTGCTGACCGCTTCCGGGGCCGACGTCCTGCTGGCGGTGCTGCCGGAGGCGGACCCGCGGCGGCTGCACGCCGAACGCACGGAGTCGGACGGGAGCCGGGTATGACGAGTACCGAGGTGGGTGCGCTACCCACCCCCCTGCACGGACCGCAGTTCGGCTCCTACGCGGCCGAGGAAGTCTCCTGGCTGCTGAAGGATCTGTCGGACGTCGACCTGGAAGCCGACATCGTCGAGCGGGAACGGCGGATACAGGCCGGGAAGGCGCACTACGCGGAGTCGCTGCCGATCGAGTATCAGCCCGACGCGGCGTACCGATCGCTGTTCGACGAGGTGCTCGCGGCCAGCGCCGAGCGGCTCGCGCTGGCCGTGGCGACCGTGTCGGAACTGGTCGTCGCCGAACGCGGCGACGACATCGTGCTGGTGTCGCTGGCCCGTGCGGGCACACCGGTCGGCATTCTGATGCGCCGCTGGCTGCGGGCGCGGCGTCCGAGCCTCGAGGTGCCGCACTACGCGGTGTCGATCGTGCGGGATCGCGGCATCGACGCGGTGGCGCTGGACTATCTGGCCGAGCATCACGATCCGTCCTCGGTCGTGTTCGTCGACGGGTGGACCGGCAAAGGGGCGATCACCCGCGAGCTCACCGAGGCGCTGGACGCCTATCACGCCGCCGGTGGCCCCCGGTTCGACGACGAATTGGCGGTGCTGGCCGATCCCGGGCACTGCGTGCGCACCTACGGCACGCGCGACGACTTCTTGATCGCCTCCGCGTGCCTCAATTCGACGGTGTCCGGATTGGTCTCGCGCACCGTCCTGAACGACACGCTGATCGGCCCCGGCGATTTCCACGGCGCCAAGTTCTACCGCGAACTGGCCGGTGACGACGTGTCCGGGCGTCTGCTGGACACCGTGAGCGGCGCCTTCGACGCGATCCGCGACCGGGTGCCCGCGGAGGTGGCCGGAGTTCGCGCGAGCGACCGGACGCCCACCTGGACCGGCTGGGCGTCCGTGCAGCAGGTGCGCGAGCAGTACGGCATCGCCAGCGTGAACTTCGTGAAACCCGGCGTCGGCGAGACCACCCGGGTGCTGCTGCGGCGGGTGCCGTGGCGGGTGCTGGTGCGCGAGGCGGACGCACCGGAGCACGCGCACATCCGCCTGCTCGCCGCGGCCCGGGGCGTCCCGGTCGACGTCGTCCCCGACCTGGCATATTCGTGCATGGGATTGATCAAGGACGTGCAGCAGTGAACCTATCTCCGAGAGCCCACCGAAGACGTGCGCTGATCGCGACCGATTTGGACCGGACGATGATCTACTCGCGTAACGCCTTCAGCACCACCGCCGACGTGCCGACGGTCTGCGTGGAGCATCTGGAAGGGGCGCCGCTGTCGTTCATGACCACCACCGCGGCGCTGCGGATGCAGACCCTGACCGAACCCGCCGCCATCGTTCCCACCACCACCCGCACGATCAAGCAGTTCGACCGCATCCGGCTGCCCGGAGCGCCGTGGCGCTACGCGATCACCAGCAACGGCGGGAACATCCTGGTCGACGGCGTGCCCGACCTGAGCTGGCGCATCGCCATCGACGCCAAGGTTCGCGCGGGGGGCGCCACGCTGTCCGAAGTGAGCAAGGAACTGCACACCCGCATCGATGACTCCTGGGTCACGAAGTTCCGCGTGGCCGACCATTTGTTCTGCTACCTCGTGGTGAAGCCGAAGGAGGTGCCCGAGGGGTTCTTGGCGGAGTGGGACGACTGGTGTCGTTCACGCGGTTGGTCCGCGTCTCAGCAGGGTCGCAAGATCTACACCATGCCGCAGGTCGTCTGCAAGAGCCGCGCGGTCGCCGAGGTGCGCAAGCGCCTCTGGGAAAGTGGAGAACTCGCCGACGAGGCCCGGACACTCGCCGCGGGCGACGGCGCCCTCGACGCCGAAATGCTGCGCGCCGCCGACTCCGCCATCCGCCCCCGCCACGGCGAACTCGAACACCTCAACTGGACCCACCCCAACCTCACCATCACCCGCGCCACCGGCATCCTCGCGGGCGAGGAGATCATCAACTGGTTCATCAAGGGAGCTCCGGCTTCCGCCGCGTAGTAAGTACGGCATCCGTGTACTGCTCGGTGGTGAGATCGCCGTCGGCGATTCCGAGTTGACGAAGTGTGGACCGAACGAGCTCCAGCGCTTCCGACAGTTCCGCTTCGGGCACGATGGTTTCCAGCTCGATGAACGTGCCGTCCAACTCGGGGACCGTCACCAGTGTGGCCAGCAGGTCGCGTCCTTCGGACTCGAATCGATAGTTGATGCAACGCTTTTCAAGGACGACCAGCTCTTTCAGGCCGATACCGCGTAGCACGGAGTCGAGCACCGTAGGGTCGGCCACCTCGGTTTCGTATTCCGGCTTCGATCCACTGCTCGTGTCGACCGCGGGTTCCTTGTAGGTCAGCAGGGATCGCCGCCCATTGCCCGTAGTGATCGTCCGCAACCGCAGCTCACGGCCCTCCGAAGACAATCGCTCGTCCGGCAGGTCGTAGTAAGTGTCCTCATACTTCGCGCGCTGACCCATGCTCCGCGCCGCCAGCGTAGCCTGCACTGACTCGACGTCACGGACTCGAGCCTTGATTTCGGCCTCGATCATGTGACCGATCCTCTCTTCGCAGCCTCACACCGATTCGGCGGCACTCTCGAAGTTCGACTTGAAGTCCGGGCATTCGACCAGGGGGTCGTGGTTGCAGGTGGCGGCGTGGCGGAGGCTGTCGCGCATGCGGATGAGGCGGGCTATGTCGTCGTCGAGTTGTCGTGCTTTTTCCGCCATGCGGGTGCGGAGTTCGGCGTCGGAGGGGGAGGCGCGTAGGAAGCGGGCGATTTCGGCGAGGGTGAAACCGGCGCCTCGGGCGCAGGAGATGAGGGCGAGGCGGTTCAGGATGTCGGGGTGGTAGGTGCGGCGTAGGCCGTTGCGGCCGGTCGCTGCGATGAGACCGCGCTTCTCGTAGAAGCGCAGGGCGGAGGGGGCGAGGCCGGTTTGCGCGCCGACCTCGGCGATATCGAGCAGGTCGGTCATCTCGTCTCCTTGACTTGAACCGCGCTTCAAGTCACAGACTAGCTCGCATGACAATCCACCACCTCAATTGCGGCTCCGTCCGGCAGATCGAAGCCACCTACGACGGCCCCGCCCCCGCTCATGCCGTGAACCACTGCCTGCTGGTCGAGACGGCGTCCGACGGACTGGTCCTGATCGAGACGGGCATCGGACTCGATGACGTGCGCGACCCGGCGGGCACCCTCGGGGCGGACTGGGTCACGATGGCCCAGCCCGTGCTCGCCGAAGACGAGACCGCGATCCGCCAGGTCGAGCGGCTCGGCTACGACCCCGCCGACGTCCGGCACATCATCCTCACCCACCTCGACGTGGACCACTGCGGCGGACTGCCCGACTTCCCGCACGCGCGGGTCCACGTGCTCGCCGCCGAGCTGGCAGCGGCACTGGCCGAAGCCCCGAGTTACCGCTACCGCCCCGCGCACTGGGCGCACGACCCGCACTGGGTGACCTATCCGTCGGGCCCGACCGGCAACTGGTTCGGCTTCGACGCGCTCCAGCCGAAGGACCTGCCCGACGACTTCCAGCTGATCCCGCTGGGCGGGCACACGGCGGGCCACACCGGTGTCGCCGTCCGCGATGGGGACACTTGGCTGCTGCACTGCGGCGACGCGTACTACTACCATCGCGAACTCGACCCGGCCCCGCAGCCGCACCCGGTGCTGGACATCGTGCAGACCAGCTCCGAGGTCCACCACGACCTGCGGCTGGGCACTCAGGCGCGGCTGCGCGAACTACACCGCGATCACGGTCACGAGGTCACGCTGATCAGCGCGCACGACCCGTGGGAGTTCCAGCGCGCGAGCTGACTCACCGACGCTGCCAGCACTGCGCCCGATCACCGAGGTTCCACCAGGAGACGTAGTCCGGGTCCTGGTCGAGCAGCGTCCATCCGGCCTCCAGCCTGTCGAAGAACGTGCTGTCGGCCGTGCGCCCGCCGCGCGGTTCACCGACGTAGATCAGCAAGGAGCCGCCCGCCTCCTGGTAGGCGGCGAGGGTGCCGGAGGCCATCGGGTTCTCCCAGCCGGGCGGCCAGCAGAGGAACAGCGCGTGGTCGGCGTGGGCGGCGGCCAGAGCGGCGATCGACGCGGGTGGCGTCGCGGTGGGATGCCACGTCGTGGGTTGGCCCGCGATGACGGGAAATGCCGGGTTCGGCGCGCGATCCGGCGGGTGCGAGTCGAAAGCTGTGGTGGGCACGCCGATTCGAGTCAACTGATGCGCCCAGTAGCCGCGACCGGAGCCGACTTCCAGCAGCTGTCTGCCCTGCGCGACGTCCGCGACCCAGCGCAGCGTCGCGGGCGAGGGGATCGCGTAGGCATAGGCGCCTTGCAATAGAATCTGCGCATACGCCAGACGCGCACTGCCTTTCGGGTTTCCACCGTTCACTTCAGAACGGTTGGCGCGCTCGCGCGGCCCGGGCGAGACCGCGGCGGCGACAATGTCCCAATAGGGGTTCGTGCTCGCGCCGCCGGTCAAGTAGTGCAGGAGGTGTAGGTCGAACGTGGCGTCGGCGATGTCGTCACCGGTACCGGGCAACCGTCCGGCGGCGGACCAGTAGACGGCCACCCGCGGATACGCGGTCGCGAAGGTGGATTCGTCTCGGACCAGGTTCGTCAGCGCCGTGCGACGCTGTGGCGAGAGCGCCAAGTCAGCCATGACCCGATTCTGCGCCGACCGTTGACTCGCCCCGGCGAACATCGAGTCGAGTTCACCGTTCCGACGCGAATCCTTTGCTCTCCGTATGTGATACGCCGGTTCGACCAGTCTATTCTGACGCGGTTGTCCGCTCGCCGGGCGAGCACGCGCACGAGCGTGCCGCCCCTGTGCTCGAGGCAGGGGCGGCCCGGGGCATCTCAGATGATCTGCGCGGTGGGCAGGATGGTGATCTCGGTGAGGTTGACATGCTTGGGGACGGCGGCGACGAAGGCGACGGTCTCGGCGACGTCTTCGGACTGCAGGACGTCGATCTGGTCGATGAGGTCGGCCATCAGCTTGCTGGCGTCGGGATCGCTGACGTGGTCGGGCAGCTCGGTGTCGACCATGCCGGGTTCGATCGTGGCCACGCGAACGTTCTTGCGGCCGAGTTCGGTACGCAGCAGGCGGGTGAGTTGGCTGATGTAGGCCTTGGTGCCGGAGTAGACCTGAAACTTCTCGAGGACGCGGGTGGCCGCGATCGAGGAGGTGGTGATCAGGTCGGCGGGCTTGCCGTCGGCGGCGGCGTCGACCAGGGAGGTGACGAAGGCCTGGATGGTGTTCATCACGCCCTTGATGTTCAGGTCGATCTGGGTGTCCCAGTCCTCCACTTTCAGGTCCACGATCTCGGAGATCAGCTGGACGCCCGCGTTGGCGAAGACCAGGTCGACGTCGCCGAGTTCGGCGCGGATCCGGTCGGCGGCCGCCTGCATCGCAGCGCGGTCGGTGACGTCGGCGGTGACGGCGAGAGCGGTGCCCCCGGCGGCGGTGATGCGGTCGGCGGCAGCGCCGATGCGGTCGCCGCGGCGCGCGAGCAGGGCGACCTTCGCCCCGAGTCGGGCGAGTCGTTCGGCGGTGGTTTCCCCGATGCCGCTGGAGGCGCCGGTGACGACGGCGACGCGGCCTGCGAGGGGTGTTCCGCTGATGACCTGGCTCATGATTTCTCTCCTCAGGAATGTGTTTTTCCGGTTCTCGGAAGTACGCAATCCATCCTCGGTTCGCAGAGCATCAGCTAACAGGACGCAATCCACCTGGGTGCCGCGCGCCCAGGCAAACACGGGCCGTATGGCTATCGCTCGACCCGAGTTACAGTCCCGAAACAGGCGAAAAATGGACCCGCGTCCACCTCTGCAGGGGGCTTGCAGCGAAGTCGGGTGAACGTGCCCCGGTCGCAAGAAGCTGGAGTTAATAAACAGTTATCGACGGGTTCGGTTCGTCAACCCTGCTCGCGGAAGGAGACGTCGGAATCCTCGCGTTCGCGGTACTTCGTCGCGGACAGCGATCCCAGGAGTTTCAAGGCTTGCTCACTCGGTGACCCCGGTTCGGCTTGATAGATCACCAGCTGCTGTCCTGGCTTGTCCCGCACATCGAACGCTTGGAAAACCAAGCTGAGCGTGCCTACGTCAGGATGCGCGAGTTCTTTCGCCTCCACCGTCTTGCCCCGCACATGGCCTTGTGCCCAGTACCGGCGAAACGCCGGGCTCGCCGCCGAGACTTCCGCCACCAACCGGGTCAGACGAGCGTCGTCGGGTTCGTGCCCCACCGCCAAACGCAAGGACGCGACTGTGGACTGCGCCGCACGATGCCACTCGGTGAAGTTCCGGGCCTGCGGGATCGGTGAACACCATGCGCACGAGGTTGTCCGTGTCGGCGAAGGGCGAGAACAGCGCCTCGGCGAGACGGTTCGTGGCCAGGATGTCCAGTGTCCGATTCAGCACGAACGCCGGAGTCGAGGCATAGGTGTCCATCAGTTGCAGAAGCATCGGGCTCACCGGCTCCCGGCCGCCGGACCCGCGGGACGCCGGAACCAACCGGGCCAGCCGGTACACATGCATTTCCTGGTCGGCATCGAGCCGCAGCGCACGGGAGAGCGCGTCGAGCACCTGGGCGGACGGGTTACGTTCGCGACCCTGCTCCAAACGCGTGTAATAGTCGGAACTGAGCCCGGCGAGGAAGGCGACTTCCTCCCGTCGAAGGCCCGCGACCTTACGCACGCCGTATGTCCGGACCCCGACTTCCTCGGGCGACACCTGCGCGCGACGCGACCGGAGGAAATCTCCGAGCTCATTGGACGACATGTATCGAGCGTAGTTCCGAAGGCGTGCTCGTAGGTGGGTGCGATGCACCCACCGAAGCCGCGACATCGTCGTCGTCCACGCTGCGTGTCGCCGGGTGCGGCACCGAGGCGGGTGTCCGACTGGTGGGAGTCCGCCACCAACGCGCTCAGTACTGCTGTTGCCCGGCCAGCTGCTGCGCGATGAGCCCTTGCAGTCTTTGCAGGCCGCCGACGGTGATGCCGCTCTGGATCTGCCCCTCGATGGTCCGTACCAGCATCGAGTCGCTGAGCACCTTCTCGCTGGATTGGATCAGCACGGTCCCCGCACCGGTGAACTCGAATTGCCGCTCCTCACCGGAGTTCACGCCGAAGCGCGCGGCACCGGCGGCCAGGAAGTTCGAGATCCAGCCCTCGTCGTAGTGGTGGCTGGGGGAGGGGCAATCGGCCCATCCGACCAGCGATTCCGGATCGACGCGCAGCGGCGGCTCGGCGAACATGACCGGCCCGTTGGACGAGGCGAGGAACTTGCCGGTGCCGATGAGGGTGAGGAACCCGGGCACGATCGACTGGTTCAGCGACAGGCCCGGCTCGAAGGCCAGCAGGTTCGCCGCCCGGATGGTCAGGTTGCCGTTGTCCTCGAGATCGTAGGAATTGATGTCGTAGCCGCGGTCGCCGATGATCAGCTTGCCGTGCCCCTCCGCGACGACGTAGTCGCCGGTGAACAGCGGTGCGGAGAACTGCTGCGACACCATGTGCAGCAGCCCGCCCTGCAATCCGTGCGTGAGCATCTGGAACCGCATGTCGCCGTAGTAGGCGATCATCGCGCCCTTGCGCATGAACCACGGTTTGTTCAGGTCGATGCAGTACGCGTAGCTGTTTCCCGGGATGTTGTCGCTCTCACCGAGATTCATGGGGTTGAGGATCTGGGACATACCCTGCTCACAACTTCTCTTCGGAGGCCTGCACGTAGACGACGCCCTGCCCGACGCAATGCAACTGCATCGCCTCCCCGGAGCCACGGCCGACGGCGTCGCGCCAGCTCAACGCCGACTTGAGCTCGGTCTGCACGTTGCCGTAGGCGGCGACGAAGGCTTGCGGGTCGACCACGATCGGATTCGGCCCGCCCACTTGCAGTTCCAGGAATCCGCCGTGGCCGAGCAGCACCGCGGCGCCGTGCCCGGACAGCTGGGTGGTGAACATGCCTTGGCCGGTCAACGCGCCCGAGGCCGCGCCGCGCAGCGCGCCCATCAGACCGCCGCCCCCGCCCCCGCCGCCCGAACTCATGACGGAGACCACCGAACTCTGCAACCCGGCGGTGTTGGCCAGCAGCCGCGATGCCTCGACGCGCAGCGTCGCACCCGGCTGCAGGTGCACCACGTGGACCTCCAGGCCGGCGAATCCGTAATGGACCACGCCGTTGCCCTGCGCGAGCATCGTGCGCTCGTGCTCACCCGCCATCGCGCGGCCCGCGAGACCCATCAGCCCGCCCATGCCGCCCATGCCCTGGGCACCCGGGATCTGATGCGGCGCGAAAGACACAGCGCCCGTATAGAACAGCATCGCGCCGTTGCGAGCGACCACCCCGCCCGCCACGCCGACATCGACCTTGACGACCTTGCCGTTGACCTTCTCGAACACAGCTCGCCTACCGTTCCGCCGGTTGGATCGACACCACGCCCTGGCCGTCCCAGCGCAGCGAAAACGCCTCGCCCGCGTCCTGGCCGACGAAACTGCGCCACGACACGTCGGTGACGAAGGACTGGTTGAGGTTCCCGCGCGCCGCGACGAACGCGTCCGGATCCACCACCAGCGGATACTGCGGGGAAACCTCCAGGTGGATGAGCGGGCCGCCGGCCGAGAGCAGCGCGACCTGACCTTGGCCGGAGACGGTCGTGGTGAACAGGCCCTGCCCGGTGGACGCACCGCGCAACCCGGCGAAGCGTACGTCGGTGCGCAGGTTTCCGGCGAAGGCGAGCAACTGTTGCGACTCCACCTGCAGCGTCTCGTTGTTCAGGTTCACCACGGTCACGTGCTGGCCGTTGACCGCGAAGAACACCCGGCCGTGCCCGGCGCATTCCATCAGCGACAGTTTCTCACCCGTGGCCCGGCGCTTCAGCCCGGCGAGCACGCCGTCGCCCCCGCCGAAACCGGCCGCTTTGAACTGAACGTTTCCTTCGTAGGCGATCATCGAACCGGAGATCGCGCGGAGGCTGGTCCCGGCCAGGTGAGCTTCGATCACCTTCTTCGATTGCTCGAACAATTGCGCCATGCGATGTTTGCCTGCCGTCTGGATCGGGAACACGGTGTGACCGCCGTATTCCATCTGCGTGCCGTCACCCTAACCGATGCTTTCTCGGGTGTCGGGCCAGCGCGGCCGTTCAGTACGAGCGGCGCGCAACGCGTTTCTCGTAGAGTGTCAGGCGAACGCACCGACAAGCGAAGGGTCGAACTTGTCCGCAACACTCGCCAAGGGCCAGAACGGTCCGCTGGCCACCAACGACGTGGTGATTTCCGTCCAGCTCTCGGCTCCGGCGGATCTGTCGGCACTACTGGTCACCGAGCGGGGCAAGGTCCGTTCCGACGCCGACTTCGTCTTCTTCAACCAGCCCAGCGGTCCCGGCGTCAACCTGCAGCCCGCCCCCGCGGGACAGCCCGCGTCGCTGGCGGTGTCGTTGCACGCGGTGCCCGCCGACATCGATCAGATTCGCGCGGTGATCACGCTGGACGACGCGAACAGCAACTTCGGCCAGTTCCCCGCCCCCACCGCGATCGTGTCGGACGCGGCCGGTAACCAGTTGTACGAGTACCGGATCGAAGGACTGAACACCGAGTCGATCGTGATCGCGCTCGAGCTCTACCGCCGCCAGGGCGCGTGGAAGGTGCGCGCGGTCGGACAGGGGTACGCCGGCGGTTTCGCCGCGCTGGTCACCGATCACGGTGTGACGGTCGACGACGCTCCTGCCCAGGCGGCCCAGGCGGCCCAGGCCCCGCCGCCTCCGCAGCAGCCGGTCCAGCAGCCGCCGAACTACCCGCCGCCGACCACCCCGGCGTACCCGACCCAGCAGCAGTCGCCGCAGTACGCGCCGCCCGGTCCCGGTTACCCGCCCCCTGGTCCCGGCTACCCGCCGCCCGGCCCCGGCCAGCCGCCGCAGGGCGGTCCTGGTTACCCGCCTCCCGGCCCTGGTTACCCGCCGCCGCCCGGTCCCGGTTACCAGCAGCCCGGCCAGCCGCCGCAGCAGCAGCCGCAACAACCCGCGGAAGTCAGCCTGAGTAAGGACCGACCGGTCAGCCTGGTCAAGGGCCAGCGGGTCACGTTGCGTAAGGAAGGCGCCGCGCTGACCTTCGTCAAGATGGGTCTCGGCTGGGATCCGGTGCGCAGCCGCGGTATGTTCGGCAACCGCACGGTCGACATCGACCTCGACGCGTCGGTCATCATGTTCGCCGACATGAACCCGGTCGACGTCGCCTACTACGGCCAGCTGACCTCCAAGGACGGCTCGATCCGCCACCAGGGCGACAACCTCACCGGCGAGGGCGAGGGCGACGACGAGATGATCCTGGTCGACCTGACCCGCGTCCCGGCGCACATCACGACGCTGGTGTTCATCGTCACCTCCTACAAGGGCCACACTTTCGAGCAGGTGCAGAACGCGTTCTGCCGCTTGGTCGACGGGACGAACAACGGCGAACTGGCCAGGTACACCCTCGCCGGGGGCATGCCGTTCACCGCGATGGCGATGTCGAAGCTGTACCGGGTGGGCAACGACTGGAAACTGCAGGCGCTCGGTGAGGGCTTCCAGGCCAAGCATCCGGGTGAGGCGGTGCCGCAGCTCGGCCGGTTCCTCGTCAACGGTTGACCGGCGGCGGACAGCGGGGCGGATACGGTGATACAACTGCAGGCCGGTCAGAACATCCCATTGACCGGTGAGGTCGTTCGTTTCAGCGCGAAAGCCGAGGCTGCCCTCGATGTTTCCGCGCTGGTGGTCGCCGAGAACCTGAAGGTTTTCTCCAGCGACGATTTCGTCTTCTACAACCAGCCCGCCGCGCCGGGGGTGGCCCTGGCCGCCGACGGGGTCACGATCACGCTCACCGAGGTACGCGCCGACGCGAAGGCCGTGCTGCTGGTGGTGAGCGCCGACCCGTCCGCCCCCGCGCGGGCGGACGGCCTCGGGCCGGTCACCGCCACGTTGTCCGAGAACGGCGGCGTGACCGCGGAGTTCGCGATCACGCCGTCGTCCGGTGAGACGGCGCTGATCTGTCTGGAGGTGTACCGGCGCGGCCCGGCCTGGAAGCTGCGCGCGGTGGGCCAAGGCTACGCGGGCGGGCTGGCCGTGCTGCTCACGGCGCACGGCGTCGAGGTCGACGGTTCCTCCACGGAGTCGGGGCAGCCCGGCACGCACACCATGGCCGGCCCACTGGCCGGTGACGCGCAGATCGCCGCCGCCGGTGCGCCGCTGGAGGTCGGTCACGGCTTGGAGCGGCTGTGGATGGTGTTCGAGGACGCCGCGCGGTCGGCCGCCGCGCTGGTCTCGGCGCGGGAGTACGCGGCCAAGCGGCTGGACAACGAACTGTCGCTCGCCGTCTCCGATCCCGCGACCAGGAACACTCCCGAAGCCGAGCAGGCGCGTCGCGTCGCGCAGCAACGGCACGACGAACTCGTCGGCACCGCCGAGCACAACCACGAGCGCGACGCCGAACAGCTGAGGGGCGAACTCGCCGAGGCCGACCGGGTGCTGCCGCCCGCCTTGGCGTCGTGGGACTCGCCGGCTTGGGACAAGCCGCCCGCGCCGAGCGACGGCATCCGGCTCGGCGAGCTGTACGCCCTCGACCGGGGAACGCTGCGCATCCCGTATTGCGTTCCGGTGCCGCTGAACCGGCCGCTGTGGATCGATGCCGAATCGACCCGCGCGGTCGCGCCCGTTGTGGGCGCCCTGCTGGCGCGGCTGCTCGCCACGGCGCCGCAACGGCGGACATTGGTGGACATCATCGATCTCACCGACGCGTTCAGCGGCTTCACCGGCCTGCTCGCTCCCGTGCTGAACGGTCCTCCGATCACCGACCACGCCGAGATCTCGGCGCGGCTGCAGGCGTTGGTCGACGCGGCCGAACTCGCCGAATTGGCCTACACGAGTGGCGCCTTCACGCCACCCGCCGAGCATCGGGTGCTGTTGGCGGCGGATTTCCCGCACGGCTACCAGAGTTCGGACGCCCAGCGGATCGGCGCGTTGATCACGCGGGGCGAGCTGATCGGACTGTCCATCGTGATCGTCGGCGCGAACGAATCCGATTCGGCCGACACCACCGTGGCGATGCTGTCGCAGTCGTGCCGCCACCTGCCGACCGTCGACGGCACGCCACTGTTCGATCCGTGGACCGGTAGCGCCTGGCAGCTGGATCTGGACATGCTGCCGCAGGAACCGGAACGGCAGGCGCGTTTCTTGCGCACCAGGTGAGCGTCTGAGCCGGCGGCCGGATCAGCCGCGGGCGACCGCCGGTCGCGGTCGCAGCGGCTCCGGCAGCCAGGCCAGCAGCGGGTCCGGCATGCGGTCGACGATCCCGCCGACCGGGTCGTCGACGAAGTCGCGCCGCACCAGGTCCTCCTCCGGGCGATAGATCTGCCGCACGATCACGGCACACAGTCCGAGCACCGCCAGGTCGCGCAGTGCGACGGTGCCGGTGAACCACTGTTCGGGCAGGCCCTTGCGGTCCAGACCGAGGTAGTAGAACATGCGCGGGACCCAGACCAGGGCGTCGATGGTCATCCAGGCCAGCAGGATGCGACGGTGCGGAAGTGCCAGGACGGCGAGCGGCACCAGCCACAGCGAGTACTGCGGACTCCACACCTTGTTCGTCAGCAGGAACGCCGCGACCACGAGGAAGCACAGTTGTGCCAGCCGCGGCCGCCGCGGTGCGGTGAGGCCGATGTAGGCGATCGCCGCGCATGCCGCGACGAACGCCAGCAGCGAGACGGCGTTCAGGATGGCGGGCTGCTCCCCGTGGGTCAGCACGCCGTCGAAACCGGGCCAGCCGGTGAACGACGAGATCACGTTGTAGATGGAGTCCGGGTCGGCGTGCCGGGTGGTGTTCAGCCGGAAGAATTCTCGCCAGCCGTTCGGGAACAGCGCGGCGATCGGCAGGTTGACCGCCAGCCAGGTGGCCAGCGTGGCGCACACCGTGACGGACGCGGCGCCGAGCGGACGGGCGCTGAGGAACTGGATGCGGTAGGGCGTCTCACGCACCCACGCCAGGAAGGTGTGCCGGCCGTCGATGTCGCGGATCCGTAGGCCGAGGTGGGTGCGCGGCGTGCGCTGCATCGTCTCGGTACGCAGGCACAGCACGACGATGGGGCCGAGCAGCAGCAGCGGATACAGTTTCGCGGCTCCGCCCAGACCGAGCAGCACGCCCGCGACCACCGGTTTGCGCCGTGCCCAGGCCAGCAGGCCGGTCGCGGCGAAGGCCGTCGCGAGCGCGTCGAAATTGGTGAACGCGTGCACGATCACCAGCGGTGAACAGGCGATCAGCGCCGCGTCCCAGATCCGGCGGCCGGACAGCAGGGCCGACGCCCAGACGGTGATCAGCCAGGCGATCGCCAGACCGAACGCGACGACATTGAAGTAGATCACCACCTGCAGCGCACCGGGCAGTGGCGCGACGTCCCAGCTCTTCGCGATCCGCATCGCGAGGTACTGGTACAGGCCCGAGAGCACCGGATACTCCATGTATCGCGTCTCCCGGCCACCGTCGGGAGTCTGCTCGGTCCACTGCTTCTTGTACGGGAAGGCGCCTTCGTTCAGTCTTTCCGCGCCATAGAGCGGGACGGTGTCCGAGTAGCACATCGCCACGTACTGCCGGCCGTTGTTCCAGTCGAGCGTCGGGCCATCCGCGCCGTTGGTCTGCTGGATGCAACCTGCTTTGCCGAACCAGCCCAGTGCCAGGAACACCACCGTGAACGCCAGCAGCACCCGCATGGGCGTCCAGAACCGCACGCGCCCGATCAGCGCGTGATCACCGACCGGCCCGCCGATCACCGTGGACAGTTGCGCGGCGAGGGAATCGTTGCGACTCGGCCGGTCTCGGGCGTCCGCGGATCGGAGATCGGATGCGAGCGGAGCCGGGGCCGCGTAGTACGCCCCACCGGGCTTCACCTGGTCCGACAGCGGTGCCCTCCCATTCCTCCGTGGCTCCACCAGCTGCTGATCGGTCACGGATCCCGAGGCTACCCGGAGTGCGGCCGACGGTCGGGATCGAGTCGTCCACACCCTCCACGCGTGCCTTCCGTGCACAGCCGCGGAGCTTCGAATACGACACAGGCCGGGACCGACCTGATGCGGTCGGCCCCGGCCTGCGTGACAGTGAACTACCGGCCCCGTGTCGGCGCGGTTCCGGTCGTGCCTTCGTTGTTCGAGTTGCCGCTGTTGCCCGGTCTCGGTGAGCCGGTGGCCGTCGGCGACGAGCCGTCGGACGGCGCCACCGGCTGGCCGGGCAGCGGGCCCGAGTCCGACTCCCGCTGCTGCTGCGGGCGCTGCTGCTGCGGCGCGGGCTGGACGCCTGGAACCGGGATGGTGATGCCGGGCAGGATCTCCACCTGCGTCGGTGCGACCACAACCGGAGGCAGCAGCGGGGTATCGACCGTGGACGGCGGTGTGTAGGGAGCTGACCACTCCGGCACACCGGCTTGACCCTTGATAGGGGCGGGCTTCGGGAAGTTCTCGTTGGTGGTGCCCTTCAGCGCACCGTCCATCGTGGCCTTCCAGATATCCGACGGCAGGCCCGATCCGTAGATCATGCCGCCACTGGCATTCCGCAAGGGGTCTCCCTGCTCTGTTCCCACCCACACCGCGGTCGACAGCGAGGGTGTGTAGCCGACCATCCAGGCGTCTTTGTTCTCCCCTGTATCGCCGAGCTGCGCCGTACCGGTCTTCGATGCTGATTCGCGTCCGTTGGCCAGCCCGTGGTTGCGGGAGTAGGCGGCGATCGGCTTCATCGCGGCGGTGACGTTGTCGGCCACCGCCGCCGAGACGCGCTGCTCACCGGCCACTTCACCCCGATCGAGCAGCACCTGCCCATCGGCGGTCACGACCTTCGTCACGAAGTGCGGCGCGTGATAGACGCCGGAGGCGGCCAGCGTGGCGTAGGCGGACGCCATGTCCAGCGGCCGGGCTTGGTACTGACCGAGCACGATGCCGTTGTTGGGCCCGGAGCCGTCCGGCTCGGTGAGTGTCTTGCCCACGCCCGGGATGGTCTCCGGAATGCCGAGCTTGTGCCCCATGTCGGCGATCTTGCGTGGACCGTTCTGCATGTCCAGCTGCATCCGGTAGAAGCTGGTGTTCAGCGATCGCTTCAGCGCCTCGGCGATGGTGCACATGCCGCACTGCTCGCCCTCGACGTTGGTGATCTTGATGCCGTTCACGGTGATGGGTGAGCTGTCGTACATCTGCGAGAGCGGGATGCCTTGCTCCAAGTTCGCCGCCAAGCCGATGACCTTGAAGGACGAACCGGTCTGCAGACCCGCGTTGGCGAAGTCGTAGCCCTGGCCGTCGTTGCCGCCGTAGTAAGCGCGCACCGCGCCGGTACGCGGATCGACGGAGACCACGGCGGTGCGCAAGTTCTCCGGCTCGCCGTCCATGTTCTTGTTGACGGCGTCCACGGCCGCCTGCTGGGCCTTCGGGTCGATCGTGGTGGTGATCTGCAGGCCGGAGGTGTTCAGTTGCTGCTCGCTGATGCCCGCCGCGGCGAGTTCCTTGAGCACCTGCGTCTTGATCAAGCCCTCGGGGCCGGAGTCCTGTTCCTTGTCGCGCGTCGACGCGAGCGGGACCACCTGCGGGTACTGCAGGCCCTGCCGCTCGGCCGTGTTCAGGCTGCCGAGGGAGACCATGCCGTCGAGCACGTAGTTCCAGCGGGTCTTCGCGCCCTCCGGGTTCTTCTCCGGGTCGAGGCTGGACGGCAACTGGATGGTGGCGGCCAGCACGGCGCCCTCGGCGACGGTCAGCTCCTGCACCGGCTTGCCGAAATACGCCTTGGACGCCGCGTCGATGCCGTACGCGCCGCGACCGAAGTAGATGGTGTTCAGGTACGCGGCGAGGATCTCGTCCTTGCTCCACTGCCGCGCCATCTTGGCCGAGATGACCAGCTCGTGCATCTTGCGGGTCAGCGAGCGTTCGTCACCGACCAGCGCGTTCTTCACGTACTGCTGGGTGATCGTCGAGCCGCCGCCCGCGCTCTCCTTGCCGAGGACGTTGTCCCTGGCCGCACGCGCGAAGCCGGAGATGGAGAAGCCGGGGTTGGTGTAGAAGTCCCGGTCCTCGGCCGCCATCACCGCGTTGCGCACGTGCGGCGGGATCTGGTCGATGGTGACGTCGGTCCGGTTGCCTTCCGGCGGGACGACTTTACTGATCACCGACGTGCCGTCGGAGGCGAGAATGGTCGCCACCTGGTTGGTCTTCAGGTCGCCCGGTTGCGGCACCGACACCGTGGTGTACGCGGCCAGGAAGATGCCGCTGGGCACCAGGATGGCCAGCGCGATCATGACGTAGAGCGTGCGGCGCACGATCCGCCACGGGAACTTCTTCTTCTGCGCGGGCTGGCGCCGACCCGGCCCGTCGGAGCCGTTGCCGCCGCCACGGCGCGGCGGCGGGCCGGACGGCGGTCCGCCCGCGGCCTGCCTGCGCTCACCCGTGGTCGGGCCGCTGCCGGGAACGCGACGTCCATCACGGTCCACCGCGGGACGCCCACCGGTGGCCGGACGCGGGCCGGTGCTGGGACCGCGCCGGTCGCGCTCGGCCACCGCCTCGGTCAGCGAGCCGGGCCGCTGGATCCGCTGGGTCTGCTGGGGGCCGGAAGCGCCGCCGGTGGGCACGCCGCGGTTCGGCTGCGGCGGACGGCCCGGCTGGGGCGGACGGCCGCCCTGCGGCGGTCGCCCGTTCGGCGGGGGGCCGGGGCGGCGCGGCGGCTGCGGCCCGCGCGGCTCGCCGGGGACGGGACGCCCACCCGACGGCTGACCCGGACGGGCGCCGGGCGGCGGCCCGGGACGGGGATTCTGGTACGGGTTGGGACTTGGACGTGAACTCTGCGGAGGACGACCGCCATGTGGCTCATCGCCGTAGGGCTCGTAGGGCGAATTCACTGACAAGATCTCCATAACTCGTAGCGGTCCAGGTGGCTATCAGCGGTAGTCGTCACCGCGGCGGACGCGTGCCTGCTCCCCGAGTCAGCCGACGGGGATGACCCAGGCACTTCATTCGGCGGCAGTGCGCCGGTTCGCGCGTGTCCCGGTGCGGCGGCGCGGCGGCGCCGGCGCGGAACCGAGCACATAGGACTGCACCAGATGATTCCAGCTGCACGTCCGGCATACCTCGACGACATGAACCGAGAATTCTTCGCGCGTCTCGGCGAGTCGCGCAAGCTCCTCGGGTGTGCGAGCCGATCCGGCGACCGGCCCGAGGCCGTCGCCGAAGACCCAGGATACGAGGGTCAGTTGTTCCTTCCGGCAGATGGGGCAGGTGACTTCGCTACCCCGGCCGTGGAACTTCGCCGCACGCAAGAGATAAGGATTCGCATCACACACCTCGGCGACATCGACCCGGCCCGCATAGACGTCAGCCAGCAGCGACCGGCGCCGGAGGGCGTAGTCGACAACTTGCCGCTGAATTCGCACGAGAACCAGAGTAGCGGTGTTGGAATCACCCCGCCCCGGGCTGTGCGGATTGACCGGTCCCGACCGGCCGCGATCCAGCGCGTCGCGGCGTGGCCCGGGCTACCATCCGTCTGTGTCCACCGCAGCATCCGGGCGCACGCGAGCGCGTGACCTCGACCGCGCCGCCGCGTCCAGCTTGCTGGACGCCGCCTACGCCGAGGGACAGCTCGGCGCCGACGAGTACCACGACCGGATCGCGCAGGCCGCGGCGGCGAAAACGCTCGGCGACCTGTCCGCGCTCACCGCCGATCTGCAAAGTCAGGCCACGGTGCGCGGGTTCACTCCGCAGCGCTCGGCGAGCGCGCGAAAACGCCTGCGCCGCTCGGCATCCGGAGCAAGTTATCCCGATCACACCCGGGCGCGCGCTGCCGATCGCGCCACTACTCGCGAGCTGCTCGACGCCGCCCGGGTCGACGGCCAGCTGTCCGAAGAGGAGCACGACACCCTCGCCGAACTCGCCGCGGAGGCGCGCACCCTGGGCGATCTGCGGGATCTGGTCTCGGACTTGCAGCGGCCCGGCGATATCGCCCCGGCGCCGCGGCCGCCGCGCTCACGCCGCCGGTGGTACACAGCCGCGGTGACCGTGGCCGCGGTCCTGGCCGCCTGCGCCGGATTCCTCGCGGTCACCCGGGAAGCGGAGGAACCGCACCCGAAGGCGCAGGCCATGCCCGTGCTGGACCAAGCGACGGTGCAACCGTTGGTCATCCCCACGCCGAGCCCGCACACCACCGAGGGAATCGCCACGTTCCTGCGTAATTACCAGCGGAAATTCGGCGACCTCCAAGTCGATGAGCTGTATATGCACGAGGACTACGCCTCGCTGGTCCGGGCGGTGCCGGGGCAGGCGAACCGGAAGGTCGCCTACGACTACCGCGGTGGCTTCACGCAGTCCCGGCAGATCGAGACCCGCAAGGCCGACACACCGTCGGTGGATCTCGGCGCGTTGAACGCGGAGGCGATCGGCCGGGCGCTCGCCGACGCGGCCACGATCGTCCGGGTGCCGGGCGGCGCCGTGACGCATTTCTCGGTGAGCGTGGCCGATGCCAGGACCAACGCCGAACCCCTCGTCACCGTCTACGTGAGCAACTCGGTCAGGGAGAGCGGATACTTCACGATGACTCCGGCGGGCGAGATCCGCCGTGTCTCGCCGTTCAAAGGGTAGGACGATGGCGACAACCCGATACAGCGGAATCCGCGCCCGCGATACCGACCGCGCCGACGTGTGCGGCCTGCTCGACGCCGCGCTGGCCGACGGACAGTTGACCGCGGGCGAGCATTCCGCGCGTACCGCCGAGGCGATGGGAGCCAAATCCTTCGGCGAGCTGGACGCGTTGATCGATGATCTGCAGGTTCCGGACGACCTCGCGAACGCCCCTGTGGTTCGCGTGGACCGGCGGCGACCGCGGCGCTGGCTGGCGCCGGTCTCGACGATCGCGGCCGCCCTGGTCGCGGGCGCGATGGTGGGCGCGATCAGCCGCTGCGGTGTCGATCTGCCCGGTTCGTCGGAGAAGGTTCCCGACATGACCACCGGTGCGGGCCTGTCCTACTTCCTCGCGGAGTATCGGGCCGAGTTCGGGGACCTGATCGCCGACGATGTCACCCTGTACCCGAAGTACGCCCTGGTTGACCGGCAAAAGCCCGGCAACGCGGCCCAGACCGGCGACTACCGCTACGACGGCGACTTCGGCACCTCGCGGGCCTCCGAGCGCAAAGCGGGGACGCGCACCTTCGACCTCGCCGCTGTCGACGTGCCCGCCATCGCCCGCCTGCTGGCCGGTGCGCCGCAGACGGTGAAGTGCCCGGACGGCGTGATCAGTCACGTCAGCCTGCAGTTCGACTCGCCCGGCGCGGTCGACCCCGGTCCCGTGGTCGATATCCACGTGAATTGCCCAGGCGGCGCTTCCGGATACGCGAAGGTCACTTTCGCGGGCGAGCCGCTCGCGGTCTTCCCACCCTCCCGCTGAGTCGGTAGCTCGTCCACGGCGGGGAGACGTCTGTGCACAGATGTATCGCTCCGATATAGTGGGAAGTCGCATCCATCGGTTAGGTCTGAACACAGTCAGGGGGTGAAGCCCGGTGCTCGAGCTGGCAATCCTCGGGCTGCTCCTGGAAGCGCCCATGCACGGGTACGAGCTGCGCAAGCGGCTGACCGGCCTGCTCGGGGCGTTTCGTGCCTTCTCCTACGGATCGCTCTACCCGACGCTGCGCCGCATGCAGGCGGACGGGTTGATCGCCGAGGAGATCCCCGCGGGCGCGACGACACGCCGTGCGCGACGGGTCTACCAACTGACCCCGGCCGGGCGGGAGCGGTTCAGCGAGCTGCTCGCCGACACCGGACCGCAGAACTACACCGACGACGGCTTCGGCGTTCATCTGGCTTTCTTCAGCCGCACTCCCGCGGAAGCGCGGATGCGGATCCTGGAGGGCAGGCGGCGCCAGGTCGAGGAGCGCCGAGAGGGGCTCCGGGAGGCGATCAAGAAGGCCAGCGGGTCGCTGGATCGCTACACCCGGCAGCTCCATCAACTCGGACTCGAATCAAGCGAGCGCGAAGTGCGCTGGCTCAACGAGTTGATTGCGGCGGAGCAATCGACGAAGGCGGCACCACAGAAAGAGGGAAATATCGGCCATGAGTGACAACGAGAAGGCTGACAACGCCACAGCGGTTCGCGTCGCCATCGTAGGTGTGGGTAACTGCGCCTCTTCGCTGGTCCAGGGCGTGCAGTACTACCGGGACGCGGACGAGTCCTCGACCGTTCCCGGTCTGATGCACGTGCGGTTCGGGCCCTACCACGTCCGCGACGTCAAGTTCGTCGCCGCGTTCGACGTGGACGCCAAGAAGGTCGGCTTCGACCTGGCCGAGGCGATCTTCGCCAGCGAGAACAACACGATCAAGATCTCCGACGTGCCGCCGAGCGACGTCGTCGTGCAGCGTGGCCCGACCCTCGACGGCATCGGCAAGTACTACGCGGAGACCATCGAGCTGTCCGAGGCCGAGCCGGTCGACGTGGTGCAGGTGCTGAAGGACAACAAGGTCGACGTGCTGGTGTCCTACCTGCCGGTGGGCTCGGAGGAAGCCGACAAGTTCTACGCGCAGTGCGCGATCGACGCGGGTGTCGCGTTCGTCAACGCCCTGCCGGTGTTCATCGCCTCCGACCCGGTCTGGGCGGAGAAGTTCACCAAGGCCGGTGTCCCGATCGTCGGCGACGACATCAAGAGTCAGGTCGGCGCGACCATCACCCACCGCGTGATGGCCAAGCTGTTCGAGGATCGCGGTGTGCAGCTCGACCGCACCATGCAGCTCAACGTCGGCGGCAACATGGACTTCAAGAACATGCTCGAGCGCGAGCGCCTGGAGTCGAAGAAGATCTCCAAGACCCAGGCCGTCACCAGCAACCTCAAGAAGGAGCTCGGCGCCAACGACGTGCACATCGGCCCGTCCGACCACGTGGGCTGGCTCGACGACCGCAAGTGGGCTTACGTCCGCCTGGAGGGTCGCGCCTTCGGTGACGTGCCGCTGAACCTGGAGTACAAGCTCGAGGTGTGGGACTCGCCGAACTCCGCGGGCATCATCATCGACGCGGTGCGCGCGGCGAAGATCGCCAAGGACCGCGGCATCGGCGGACCGGTCATCCCGGCTTCGGCCTACCTGATGAAGTCCCCGCCGCAGCAGCTCGCCGACGACATCGCGCGCGCCCAGCTGGAAGCCTTCATCATCGGAGCGGAGTAGGCACCGCACCGGCACGAGGTCGGCCGACGGCGAAACGCCCTCGGCCGACCTGCTCGGCCACTACAGGCCCCGATAGACGTCTTTGCGCCAGCCGATCTTCACCACGAGGATCACCAGTACGCCGTTGTCCACCCGGTACGCGACCCGGTACCTGCCGACGCGCAGACGGAACAGGTCCTGGTGGCCGGACAACTTCTTCACATCCAAACCCGGAGCGTAAGGGTCGTCGCCCAGCGCCGTGAGGGCCGTCAGAATCCGCATCGCATCCGGCCGCTCAATGGCCCGGAGTTCTCGGCGCGCCGAGTCCAGGAACCGGAAGCGGTACTTCACTTCGCGTCGTCTTCGAAGAGGTCGGCGAGCACCTCTGCCATGGTGAAGGTCGGCTCGTCGGTTGCCAGCCTCGCCTCTGCTTCGCGGGCCAGGATCTCGTCCTCGGCCGCGTCGAATGCCTCCACCATGGACAGCGGCACCAGGGCGGCGGCGGGCGCGCCGTCTCGCAGGATGATCACCTGCTCACCGGCTTCCGCTTCGCGAATGTGAGCGGCCAAGTTGGCACGCAGCTCCCGGATGCTGATCTCCGACATACCGAAAGTGTACACGCGTACGTGTACACAATCGGCTGTCCAGTCAGTCCAGCGAGACGTAGACCTCCACCGACGCCGGGCCGGTGTAGCGCTCGACCTCGGCGGTGTGCGAGCGGGTGATGGTGCCCGCGTTCTCCGCCTTCGCCACCTGCGCCCACGCGGTGCGCAGCAGGTCGTAGGGCTTGTCGGCGACGACGAACTTGGCGTAGCGGCCCTGCGGGATGATGGTGAGCACGTCACCGGGGTCCAATTCGTCCATCCCGCCGATCTCGTAGCCGAGCACGGCGACGGCGTGATCGTTCTGGCCGATGTAGGCGGCCACCCGCGGCACGTTCTTCTCCCGCGCCAGGTACCGATCCCACGTGAAGTTCACCAGGTCGAGGTCACGCGCGGTCACCTCGCGGCCGGCCAGCGGCACGGTCAGGCCGGCGACCATGCTCTGCGGCAGAGTGACGATCTCGAAGTCCACTGTCTGTTCCTACCCGTTGCCCTGATCGTCTGCCAATGCCACGAAGACTTCCACCGTCCGTGCGTCCGGATAGTGTTCCCAGTCGCCGGTATAGGCCCGCACGAGCCGCCCAGCGGCCTCCGCGTCCCAGACCGCTCGCCAGATGCTCACGATGGTGTCGCCGAGGTTGTCCCCGCTGGCGATGAACCGGGCGAAGCGCCCGGCGGGCACCCGGGCCAGCACGTCGCCGGGCTGCAGGTCGGCCAAGCTGTGGCAGCGGTAGCCGACGATGTGGGTCAGGTACGAATTGATCTCCGGCGCGTGGTCGACATATGCCGTGGTCGGCGGCCCGGGTAGCTTGCGGGCCAGGTTGCGCTTCCACGCCTCTTCGACTTTCGCGCGGCGCGGTCCCTCGACCGCGAGCGCGGGGCTGCGAAGCACTGTTCCCGCCACCAGCGTCTCGGGTTGGTCAACGACATTGAAATCCACCGGCGTAGCCCCTATGTCTCGTCTGTCCTCAATCGGCGTCGCTCCCGGTGCCCTCCATGGTGCGCAGGCTACCGCCTCCGGGCCCGTCGCTCGCGCCGCGCTGTCGTCGCTCGAGCGCATATCCTTCCGCATCGTTTCCGCGGTTTCGGCGTCGGCCCGTTCCGACGCACTCGCTGTTCGCTCTCACTCTGGCAAACGATGCTGCCATGTCATGCGTTCCTCCGGGCGACGGAAGGTCACAGCATCATCGCTATCCAGGAACCGGAATGCTCAGCCCCGGGAAAATCTCCACCTCCCTGGGCGGTTGGGGGCTGGAGGGGATGATGACGGCGGGTTCACGCTGCGGAGACTGCTGCGGTGGATTCAGGATGTCGTAGGGCCCGCCCGATGGCGGCTTGCTCGGACTGGGCCGGCCCGGGGCCTGCGTGCCGGGGAACTGTTCGATCGGGGTGCCCTCCAGCGCGTCGTCCATGACCTGTTTCCAGATGTCGGCGGGCAGGCCGGAGCCGTAGATGTCGGCTCCGCGCGCGGTGCGGATCGGCTGTGACTGCTCGGTGCCGATCCATACCGCCGTGGACAGCGACGGGGTGAAACCGATCATCCACGCGTCCTTGTTCAGGTCGCTGGTGCCGAGCTGTGTGGTACCGGTCTTCGCGGCCGAGGGACGGTTGTTCTTCAGCGCGTGCCCGTTGGAGTAGGCCGCGATGGGAAGCATTGCCTCGGCGGTGTTTTCCGCGATCGTCCGGGAGATACGTTGCTCGCCCGCGGGCGGTTGCTCGCCGACCTTGTCGCCGCCGCGATCCAGGAGCACCCGCCCGTCACCGGTCACCACTCGCTGCACGAAATAGGGCTGGTGGTAGACGCCCGACGCGCCGATCGTGGCGTAGGCGGAGGCCATATCGATGGGGCGAACCGAGTACTGCCCCAGCACGATCCCGTTCAGCGGTCGCCCGCCCTCCTCGGTCAGGGTCTTGCCCGGCACGCCCGGCAGTTCCTTCGGGATGCCCGCCGCGTGCGCCGCCTCCGCGATGGCCTGCGGACCGTCGGACATCGTCATGGTCAACCGGTAGAAGCTGGTGTTCAGCGAGCGTTTCAGCGCCTCGGCCATGGTGCACTTGCCGCACGACTCGCCGTCGACGTTGGTGATCCGGGTGCCCCGGTCGGTCACCGGGGAGCTGTCCAGCACGCGGGACAGCGGGATGCTCTGCTGCTGCGCGGCGATCGCCGCGAAGACTTTGAACGCCGAACCGGTCTGCAACGGCGCCTGCGCGAAGTCGAAACCGAGGCCGTCATAGCCGCCGAAGTACGCGCGCACCGCTCCGGAACGCGGATCGATCGATACCACCGCGGCGCGCAATTCGGGTGGCTGCGCACCGAGCCGGTCGCGCACCGCGTCCAGGACCGCCTGCTGGGCCCTGGTGTCGATGGTGGTGGTGATCTGCAACGCGCCCTTGTTCAAGTCGCGTTCGCTGATGCCGGAGTCGCGCAACTCGCGCACCACCTGGTTGCGGATCAGGCCCTCCGGACCGCGGGCCACGTCCTCGTCCGGAATCCGGGTCAGCGGGATGATCGGCGGAAAGGTGGCGGCGTCGCGGTCGCCGGGCGCCAGCACGCCCATCTCGACCATGCCGTCGAGCACGTAGCGCCAGCGCGCCTTCAGATCCGCGAGGTGGGTTTCCGGGTCAAGGATGGAGGGCGTCCGGATCAGTGCCGCGAGCACCGCGCCCTCCGCGAGGGTCAGCTGGTTCACCTGCTTGTCGAAATAGACCTTGGCCGCCGCGGCGATGCCGTAGGAGCCGCGCCCGTAGTAGATGGTGTTCAGGTACGCGGCGAGGATGTCGTCCTTGCTCCACTGTCGCGCCATCTTCGCCGCGATGATCAGCTCCCGCAGCTTGCGGGTTACCGTGCGCTCGGAGCCGAGAAACGCGTTCTTGACGTATTGCTGGGTGATCGTGGAGCCGCCGCCCGCGTTGTCCTTCCCGAGCAGATTGTCCCGCACGGCGCGCAGGAAGCCGGAGGTCGAATATCCGGGATTGGTGTAGAAATTGCGGTCCTCCGCCGACAGCACCGCGTCGCGCACCGGCCGCGGCACCTCGGACAATGGAACCGGCGTCCGTTTCCCATCCGGCGGAACGATTTTCGCGAGGACCGTGCTGCCGTCGGCGGCGAGGACGGTGGCGATCTGATTCGTCTGCACCGCGTTCGGATCCGGTATCTCGGCGCTCCAGTACGCCAGGACGGACAGCAGCGCGGGCACCACGCCGAAAAGGATGAACAAGGCGAGCAGTAGGCGGCGGAAGCGTTCGGCCCTGCTCCGTGGTGGACGATCCGGCTCCGCCGGGCGCGGAGCGGGCAGCCGCGATTTCCGGCGGGCCGCCGCGCGTTCGCGTCGTGCCCGCGCGTTCCGCTCCGTCGCACCCGGCCGCTCCGTCCAGCCCGCGATCGAGGCATACGGCGCGGTCGGAGGTCCCCCCTTGGCGCCGCGTCTACGTTCTCGCGGTCTGCGGAACGAGCTCACGATCATCTCCTCCCGGAGCGTCGGACGAACTCACCTGCACGAACGAACGGAAAAGAGCGTCGAACGCAGAGTTTACCCCGCTCGTTCCCCACCGGCTTTCCACTTTCCGGACGATCGACACGCCGTACCCGAGCGCGTTCTCGGTTCGTCGAGTCCCAGAAGGCCGCGGAAGATGACGCCACCGCGACCCTTAGGCCGAGTGGTTGGCACCTGACGCAACCAGATAGCCCCAACTACTGGTTTCGAGCGAAGCGAGACCGAGCATGTGCCGTTCGCGGCCCGGCTCGTGTTCGGGCGGCCGCCGCGTAGGCGACGAAGGAGCAAGCGGCGGTCGCCCGAACACGAGCCATCAAGGGGCCGCGAACACGCAGCGCCGCAGGCGCTGCCAAAAGATTCAGCTCTTGACGCCGCCCGCGGTCAGGCCGGAGATGATGCGGCGCTGGAAGAGCAGGACCATGATGACCAGCGGGATGGTGACGATCGTGCCCGCCGCCATGATCGCGGCATACGGCTGCACCAGCGGGTTGTTGCCGGAGAAGCGGGCGATCGCGACGGTGACCGGCTCGGTCTTGTCGCTGGAAAGCAAACGGGCGAGCAGGTATTCGTTGACCGCCGCGATGAACGCCAGGATCGCGGTGGTGAACACGGCGGGAGCGGCCAAGGGCAGCATCACCAGGCGGAAGGCTTGCAGTTTGGTGGCGCCGTCGATCCGCGCGGCTTCTTCGAGCTCCCAGGGCAGTTCGGTGAAGAAGGACGCGAGGATGTAGACCGTCATCGGCAGTACGAAGGAGATGTTCGGGATGATCATCGCCTGGTACCGGCCGATCCAGCCGAGGCTGGTGAAGAGCTGGAACAGCGGGGTCACCAGGACGACGACCGGGAACATCGAGGCGCTGAGGATCAGGCCGGACACCACGTACTTGCCGCGGAAGGTGAGCCGGGCCAGCGCGTACGCGGCCATCACGCCGATCGCCAGCGCGATCACCGTCGTGATGGAACCGATGACGATGCTGTTGACCAGCGCCTTGCCGAAGTCGTTGCCGCGGCTGGTGTCGAACGCGTTGCGGAAGTTCTCCAGCGTGACGTGCGTCGGCCACGGGGTGTTGTCGAAGGTGTAGTCGGGGTCGCGGAACGCGGTGACCGCCATCCAGTAGAACGGCGCGAGACCCCAGACGAGCACGATCAGCGCACCCAGGTACACCCGCGCGGAGCCGAGGCGCTTGGTCCACGGGATCGGCTGGGCGGCGGACTCGTCGGTCACCGGCTTCTGCACCGTCTGCACGGACATCAGTGCGCCTCCCGCTGTTCTTCCTGGGTGCGAACCGCGTTGGCGCCCAGCACCTTCACCAGCACGAACGCCACGGCGAAGATCAAAAGGAAGGTGATCGTGGACAGCGCGGCCGCACTGTTGGGGCCTTGCCGGACCTGATCGACCACCAGAATCGACACCGTCCGAGTGGACGGATTGCCCAGCGTCATGATCGCGGGCAGGTCGAACATCCGCAGCGCGTCCATCGTCCGGAACAGCACCGCGACCAGCAGGGCCGGTTTCAGCAGCGGCAGCGTGATCTGGGTGAACCGCTGCCAGGCCGACGCGCCGTCGACGCGCGCCGCCTCGTACACGTCGGCCGGGATCACTTGCAGACCGGCCAGCAGCAGCAGCGCCATGAACGGCGTGGTCTTCCAGACGTCGGCCGCGATCACCGCGAACCGGGACGGCCACGCGTCGGAGGTCCACAGGATGTGCGTGCCGAGGACGCGGTTCACCACGCCGTCGTACTGGAACATGAACTCCCACAACCGCGCGGTGACGGCGGTCGGGATGGCCCAGGGGATCAGCACGGCCGCGCGCAGCAGCGCCCTGCCGCGGAAGGTCTTGCCCATCACCATGGCCATGCCGAGGCCGAGCGTCGCTTCCAGCGCGACGGTCACCACCGTGAAGAACAGGGTGGTTCCGATGGCCAGCCAGAACTGCGAGCCTAGGTTGCCGGTCGGGCAGGCCACCGTCTCGCCGGTCGCGACCTGGCACTGTTGCAGCAGCCAGTGTGTGTAGTTGGCGAATCCGGCGTTGCCGCCCTCGACGAACATGCCGGTCGCCGGGTCGAGCCCCGGGTCCTTCTGGAAGGACATCCACAGCGCCCGGATCACGGGGTACCCGATGACGACCGCGAGCGCGATCAGCACGGGCGTGACGAACAACCAGGCTTTCCCGGCGCGTCGCAGTTCCAGCGCCAGGTTGGCGGCCAAGCCGCGTCTGGCCGGAACGAACTCGTCGTCTTTCGGCACGCTAGTCGCCGTTCCCGAAGGATCCGACACCGTTTCTCTCCTGCGGGTTCGTCGGGTCCGTTGCGCTCAACCGCTCACGATCCGGCGGTTTCGATGCCCTTTTGCATGCCGGTGATCGCGTCGTCGACGGACTTGGTTCCGTTCAACGCAGCATAAGCGTTGTCCTGGATGGCCTTGGACACCGCCGGATAGAACGGCGTTACCGGGCGCGGCACCGCGCTGGCGATGGAGTCCTTGAGCGCGGGCAGGTACGGCATCTTCGCGATCAGCGCCGGGTCGTCGTACATCGACGCGCGCACCGAGGGCAGCGCGCCCGCGGCGACGATGTGCTGCGCGTCCTCGCTGATCAGGAAGCGCAGGAAGTCCAGCGCGGTGGCCTTGTTCTTGGAGTAGGCGCTGATTGCCGCGTTGTAGCCGCCGAGCGTGGAGGCGCCGACGCCGTTCTCGCCGGGCAGCGGGGCGACCGCGAACTTGTCCTTCACGGCGGAGGCCTCGCCGCCGACGTCACCGAAGGTGGACGGCCACGAGCGCAGGAACATCAGCTTGCCCTGTGCGAAGGCGTTGCTGGACTCCGGCTCCTTGAAGGTGATGGCCTCTTTGGGGATGTCGCCGTTGTTGTAGGCGTCGACCAGGACCTTCAGCCCGGCGCGGGACTGCGGGCTGTTCACCGTGGGGGTCTTGCCGTCGGCGCCGACGAAGCTGCCGCCGTAGGCGTTGATCACCTCGGCCGCGTTGACCGTCAGGCCCTCGTAGGGGGCGAACTGGCCCGCGTAGCAACCGATGTTCTGCTGGCGCGCGATGGGGCATTGGGCCAGCAGTTCGTTCCAGGTCTTGGGCGGGTTCGGCACCAGGTCCTTGCGGTAGAACAGCAGGCCGCCGTTGGTGTTGCGGGGTGCGGCGTAGAGGGTGTTGTTGTAGGTGGCGCTGGCGACCGGCGGGGAGAGCAGCGCGCTGGTGTCGATGGCGAAGGAGTCCTTCAGCGGCTGGATCCAGCCCTTGGCGGCGAACTCGGCGGTCCACGGCACGTCGAGGGCGACCACGTCGTAGTTCGACTGTTTGGAGCGCATGTGCTCGACCAGGTCGTCGTACTGCTGCGAGGCGTCGTTCGACTGTTCCTTGAAGGTCACCGGTTCGTCCGGGTGCGCGGCGTTCCAGCGCTCGATCAGCTGCTTGACCGCGCCGGTCTCGGTGGTGTCCTTGCCCTCGACGTAGGTGATCGGGCCGCGACCGGTGAGGTTCTGGCTGGTCGGGCTGCCGCCGCTGTCGCTGGAGCAGGCGCTGGTGAACGTCGCGGTCAGCAGCCCGACCGAAGCGACCGCCACCGCGGCCCGTGGCACGAGCGACGAACGTAGGGACGTCACCTTCTTAACAGCCATCGCAAACACTCCAGGATCATTCGTGAGCGGCAGCACACCCTGCCGGTGCACAAGGCAAGATACATGGTGTCGATCCAGCGTGCGGGACGGTGGCGCGAAGTCGAGCCCGCGCGGCGGCGGGGCGGTGCGCTCGAGTCGGCGCGGTGCCGCGGTCGGGCCTTGTTCGGCTGAGCCCACTAGGCTGGGCGCGATGTCTTCGCCGAACGCGGTTCCCGATCGGATGCTCACACGCATCGGTGGGCTGCTGCGCAAGGCCGAATCGACCGACAACGAGCACGAGGCCGAGGCGTTTCTCGCCGCTGCTCAGCGGCTGGCGACGAAGTCGTCCATCGATCTCGCGGTGGCGCGGGCGCATATCGCGGGGCGTGAGCGCAGGCCGACGCCGGTGCAGCGGATCATTCCGATCGGCGAGCCGGGCAAACGCGGGTTGCGTACCTACGTTCAGCTGTTCGTCGCGATCGCGGCGGCGAACGACGTGCGCTGCGATGTCGCCCGGACTTCGACGCAGGTCTACGCCTACGGGTTCGACTCCGATATCGATACTTGCGAAGCGCTGTACGCCAGCCTGCTCGTGCAGATGGTGCGCGCGTCCGACCAGTACATCAAATCGGGCGCGTATCGATCGGCCACGGTCGAGAAGATCGTGGTGGAGAAGCGGTGGGGTCGCCAGGTCCGGCGGCGGGTGCAGGCGCCCGTCGCGGGTGTGACGGCGCGCCTGAATTTCCAGATGGCGTTCGCCGCGCGGATCGGGCGGCGGCTGGCCGAGGTGAAGGCGGAGGTCGAAGCCGAGGTGTTGCCGCGGGACGCCGATGCGGCCGGGACCGCGCTGGCTCTGCGGAACAAGGAAATCGAGCTCACCGACTTCTACGCGAAGACCTCGGAGGCGCGCGGCACCTGGCGTGGGCCGCAGGCGTCGGCGGGGCATTCTGCCGCGGCACGGGCGGCGGGGGACCGCGCGGGCAGGGCCGCCCGGATCGGAACCTCCCCCGAACTCCCCGCTGCCCGTGCGAGGTTGACCTCCTCTGAGGGCAGCAGTTGACCAGCGTGAACAGCACGTGCGGTGGGCGAGGCGGCCATAACCGCGTGCCGTCGGCGCGAGCGGGCGATCGGCTGCTGCTCGCCGCCGCGCGACCGCTCGCGCAGCGATGACCGTGCGCGACAGCCAGCGCGCCAAGGTCTACGACGCCGAGCAGTTGGTACGCGGGGTGTTCGATCGTGCGGACGAGCACGGTGCGCGCACCGTCGAACTGTACGGTTCGCAGCTCACGCTGCCGATCGAGCGCCGCTTCGCCTCGGTGGAATCCGTACAGAGTTATACGGACAAGGTGCTGGCGCTCAATTGGGTACGGGCGCGCTGGGAGCGGGCCGCCGTGGCGGTGCGCGTCCGCTCGCGCGCCGGGGCGACCGCCGCGCACTACGAGGCGGCCGGGAACGTCCTGGCGGTTCCGCTGCACACCGGCGGCACCGCCTGGGCGCTGCGCGAACTGGTGATCCTGCACGAACTGGCGCATCACTTGGAGTCCGCGCCCGGGTCGGTGGCCGCGCACGGCCCGGAATTCTGCGACCGGTACGTCGAACTCGTCGACGGCGTCGTCGGCCCGGAAGCGGCGTTGCTGCTGCGCACCACGATGCTCGGTTGTGGCGTGCGGATCGGCTGAGCCCGCCGCCTATCCAAAGCCATCCCCACCGTTCCACCCAACGGCTTCGGACGCGACAAGGTGCCGATGCGCGTGAAGGTCGGTGGCCTCGATTCGACCGCCACCGTGCCCGGCCGACTCCACGGCTGGGCACGCTGCACCGACGGCAGCTGGGTCGGCTTGGTCGAGCTACTTACCGCACGGTCACGCCGATCGCCACGGCAGGAGCCGACGAACCGCCTTTCGTCCCGAGGTGATGTGCGGGGGTTGCGACATCAGGGAATCCTTGCCCCGAATACACCACCCGAACGCCACCCACCGGTCGTCGTCATCGACGATCACATACTCTTCGGCGCCCCCGAGAATGATCGCCTCGACCGCCGCGGCCGCCTGGGACGGCTTGTCCTCGAATTGGATTTCGTAGTCGGCGACGGCGCGGACGCACCAGCCCGTTTCGATGCGCACCGCGGCGTCGCCCATATCCACCAGTTCGATGTGTGGATTGGCCCCGCGTGCTTCGGCTTCCGTGGACGAGGATCCGCTGGAGAGCACCAGGGTGCCGGGATTCGAAAATATCTGGATGGCGTAACGCTCGGCGATGGCAAACACCTCCGAGCAGAACATCTCCCATTCCGTCCCACTCACCCCGGCCTCCCAGCCCACTCGAACCTTGCCCGCCTCGGCACTACTTACCGCACGGATTCACCACCGTGTCCGAGTACTTCCACGCCGAGGATTGAGAGGGTACTCCCCCGTACACGCCGCCCCCGCGAGCAGCCGTCCGGTACTCTCCGTCCGCGCAGGTGGTGGCACCTTGGGCAACGATTTTGGTCCCCGCGGTGGGTTTGGTGGCCTCGTTGTGACCGCCAGCGACCCGCTTCCAGCTCCCACCCTCCTTGCGCTGGAGTTCGACATCGATGTACAGCGAGTCGATGTCCGCCGTGCACTTGATACTGCCCTTTCCGACGATGTCGGTCGGCGTGCCCTTGGAATTGTGCGGATTCATGGCCTTCACGGCGTCCACGTGGCAGTTCGCGTTGCCCGGCCCGGGCGCCGCGTCGGCGGCGGGCAATGCCACACAAGTAGTCATCAAGACCGTCAGCACCCCACCCGCGATCGTCCCGATGTTCTTCGCGTACTTCGTCATCGCTCACCCCCAGTTGAATCTTTGGTTCTTCATCTGGTTGGACGTCGAAGCACCCCGATCGGTTCCATCGTTCAGCGAATTCTTTTCTCCGCCCTCCGCCCTCCGCCATCGCCCGAACCCGACCCAGCACATCGGGATACCACCGCAGATGCGCACCCCGTTGAGATCGATTGCCGCCCCAATCATCCAGGCCGCTTTGTACTTTGAGAGAGCAGCGCACTGACGCGAGCCAAGCGATCCTGCCACCATGCGGTGCGCTCGGCGTCGGGGTGGCGATGGCTCTCCAGCAGTTCCGGTTCCGGCTCGGGTGGGGTGCGCAGGACGGGGAGGTAGCCATCGACCGCACGCAGGGATCCCCGCGTCACGTCACCGGTGAGCAGGCTCAAAGTGCCGAGGCCACAGGCGAAATCGAGTTCCGGGAGCGCGCCGGCCAGCGCCAGTTGCGCGGCGAGCCCGACACTGGTCTCCAGAGCGGAGGAGACCACACAGGGGAGTCCCGCCGCCTCCGCCACTTGCAGGGCGCGGCGAACGCCGCCGAGCGGCGTGCATTTGAGCACGGC